>NZ_CP133771.1:633368-1266736 GCF_031348265.1 Streptomyces collinus | reverse complement strand
CGTCCGCGACTGCGGCCCCACCCGCGCCGCGCGGTCGTCGAACGCGGCCCGGTAGGCGGTCACCCCTACTACGGCCAGCCAGCGCGGCCGCAGCCGCTCCACCTTCGCTGCGAGCAGCCGCCCGCCCTCCCGGTACTCCTCGGCGCTCAGCTCGTCGGCCCGGGCGGAGGGCCGCGCCACGACATTCGTGATGCCGAGCCCGTACGACAGGAGCTCCTGCTGCTCGGACGGCTTCAGCAGCCGCGGTGTGAACCCGGACCGGTGCAGCACCGGCCAGAAGCGGTTGCCCGGGCGGGCGAAGTGATGGCCCGTCGCGGCCGTCATCAGACCGGGGTTGATGCCGCAGAACAGCACGTGCAGATCCTCCGCGACCACGTCGGGCACGACGCGGTCGCGGGCGGCCTGAAGCTCCTCGGGCGTGAAACGCGGCACCGTCGGCCACCCGGCCGGCGTGTCAGAGGATCGCCCCGGGCGTGTAGCCCGCGGCCTGGGGGTTCTGCTTGACGATCTCCTCGACCCGGGCGACGACGGCGGCGACCTGGTCGCCCGCCGCGCCGGTGAAGGACAGCTTGTCGGCCATCAGCGCGTCCAGCCGGCCCCGGTCCAGCGGGATGCGCGCGTCGGCGGCCAGCTTGTCGAGCAGTTCGTTGCGCTCGGCGCCCTGCTCGCGCATGGCGAGCGCGGAGGCGACGGCGTTCTCCTTGATCGCCTCGTGCGCGAGCTCCCGGCCCACGCCCGCGCGCACGGCGCCCATCAGCACCTTCGTGGTGGCGAGGAACGGCAGGTAGCGGTCCAGCTCACGGGCGACGACCGCCGGGAACGCGCCGAACTCGTCGAGCACCGTCAGGAACGTCTCCAGCAGGCCGTCCAAGGCGAAGAACGCGTCCGGCAGCGCGACCCGGCGCACCACCGAGCAGGAGACGTCGCCCTCGTTCCACTGGTCGCCCGCCAGCTCGCCGGTCATGGAGGCGTAGCCGCGCAGGATCACCATCAGGCCGTTGACGCGCTCGCAGGAGCGGGTGTTCATCTTGTGCGGCATCGCCGAGGAGCCGACCTGGCCGGGCTTGAAGCCCTCGGTGACCAGCTCGTGCCCGGCCATCAGCCGGATCGTCTTGGCCAGCGACGACGGGGCCGCCGCCAGCTGCACCAGCGCGGTGACGACCTCGTAGTCCAGCGAGCGCGGGTAGACCTGGCCGACCGAGGTGAACGCCTGCGAGAAGCCCAGGTGCCCGGCGATCCGCTGCTCCAGGTCCGCGAGCTTTCCGGCGTCCCCGCCGAGCAGGTCCAGCATGTCCTGCGCGGTGCCGACCGGGCCCTTGATGCCGCGCAGCGGGTAGCGGCCCAGCAGCTCCTCGATGCGGCCGTGGGCGACGAGCAGCTCGTCGGCGGCGGTGGCGAAGCGCTTGCCGAGGGTGGTGGCCTGTGCAGCGACGTTGTGCGAGCGGCCGGCCATGACCAGCTCGCCGTACTCGCCGGCGAGCTTGCCGAGCCGGGCCAGGACGGCGACCGTGCGGTCGCGCACCAGTTCCAGCGAGAGGCGGATCTGGAGCTGCTCGACGTTCTCGGTGAGGTCGCGGGAGGTCATGCCCTTGTGCACGTGCTCGTGCCCGGCGAGGTCGTTGAACTCCTCGATCCGCGCCTTCACGTCGTGCCGCGTGACCTTCTCGCGCTCGGCGATGGAGGCCAGGTCGACGGTGTCGAGGACGCGCTCGTAGTCGGCGAGCGCCGCGTCCGGCACCTCGATCCCGAGGTCCTTCTGGGCCCGCAGCACGGCGAGCCAGAGCTGCCGCTCCAGCTTCACCTTCTGCTCGGGCGACCAGAGCGTGGCGAGCTCGGCGGAGGCGTAGCGTCCGGCGAGGACGTTCGGGATGCGGGGCTTGGCGGGAGCGGAAGTCACGTGACCGGATTCTACTGGCGATTCGTGCAGGCCAGCGCCGCGGGTGTCCTTGTCGGAACCTACGAGGCCGTGACCGGCGCGTCCACCTGCGGCTACGCCAGGTCCTCGTAGGGCGCCAGCTCCGGCCGCTTGGGCGGCAGTCCGTCGCCCGAGGAGCGGCCCGTCAGCCGGCGGCCTATCCACGGGAGCAGGTGCTGCCGGGCGAAGCGGGCGTCCGCCACCCGCCGCATGACCCAGCCCGGCGGCAGCGTCGCCGCCATCGGCGTGCGCCAGTCGGCGTCCTCGGGGTCGTAGCCCAGCGTCTGCCACACCGCCTCCGCGACCCGGCGGTGGCCGTCGGCCGTCAGGTGCAGCCGGTCCACGTCCCACATCCGCGGGTCGCTCAGGGACGGCGCGCCGTACAGGTCGACGACGATCGCGCCGTGCCGGGCTGCCAGCTCGTCGACGCAGGCGAACAGCTCCTCCATGCGCGGCCGGAACCGCTCCAGGACGGGGCCCTGCCGGCCCGGGCTGCGCATCAGCACGAGCTGCCGGCAGGCGGGGGCGAGCTTCTCCACGGCCTCCTCCAGGAGCCCGCGCACCCGTCCCATGTCGCACTTGGGCCGCAGGGTGTCGTTGAGGCCGCCGACCAGGGTGATCACGTCGGCTCCCATGGCCGCCGCGACGTCGACCTGCTCGTCGACGATCTGCTGGATCAGCTTGCCGCGCACCGCGAGGTTGGCGTACCGGAAGCCGGGCGTACGGGCCGCCATCCGTGCGGCGAGCAGGTCCGCCCAGCCCCGGTAGGTGCCGTCGGGCATCAGATCCGACATGCCCTCGGTGAAGGAGTCGCCGACCGCGACCAGGCTGCTGTAGGTGGGGTTCGTCTGCATGGCGACGGAAATGGTATCCCGTGCACATACCCGTCAGTCGGTCGGTCCCGCGAACCCGGTCCTCACGCCCGCTGACCGAACAGCTCCCGCAGCACGTCCTCCATGGTCACCAGACCGGCCAGCCGCCCGTCCGCCCCGAGGACGGCCGCGAGGTGCGTACGGCTGCCCCGCATCGCCGTGAGGACGTCGTCCAGCGGGGTGTGCTCCCGCACCCGGGCGATGGGGCGCATGTCCCGCAGGCGGAACGGCGTGTTGCGCCCGACGGCCTCCAGGGCGTCCTTCACATGCAGGTAGCCGACGATCCGTCGTCCCTCGTCCACCACCGGGAAGCGGGAGAACCCGGACTCGGCCGACAGCCGCTCCAGTTCCTCCGGGGTGACGCCCACGCTCGCGTACTCCACGCGTTCCAGCGGCAGCACCACGTCCCGCACCGGACGGCGGCCCAGCTCCAGCGCGTCGTGCAGCCGCTCCTGGGCGCGGTCGTCGATCAGGCCCGCCTCGCTGGAGTCCTTCACGATCTGCGCTATCTCCGCGTCCGAATAGGAGGCGGCCACCTCCTCCCGGGCCTCCACGCGCAGCAGCTTCAGCAGCGCGTTGGCGAACGCGTTCACGGTGAAGATCACCGGGCGCAGCGCCCGGGACAGCGCCACCAGGGGCGGTCCGAGGGCCAGCGCGCTGCGCACCGGCTCGGCGAGCGCGATGTTCTTCGGCACCATCTCGCCGAGCAGCATGTGCAGATAGGTCGCGAGGGACAGCGCGATCACGAAGGACACGGCGTGCCCCGCGCCCTCGGGAACGCCCACCGCGTGGAACGCCGGCTCCAGCAGGTGCGCGATCGCCGGTTCGGCCACCACGCCCAGCACCAGCGTGCACAGCGTGATGCCGAGCTGCGCGGCCGCCATCAGCGCGGACACGTGCTCCAGGCCCCACAGCACGCTCTTCGCGCGCCGGTCGCCCCGGTCGGCGTAGGGCTCGATCTGGCTGCGGCGCACCGAGATCAGCGCGAACTCGGCGCCGACGAAGAAGGCGTTGACGACGAGGGTCGCCAGTCCGATCAGCAGCTGGACGGCGGTCACAGCTCCACCCCCTTCTCGTCGGGCTTGCGGTCGTCGAGCGGTGCGCGCAGCCGGACGCGGGCGGCCCGGCGCCCCGTGGCGTCCAGGACCTCCAGATGCCAGCCGGCGACCTCCAGGGTGTCTCCGGCGGCCGGTATCCGCCCGAGCACCGTGGCCACCAGCCCGGCGAGCGTCTCGTAGGGGCCCTCCGGCGCACGCAGCCCGATCCGTTCGAGGTGGTCCACGCGCGCGGAGCCGTCGGCCGAGTACAGGGGGTGCCCGCTCTCGTCGGTGCCGGCCGCGGCGAGGTCCGGGGTCTCGTGCGGGTCGTGCTCGTCGCGCACCTCGCCGACGACCTCCTCGACGATGTCCTCCAGCGTGGCCACCCCCGCCGTGCCGCCGTACTCGTCGATCACGACGGCCATCGTGCGCTTGCCGGAGAGCCGGTCCAGGAGCCGGTCGACGGTGAGCGTCTCGGGGACCAGCAGTGGTTCGCGCATCAGCTCGGACACGTAGATCCGGGTCCGGCGCTCGGCCGGGACCGCCAGCACGTCCTTGACGTGGGCGGTTCCGACGACCGAGTCGAGGGTGCCGCGGTAGACCGGGAACCGGGACAGTCCCGTAGCCCGGGTCGCGTTCGCGACGTCCTCCAGGGTGGCCTGCACCTCCAGCGCGACGACCTGCACCCGGGGCGTCATCACGTTCTCCGCGGTCAGGTCGGCGAGGTTCAGCGTGCGCACGAACAGCTCGGCGGTGTCGGCCTCCAGGGCACCTTTCTTCGCGGAGTGCCGGGCGAGGGCCGCCAGCTCCTGCGGCCCGCGCGCCGAGGCGAGCTCCTCGGCGGGCTCCACACCGATCCGCCGCACGACCCGGTTCGCGGTGTTGTTGAGGTGCGTGATGAACGGCCGGAACGCGGCACTGAACCAGCGCTGCGCGTTGCCCACCGTCTTCGCGACGGTCAGCGGCGAGGAGATCGCCCAGTTCTTGGGCACCAGCTCACCGACGACCATCAGGAACACCGTCGACGCGGCCGTACCGAGCACCAGCGCGATGCTGTGCGACGCCGAGCGCGACATGCCGAGATCCTCCAGCGGCCCGGCGATCAGCGCGGCGATCGACGGCTCGGCGAGCATGCCGACCACCAGGTTGGTGACGGTGATGCCGAGCTGCGCGCCGGAGAGCTGGAACGTCAGACTCCGTACGGCCTTCAGTGCCCCCTGCGCGCCCCGCTCACCGCGCTCGACGGCCCGCTCCAGCTCGGCGCGCTCGACGGTGGTGAGGGAGAACTCGGCCGCCACGAAGGCGCCGCAGGCGAGCGAGAGCAGGATCGCCGCCAGGAGGAGGAGCACTTCGGTCATCGGTTCACCCCCGTTCCATGGTTCTCCAGGACGGGGCGGAACGCGCGGTGTCGCGCACGGGGAGGCTCGCCCATGGGCGGACGCTCACAACCTTTCATGCAGGACCGAGTGGCCATTCAAGAGTAAAGGATGGGCAAAGTCCTTTCCGGGTCGATCATGTGCTCATCCGTCTACCCGGCGAGGGGCTTCACCCAGCGCCGCCACTGCTCCTCGGAGGCGTATCCGGCGGCGTCCCACGCACGGTGTGCGTTCTCGTTGCGCGTGAGCACCATCGCGTCCGCGCGGCGCCCGCCGAGCCGCACGAACCGTTCCTCGGCGGCGGCGAGCAGCGCGGTCGCGATGCCCTGGCGGCGGTGGTCAGGGTGCACGGCCAGCCGGTACAGATGGCAGCGCCAGCCGTCGAACCCGGCGATCACCGTGCCGGCCGGTTCGCCGTGCCGCTCGGCCAGGATCAGAGCCTCGGGGTCACGCGCGACCAGCCGCTCCACACCGGCGCGGTCGTCGCTGATGCTCGTGCCCTCGGCGGCCACCTTCCAGAAGGCCAGCACGGCGTCGAGGTCCTCGGGCGTCGCGGCCCGGATGCGCAAGTCGGTCATCGCATGATCACATCACTCGCACCGGCCCGCGTCAGACCGTTTCACCATTCGGCGTCAGGCCGTTCACCATCCGGACGTCACTCGTGCGCGATGGCCGCCAGGACGTTCATGCGGGACGCGCGCAATGCCGGCAGCAGCGCCGCCACGACCCCGACCACCGCCGAGCCGACCACCACCAGCACGATCGTCAGCCACGGGATCGCCAGGGCGGTCATGCCCTGGAGCGCCAGGACCTGCTGCGTGCACACCCCCCACACCAGTCCCAGCACCAGCCCGAGGACCGCGCCGAACACCGCGATGACCACCGACTCCAGCCGGATCATCCGCCGCAGCTGCCGGCGGGCCAGCCCGATCGCCCGCAACAGGCCGATCTCCCGGGTGCGTTCGACGACCGACAGCGCGAGGGTGTTGACCACACCGAGCACGGCGATGATGATCGCCAGCCCGAGCAGCGCGTACACGAGGTACAGCAGGACGGCGATCTGGTCCTGGACCAGCTGCTTGTAGTCCGCCAAGTCCCGCACCTGCACCTGTGGGTACGGATCCAGGGTCTCCTCCAGGTTCGCGCGCAGTTCGCCGTCGCCGGTGCCGGAGGCGGCGTTGACGTACAGCGCGGAGTCCTGCCCGCCCGGCGCGTACCGCTCCAGGGTGCCCATGCCGAAGAACAGCCCGCCCTGGGTGCCGAACCCCTCGGCGGAGTCCTGGTCGGTGAGCGCTCCGACCGTCAGCTCGGCCGAGCGTCCGGCCGGGAACCGAACCGGCAGGGTGCTGCCGACCCGCACCCCGTGGTCGCGGGCGAAGTCCCGGTCCATGGCCAGGTGCCCGCTCGCGAGCGCGGCCGCGGAGTCCCCTTGCGCGTAGGTGATGTTGGCGACCTCGTCGAGCCGCGGGTCGTAGCCCGCGGCCGTGGTCTCCACCCGGTCGCCGTCCGGAAGCCGGACCGCGACGGGCGTGAACCGCCCGCGCACCACCAGGCCCACGCCGTCGGTGCCGCGCACCTTCTCGGTCACCTCCGGCGGGAACGGCTGGAAGTTGGAGTTCTGGACCACGAAGTCGGCGCCCAGCGTCTTGTCGATCTGCCGGTCGAACGACGCGGTCATCGACTCGCTCGCCACCGACATCCCGCCCACCAGGGCGATCCCCACCATCAGGGCGGCGGCGGTGGCCCCGGTACGGCGCGGATTGCGCAGGGCGTTGCGCTGGCTCATCCGGCCGATCGACCCGAACAGGGCGGGGAAGGCCCCGCCCAGCACCCGGATCACCGGGCGCACCAGCAGCGGCCCGGCGATCACGGTCGCGATCAGGGTGAGCACCACACCGAGCCCCAGCAGGGACGCCGCCGACGACGTCTGCCGCGACACCGCGCAGCCCGCGAGCGCCGCCGCACCGGCCGCCCCGACGACGGCGCCCGCCACCGCGCGCACCCGCAGCGGCCGGCCCACCCCGGCGACCTCGGCGTCCGACAGCGCGGCCATCGGCGACACGCCCGCGGCCCGCCGTGCCGGGAGGTACGCGGCGATGAAGGTGACGCCGAGCCCGACGACGTAGGCCGCCACCGGTGTCGCCCAGCCGATCTCCATCTCGTCGGCGTCGATGTTCATGCCGAGCAGGCCCATCAGCCCGATCAGCCCGGCCGCGAGCCCGATGCCCGCGGCGAGCCCGAGCGTGGAGCCGACCAGCCCGAGCAGCAGGGCCTCCGTGAGCACCGAGTTCCGGACCTGGCGCCGGTCGGCGCCCAGCGCGCGCAGCAGGCCCAGCTCGCGGGTGCGCTGGGCGATGAGCATGGAGAAGGTGTTGACGATCAGGAACACGCCGACCAGCACGGCGATCCCGGCGAAGCCGAGCATCACGTACTTGATGACGTCGAGGAACCCGCCCAGTTGCTCGACGTCCGACTCGGCCTGCTCGCCGGCCGTCCTGAAGTCGTAGGTATGCGCGCCGAGGGCGTCGGCCACGCGCTGTTTGAGCCGGTCGTCGCCGACGCCCTCCGCCGCGTCGACCGCGATGGCCGTGGCCGTCCCCGGCCGGCCCAGCAGCTTCGTCTGCGCGGTGGGCGTGTCGAAGTAGATCAGCGCCGAGCCGGGGTTCGTGGTCGTGAAGGTGACGATGCCGGCCACCCGGACCTGGAACGACCCGGGAGCAGCGATGACGGTGAGGGTGTCGCCGATGCGCACGTTCTTGCGGCCCGCGGTCTCGGAGTCGAGCAGCGCCTCGGCGGGACCGCGCGGTGCGTGGCCCGAGGTCAGCTTCACGGGGCTGCGCTCGTTCGGGTTCCAGGCGTTGCCGAGCGTCGGCGCCCCGGTGGTCGGGCCGACCGGCTCGTTCGCCTCGTCGACCACGGTGAGGCCGCTCACCTCCACGTCGGCGCGGGCCGCCGCGACCCCGTCGATCCGCCGTACGCGTTCGGCGAGCGCGGCCGGCAGGGTGGCCGTCCGGCCGGAGGGCACCGCCTCGTCGAGGTCCTCCTTCGGGCTGACCGTGACATCGGCGGCGGTGGAGGCGAACAGCCGGTCGAACGTGCGGCTGACGGTGTCCGAGAAGATCAGGCTCCCCGTGACGAACGCGACGGACAGCAGGACGGCGAGCGCGGAGAGCAGCAGCCGCCCCTTGTGCGCCAGGAAGCTCCGCAGGGTCGCCTTGAGCACGGGCTCAGTTCTCCTCGGACGACGCCGGGGCGCCGGCGTCCTCGTAGCGGGTGCGGATCACGTCGAACCTCTTCATCCGCTCCAGGACCGCCTCCGCCGTGGGGCGCCGCATCTCGTCGACGATCCGGCCGTCCCCGAGGAAGAGCACCAGGTCCGAGTGGGCGGCCGCCCCCGGGTCGTGGGTGACCATGACGACGGTCTGCCCGAGCTGGTCCACCGCCTCGCGCAGGAAGCCGAGCACCTCCAGGCCGGCGCGCGAGTCGAGGTTGCCGGTCGGCTCGTCCGCGAAGATCAACTCGGGCCGGGATGCCAGCGCCCGGGCGCAGGCCACACGCTGCTGCTGCCCGCCGGAGAGCTGTGACGGCCGGTGCCCGAGCCGGTCCCGCAGGCCCAGGGTGTCGATCACCCGGTCCAGCCACGCCTCGTCGGGCTTCCGGCCCGCGATGTCCATGGGCAGGGTGATGTTCTCCCGGGCGTTCAGGGTCGGGATGAGGTTGAACGACTGGAACATGAACCCGATCCGGTCGCGGCGCAGTTGCGTCAGCTCACGCTCCCTCAGCCCGGTGATCTCCGTGTCGCCGAGCCACACCTGACCGGCCGAGACGGTGTCGAGCCCGGCCAGACAGTGCATCAGCGTGGACTTCCCGGAGCCCGAGGGGCCCATCACGGCGGTGAACCGGCCCCGGACGACATCCACGTCCACCGAGTCGAGCGCGAGCACGGCCGTCTCGCCCGAGCCGTACGCCTTGGTCAGACCACGGGCCCGGGCCGCGATCCCGTCGGCCGGGGCGAGGCCGGGAGCGTGCTCCGCAGCAGGTGTGGACAAGGCCGCCTCCTCTGGGTGGACGTCAGGACCTCCTGGCCCTGCCCGAGGGTAATGTGACCCGGCCCACACTCGGTATCCTCCGCGGGTCGGACTCACCCTTGCCGGTGCTAGCACTCACGCGCTAGCTTCGAGGTATGGCGAAGACCCAGCTGAACGTGCGCGTCGACGAGGGCACCGCCCGCGCCGCCCGTGAACGCGCCCTGGCCCGCGGGATGAGCGTCAACCGCTACATCGAGGAGCTGGTCAAGCAGGACACCGGCGAGGTGGGCCACACCTTCGTGGAGGCCGCCGCCGACTTCATGAAGCAGTACGAGTCCGTCTTCGCCGAGGAGTTCGGCGCGGATCGTGAAGGTACACGCGAAGGTCGTCACTGAACCGTTGGACGACCTCGAGATCGACCTCGCCTGGCTGCTGATGCTCGCCGAGCAGAAGACCCCCGGAGACCCCCAGGTCACCGACTGGGGAGCCCTCGTCGCCGCCGTCGCCCGCCACCGGGCCGCCGTGTTCGACGTGCCCGTCTACGACAGCCCGCACGCCCGCGCCGCCGCCCTGCTCCAGCTCCTCCTGCACGTCCCCGCGCTGGAGCGCTCCAACGCCCTGTTCGCCTCCGCCGTCGCCTACGCGTACCTCGTCGCCAGCGGTGTCAAGGTCGTCACCTCGCCCGAGCAGGTCCGCGACCTCGCCCGGCTGGTGAAGAGCGGCGAGGTGTCCGTCCGGGACATCGAGCAGGAGCTGCGCCGGTGGAGCCTGTGACTCACCGTTCTTATTCAGTGAGCGGGAGTGAGTGTTGTGCCCGTTCCTGGTCACTGCGGACATCCCGAACGGTTGCGGATGTCCTGGTCGCCCGCGTACGACCCGCATCCGGCGGCACGGATCGTGTCCGTGGTCCGGGAGTGCGGGGGCGGGGTCCCTCACGCCCGAGAGTCTGCGGTCGGGCCTGGACGGTCCGATGCCCGTGCACATCGCTCTGGTGTGCACGGGGCGGTGCCGTCCGTCGCCTGAGCGGATGCCCTTGAGCGATCCTGCCGATCGCGATGCTCGCGGCATCGTGTCGGCTGGTCTTACGGCTGGGGGTGGACAGTGGCTGCTGCCAGCGCTGGGCGCCCCACTTGCTGGTGTAGGCCGGGTCGACCGCGATGATCGCGACGTCCTCGGGCGTCAGGTGTTTCAGACGGTCACGGACCGCCACTCCAGACGGGCCAGGAGCGACGAACGGCGCAGCCACGTCCCGCAGTCCACCCACCGCCATCCCCCCAAGGCCCGCAGACATCCGCCACCACACCCAACGACCACCATCAGGAAAGGTCACCCATTCGAACCAGGAACTTCCGTTCCCGCCGCCGGGCTCATCACCCGACAAACAGCCGAACCCTCCCTCATGCACACCAGAACTCACTCAAGTGCTGTCACCCGGCAACGGCTCACAACCCCTCGGCAGGGCGCCACGCCGTGCCGAGCACGCAGTACGAGGTGGGCAGCGTCGGCCCCTGTTCGGGCATGAGAACCCGCCGGTAGGGGCCGAGCTCGAACCCGGCGTCCCGCAGCGCCCGGACCGGCTCCCGGGCCACATGGCAGCCCCCGCTCAGCAGCGGCCACACCGTCCGGTCCAGCGCGTGCTGCGTGAAGCCCATCGCACGGCCGCCGCCCCGGCCGTGCTCGAAGAACCGCACCTCGCCGCCCGGCCGCAGCACCCGCAGCAGTTCCCCGAGTGCCCGGGGCACGTCCCGCACACTGCACAGCACCAGCGACACCACGGCCGCGTCGAAGCCCTCGCTCTTGACCGGCAGCGACTCGGCCGCACCCGGCACGACGTCCACCGGCACCTCGGCGCGCAGCGCGGCCTCCACGGCCAGGTGCCGCAGCCGCCGCTCCGGTTCGATGGCGACGACCTCCGCGACGGTGCCCGGGTAGTGCGCGAAGTTCAGCCCGTTGCCCGCCCCGATCTCGATCACCCGCCCGGACAGCCCGCCGAGGAGTCTCTCCCGGATCCGGCCCATGCCCATCCGGGTCTCGGCGGCCACACTGGCCCGGGCGTAGCAGCGGGCGAACAGGGGATGGTGCACGGCGTCCCGGGGTACCTTGCCGGAGCGGAGCGGCATAGAAAACCTCCCTGCGAGGCTGGCCTCACCCCGATTCTCCCCGCGACGGGCCCCGCGCACCCCTGCCGTCTACCGCAGGAGTACGCGGCCCAGCACCGGCAGGTGGTCGCTGCCGGTCGCCTCCAGCGCCGACACCTCCGTCACCTCGGCCCCCCGACCCAGCACCTGGTCGATCCTCGCCACCGGCAGGCCGGCCGGCCAGCTGAACGCGAACCCCGTGGGCGGAGCGTGCAGCCGGGAGGTGAGCGGGGCGAGGCCGCGGTCCTGGACCGTGCCGTTGAGGTCGCCCACCACCAGCAGCCGGCCGGCCGGGTCGGCGGCGATCCGGGCCCCGAGCAGGGCCGCGCTCTCGTCACGGGCCGCCGAGGCGAGCCCCCTCGGGCCCAGGCGCACGGACGGCAGATGGACCACGTACACCGCGACCCGGCCGCCGGGCGCGGACACCGTGGCCCGCAGAGCCCGCCGCCAGCTCCCCGGGAAGCCCTGGGGCCGGATGTCCACGGGCCGCACGTCCGACAGCGGATACGCCGACCAGAGCCCGACCGTGCCGTGGACGGCCCGATGCGGGTGGGAGGCGCCCAGGACACCCTGGTAAGCGGGCTGCGCAGCGGGCGTCAGCTCCTCCACGGCGATCAGGCCGGCACGCGCGGCGAGCAGGGCCCGGGCGGTGCCGGCGGGATCGGCGTCGTCGTCGGCGACGTTGTGCTGGACGACGGTCAGGTCGTACGGGCCCGGGGGCGAGGAGAACCACACCCCGCCGAACATCCAGAGCCACACGGCCCCGGGTGCCAGGCAGGCGAGCAGCCCGGCCCACGACCGCACGATCAGGGCGAGGCAGCCGAGCACGGGCACGGCCACCCCGAGCCATGGCAGGAACGTCTCCAGCAGGCTTCCCAGCCGCCCGATGCCGTTGGGCACGGCGGAGTGCAGGGCGAGCAGACCGGCGGCACCGCAAGCACCGCTCACCAGCCAGACGTTCCACGACGACCTGCCGCCGACGGCCACGTTAGGCGAGTTCCGCCGCCAGCAGGGCCGCGGCGCCGGCCACCAGCGGGTTGTCGGCCGGGGCGTCCTCCTCCGGCTGCGTGGTCAGCACCGACATCACGATCGGCGGGCCGTCCGGCGGCCAGGTGATGCCCACGTCGTTGTTGCTGCCGTACTGCCCGCCACCCGTCTTGTCGGCGAGCAGCCAGTCGGCCGGCAGACCCTTGCGGAACCTCTCCAGGCTCGTGGTGTTGCGCAGCAGCCAGTCCGTGAGCCGGGCCCTGTCCCGGGTCTCGAGCACGTCGCCGAGCACCAGCCGGGCGTAGGTCAGGCCGATGGCGCGCGGGGAGGTCGTGTCGGTCACGCGCCACGGCTCCGCGGAGTTGAGCTCGGGCTCCCAGCGGTCCAGCCGGGTGACGCGGTCACCGGTCGAGCGGGCGAAGCGCGTGATCGCGGTCGGCCCGCCCAGCTCCTTGAGCAGCAGGTTGCCCGCGGTGTTGTCGCTGAAGCGGATGGTGGCGTCGCACAGTTCGCCCACGGTCATGCCGGTCGCGACGTGGTCCTTGGTGACGGGGGAGAAGCCCGACCTGGTGACGTACGCCTGGGTGTAGTGGATGCGCCGGGCCAGGAACTCGCCGTCGCGGTCGAGGTCGCGCAGCACGGCCGCGGCGGCGAGCGTCTTGAACACCGAGGCCATCGGGAAGAGCTCGTCGGCCCGGTACGCCACCGTCCGGCCCGTGCGCATGTTGCGGGCGTACACGCCCAGCCGTGCGGTGTGCTCCCGCTCCAGGTCCCGCAGTCGCGCGGTGACACCGGTGGTGCCGGGTAACGCGTGGGCGGTGCCGCCGCCCAGCGCGAGGGCGGCGGCCGTGCCCAGTGCGAGGGCCGTACGGCGGGACGGGTGTGGTGTGTTCGTGTGCAAAGCGGTCCTTTCGGCGGCGATCACGTTCGTAGTTCAACACGCGATCACGTCCGCGCCGGTTTCACCGCGCGCCCGACGAACGCTCGGAACGCCCGGGAGCCTCCCTGGACCCGGAGGCCTCCCGGGTGCCCGAGCCGGCCGGACGGCGCTCAGCAGCGGGGCCCCGGGCATGTCCGGCTGGTCCGCCGGATTGCGGCGGGCGGTGAGATCCGGGGCCGTGGGCCGGCTGCCGAGCACGTTCGCGCCGGTTTCACCGCGCGCGTCCGGTTTCTCAGAACATCCCGGGAGCCTCCCGCACCCGGAACGCCTCCGCGTCCCACGAGCCGTCCAGCCGCGGCGCCAGCCAGTGCGGCGCGGCCGCCCGGGAGCCTCCCTGGACCCGGAGGCCTCCCGGGTGCCCGACCCGGCCGGACGGCGCTCAGCAGCGGGGCCCCGGGCATGTCCGGCTGATCCGCCGGATTGCAGCGGGCGGTGAGATCCGGGGCCGTGGGCCGGCTGCCGAGCACGTCCGCGCCGGTTTCACCGCGCGCGTCCGGTTTTTCAGAACATCCCGGGAGCCTCCCGCACCCGGAACGCCTCCGCGTCCCACGAGCCGTCCAGCCGCGGCGCCAGCCAGTGCGGCGCGGCCGCCCGGAAGCCGGCCGGGGCCAGGGCGCCCGACCCGGCCGGGACCGAGCCCAGCAGCGGGGCCCCGGCCACGTCCGGCAGGTCCGCCAGATTGCAGCGGGCGGCGAGATCCGGGGCCTCGGGCCAGCTTCCGATGACGATCCCGGCCGGCTCCAGCCCCCGGGAGCGCAGTTCACGCGCCGTCAGCTCCGTCGTGTTGAGGGTGCCGAGCCCCGCGGGGGCCACGACCAGCACCGGCGCAGACAGCAGCCGTGCGGCGTCCGCGAGGGTGCCGCCGGCCGCGTCGAACCGGACGAGCAGCCCGCCGGCCCCTTCGACCAGCACCAGGTCGTGCTCGGTGGCCAGCTTGGCGGCGGCCTCCGCGACCTCGTGCGGATGGACCGGGGCCCGCCCCGCCCGGCGCGCTGCCGTGGCCGGCGCCAACGGCTCGGGATACCGGGCGAGTTCCGCCGTCGTCACCGGGCCCGCGAGGCGCGCCACCTCGGCGGCGTCCCCGGGCTCGTCGGGCGCTACGCCCGTCTGCGCGGCTTTCAGCACGGCCACCGACCGGCCGGCGGCCAGCGCCGTCGCGGCGACGGCGGCGGTCACGACCGTCTTGCCGACCTCCGTGCCCGTGCCCGTGATCACCAGTACCGGCATGTCATCCCTCCCGCGCCGCCGCGCACACGGCCCGCGCGATCCGCGCCAGGTCCGCGTCGCCCGTGACGTACGGCGGCATGGTGTAGATCAGATCGCGGAACGGCCGCAGCCACACGCCCTCGCGCACGGCCGCCGCCGTCGCCGCCGCCATGTCCACGGGGTGGTCCAGCTGCACCACCCCGATGGCGCCGAGCACCCGTACGTCCTTCACTCCCGGCAGCTCCGAGGCCGCCGCGAGCCCGTCCCGCAGGCCCGTCTCGATCCGCTTGACCTCCGCGAGCCAGTCCTGCCCGAGCAGCAGCCCGATCGAGGCGCAGGCCACCGCCGCCGCCAGCGGATTGCCCATGAACGTCGGGCCGTGCGCGAGCACCGGCACCTCGCCCCGCGAGATGCCGTCGGCCACCCGGGCGGTGCACAGCGTCGCCGCCATGGTCATATAGCCGCCGGTCAGCGCCTTGCCCACGCACATCACGTCCGGCGTCACGGCCGCGTGCTCCGCCGCGAACATCGCGCCCGTACGGCCGAATCCGGTCGCGATCTCGTCGAACACCAGCAGCACGTCATGCGCGTCGCACGCCTCGCGCAGCACCCGCAGATAGGCGGGGGAGTGGAACCGCATCCCGCCCGCGCCCTGCACCACCGGCTCGACGATCACCGCCGCCAGTTCGCCGGCGTGCCGCTCGATCAGCGAACGCAGCTGTTCGGCGTACGTATCGTCGTACTCCGCCGGGGGCGGACCGGCGAACACCTGACGCTGGAGCACCCCGGTCCACAGCTCGTGCATCCCGCCCTCGGGGTCGCACACCGACATGGGCTGCCAGGTGTCGCCGTGGTAGCCGCCGCGCCAGGTCAGCAGTCGCTGCTTGCCGGGGCGGCCCAGCGAACGCCAGTACTGCAGGCACATCTTGACCGCGACCTCGACCGACACCGACCCCGAGTCGGCGAGGAAGACGTGCTCCAGACCCTCGGGCGACATGTCGACAAGGAGCTTCGCCAGGCGCACGGCGGGCTCGTGGGTGAGCCCGCCGAACATCACGTGGCTCATCCGCCCGAGCTGCTCGCGGGCGGCCTCGTTGAGCACCGGGTGGTTGTAGCCGTGGATCGCCGACCACCAGGACGACATCCCGTCGACCAGCTCTCCCGTGTCGTCGGCGAGCCGCAGCCGCACCCCGCTCGCCGACTCCACGACGAGCGGTTCCTGCCGCCCGGGCATCGGGCCGTACGGATGCCACACGTGCCGCCGGTCGAGCTCCAGCAGCTCGGCCACGGCCGGCTCAGGCATTGGGGGCGAGGTCCGTCCCGGCGCCCCGGCGGCGCACGGCGACCAGGTCGGTCCGTGCTTCGTCGGCCCGGGGAGGAGCCGCCGTCCCGGCGGATCCACAGACCTCGCCGCTCTCCTGCGAGCCGCACCCGCCGCCCTCGCCGCAGCCCCCGGACGCCCGGTGCTCCGGCAGCGTCACCTGGTCGGTGCCCTCCACCTCGAACCCGGCGTCCGCGATCATCTCCAGGTCGGCCTTGCCGGCCTGGCCCTCGCTGGTGAGGTAGTCGCCGAGGAAGATCGAGTTGGCCAGGTGCAGGGCGAGCGGCTGCATCGTGCGCAGATGGACCTCGCGCCCGCCGGCGATCCGCACCTCCACGTCGGGGCAGACGAACCGCGTCATCGCCAGGATCCTGAGGCACCGCTGCGGGGTCAGGTTCCACTCCTTGCCGAGCGGGGTGCCCTCGAACGGGATCAGGAAGTTGACCGGAACCGAGTCCGGGTCCAGCTCGCGCAGGGAGAAGACGACGTCGACCAGGTCCTCGTCCGTCTCGCCCATGCCGGCGATCAGCCCGGAGCAGGCGGACAGACCGGCCGCGTGCGCCTTCTGCACGGTGTCGACGCGGTCCTCGTAGGTGTGCGTGGTGGTGATCTCCCCGTACGTCGCCTCGGACGTGTTGAGGTTGTGGTTGTAGGCGTCGGCTCCGGCCTCGCGCAGCCGCTCCGCCTGGCCGTCGGAGAGCAGTCCGAGGCAGGCGCACACCTCGACGCCTTCGTTGTTGTCCTTGATCGCCTTGATCGTCTCGGAGACCCGGTCCACGTCCCGGTCGGTCGGGCCACGCCCGCTGGCCACCAGGCACACCCGCTTGGCCCCGCCGGCCACACCGGCCGCCGCCGCGTCGGACGCCTGGCCGGGCTTCAGCCAGGTGTACTTCAGGATCCCGGCCGTCGAGCCGAGCCGCTGCGAACAGTACGAGCAGTCCTCGGGGCACAGGCCGGACTTGAGGTTGACGAGATAGTTCAGTTTCACCCGCCGGCCGAACCAGTGCCGGCGCACCTTTCCGGCCGCGGCCACCACATCGAGCAGGTCGTCGTCGGACGTCGCGAGGACGGCCAGAGCCTCGTCGCGGGTCGGCAGCTCGCGCCGAAGCCCCTTGTCCACCAGCGTGTTCAGCAGGTCCATGGAAGCCGATCCTGTCCTAAGGAGGTGCTCGGGGCAAAGGAGAGTTCGCACAACAGAGTCGCTTCGAGGTGTGGGTATTGCCACACAGTGACCTGCTGGTGGTCCCGCTAGTGTCTGTGCACTGCCTACAAATTCCCCGGAGGACCACCCATGGCGTTCGGCTGGATCGACGAGCAGGCGGAGCTGCGTGCCCGCGCCGGACTCGTACGGACTCTGCGCCCCCGTCCGGCCGATTCGCCGCTCCTGGACCTGGCGAGCAACGACTACCTCGGGCTGGCCCGCCACCCCGAGGTCACCGAGGGTGCGGCCCGGGCCGCGCGGACCTGGGGCGGCGGCGCCACCGGCTCCCGGCTCGTCACCGGCACGACCGAACTGCACGCCGAACTCGAACGGGAACTGGCCGATTTCTGCGGCTTCGAGGCGGCCCTCGTCTTCTCCTCCGGCTACGCCGCCAACCTCGCGGCGGTCACCGCGCTGGCCCCGCACGGCTCCCTGATCGTCTCCGACGCGGGCAACCACGCCTCACTCATCGACGGCTGCCGGCTGGCCCGCGGTACCACGCAGGTCGTGGCGCACGCCGAGCCGGACGCCTCGCGCAAGGCGCTGGCCGGCCACGAGGGCACGGCCATCGCCGTGTCCGACACGGTCTTCTCGGTCGACGGCGACGCGGCTCCCCTCGCCGCCCTGGCCGAGGCCTGCCGGGAGCACGGCGCCGGACTGGTCGTCGACGACGCCCACGGTCTGGGCGTCCTCGGCGACGGCGGTCGCGGCGCCCCGCAGGCGGCGGGGCTCGCGGGCGCGGACGACGTCGTCGCGACGGTCACGCTGTCCAAGTCGCTGGGCAGCCAGGGCGGAGCCGTCCTCGGCCCGGCCCGGGTCGTCGAGCACCTGGTCAACGCCGCCCGCACGTTCATCTTCGACACCGGACTCGCCCCCGCCGCGGCGGGGGCGGCCCTGTCGGCCCTGCGGTTGCTGCGCCGCGAACCGGAACGGGCGGCGCGGGCCCGCGCGGTGGCGGGCGAACTGCACGCACGCCTGACCGCCGCGGGTCTGGAAGCGGTGCGTCCGGACGCCGCGGTGGTCTCGGTGCGCGCGCCCTCTCCCGAGGACGCCGTGAACTGGGCGGCACGGTGCCGCGCGGCGGGCCTGGCCGTGGGGTGCTTCCGTCCTCCCTCCGTGCCCGACGGCATCTCCCGGCTCAGGCTGACCGCCCGCGCCGACCTGACCGGTCAGCAGATCGAACGCGCTGTGGGGCTGATCGGCGAGACGCGGCCATGAGTCGGCGTGACACGGCCGTGCGTCGCGCGATGACGGTCTGACCGGACGGGGTTACATGCGGTCCACCCCGGCCGCGAACGCGGCCCAGCTCCCCGGGGAGAAGAGCAGTGCGGGTCCGGACGGGGTCTTGGAGTCGCGCACGGCGAGCAGTCCGGCCCAGGGCGGGGCGTCCGGACACGCGGTCTCGACGCAGTTGTTCGCGCCGGTGCTGTAGCTGCTGCGCAACCACCGCACACCGTGCAGTTCGGTGCTTGAGGGGACGTGACGAGGCAGTGCACGCATGGTGCCTCCTTACGCGCCGGCGGCTGTCCCGGCGATGAAATCCAACGAGTCCTCGGGCGAAAGGGCGTGGATCTGAAGGGCGTTGAAGGCCTCCGTGTAGGCCTGGAGGTCTTCTTTCCGTTCGAGGTAGAGGCTACTCGTCAAGTGGTCGAGAACAACCACATCCAGATCAGAAGTGCTCGAAAATGAGAAGATAACGAAAGGTCCGGTGACGCCGATGTGCGCCCCGGCCGCGAACGGCAGGACCTGGAGGCGCACTTGGGGCAGCCGCGCCGCCTCGACCAGCCGCTCGAGCTGGCGGGTCATGACCCCGGGCCCGCCGACCTCCCGCCGCAGCACCGCCTCGTCCAGGACGGCGCTGAGTCTCAGTGGGGGATCGGCGCGCAGCACGTCCTGCCGGGCCAGCCGCACTTCCACCAGAGTGTCGAGCCGGTCCTCCGGGAGCCCCTCCACCGCCGCCCGCGTCACCGCACGCGCGTATTCGGGCGTCTGGAGCAGGCCCGGCACGACCGTGGTCTCCAGCGTGCGCATCGCGCCGGCCTGGGACTCCAGACTGATGAAGTCCCAGTAGGTCGGCGGCAGCACCCCGCGGTAGGCGTGCCACCAGTGGTGCCGGCCGCCGCTGTCGTCGGACCCCGCCAACGCCATGAGCAGTTCGCGGAGTTGAGAGTCCGCCACGACGTAGGCGTCGAGAAGTAGCCGCACGTCGGCCGGTTTCACCCCGCTCGTGCCCGTCTCGATCCGGCTGACCTTGGACTGGTGCCAGCCCACCAGCCGGGCCGCCTCACCGCTCGTGAGCCCCGCAGAGGTGCGCAGCGCACGCAGTTCGGCGCCCAGTTTCCGGCGGCGCACCGCGGGACCGTGCTGCATGGCTCCTCCTTACTCCTTCCGAGCCACCCAAATACGGCCTCGCGTCGCAGAGTTCACCGCTTTGAGCGACAGATATATGCACATCTTGGTGGATCGCAGCCCTTCGCGGGCGTTCTGGTGGCACTCTGGCGACGAAACACCAGTCCGGGACCGTACTCGAACCATCCGCTCCGCGTCGGGCTGTGGTCCCGTGGGAAAGGGACGACGACGCCATGGCAGACCATTTGGAAGCATCCGTCACTCTGCCGAGCGATCCAGCCTCGGTCTCCGCAGCGCGTGCGTACGTGGTGGGCACGCTGGCGGAGTGGGGCCTGCCGGCGGACACGGAGGTGTCCGACACCGTCCGGCTGATCATCTCCGAGCTCGCCACCAACGCCGTGCAGCACACCTTCGGCCAGTCACCCACCTTCACCGTGGGTGTCGAGCTCGACCGCGATGAGCACCTGCGCATCGGTGTCACGGACAGTCATCCGCGCTTCCCCAGACGCCTGCCCGCCGCCGTACAGCAGGACAACGGCCGCGGCCTGGTCATCATCCGCTGGCTGACCGCGGAATGCGGCGGCAGGCTCCGCATCCGCCCCACCCGTGAGGGCGGCAAGACCATCTCGATCGAACTCCCGTGGGCCGTCCCGGCGCAGCCGCTGACGACGGCGGTGCAGCAGGAGCCCTAGTCACTCCCAGCAGGACCCGAAAAGACCTCCCCGACGGGTGCCCTCCACGCACCCCCGGCCCGCGCCACCGACATCCGGGCCACCCACGGCTACGACGCCCGCTCCGAGCCCTTCGGCCCGCCGGAGTGCGAGGCCGTCACCGGTGCCGTGCCGACGCCTCCCGGTGCGCTGCCGCTCCTCGAAGCCCGGACGGCTGCCTCACGGTTCGCCGCAGCAGTGCGGGGACCTTGACGTCGCCCTGGTCCGGTCCTTCCTCGGCGGTCTCCCCGGTGGCGTCCGCCTCCTTGCGCAGCCCCGCCCGCCGCACCAGCCGCGGGAGCAGCCCCCACAGGCCGACACAGACCAGGAACGTCGCGGCGCCCGCGGCGATACCGCCGGCCCGGCCCGTGGTCACGTCGACCACCAGCAGCACGGAACCGCTGAACGCGAACACCAGCACGCTCAGGCCGATGGTGGCCAGGCGCGAGGAGACCTGCACGATGCGGGGCTTGGCGCCCTGCTGGAAGAGGGAGCGGTGCAGCGCGGCCGGCGCGGTGAAGAGCGCGGCTGCCAGGACCGCCAGCAGCAGGGTGATGACGTAGGTGACGCACTGGACCGTGTCGAGATCCTCGAAGCGCGAGGTGAAGGCCAGCGACAGCAGGAAGGCGAAGAGGATCTGCACGCCCGTCTGGGTGACGCGGAGTTCCTGGAGCAGCTCCACGAAGTTGCGGTCGGCGCGTTGCAGCGGAGTCTCGTTGCGTGCGGTGCAGGGGCGGTGCTCGGCCATGGGGTCACGGGTATCCATGTGAGCCCGTGTCACGCTCCGGCGTGCGGCGGCGCGTCAGGACGCCGCCGCACGCCGAGCGGATCACTTCACGCGCCCGTACCAGACGCTCTTGGTCCAGAGCTTCTGCAGTCGCACCACGTCCCCGCTCTTCGGGGAGTGCCAGAGCTTGTTCTTACCCGCGTAGATACCGACGTGGTACACGTTGCTGCCCGAGTGGAAGAACACCAGGTCTCCCGCCTTGCGGTTCTTGGCGGAGATGTGGCGCGTCTTGTTGTACTGCTGGGCAGCCGTACGGGGGAGCTTCTTGCCGGCCTTCTTGAACGAGTAGAGCGTGAGCCCGGAGCAGTCGAACCGGTGCGGACCGGTGGCCCCGTACTTGTAGGGCGAACCCTTCTTGGAGGCCGCGATCTGGAGTGCCTTGGTCGCCGGCGTGGCTGCCGCGGCCTCGGAGGTGAAGCCGGGCGCCACGATCGAACCGCCCACGGCGGCGATGGTGAGCGCCGAGGCCGTGCCGGCCCGGACCATGAGCGACGGGACACGATTGAGCGCAGTCATGCGCAACCCTTCGTCAGCCGCCTGTGAAGGATGACCTGTCGGATTCGGGCTGGCGAAGTTGCCCGGCCGCTGACGCGGCTTCACCCCAAGGGCTGCTCGGGCGAGGTCATGGCGTGACCGTCCCGGCGACCCGTCGTGCTTGGGTCCTCCACTCCTGCCGATCCACTCCTGTCGACCGGTCATCCGGGCGGCGGCAGGATTCGGCGTCCGCCCGGATCGCCCCGCCACAGCGGCGGGGGCTTGTCGTCAGACAGGGATCTTGGCGCATGCCTGTCCGGATTTCCCAACGGAACCGGGGGTTTGTGTTGTTACTCACCACTCACCCGTTCGGGTGGACACGTGTGCGTTCGAGCCACTGTCCACGCATTCGCGGACCCCCGGACCAGGGACGGAATGCCCCATTCCGTCCCTGGGCTACGCGCGTTGCGCAACCGGAACGGCCCCAAAATCGGTCTCCCGCCTACTCCGAACAGGGGTACGTCTTTTGGTCCGTTTCGACTCAGCTCCGGACGCTCCGGTGACGGCGCGGGTGTCCGGGCCGGCGCTTCCGCGTCAACTGACGGACTCCGGGGGCAGGGTGAGCCGGGCCGTGCGCCGCTCGCCGTCCAGCACACGCAGCGCCCGGGCCAGCGTGCCGGCGTGCAGTTCCGTCTCGCCCCGCTGATGCATCAGGGCCAACGCGTCGCGCAGTGCGGTGGCCTTGCCGACCAGCGCCTGGGCGGCGCGCAGTCCCCGGTAGGTGTCGCCGTCCTGCGCCGGGTTGATGCGGCCCAGCAGGTCGACGACATCGAGGTAACGGTCGATCAGTTCCGCCTCGGCGCGCGTCAGGGCGGGCAGCGGCGGCAGTTCGGGCGGGAGCACCGGGACCTCACCGACCGGTCGGCGGGGCGAGGGTGGCCTTGCGGCTGGGGATGATCCCGTCCACCAGGCCGTATTCCACCGCTTCCTGGGCGGTGAGGATCTTGTCCCGCTCGATGTCCGCGCTCACCTGCTCCCGGGTGCGACCCGTGTGCAGCGCGAGCAGCTCCTCCATCCGGACCCGGATGCGCGTCAACTCGTCCGCCTGGATCGCCAGATCACTGGCCTGCCCCCGGACCGGCTCGGGCAGCGCGGGCTGATGGATCACCAGGCGGGCGTCGGGCAGGGCGAATCGCTTGCCGGGCGTGCCCGCCGCCAGCAGCACCGAGGAGGCGGCGCCGGCCTGGCCCAGGCAGATCGTCTCCACGTCGCAGGAGACGTACTGCATCGTGTCGTGGATCGCCGTCATCGCGTGGAAGGTGCCGCCGGGGGAATTGATGTAGAGCGAGATGTCCCGCTCCGGGGCCTGGTGCTCCAGGTGCATGAACTGGGCCATGACGTCGTTCGCCGAGGTCTCGTCCACGGGAGCCCCGAGGAAGACGATCCGCTCCTCCAGAAGCTTCGAGTACGGATCCATCGTCCGTTTCCCGGACCCCGTGCGTTCGGTGAACTCGGGCAGCACATGGCGGGCGGACGGTCGAGTCATGACGAACCCCTCCTCACGGCGCAGCCGTCTCCGGCGACGGCTGTCTCTGTAAAAAATGTACAGGACGTACGTCACGTTATGATGGGGACATGGCCTACGAGATTCCGGTGACGCAAGCCAGGGCTGAGCTCGCCGACCTGATCAACCGCGTGGTGTACGGCGGTGAACGCGTCGTCGTCACCCGGCACGGCAAGCCCCTCGTCGCCCTCGTATCGGCCGATGACCTGCGGCGACTCGAAGAGACCCGGGAGCTCGCCGAGTCCGCGGAGGAGCAGGTGATCAGCGCGGTCTCCACGGTCCGCGAGGTCGCGTCCGCTCCCGGCGAACCCCAGCGGTTCGGCATCGCGGCGGAACACCGCGGGGCCGGCCCGGCCTAGGACCGAACCGGACAGACGGAAGACCGTGCGCTCCCGTCCGCTACGGCGGGGGCGCACGGTCGCATGGTGTGACAGCGCTCGGGCGCGTCGGCCGGCGGTCAGGCGACGGCGGAGAGCTCCCGCCGGTCGGCCGCGGGTTCGCTGCCCGTCCTCCGGGCCCGGAGCGAGCTGCCGAGCAGTACGGCGCCCAGGCCCAGCACCGCCCACCAGGCCAGGGTCAGTGTGGGGCCGGTCGCCGCCGCACCGTCGAAGGAGGACACCGAGCGCAGCAGGGTCGTCCCCGCGCCGGGCGGCAGCCACTGGCCGATCGCACCGGCCGGCTCCGGCAGCATCTGCGGGGCCGAGGTGGCGCCGGAGAAGGGGTTGCCGATCAGCATCACCACGGCGGCTCCGATGCCCGTACCGGCCGGGCCGACCAGGGCGGCGAGCCCGGCGACGGCACCGCCGACGGCCAGCGTGGACAGTGCGAGCACCCCCGCTTCCGCCCACCAGTCGCCGCCGAGCGCCCCGAGCCAGCTGTGCGCGATCCCGGCCGCCACCACGCCCACCAGGGCGGACGCGCCGAGCAGTGCGAGCGCGGCGCGGACGCCGCGCAGTCCGAGCAGGGTGACCACGGCGCCCGCCGCGATGCCGGCCAGGGCGAGGGGCAGTACGGCGGCGCTCAGTGCGGCGCCGCGCGGGTCACTGGCCGGGGTGGGCACGACATCGACCGTCTTGACCTGTGCGCCTCCGGCGGCGGCCTGCTGCCCCACGGCCTGCTGGAGGAACTGCGCGACGACCGGCCCGGCCGCGGACGCGGTGAGCAGTTCGGGCCCCTGCCGCGTGACCACGACCGCGCCGTACACGCTCCGGTCCCTGATGGCCTCCCGGGCGGCGGCCTCGTCGGCGTAGCGGTGGATCTCGAAGGCACCCTCGTGCCGCTCCAGCTGCTTCTCGACCTGGGCCGCGGCGGCCGGCGGCCCGGCCACGCCGAGCGGCAGGTCGCGGGGCGCGATGCGGGAGGCCGGCCAGGCGAAGGCCCACAGGGCGAGGGCGGCCAGGACGGGCACGAGGAGGACGACCGCGATCACATGGCGGTTGCGGGAAGGCATGGGGGTCTCCTGGGATGAGCGGACCGGAGCGGACCGGAGCGGAGCAGCTAAAAAGAAGGATCGTTCGTTTTGCTCTGCTCTCACCGTGCTCCGCTCGCTGCGCCTTGTCAAGAATGAATATTCGTTTTACTTTGTGACCATGGCTCGCGTGTCCCAGGAACATCTCGACGCCCGCCGCCGCCAGATCCTCGACGGTGCCGCGCTGTGCTTCGCCCGCAACGGCTTCCACGCCACGTCCATGCAGGACGTGCTGAAGGAGGCCGACCTCTCGGCGGGTGCCGTGTACCGCTACTTCAGCGGCAAGGAGGAGCTGATCGGCGCGATCGTCGCCGAGGTGCTCGGTTCGGTCCGCGACGCCTTCGAGGAGGCGGTGCGGCTCAGCCCGCCCCCGCCGCCGGACCGACTCGTCGCCTCCGTCCTCGGCCGGACGCTGGCCGCCCGTGAGTCCCTGGTCGTCGACGGCCGGCCCGCCTTTCCGCGACTCGTCATCCAGGTGTGGACGGAGACCCTGCGCAACGAAGAGCTGGCGCTCATCCTGCGGGAGGGCTACGGCTCGGTCCGCGCGGCCTGGGGGGAGATCGTCGAGGGCTACCAGCGGGCCGGGATGATGCGCGCCGACGTGACTCCGGACCATGTGGCCCGCACGATGATCGCCTGCGTCCTCGGCTTCATCGCCCAGCAATCCCTCTTCGGACCGGCACCGGTCGAGGTCCTCCAGGACGGTCTGCGGGCGCTGACCACCATGCGGGCCGAGGACGCCGCTACCGGTGGATCACAGCTCGGTTAACGTGCCCGAAACGCGGTCCAACTAGCCTGCCGCTCCACGCCACCTGGCACTTTGCCCCGTGGCCGCGGCAGCCGGGCCCCGCACGGCCCGGAGCGAGGACTGTGAGGTGGGACGTGCAACTGACCCCGCACGAGCAAGAACGACTGCTGATCCACGTGGCGGCCGACGTGGCCGAGAAGCGCCGCGCCCGGGGACTGAAGCTCAACCACCCCGAGGCGGTCGCGCTCATCACCTCGCACATCCTCGAAGGCGCGCGGGACGGCCGGACCGTCGCGGAGCTCATGTCCTCCGGACGCAAGATCCTGACCAGGGACGACGTCATGGACGGCATCCCGGAGATGATCCACGACGTCCAGGTCGAGGCCACCTTCCCCGACGGCACCAAGCTCGTCACCGTCCATGAGCCCATCGTCTGACGGGGAGGCCGCCGTGATTCCCGGAGAGATCCTGTTCGCCGACGGGCCGATTGCCTACAACGAGGGCCGCGAGGCCATCCGGCTCACCGTCCTCAACGCAGCCGACCGGCCCGTGCAGGTCGGCTCCCACTACCACTTCGCCGAGGCCAACCCCGGCCTGGAGTTCGACCGTGCCGCCGCGCACGGAAGGCGGCTGAACGTCGCCGCCGGCACGGCCGTGCGCTTCGAGCCCGGGATCCCCGTCGAGGTCGAGCTCGTTCTGCTGGCGGGCGCCCGCGTGGTGCCCGGTCTGCGCGGGGAGACCGGAGGTGCCCTCGATGCCTGAGATCTCGCGTGCCGCGTACGCCGACCTGTTCGGCCCGACCACCGGCGACCGGATCCGCCTCGCCGACACCGACCTGCTGATCGAGATCGAGGAGGACCGTTCCGGCGGCCCGGGACGCGCAGGGGACGAGGCCGTGTTCGGCGGCGGCAAGGTCATACGCGAGTCGATGGGCCAGGCCCGTGCCACACGGGCGGACGGCACCCCCGACACCGTCATCACAGGCGCGGTGATCATCGACCACTGGGGGATCGTCAAGGCCGACGTCGGCATCCGCGACGGCCGGATCACCGGCATCGGCAAGGCCGGCAACCCCGACACCATGGACGGCGTCCACCCGGACCTGGTCATCGGCCCGGAGACCGAGATCATCGCCGGCAACGGGCGGATCCTCACGGCGGGCGCGATCGACGCGCACGTCCACTTCATCTGCCCGCAGATCGCCGACGAGGCGCTGTCGTCGGGCATCACGACCCTGGTCGGCGGCGGTACCGGTCCGGCCGAGGGCTCCAAAGCCACCACCGTGACCCCCGGCCCCTGGCACCTCGCCCGGATGCTGGAGGCGATGGAGGCCCACCCCCTCAACATCGGGCTGCTCGGCAAGGGCAACACCGTCTCCCACGAGGCGATGCTCTCCCAGATCCGCGGCGGTGCCCTCGGCCTGAAGCTGCACGAGGACTGGGGGTCGACCCCGGCCGTCATCGACGCCTCGCTGACCGTCGCCGAGCAGACCGGCATCCAGGTCGCCATCCACACCGACACCCTCAACGAGGCCGGGTTCGTCGGCGACACCCTCGCCGCGATCGCCGGGCGGGGCATCCACGCGTACCACACCGAGGGCGCGGGCGGCGGGCACGCGCCGGACATCATGACCGTGGTCTCCGAGTCCTATGTGCTGCCCAGCTCCACGAACCCGACCCGGCCGTTCACCGTCAACACCGCCGAGGAACACCTCGACATGCTGATGGTGTGCCACCACCTCAACCCGGCGGTGCCGGAGGACCTGGCCTTCGCCGAGTCCCGGATCCGGCCCTCCACGATCGGGGCGGAGGACGTGCTCCACGACCTCGGCGCGATCTCGATCATCTCCTCCGACTCCCAGGCCATGGGGCGCGTCGGCGAGGTCGTCATGCGGACCTGGCAGACCGCGCACGTGATGAAGCGGCGCCGGGGCGCACTGCCCGGCGACGGACGTGCCGACAACCGCCGGGTGCGCCGCTACGTCGCCAAGTACACGATCAACCCGGCGCTCGCCCAGGGCCTGGCCCGCGAGATCGGGTCGGTCGAGAGCGGCAAGCTGGCCGACCTGGTGCTGTGGGAGCCGGCGTTCTTCGGCGTCAAGCCGCAGCTCGTCATCAAGGGAGGGCAGATCGCGTACGCGCAGATGGGTGACGCGAACGCCTCCATCCCCACGCCGCAGCCGATCCTGCCGCGCCCGATGTACGGGGCGATCGGGCGGGCGCCGGCCTCCAACTCCCTCAATTTCGTCGCCCCACTGGCCGTCGAGGCCGGGCTGCCGGAGCGGCTGGCGCTCGGGAAGCGGTTCGTGGCGATCGAGTCGACGCGCGGTGTGACCAAGGCCGACATGCGGGAGAACGACGCACGGCCCGAGGTGCGGGTCGACCCCGACAGCTTCGCCGTGCACATCGACGGGGAACTGGTCGAGGCGGAGCCGGCGGCCGAACTCCCCATGGCCCAGCGGTACTTCCTGTTCTGAGGGTGGTCTGATGTCGCGTGCGGCGCTTCTCGTCCTGGCCGACGGCCGGTTCCCCGCCGGAGGGCACGCGCACTCCGGCGGTGCCGAGGCGGCGGTCAAGGCCGGGCGGATCAGTGGGGCGGCGAGCCTGGAGGAGTTCTGCCGGGGACGGTTGCACACGGCGGGGCTGGTGGCGGCCGGGTTGTCCGCTGCCGCGGCGCTCGGAATCGATCCCGTCGCGCTGGACCGCGCCGCGGACGCGCGAACCCCGTCGCCCGCACTGCGGGCCGCCGCCCGGAAGCTCGGACGGCAGCTGCTGCGGGCCGCCCGGGCGACCTGGCCCTCCGCCGAACTGGACGTGCTCGGCCGGGAGTTCCCCAAGGGGGCGCACCAGCCGGTGGTGCTGGGGCTGGCGGCCCGGTCGGCAGGCCTCGGGCCGCTGGACGCGGCGTACTGCGCGGCGTACGAGAGCGTGAGCGGGCCCGCGTCGGCGACGGTGCGGTTGCTGAGTCTGGACCCCTTCGACGCGACGCGGGCGCTGGCCCGGCTGGCGCCGGAGGCGGACCGGGTCGCGGACCGGGCGGTGGAAGCGGCCCGGAGGGTGGTCGACGAGGGGGTCGACGCCCTGCCGGCGGGGTCGGCACCTCTGCTGGAGATCGGGGCGGAGGCGCATGCGGGGTGGCCGGTACGGCTGTTCGCCTCGTAGCCGCCCTCCGAACGCCGTGCAGGCCGACCCCCTCAGAGGCGCGGGGAACCGCGCGACCACCCCCACCCACCCGCACTCCGCACCAGCGCCCGCCCCCACCCCCAAGGAGCCGCACATGCACCTCGACCACACCAGCCATGGCCCTGCCGCCGTCAGCGCGGACGCCCACCGTCCCGACGGCACCCGCCGGGCGCTCCGCATCGGACTCGGCGGCCCCGTCGGATCCGGGAAGACCGCCACCGTCGCCGCGCTCTGCCGGGCGCTCAGGGACGAGCTGGCGCTCGCCGTCGTCACCAACGACATCTACACCCGGGAGGACGCCGAGTTCCTGCTCCGCGAGGCCGTGCTGCCGCCCGAGCGGATCACCGCCGTGGAGACGGGTGCCTGCCCGCACACCGCGATCCGGGACGACATCTCCGCGAACCTGGAGGCGGTGGAGGACCTGGAGGACGCGGTCGGGCCGCTGGACCTGGTGCTCGTGGAGTCCGGCGGGGACAATCTCACCGCGACCTTCTCCAAGGGGCTCGTCGACGCCCAGATCTTCGTGATCGACGTGGCCGGGGGCGACGACATTCCGCGCAAGGGCGGCCCCGGCGTGACCACCGCCGACCTGCTCGTCGTCAACAAGACCGACCTCGCCCCGTACGTCGGTTCCGACCTTGCCCGGATGGCCGCCGACGCCAAGGCGCAGCGCGCCGAACTGCCGGTCGTCTTCCAGTCGTTGCGGAGCGAGGCCGGGGTGGCGGACGTCGCCGCGTGGGTGCGGGCGCGGCTCGCCGCGTGGACCGCGTGAGCGTGCGTGCCGGGGCCGGGGTGCGGTCCCTCGCGCGCATCGTCGCCCGGGACGACGGGCGCGGCGGGACCGCGCTGCCCGTGCTGGAGAGCGACGGGCCGCTGGCGCTGCGGCGCACCCGGGCCACCGGCTCCGAAGCGCGGGTCATGCTGGTCGGCGCGATGAGCGGACCGCTCGGCGGTGACCACTTCACCGTGGAGGGCCGGGTGGAGGAGGGAGCGCGGCTGTCCGTCGGATCCGCCGCCGCCACCATCGCGCTGCCCGGGCAGGCGAAGGGCGACGCCCGCTACGACGTCCGGCTCGAAGTCGCCGACGGTGCTGAACTGCACTGGCTGCCCGAACAGTTGATCTCCGCCCAGGGCAGCGACCTGCGTGTCTCCACGAGGGTCGAACTCGCCGCGACCGCCCGGCTCGTGCTGCGCGAGGAGCAGGTGCTCGGACGCGTCGGTGAGGAACCCGGGCGGCTCACCAGCCGTCTGACCGTGCGGGTCGCCGGGCAGGCCGTGCTCGACCAGGAACTGGCCTGCGGGCCCGGCGCGCCGGGCGGCTGGGACGGGCCCGCCGTGCTGGCGGGGCATCGGGCCGTCGGGCAACTCATCGTCGTCCGGCCGGAGTTCGCCGTCGTGCCGGTGACCGCCGGGGTGCTGGGGGAGGGGGCCTCGGTGGTGCCCCTCGCCGGGCCCGCCGCACTGGTGACGGCGGTGGCGCCGGACGCCCTCGGGCTGCGGCGGCTGCTCGACGAGGCTCTCGCGTCGCTCCCGCAGACGTAGACGTCCGTAGAGCAGCACAAGCTCTCCGTTTATCGGATTGGCAAAGAAGGGCGTCCGCCCCTGTTGTCAGGGACCTCACAAACGGGAGGATCCCCCGTACTGATCGCAACGAGGTACGGGGAGGTCCCCCTTGAGGGGTTCGAGACCGAAGAGGCGGGTGGCGGCGCTCGGTTCGGCCGGCGCGCTCGTCACGGCCACGCTGATAGCCGGTGCCGTCGTGGCGCCCACGGCGAACGCGAACGCGGCCGGCGGCCACGGCCAGGACCGTCAGGCCCGGGGCACCGCGATCGCCGCAGCCCGGGCCGCGAAGGCCGGCATCGACTGGCAGGACTGCCCCGCCGACTGGAATCTGGCCAAGCCGATCCAGTGCGGATACGTCACCGTGCCGCTCGACTACGCCAAGCCGTACGGCAAGCAGATCAAGCTCGCCGTCGACCGCATCGGCAACACGGGCACGAAGGCCGAGCGGCAGGGCGCGCTCATCTACAACCCCGGCGGCCCCGGCGGCTCCGGACTGCGCTTCCCGGCGCGGGTCACCAACAAGAACGCCGTCTGGGCCAACGCGGCCAAGGCCTACGACTTCGTGGGCTTCGACCCGCGCGGCGTCGGCAAGTCGACGCCCATCTCCTGCGTGGACCCCCAGGAGTTCGTCAAGGCGCCCAAGGCCGACCCGGTGCCCGACTCCGAGGCCGACAAGCTCGCCCAGCGCAAGCTGGCCCGCGAGTACGCCGAGGGCTGCCAGGAGCGCAGCGGCTGGATGCTGCCGCACATGACCACGCCGAACACCGCGCGCGACCTCGACGTCATCCGCGCCGCCCTCGGCGAGAAGAAGCTCAACTTCCTCGGCGTCTCCTACGGCACCTACCTGGGCGCCGTCTACGGCACGCTCTTCCCGGGCCACGTACGCCGCATGGTCGTCGACAGTGTCGTCAACCCGTCGCGCGAGAAGATCTGGTACCAGGCCAACCTGGACCAGGACGTCGCCTTCGAGGGCCGCTGGAAGGACTGGCAGGACTGGGTCGCTAAGAACGACGCGACCTACCACCTCGGCACCACCCGCGCCGCCGTCCAGGCGAAGTGGCTGGAGCTGCGCGCCACCGCGAAGAAGAACCCCATCGGCGGGGTCGTCGGCCCGGCCGAGCTCATCTCCTTCTTCCAGAGTGCCCCGTACTACGACTCCGCCTGGGCGCCGACCGCCGCGGTCTTCAGCAAGTACGTCGCCGGCGACACCCAGGCGCTCGTCGACGCCGCCGCCCCGGACCTGTCCGACACGGCGGGCAACGCGGCCTCGGAGAACGGCAACGCCGTGTACACGGCCGTGGAGTGCGCCGACGCCAAGTGGCCCACCAGCTGGCGCAAGTGGGACCGCGACAACACGCGGCTCCACCAGGACCACCCCTTCATGACCTGGGCCAACGCCTGGATGAACCTGCCGTGCGCCACCTGGCCGGCCAAGCAGCAGACGCCGGTCGACGTCAAGACCGGCAAGGGCCTGCCCGGCGTGCTCATCGTCCAGTCCGAGCGGGACGCGGCCACCCCCTACGAGGGCGCCGTGGAGCTGCACAAGCGGTTCAAGGGCTCCCGCCTGATCACGGAGAAGGACGCGGGCTCCCACGGTGTCACCGGCCTGGTCAACCCGTGCATCAACCCCCGCGTGGACAGCTACCTGCTCACCGGCGAGCTGGACGCCGCCGACGTGACGTGCGCGCCGCACGCCACGCCGAAGCCGTAGCCACAGCCGTCGTCCGACGGCGATGAGGGGCGGCCGGGACACCGGCCGCCCCTTCCTCATGCCGGCCGGGCCGCGAACCAGGCGTCCTCCGCCGCGTAGTCGAAGAGGTCCGGGTAGGCGCGGGCGAGGGTGGGGAACGCCTCCCGCCAGTCCTGCCCGGACAGCGTGCTCGTGAGCCACTCGACCGTCTCCGGCAGGCTCTCCGGGTAGGACACGACGGGCCGGTACCCCAGCTCCCGTTCGGCGGCGGACATGTCGCACACCACCGAATGCTCCACCGACCAGGGCGAGCTGCCCACGGACCCATGCGCCGGCCCGTCCAGCAGGACGGTCTCCCTCTCCACCCCCATGACCGCGTCCACGGTGGCCCCGATCTCCGACACGGCCGGTGGCAGCGGATCGCAGGCGTTGAGCACCCGGGAGCCCGGCCGGGCCGCGGCCAGCCGGATCAGTTCGGCGATGTTGCGTGCCGCCGACGTGTGGAAGAGGCTCTCGCCCCGGAAGGCGAGCACCCTCCTGCGACGGCCGTCGAGATTGCGTTTGACGAAGTACAGCTCGCGGGGGAGCGGGCTGTACGGCCCGTGGATCGCGCCCGGGCGCAGCACGGTGGTGGGCAACCGGTCGCCCACCGCGCGCAGTTCACGCTCCAGTGCCACCTTGCGGGTGCTGTACGTGGTGTCCCCCGGCGCGACCGTGACCTGGTCCTCCGCGATCGGTACGGGGTACCGCGGGAGTCCGTCCGGCTCGCCCATGGTGTCGAAGCCGCGGCCCTTGCCGTCCTCGTACACCGACACGGACGACACCACCACGGCCGCGCCGATCCGGTCGGCCAGGCCCGTCAACTGCCGTGCGTGCCGGGCCCCGTAGGCGACCAAGTCGACCACGAGGTCGCAGCCGTCACCGATCAGCGCGCCGAGCGCCGCGTCGTCGTCGCGGTCCAGCCGCCGTGTCCGTACCTCGCCGGGCCAGTTCTCGTGCCGGCCGCCGCCGCGCGAGGCGGCCGTCACCTCCCAGCCGTCCCGCGCCAGCGCGTCCACCGCCGGCCTCCCGATCTGCCCACCGGCCCCGATCACCACTGCACGTCTCATGCCGCGACCGTAGATCGCCCAGGGCGGCCGGGGAACCTGCCTCTGCCGACAGCAGAGCTCAACTGAGGGGCATGCGCCGGAACTTCCGCTCCTTGGCGGCGGCGGCCTCCTCGGCCTTCACCACGGCCGCGTACCGGTCGACGTACTCCTGCTCGGACAGCGAGAGGATCGCGTACATGATCTCGTCGGTGATGGCGCGCAGGACGGCCTTCTCGTTCTCCATGCCCTCGTAGCGGGAGAAGTCCAGGGGCTCGCCGAAGCGGATCACGACCGGGTGGATGTTCGGGATGACCTTGCCGGGCGGCTGGGCCTCGAAGGTGCCGATCATCGCGCAGGGGATCACCGGGACGCCGGCCTTGAGCGCCATCACCGCCACCCCGACCTTGCCCTTGTAGAGCCGGCCGTCGTGCGAGCGGGTGCCCTCGGGGTAGATGCCGAGCAGCTCGTCCTTGCTCAGCACGCCGAGGCCCTCGCGGATCGCGGCCTGGCCCGCGTCCTTGCCGGAACGGTCGACCGGGATCTGCCCCGCGCTGCGGAAGAAGAACGCCGTCAGGCGGCCCTTGATCCCGGGGCCCGTGAAGTACTCGGCCTTCGCGAGGAAGGTGATGCGCCGTTTGAGGATCGCGGGCATCAGGAAGTGGTCCGAGAACGACAGGTGGTTCCCGGCGACGATGGCGGCGCCCTCCGCGGGAACGTGCTCCAGGCCCTCGATGCGAGGCCGGAAGACCAGTCGCAGCAGCGGGCCCAGCAGCACGTATTTCAGCAGGTAGTAGAACAAAGCGGGCGCTCCTCGACTCTCGCGGTGGACTCAACCGCCGCGTTCCAGCAGGTCAACCGGCATGTCGTGGGGTGCCAGTGTAGGTGCAGGCACGTCCACCGGGCACCTCGCGCGGGCGGACCGCACAGATCCTTCGCCAATTGACTGATGGTCAGTCAGGCGTGGGTGTCCGGTGGTGCTCATGCGGCTGGGGAGAACCGCGGGACCAGCGTGCTGCGCCGCCCGGGTGACGGGCAAGCCGAACGGGTGGCCTGGCGCGATAGCGGGGGTGCGTGGCGGGCCGGTGGCTCTTGCGTGCGGACGGCCGCTGTGGGCCGGTGGCCTTCGCCGCTCCGCCGAGTAACCTGCCAGACATGCGGATCTCTGTTTCCTCGGACATGGACGAACCCGTCGCCCGCTCCCTCGTCGCCGCCCTGCGTGAGCGGGGGCACGACGTGCGCCCGCACGGCGCGCTGCGCCCGGGCGACGACCCGCAGTGGGCGGTGTGCTCCGAGGCCGCTGCCCGCGAGGTCGCCGACGGTACGGCGGACCAGGCGGTGGTGTGCTGCTGGACCGGCACGGGCGCCTCGATCGCCGCGAACAAGGTGCCCGGCGTACGGGCCGCACTGTGCACGGACGCCTACACGGCCGACGGGGCCCGCCGCTGGAACGACGCCAATGTGCTCGCGCTCAGCCTGCGGCTGACGTCCCAGCCGCTGCTGACGGAGATCCTCGACGCGTGGTTCGCCGGTGAGCCCAGCGCGGACGCCGAGGACCGGCAGAACGTCGACCGCGTCCGGCTGCTCGACCACGGCAAGACCCGTATGTAGGTCACAGCCGCACGATGATCAGCGCCGTGTCGTCGGTGGCGCCGCCGGGCGGCAGCAACTCGAGCAGAACGGTGTCGGCAAGCGTCTCCGGGTCCTGGTGCCGGTGCCTGCGCAAGGCCTCGGCGAGCCGGTCCAGACCCGTGTCGATGTCCTCATGGCGCCGTTCGATCAGGCCGTCGGTGTAGAGCACGAGCTTGGCGCCCACCGTGAACGTGGTCTCGGCCTGGGGTCTGCGGATCGGGTCCGGGCGAGCGTCCAGCGGCGTGTCCGTGGCCTGGTCGAGGAACTCCGTACGGCCGTCCGGGTGGACGAGCACGGGAGGGGGATGGCCGGCGCTGCTGTACGTGATGACGTGGCGGTTGCAGTCGACGAAGGTCGTCACGGCGGTCGCCGACTCGGCCCCGTCGATCACATGGGCGTAGCGCCCCAGCACGTCCAGGGCCTGGGCCGGCCCGTCGGCTACCCGGGAGGCCGCGCTGAGCGCACTGCGCAACTGGCCCATCACCCCGGCGGCCGCCAGCCCGTGCCCGACCACGTCGCCCACGGCCACGCCGATCCGGTCGCCGCCCACCAGGTCGACCAGGTCGTACCAGTCCCCGCACACGTTGAGCGCGCCCACGGCCGGGCGGTACCGGACGGCGGCCGGGTGATTGCGGACCTGCCGGGGCGCCGGAAGCATCGCCTCCTGCAACGCCAGCGCCACCTCCCGCTCCCGGGAGTGCGCCTGGCGCAGCCGATCGTTGAGATCCTGCAGTTCGCGGGCGCGCGTGTACAGCTCGGCCTCCAGCACCCGGGCCCGGCTGCCCCGGTTCCCCGGAGAGCCGCCCCGGGCCCGGATCAGCTCCGTGACCTCCTCCACCCGGTGCAGGATCAGCACGACCTTGCCGTCCGAGCCGAGCAGCGGCGCGTTCACCGGGCTCCAGTAGCGCTCCTGCCACTCGCCGGGCCGCTCCGGGTCCTCGACGTCGTAGCGCTGCAGGGCCATGGTGTCGCGCTCCCCGGTGGCCAGGACGCGGTACAGCGAGGCCTCCAGATTGCGCATGCCCGTCGCGGCCGGGTCGTTCGGGTTGTCCGGGAAGACGTCGAAGAGGTACTTGCCGATCAGCTGCTCCCGCGAGCGGCCGGAGACGCGGGCGAACTCCTCGTTGACGTCCGCGTAGACGAGTTCGGGTGTCAGGAGCGCCACCATGCCGGGCAGGGCCTTGAACGCCGCACCGTAATCGATCGCCGTCTCCGCCATGGCTGCCGCCTCACCGCCGCCGGGATCACACCAGTTTCGCACGGTCTGGGTGAACCTCAACCAGCTTCAGTCCGGGAGGTCCGTCAGGGACTGCTCGGCCCAGATGATCTTTCCCTCGGGAACGAACCGCGTGCCCCACCGCTGCGTGAGCTGGGAGACCAGCAGCAGCCCGCGCCCGCCTTCGTCCGTCGTACGGGGATGACGCAGATGCGGTGCGGTGGCGCCGCCGTCGAGCACCTCGCACACCAGCGCGCGCTCCCGGATCAGCCGGAGCCGGATGGACCCGGTGGCGTACCGCATGGCGTTGGTGACCAGCTCGCTCACCACCAGCTCCGTGGTGAAGGACAGCTCGTCCAGGCCCCAGCGCGCCAGCTGCCGGGTGGCCGTGCGACGGGCGTCGGCGACCACGGCCGGGTCCGAGGGCAGCTCCCAGGCCGCGACCTGCTCGCTGCCGAGACGTTTCGTCCGGGCCACCAGCAGGGCCACGTCGTCGTAGGGGCGGGCCGGGACCAGCGCGTCGACCACGGCCCTGCAGTACGAATCGAGCGGGCCCGACTGCTCCAGCGCCCGGCGCAGCCGCTCCCGTCCCGCGTCGACGGCCCAGGTCTCGCCCCGAGCCAGCAGCCCGTCGGTGTGCAGCGCGAGCGTGCTGCCCTCCGTGAGAGGAAGCTCCAGCGCCTCGAAGGGCGGCCCGCCCACGCCGAGCGGCGGCCCCTGGGGCAGATCGACGAAGACGACGGAGCCGTCGGGCAGCACCACGGCCGGAGCGGGATGCCCCGCCGCGGCCATCGCACTTCCGCCGTCGACCGGGTCGTAGACCACGTACAGGCACCCGGAACCCACGACCCCTGCCCCGCCCGATCCCATCGCGCCGGGCTCCCCGCCCTCCTCCCGCACCGACCGCCCCACCAGGTCGTCGAGGTGCGCCAGCACCTCCGCGGGCGGCAGATCCAGCGCCGCCAGGGTCCGGACGGCCGTCCGCAGCTGCCCCATGGCCGCAGCGGCGTCGATGCCGTGCCCTGGCACCTCGCCCACGACCAGCGCGACCCGCGCCCCGGACAGCGGGATGAGGTCGTACCAGTCGCCGCCGAGACCGGTCAGCTCGTCGGCCGGCCGGTAGCACGCGGCCACCTCGACGGCGTCCTGCTCGGGCAGCCGGTGGGGGAGCAGACTGCGCTGCAGGACGAGCGCGGCGTCCCGCTCGCGGGTGTAGCGGCGGGCGTTGTCCACGCAGACGCCCGCGCGGGCGACGAGATCCTCCGCCAGCCGCAGGTCCTCCTCGTCGAAGAACTCCCGGTCGTGGCGCCGGTAGAACGTCGTGATGCCCAGGGTGATGCCCCGCGAACGGATCGGCACGGTCATCACGCTGTGCAGCCCCAGCTCCCGGAACGTGGCCCGGCGGCCGCTCGGGGTGTCCGTGGTCCAGTCCCGGGTCAGCGGGTCGAGCCGCTCCGCGCGCCAGGACCGGCCCGTGGCCAGACAGCGGAAGGGCGGCGTTCCGGCCCGGAACGCCACCGTCTCCCCGATCTCGATGACCGCTTCGGCGAGGTCGTCCTGCGCGGACCGGTAGCCCGCGCGGCGCAGCTCCACCGGCTCCTCCGAGTCCGCGAGCGGCCCGGGAGCCGGCTCGGCGCCCCGCAGTACCGACTCCAGCAGGTCCACGGTGACGAAGTCGGCCAGCCCCGGCACGGCCACGTCCGCCAGCTCCTGCGCCGTGCGCGTCAGGTCCAGGCTGCGGCCGATGCTCTCGCCGGCCCGGTCGAGCAGCGCCAGCCGCTGCCGCGCCCGGTGCCGCTCGGTCATGTCCACGACGGTGTAGTACACGCCGATCGGATGGCCCCGGTCGTCCTCGAGCCGGGTGAACGACAGCATGTGTGCCGTCTCGCGCAACGGGGCCGAGCGCACATGGCCCACGTGCTCGTAGCCGACCACCGCCTCGCCGGTCTCCAGCACGTGCCGCATCTGCGCCTCGACCGCCTGCCCGTCCATGCCCGGCTGGACGTCCGCGAAGCGCAGACCGAGCCGTCGTGCCGCCGGGCCGCCGCCGAACTGCTCCAGGGCGGCGTTCGACCACACGAAGCGCAGGTCCGTGTCCACGATCGCGATACCGACCGGGGCGCCCGCCGCCATCTGCTCCAGCACCGTACGGCTCATGTCCCAGCCGGGGGCGTCGGCCAGCTCCGACAGGAGCATCAGCCAGCGCGACCCGCCGTGCGTCTCCTCGGCCGAGGCGATCCGGGCCGCCACCTTCACCGGCTGCCCGTCCCTGCGGCGGACCGTCAGCAGCCCCGTCCAGCCGCCGTCCCTGCGGCACCGCTCGACCAGGTCCGGCACGCGCTGCGCGTCCTCGGCGACCAGCAGATCGGCCAGCTTCCTGCCGACCGCCTCCGAAGCCGGGTACGCCAGCAGCCGCCCGGCACCGCTGGTCCAGCCCGTCACCACGCCCTGCGGATCGAGCAACAGGGGCGCCGCGTCGGCCACATCGAACCGCTGCCGGGCAACGTCGTACACCTCGTCTGCGCCCACGGCCGACCTCTCTGTCGCTGAGAGTGGTCTACCACCTCTTGCCCCAATCTTCACCCTTCCGGCGAGAGCGGGCGGCTTGTGCAGGCCGGTCGGGGAGACCGAAGGGATCCGGCACCGCATCTACGTCGGGCCCCCTGCCGACGGCAGTCGCCCGCCCCAGCGCCGACAGACCGCCGTCGCCGGCCTCTCATGGGCAGGCGGGGAGCGGCCCGTCCATGTCATGGACGTCGCTCCCCACCAGGTGACCGCGGGGCTTCTCAGCCCAGCGCCTTCTCCAGCGCCGCGAGGGCCCCCGTCAGCTCCTCGCCCGTGATGGTGAGCGGGGGTGCCAGGCGGATCGTGGAGCCGTGGGTGTCCTTCGCCAGGACTCCCTCGCGCATCAGGCGTTCGCTGATCTCGCGGCCGGTGCCGAGCGCGGGGTCGATGTCGACGCCCGCCCACAGGCCGCGCGAGCGGAACCCGACGACGCCCTTGCCGACCAGCCCCGTCAGACCGTCACGGAGGATCACGCCCAGCTCCGCCGCCCGGCGCTGGAACTCGCCCGTCTCCAGCAACTCCACCACCGCCGTTCCGACGGCAGCCGCCAGCGGATTGCCGCCGAACGTCGAGCCGTGCTCACCCGGGTGCAGCACCCCGAGCACCTCCCGGCGCCCCACCACCGCCGACACCGGCACGATGCCGCCGCCCAGCGCCTTGCCCAGCAGCAGCACGTCCGGCACCACCGGCTCGTGCTCGACCGCCAGCGTGCGGCCCGTGCGGCCGAGCCCGGACTGGATCTCGTCCGCGATGAACAGACACCCCTTGCGGTGGGTCAGCTCCCGCACACCGGCCAGATAACCGTCGTCGGGGATGATCACCCCCGCCTCACCCTGGATCGGCTCGATCAGCACCGCGGCCGTCGTCTCGTCGACCGCCGCCTCCATCGCGGCCAGGTCGTTGTACGGCACCACCCGGAAACCCGGCGTGAAGGGCCCGAAGCCCGACCGGGCCGTCTCGTCCGTCGAGAAGCTGACGATCGTCGTCGTACGGCCGTGGAAGTTGTCCGCCGCGACCACGATCGTCGCCCGGCCGTCCGGGACGCCCTTGACGTCGTAGGCCCACTTGCGGGCCACCTTCACGCCGCTCTCCACCGCCTCCGCACCGGTGTTCATGGGCAGCACCATGTCCATGCCGGTCAGCGCGGCCAGCCGCTCCGCGAACTCGGCGAGCCGGTCGTTGTGGAAGGCGCGCGACGTGAGCGTCAGCCGGTCCAGCTGGCGGTGCGCCGCCTCGATCAGTGCCGGGTGCCGGTGGCCGAAGTTGAGGGCCGAGTAGCCGGCCAGCATGTCGAGGTAGCGCCGCCCCTCCACGTCCTCCACCCAGGTGCCCTCGGCACGCGCGACGACCACCGGCAGCGGGTGGTAGTTGTGCGCGAGGACCGGCTCCTCCGCGCGAATCAGCTCCTGCGAGCCACGGGTCTCCCGCGAGCCGCGGGCCCCCTGCGAGTCCTCGGTGCGGACGGGTGCGGTCATGAGCGGATCTCCCGGATCTCCTGGGTGCAGCACTTGATGCCGCCACCGGCCTTCTGGAACTCGGACAGGTCGACGGGGACGGGGACGTAGCCTCGGTCGGCCAGTTGCTCGGCGAGGCCCGTCGCCCCGGGTGAGATGAACACGTGGCGCCCGTCGGAGACGGAGTTGAGCCCGAACGCCATGGCGTCCTCGCGGGTGGCGAGCACCGCGTCCGGGTACAGCCGGGCCAGCACCTCACGGCTGCCCGGCGAGAACGCCTCGGGGTAGTAGACGATGGTGCCGTCGGGCCCCTCGTCGAGGACGAACAGCGCCGTGTCCAGGTGGTAGAAGTACGGATCCACCAGCGTCAGGCTGATCACCGGCGTACCGAAGTACTCCTGCACCTCGCTGTGAGCCTCCCGGGTCGTACGGAAGCCCGTCCCGGCCAGGATCCAGCGGCCGGCCGGCACCAGGTCGCCCTCGCCCTCGCACACCGACTCGGGGTGGTACACCTCGTACCCCTCCGCCTTGAACCACGCCTCGTACGGCACGGACTCGGGACGGCGTTCGGGCGCGTGGAAGAGCGAGCCGAAGACGCGGCCGTCGACGACGACCGCCGCGTTCGCGGCGAAAACCATGTCGGGCAGGCCGGGAACGGGTTTCACACTGTCCACGGTATGGCCGTGGGCACGGTAGGTGTCGACCAGCGCCTGCCACTGGTCCAGGGCGCGGAGAACATCGACGGGTTCACCGGGATGCATCCACGGGTTGATCGCGTACTGCACGGCGAAGTGTCTGGGTTCGCAGACGAGGTAGCGCCGCCGGCGCGGCACACGGGAGTCGGGCACAGAGGGGTCCCTCCGCTTCCTCACGGTGTGTGACTGGGGGTTGACACAACGGTAGGAACTGGAGGAGGTGCGCGACAAGAAACAAAGATTGCGCGTTCACGCAGGAACGCTGCGTCTCCAGGCCGCTCAGCGCACGTCTGCTGCGCCGCCCGGAGCCCCTTCGGGGGCCGGATGACTCGCCCCCGCCTCCGGGCTCTCCGGCAGCAGATGGGACAGCACCATCACGCTGATCGTCTTCCGGATGAACGGCTCCTGCCGGATCCGCTCCAGCACCTCCTCGAAGTGCTCCACGTCCCGCGCCCGCACATGCAGCAACGCGTCCGCGCCGCCGGTCACGGTCATCGCCGCGGCGATCTCCGGGTAGTCGCGCACGACCTCGGCCAGCCGCCGCGGCGGGGCGGCGCCCTCGCAGTACACCTCGACGTAGGCCTCCGTGCGCCAGCCCAGCGCCGACGGCTTCACCGTCGCCGAGAACCCGGTGATCACACCGGTCTCACGCAGCCGGTCGACCCGCCGCTTGACCGCCGTCGCCGACAGCCCGATCGCTGTGCCGATCTCCGCGAACGACGTCCTGGCGTTCGCCATCAACGCCGTGATGATCTTCCGGTCGAGCTCGTCGAACGCCGTGGACCTGCTGCTCATGCGGGCACTGTATCCACCGGCACCGCCGCCCGCGCCCGCCCGGCGCGGGCACCGTGTCCAGCGGATACGTCCACGCCGGGCACATGTCCAGACGTACGGATCACCCCTACACTCCGGGTTCATGCTGCGCGCCCTGGCTGTCGACGACGAACGCCCCTCCCTGGAGGAGCTGCTCTACCTCCTGCACGCCGACCCCCGCATCGGCAGCGCGGAGGGCGCAGGCGACGCGACCGAGGCGCTGCGCCGCATCAACCGCGCCCTGGAATCCGGCCCCGGCGGTCCCGAGGCCATCGACGTCGTCTTCCTCGACATCCAGATGCCCGGCCTCGACGGCCTCGACCTCGCCCGGCTGCTCACCGGCTTCGCCCGGCCGCCGCTCGTCGTGTTCGTCACCGCCCACGAGGACTTCGCCGTGCAGGCCTTCGACCTCAAGGCCGTCGACTACGTCCTCAAACCGGTCCGCAAGGAGCGCCTCGCCGAGGCCGTCCGCCGGGCCGCCGAACTGCGCGGCGCCGCCCCGCGCATCCCCGTGCACGAACCCGATCCGGACCACATACCCGTCGAACTCGGCGGCGTGACCCGCTTCGTCGCCGTCGAGGACATCACCCACGTCGAGGCCCAGGGCGACTACGCGCGCCTGCACACCGACAAGGGCAGCCACCTGGTCCGCATCCCGCTGTCCACCCTGGAGGAGCGCTGGCGCACCCGCGGCTTCGTCCGCATCCACCGCCGCCACCTCGTCGCCCTGCGCCACATCGGCGAACTCCGCCTCGACGCGGGCACCGTCAGCGTCCTCATCGGCTCCGAGGAGCTCCAGGTCAGCCGGCGCCACACGCGCGAACTGCGCGACCTGCTCATGAGGAGGACGTGACGGTGCCCCCGGACCACACCGAACGCCGCGTCGTCGTCACCGGCCCGCCCCGCCGCACCGGCCGGGCCTCCGGCTACTACCGTCCGCGGACCGAGATCGACGAGCAGACCACCCTCGGCCACACCTACGTCCGCTCCCTGATGCGTACCCAACTGCGCGCCGCCCTCGCCGTGTTCGCCGTCCTCGGACTGCTCGTCGGCCCGCTCCCGCTGCTCTTCGCGGCGATGCCCGACGCCCGCCGCCTGGAGTGGGCCGTCCTCGGCTTCGGCCTCTACGTCCCCCTGGTCCTGCTCGCCCGCTGGTACGTGCGCCGCGCCGAGCGCAACGAGCGCGACTTCGTACGCCTCGTCGAAGACCGCTGAAGCCCCGCCCATGAACTCCAGCTACGCCGTCCCCGCCGTCGCCCTGGTCGTCGTCGCCACGGTCCTGGTGGGCGCCTTCGGCCTGCGCATCTCCCGCACCACCTCCGACTTCTACGTCGCCTCCCGCACCGTCGGCCCCCGCCTCAACGCCGCCGCCATCAGCGGCGAGTACCTCTCCGCCGCCTCCTTCCTGGGTATAGCGGGACTCGTCCTGGTCCAGGGCCCCGACATGCTCTGGTACCCGGTCGGCTACACCGCCGGCTACCTGGTCCTGCTGCTCTTCGTCGCCGCCCCGCTGCGCCGCTCCGGCGCCTACACGCTCCCCGACTTCGCCGAGGCCCGCCTGGCCTCCCAGGCCGTGCGGCGGCTCGCCGGTGCCTTCGTCGTCGGGGTCGGCTGGCTGTACCTGCTGCCCCAGCTCCAGGGCGCCGGACTGACCCTGACCGTGCTGACCGGGGCGCCCGACTGGCTCGGCGGCGTGATCGTCGCTGTCGTCGTCACCGCCACCGTCGCCGCCGGCGGCATGCGCAGCATCACCTTCGTGCAGGCCTTCCAGTACTGGCTGAAGCTCACCGCCCTGCTCGTCCCCGCCCTCTTCCTGGTCCTCACCTGGCAGAGCGACGGAGCACCCCGGCACGCCTTCGACGAACCGGCCACCTTCCGCGAGCAGCGCGTCGTCCGCGTCGACGACAGCATCGACCTCACCCTCGACCGGCCCCTGAGCATCACGGTGACCGGCACCGTCGACGGCCGGACGCACACCGGCACCCGCCTGGAGCTGCCCGCCGGCACCCATCGCATCGACAGCGGCACCCGCCTCACCTTCGCCGCGGGCGCCCCCGTCCCCCGGGCCGACCGCGGCGGCGGCGGAGACCTGTCCCCGTCCCAGGCCGAGAGCCGCGAGGAACGCCCGCTCTACGCGACGTACGGGCTGATCCTCGCCACGTTCCTCGGCACCATGGGCCTGCCCCACGTCGTGGTCCGCTTCTACACCAGCCCGCACGGCGTCGCCGCCCGCCGCACCACCGTCGCGGTCCTCGGCCTGATCGGCGCCTTCTACCTCCTGCCACCCCTCTACGGCGCCCTGGGCCGCCTCTACGCCCCCGAACTCACCCTCACCGGCGACCCGGACGCCGCCGTCCTCCTGCTGCCCGACCGCATGATCGGGGGAGTGGGCGGCGACCTGCTGGGCGCGCTGGTCGCAGGCGGCGCCTTCGCCGCGTTCCTGTCCACGGCGTCGGGGCTGACCATGGCGGTCGCGGGAGTGCTCACCCAGGACGTCCTGCCGTCCCGGGGCGTACGGCACTTCCGGCTCGGGACGGTCCTCGCCATGGTCGTGCCCCTCGCGGCGAGCGTCCTGGTCGGCGGGCTGCCGGTCGCCGACGCCGTCGGGCTCGCCTTCGCCGTGTCGGCGTCCTCGTTCTGCCCGCTGCTCGTCCTCGGCATCTGGTGGCGGCGGCTGACCCCGCCCGGCGCCGCCGCCGGGATGCTCGTCGGCGGCGGTTCCGCGCTGCTCGCCGTCGCCGCGACCATGGCGGGCTACCCGGGCGAGGGCGCCCCCCTGCACGCCCTGCTCGCCTGGCCCGCCCTCTGGTCGGTGCCGCTGGGCTTCCTCACCATGATCCTGGTCTCCCTGGCCACGCCCGGCCGGGTCCCGCCCGGCACCGCCGCGGTCCTGGCCCGCTTCCACCTGCCCGAGGAACTGCGCACGGAGGTGACGGCATGAGCGGGTTCCTGGCCGGCCTGTGCGTCGCCGTGCTCCCCGTACTGGCCCTGGGGGTCTGGCTCGGCCGCCGCACCTCGCGCGCCAAGAGTCTCGCCGGCCTCGGCACCCCCGTCGAGCACGCCACCTTCGAGACCCTGCACACCGCCTCCCTCGCCGCGCCCCCGCTGCGGGCCGGCCTGACGGAGGAGACCGCCCGTAAGTCCGCCCGTAAACTGCGCTCCCTGCTCGGCACGGACGCCCTCTGCCTCACCGACCAGGGGCAGGTCCTGGTCTGGGACGGCGACGGCGCCCACCACCGCACCGAGATCATGGAACGCCTCGCGGGCCCCCTGGAGACCGGCCGCGGCGAAGCCTTCCGGCTCACCTGCGACAGCCTCGACTGCTCGGTGCGCTGGGCGGTCGTCGCCCCCCTCACCGTCGACGACCGGGTGCACGGAGCCCTCGTCGCCTGCGCGCCACGCGAGTCGGCGGTACTGGTCCGGGCCGCCGGCGAGGTCGCCCGCTGGGTGTCGGTCCAACTGGAACTGGCCGATCTCGACCAGTCCCGCACCCGCCTCATCGAGGCCGAGATCAAGGCGCTGCGGGCGCAGATCTCCCCGCACTTCATCTTCAACTCGCTCGCGGTGATCGCCTCGTTCGTCCGCACCGACCCCGAGCGCGCCCGCGAGCTGCTCCTGGAGTTCGCCGACTTCACCCGCTACTCGTTCCGCCGGCACGGCGACTTCACCACCCTCGCCGAGGAACTCCACGCCATCGACCACTACCTGGCCCTGGTGCGGGCACGCTTCGGCGACCGCCTGTCCGTGACCCTCCAGATAGCGCCGGAGGTGCTGCCGGTGACCCTGCCGTTCCTGTGCCTGCAGCCGCTCGTCGAGAACGCCGTCAAGCACGGCCTGGAGGGCAAGGCCGTGTCCTCCGGCAAGTGCCACATCCAGATCACCGCCCAGGACGCGGGCGCCGAGGCCCTCGTCGTCATCGAGGACGACGGCGCCGGCATGGACCCCGGCCTGCTGCACCGCATCCTCGCCCGCGAGGCCAGCCCCTCGGGCGGCATCGGCCTCTCCAACGTCGACGACCGGCTCCGCCAGGTCTATGGCGACGACCACGGGCTCGTCATCGAGACCGCCGCGGGAGCCGGCATGAAGATCACCGTCCGGCTCCCGAAATACCAGCCGGGCGTGCACTCGGCGGGGCGGCTGACCAGGGAGTGAGCCGCCCCACCGGCCGGCCGGGCGGTGAGCCGTCAGGTGCTGCGCGTGGTGACCACCAGTCCCAGCGTGATCAGACCCAGCACGACCCAGCCGAACCACAGCCAGCCGTTGCTGCCGAGCGCCACCGTGTAGGCCGTCACCACGACCAGCCCGCCCAGTGTGAGCGCTCCCATGGTCTTCGTAGAGTTGGAACCGTTCGTGGAACCGGGCATCGCAACACCCTCCTCATGGTTCGGTCCCTCCATGGTGCCCGGCGGACGCCCGGCGCGCACGGCCCGTACCGAAGAGGTCTTCAGCGCCCCTGCGCGTTCAGCGAGGCCAGATAGGCGTTGTACGCCTCCAGTTCCTTGTCCCCGTCGCGGTCCGCGGCCCGGTCCGTGCGCCTGGCCTGCCGCTGGTCCGAGGCGTACCACTGGAACAGCAGGGCCACCAGCACCAGCACGGAGGGGATCTCGCTGAACGCCCAGGCGATGCCGCCCGCCGCGTTCTGGTCCGAGAGCGCCTCGATGCCGAGCGAGGCGGGCGGGTTCTTGAACGTCTGGACCATCGGCTCGGACGCCATCATCAGCGCGATCCCGAAGAACGCGTGGAACGGCATGCCGGCGAACAGCTCCAGCATGCGCATCAGATAGCCCGGGCGGTGCGGGCCAGGGTCCACGCCCATGATCGGCCAGAAGAACACCAGACCGACGGCGAGGAAGTGCACCATCATGGCGATGTGCCCCGGCTTGGAGCCCATCAGGGTGTCGAAGAGAGGAGTGAAGTACAGCCCGTACAGGCTCGCGATGAACAGCGGGATCGTGAACGCCGGGTGCGTGATGATCCGCATGTACCGGCTGTGCAGGAACATCAGCAGCAGCTCGCGCGGCCCCTTGCGTCCCCGTCCCGCGGTCGGCAGAGCCCGCAGCGCCAGCGTGATCGGCGCCCCGAGCAGGATGAGGATGGGCGACACCATGCTGATGACCATGTGCTGCACCATGTGCACGCTGAACATGACCATGCCGTAGTCGTTCAGCTGCGTGCACATCATGAGCATGATGCTCAGCACGCCCAGGACGAAGGCGACCGTCCGTCCCACGGGCCACTTGTCCCCGCGGCGGACGAGCCGCACGACACCCCACCCGTACAGGGCCAGCCCGGCCAGGCAGGCCACGAGGAAGAACGGGTCAGCCGACCACTCCAGCCCTCGTCCCAGCGTGAACGGCGGCAGATCCATGGTCATGCCGTGCCCGCTGTGATCCATTCCGCCGGCTCCTGTTTCGTGGGGGTGTGCAGCAAGTTGTCCGCCCACAAGAGTAGAACCGCCCCCGGCCACACAAGTGACCGGGGGCAAGGTTCCAGGGGCGCGGGGCTGTGTTCGATCTGCGGCTCCGCCGCGTGGGCGCGACAAGCCACACACACCACCCGCACTCGGCAGATCAGCGCGACCTCAGAGAACGGTCTCCGCCTCGGCGTACCGCTCGTCCGGCACCGTCTTCAGCGTCTCCACGGCCTCGGCCAGCGGCGTCATCACGATGTCGGTGCCGCGCAGCGCGGTCATGTGCCCGAACTCACCCCGGTGCACCGCCTCCACCGCATGCCAACCGAACCGCGTGGCCAGCACCCGGTCATAGGCGGTCGGCGTACCGCCCCGCTGCACGTGCCCGAGGATCACCGGCCGGGCTTCCTTCCCCAGCCGTCCCTCCAGCTCCACGGACAGCTGCCGGGCGATCCCGGCGAACCGCTCGTGCCCGTAGATGTCCTTGCCGCCCTCGTCGAACTCCATGGTCCCGGCCCGGGGCTTGGCCCCCTCCGCCGCGACGACGATCGCGAACCGCTTGCCCGCCTCGAACCGCTCGCCCACCCGGCGGGTCAGCTCCTCTATGTCGAAGGGCCGCTCGGGGACGACGATGGCGTGCGCGCCGGCCGCCATTCCGGAGTGCAGGGCGATCCAGCCGGTGTGCCGGCCCATGACCTCGACCACCAGGACCCGCTGGTGCGATTCGGCGGTGGTCTTCAGCCGGTCCAGGGCCTCGGTCGCCACCCCCACGGCCGTGTCGAAGCCGAAGGTGACGTCCGTGACGGCGATGTCGTTGTCGATGGTCTTCGGCACGCCCACGATGGGCAGACCGCTGTCCGACATCAGCTTGGCGGCCTTGAGCGTGCCCTCGCCGCCGATGGGGATGATCGCGTCGAGGCCGAGCTCCGCGACATGCTCCTTGGCCCGCTCCACACCGTCGCGCAGATGGGAGGGCTGGACCCGGGAGGATCCGAGAATCGTGCCGCCGCGGGCGAGGATGCCGCCCACCGCGTCGAGGTCGAGCTTGAGGTAGTCGCACTCCAGGAGGCCCTTCCAGCCGTCCCGGAAGCCGATGACCTCGTCGCCGTGGTCGACGACGGCGCGGTGCACGACGGACCGGATGACGGCGTTCAGGCCGGGGCAGTCGCCGCCGGACGTGAGGACACCAATGCGCATAGCCCGAATACCTTCTCAACGTGGGCCGGGGACCGGACCACGTTGTCCGGCTGGAATCCCCGCCACCCTAGCGGCATCGAGGGGCCGGACCGAAGCACGCGTCCGCCTGCTGGACGACCCCGCTCACCTGTGCGGATGGGCCGTCATACGGGCTGTTGACCAGCAGGTTGACGCGTACCCCGGGCACGCTGCGGCGCTGTGCCTAGGCGGGCTGCTGAGCAGCGGCGATCCGCTCGTTGCGCAGCGCCTCGTACCAGCGGTCGTCGGTCGGCGGCAGCGCGTTGACGTCGAGGGCCAGCTTCAGCAGCAGGTCCGCGATCAGCGGGTTGCGCGCGAGCACCGGCCCGTGCATGTACGTGCCGAAGACGGTGTCGTTGTACGCACCCTCCGTGCCGTCGCCCGTGCCGTTGCCGTTGCCGAACCGCACCTGGGCGAGGGGGCGGGCGGTGGGGCCCAGGTGGGTGACGCCCTGGTGGTTCTCGAAGCCGGTCAGCGGGGGCAGGCCGAGACGCTGGTCGACATCGCCCAGCACGTCACCGACGCACCGCGCGCCCTCGCCGCGCACCGACACCACGTCCAGCAGCCCGAGACCGGGCTCGCGCTGGCCGAGGTCGTTGATGAACTCGTGGCCGAGGATCTGGTAGCCGGCGCACACGGAGAACACGATGGCGCCGTTCTCCACGGCCCGGGTCAGGCCGCCGTCCCGGCGCAGCCGCTCGGCGGCGAGCCGCTGCGGCCGGTCCTCGCCGCCGCCGATCAGGTAGATGTCGCCGGAGGTCGGGATCGGCTGGTCACTGCGCACGTCCAGCCGGGCCACGTCCAGGCCGCGCTGCTGGGCCCGGCGCTCGACGACGAGGACGTTGCCCTGGTCGCCGTAGGTGCTGAGCAGGTCGGGATAGATCCAGACGATGCGCAGTTGGTTGTCGCTCACAAAAGTCCCCTGACGTCTCGTGCTCAGTTGCCGACGCGGCGGCGCAGGTCCTGGAACGCCGTGTAGTTGGCGATGACCTCGATCCGGCCCGGCGGGCACGCCGCCACCGCCTGGTCGAGGTTCTCGTAGACCTGGAAGTGCTGGTCGGCGACCTCCAGGCGCACCGCCAGGTCCAGTCTCCGGTCGCCGACGACGCAGATCGGGTGGCCGGTCAGGCGCGAGTAGTCGACGTCCCACAGCCAGGAGGTGTCGGTGCCGTCGGCGGAGCGCGCGTTCACCGACAGGATGACCGGGGTGGGCGGCGGGTCGATCAGGGAGAACGTCTCCAGCCAGCCGGCCGGGTTCTTCGCGAGCAGCAGCCGCAGGTCCCGGCCCTGGAACTGGACGACGTCGTAGCGCCCGGCGACCGCCTGCACCTGGTACATGCGCTCCAGCGCGACCTGCGGCGGCACCCCGAACACGGCGGCGACTGCGGCCGAGGAGGCGGCGTTGGCCTTGTTGGCGCGGCCGGGCAGCTGGAGGTGGATCGGCCAGGCCGAGCCGTGCGGGTCGAGCACGTGGTCGCCGGAGAGCGCCCAGCTCGGCGTCGGACGGCGGAAGCCGCACTCGCCGCAGAACCAGTCGTCGCCCGGGCGCTGCATCACGCCGCCGCACGACGGGCAGGACCAGGCGTCGTCCTTCCACATCTGCCCCGCGGCGACCCAGATCACGTTGGGGGAGGACGACGCCGCCCACACCACCAGCGGGTCGTCGCAGTTGGCCACGACCACGGCCTTGGAACCCGCGAGTCCCTCCCGCCAGTTCTCGGCGAGCATGCGGGTCTCGGCGGCCCGGTCGAGCTGGTCGCGCGAGAGGTTGAGCAGGGCGATGCACTTCGGGGCGGTGTCCCGGGCGACACCGGCGAGGTACTTCTCGTCGACCTCGATGACGCCGTAGCGGGCGTCGGAGCTGCCGGCGAGGGCCGAGGTGATGCCGGCCGGCATGTTGGCGCCGAGCGCGTTGGAGACGACCGGTCCCGCCGCGCGCAGGGCCTCGGCGATGAGCCGGGTGGTGGTGGTCTTGCCGTTCGTCGCGGAGACCAGGATCACGTCCAGGTTCTGGGCGAGCCGGGCGAGGAGGTCGGGGTCGAGTTTCAGCGCGACCCGGCCGCCGATCACCGAACCGCTGCCGCGTCCTGCGGCGCGCGATGCCGCCGCGACCGCCTTGCCCGCGGTCACGGCCAGCTTGGCCCGCGGCGAGAGCGGGTCCGAGTTGCCTGCCATCAGTTCTCGATCCTCCTTGCGTACGCGCCGCGCCTTGAAGCCTGACGGCCACGTGGTGTGGACCTCAGCCTATCGAGATCCATTCGCACTCCCGAACCGCGGCACTGTGGCGAACTCGTGTGGGAGGCGCGGACCGACAGGACCTTACTCTTGCCGCCATGCGACAGAGCCCCATCCCCGGCACCCACGGCCGAGTGAGACCCCTCACCCTGCACGGCGACCCCGCCCTGCACACGCCTTGCGCGGAGGTCACCGACTTCGGCCCCGAACTGGCCCGGCTGGTCGAGGACTTGTTCGCGACCATGTACGCCGCCCAGGGCGTCGGCCTCGCCGCCAACCAGATCGGCGTGCCCCTGCGGGTCTTCGTCTACGACTGTCCCGACGACGAGGACGTCCGCCATGTCGGCCATGTGATCAACCCCCGTCCGACCGCAACGGACGGCGTGGTGATCCGGGGCCCGGAGGGCTGTCTGTCCCTGCCGGGCCTGGAAGCGGGCACGGAACGCTACGATCACGCGGTGGTCGAGGGCTTCACGGTGACGGGAGAACCCGTCACCGTCCACGGCACGGGCTTCTTCGCCCGCTGCCTGCAGCACGAGTGCGACCACCTGGAGGGCCGCATCTACGCGGACCAACTGAGCGGCTGGCGCCACCGCAGACTGATGCGGCAAGTGGCCAAGGCCTCATGGCGCCGGATGGGGTGACTCCTCAGGGGCGCGGGGCCGTGCTCGATATGCGGCTCCGCCGCGTGGGCGCGAACGACCCCCACCGGCGGTCTGCCGAGCCGCAACGGTCAGAACCCCGGCCCCCCGACCCGATCCCCGGCGGCCGCAAGCCGCCCCCACAAGAGATCAGCCAGACTCCGCACCAACTCGGCCCGAGAGCAAGGCCGTTCACCCAGCCACCAGTCCCCGGCCGCATGCATCATGCCGACGATCCCGTGCCCCCACACGCGAGCGAGCTGCTGCCCGCCCGGCCCGAGATCCAGCCGCTCCTCGATGACCTGTGCCAGCTCCTCACCCATCCGCCGCAGCAACGGCGCACTGTGCTTGCCGACATCGAAGCCCGAATCGCCCGGCTGGCTCCCCTCCGCCGGATGCATCAGGAACCGGTACACCTGGGGTCGCGCCTCGATCGCCGCGAGGTAGGTGTCCAGCGTCGCCTCGACCCGCTCCCGCCGGTCCGCCGGCGCGTCCAGCGCCGCCCGCAGCGAGTCCAGCAGCGCGTCGGTGTGCCGCATGGCAAGGGCCGCGTAAAGTCCGCCCTTGTCGCCGAAGTGCCGGTAGAGAATGGGCTTGGTGATGCCGGCTTCCGCCGCGATCGCGTTCATCGAGGCCTGCGGGCCGTCGCGCAGCACCACTCGGTCGGCGGCCTCCAGCAGCTCGCGCCGACGGCGGTCGGCGGACCGTTGCTGATCGGTCCGCTGCGTGGTGTCCATGGTCTCTCCCCACCCGTGCTGTTTCCATGACGCCTGCGCAAACTAACACTGAAGCGTGCCCCCGACACCGAACGGGTGCCGACCGGTCGGTAGGAGTTGACTTCGACTACCCGCCGGTAACAGACTGCTGTTACCGCAAGTAACATGCACGTGTGCCGCTGGAGGGGACGACATGGCCGAGTTCACCATGGAGCTCAACGACGAACAGAAGGAGGTCCGGGACTGGCTCCACGGCTTCGCGGCCGACGTGATCCGCCCCGCGGCCGCCGAATGGGACGAGCGTGAGGAGACTCCCTGGCCGGTCATCCAGGAGGCCGCCAAGGTCGGCATCTACTCCCTGGACTTCTACGCCCAGCAGTACTTCGACCCCACCGGCCTCGGCATCCCCATGGCGATGGAGGAGCTGTTCTGGGGCGACGCGGGCATAGCCCTGTCCATCGTCGGCACCGGCCTGGCAGCCGTGGGCGTCCTCGCCAACGGCACCGAGGAGCAGATCGGCACCTGGATCCCGCAGATGTACGGCGACGCCAACGATGTCAAGGTCGCGGCGTTCTGCTCCTCCGAGCCCGACGCCGGCTCCGACGTGGCCTCCATGCGCACCCGGGCCGTGTACGACGAGGCCAAGGACGAGTGGGTGCTCAACGGCACCAAGACCTGGGCGACCAACGGCGGCATCGCCAACGTCCATGTCGTGGTCGCGGTCGTCGACCCCGAGCTCGGTTCCAAGGGCCACGCCTCCTTCATCATCCCGCCGGGCACCGAGGGGCTGTCCCAGGGCCAGAAGTTCAAGAAGCACGGCATCCGCGCCTCGCACACCGCCGAGGTCGTCCTGGACAACGTGCGGGTGCCCGGCTCGTGCCTGCTCGGCGGCAAGGAGAAGCTCGACGAGCGGCTCGCCCGCGCCCGGGAGAAGGCCAGGCAGGGCGGGGAGCGCGTGAAGAACGCGGCGATGGCCACGTTCGAGGCCTCGCGCCCGGCCGTCGGCGCCATGGCCGTCGGAACCGCCCGGGCCGCGTACGAGGTCGCCCTCGACTACGCCACCACCCGGGAGCAGTTCGGGCGGCCGATCGTCGACAACCAGGGCGTGGCGTTCCAGCTCGCCGACATGCGCACGTCCATCGACGCGGCCCGGCTCCTCGTCTGGCGGGCCTCCTGGATGGCGGTCAACGGCAAGCCGTTCACCGCGGCCGAGGGCTCGATGTCCAAGCTGTTCGCGAGCGAGACGGCCAAGAAGGTCACGGGCCAGGCGATCCAGATCCTCGGCGGCAACGGCTACACCCGGGAGTACCCGGTCGAGCGCATGCACCGGGACGCGGCCATCTACACCATCTTCGAGGGCACGAGCGAGATCCAGCGCCTGGTGATCGCCCGGACCCTCGCCGGCGTGCCGATCCGCTAGCACTGCCCGAAGGTCATCGTCGGCGTGTCCGTCGGGTCGGCGAACCCGTGCGGGCACGTCCGGCTTCGCGCCGGACTGCTCGTAGCGGGGGGAGCCGTGCCAGGCTCGTCCCGACACCTCGACGACGGAGGAAGCGATGACGCACCCGGCCCGGGACCTGTTGCGGACGACCACGGCGGCCCTCGCCCCGGACCCGAACGCCAATCCCTTGGTCCCGCGGATCGCCGCCGGTACGGCACCCCGCGCCGGCCTCGCCGCGCTCGCCCTGGAACAGACCTGGGTGATCCCCGCGGACCGTCGCGCGTTCGAGCACCTGGCCGCCCGGTCCGCAGCGGCCGACCCGGAGGCCGCGGCCTTCTTCACGGCCCTCGCGCAGGGTGAGGCGCTGGCGGGCGAGCGCCTGGCCGCCTTCGCACGGGCGTGCCGCGCGCAGGAGGTGTCGTACGAGCCGCTGCCCGGCTGCCAGGCGTACCCCGCGTACGTGGCCTGGCTGGCGCTCAACGCCGCACCGGCGGACGTGGTCCTGGCGCTGACGGCCAACTTCTCGGCGTGGGGCGGCTATTGCGCGACCATCGCCACCGCGCTGCGCGAGCAGTACGGGTTCACCGACGAGGCCTGCGCCTTCTTCGACTTCTTCGCGGAGCCGTCACCCGACCTGGACCGGCTGGCGACGGCAGCCGTGGAGGCGGCCCTGGACGCCGGGCGCCTCGACCAGGAACGGGCACACACCTACGGCCGCCTGCTGCAGACGTACGAGGCGATGTTCTGGGACGCGCTGAGTGCGACTCCCTCCTAGGGCGCCGGGCTCAGGTCGCGGTCCCGCTGCTGTGCGCGATACAGGCCACATCGATCCGATCGGCCAGTTTCGCCAGCTCGATGGCCAGCTCGGCGACCGTGTCCTCGTCCAGCCCCGACTCCCCGCCCTCCACCAGCCGCACCCACCGACCCCCCACGGTCCGCAACAGCTTGCTGACATCCGCGGCAGCCACCTGCAAGGTCCCGCGGTCGTCGACGATCAGAGGCAGAGTCACTTCGCGGTTCACAGACGGGATCGTAGCCCCGCAACACTCACGCACCATGCCAAACAGTGGTGATGTTGCAGAACTCCCGGATTCCGTGCCCGGACAGCTCACGCCCGTACCCGGACCGCTTCACGCCGCCGAACGGGAACGCCGGATGGGACGCCGTCATGCCGTTGAAGAACACGCCGCCGGCCTCCAGATCCCTGACGAACCGGTCGACCTCGTCCTCGTCCCGCGTCCACACGTTCGAACTCAGCCCGAACGGCGAATCGTTCGCGATCAGCACCGCCTCGTCCAGGTCGGCCGCCCGGTACAGCGTGGCGACCGGCCCGAACGCCTCCTCCCGGTGGATCCGCATCTCGCGGGTGATGCCGGCGAGTACCGTCGGCGCGTAGTACCAGCCCGGTCCGTCCGGCCGTTCGCCACCGCACAGCACCTGCGCCCCGCTGCGCACCGCGTCGTCGACCAGCTCCTCCAGATCACGCCGCCCCTGCTCGCTGGAGAGCGGCCCGACCTCGGTGTCGTCGGCCAGGGGGTCGCCGACCTTCAGCGCCTTCATGCCTTCGGCGAACCGCTCGGCGAAGGCGTCGTAGACGTCCGTGTGCACGATGAACCGCTTCGCGGCGATGCAGGACTGCCCGGTGTTCTGCACCCGCGCGGTCACCGCGACCTTCGCGGCCCGGTCGACGTCGGCGGAGGGCATCACGACGAACGGATCGCTGCCGCCCAGCTCCAGCACCGTCTTCTTGACCATCTCCCCGGCGGTGGAGGCGACCGCGCGCCCCGCCGGCTCGCTGCCCGTGAGAGTGGCGGCCTTGACCCGCTCGTCGCGCAGGATCTCGTCGACCGCGGCGGAGCCGATCAGCAGGGTCTGGAACGTGCCCTCGGTGAAGCCCGCCCGGTGGAAGAGATCCTCCAGGTAGAGGGCGGTCTGCGGGACGTTCGAGGCGTGCTTGAGCAGGCCCACGTTGCCCGCCATCAGCGCGGGAGCGGCGAAACGGACCACCTGCCACAGCGGGAAGTTCCACGGCATCACCGCGAGCACCGGCCCCAGCGGGCGGTAGCGGACCCGGACGCGGGAGGCTCCGGAGTCCTTCACGTCGGAGTCGGCCGGTTCCTCGTCGGCGAGGAGTTCCTCGGCGTGGTCGGCGTACCAGCGCATCGCCTTGGCGCACTTCGCCGCCTCGGCACGGGCCTGCTGGATCGGCTTGCCCATCTCGGTGGTCATCACGCGGGCGATGTCCTGCTGGTCCTCTTCGAGGAGGTCGGCGGCCCGGTGCAGCAGCCGGGCGCGCTCGTCGAAGGTCGTCGTCCGGTACGTGCGGAACGTGGCCTCCGCGAGCTGGAGCCGGCGCTCGATCTCCTGCTCGCCCATGGCCTCGTACGTCTTGAGCGTCTCGCCGTTCGCCGGGTTCACCGTTGCGATGGGCATGGCTGACCTCCCTCGGAGCGGGCTGTGTCTCGACCTTCCCGCGCGGCGGAGGGGACCGCAACGCGGGAGCGTCTCCTCAGGGCGAGTGCTCCGCCAGCCGGTCGAGAAACGCCGCCTGCGCCTTGACGATCACCGCGCGGGCCCGGTCGATGCCGAACCACGCCACCCGGTCCAGCTCGGGGAACTCCTGGAGCCGCCCGGAGCGCGGCGGCCACTCCATCCGGAATGTGCCGGGCACGATCGCCGCCGGGTCGAGATCAGCCCGGACCGCCCAGGCCGTGACGATCTTGCCGCCTGTCTGCCGGACCTCGCCGAGGTCGATGGCCTCGCCGTCGGGCGGGGGCACCCCCAGTTCCTCCCGGAACTCGCGCCGGGCGGCCTCCCAGGCGGGTTCGTCCGGCTCGTACTCGCCCTTGGGGACGGTCCAGGCCCCGGCGTCGCGCCGGGCGAAGAACGGGCCGCCCATGTGGCCGAGGAGCACTTCGAGGCCGTTGTCCGTGGTGTGGAAGAGCAGCAGACCCGCACTGCGCTTCACGGCTTCACCTCCGGATGGGCGGCCAGCAGCGTCTCGACCGTGTCGGCGTCCTCCGGGCGCTTGTCCTCCCGGTAGCGGACCACCCGGGCGAAGCGCAGGGTCACGCCGGCCGGGTAGCGGGTGGAGCGCTGCAGCCCGTCGTAGGCGATCTCGACGACGAGTTCCGGGCGAACGGTCACCACGTGGTCGCCGGTCTCGACGGCGAGCTGCTGGAGCCGTTCGGTCTGCCAGGTCAGCATCGCGTCGGTCATGCCCTTGAAGGTCTTGCCGAGCATGGCGAGTCCGCCGTCGGCGGTGCGGGCGCCCAGGTGGAGGTTGGAGAGCTTGCCGGTGCGGCGGCCGTGGCCCCACTCGGCGGCCAGCACGACCAGGTCGAGGGTGTGGACGGGCTTGACCTTCAGCCAGGACGCGCCGCGCCGCCCCGCGCTGTAGGGGGCGTCGAGCGCCTTGGCGACGACGCCCTCGTGGCCGCGCTTCAGGGTCTCGGCGAGGAACTCCTCCGCCGTGGGCGTGTCGTCCGGACCGGACACCAGCGTGCGCCGCACCCGCATCGGCTCGGGCACCAGGCGGGCCAGCTCGGCGTGCCGCTCGGCGAAGGGCAGGTCGAGCAGGTCGTGGCCGTCGACGGACAGCGCGTCGAAGAAGACCGGGGAGACCGGCATCGCGCGGGCGGCCGTCGCCACGTCCGTGCGGGAGCCGACGCGGCCGGCGGTCTCCTGGAAGGAGCGGGGGCGTCCGCCTTCGTCGAAGGAGATCACCTCGCCGTCCAGGATGAACCGCTCGCTCCGCAACCGAAGTGCGGCGGCCGTCACTTCGGGCAGCCGGTCGGTGATGTCGTCGAGGGTGCGGGTGTAGAGCCGCACGCTGCCGCCGTCGCGGTGCACCTGGACGCGGATGCCGTCCAGCTTCTCCTCCACCGCGCAGGCGCCCAGCTTGTCGACCGCCTCGGCCACCGAGGAGGCGCTGTGCGCCAGCATCGGCAGCACCGGGCGGCCCACGGTGAGACGGAAGCGGTCGAGGGCGGCGGGGCCGTCCGCGAGCAGCGCCTCGGCCACCGTCTGGAGGGAACCCGCGAGCATCACGGCCCGCCGTACGTCCGCGGACGGCGCCCCGGTCGCCTGCGCCAGCCCCTCGACCGCCACCGCGTCCAGAGCGCCCTGCCGGACCTCGCCGGCGAGCAGCCCGAGCAGGAACCGCTGCTCGTCCTCGGTGGCCGCGCCCATCAACTCCCCGACCAACCGGGTCCGTTCCGCCTGGGAGCCCGGGCCGGACACCTTGGCGAGATCCGCCAGCCGGGCGTCCACGTCCCGCACGGTCAGGCCCGGCTCGGAGGCAGGGGCGACCGGGCGGCTCAGCACCTTCCAGCCGACGCCGATCCGGCCCTGCGGCAGCCGCCCCGCGAGATACGGGATGACGATGGGCACGTCCTCCGCCTCGGCATCCCGGAACAGCTCCGCGAGCAGGGCCGTCTTGCGGGAGCGCGCCGAGGTGGCGGCGACCTCCTGGGACACTCGGGCCAGCCGGTGCAGCAGCATGCAGCCATGGTGCACCTCACAGGGGGCCTCTACACCTGGGCGACCGGGCCCGGCGGCCCCGGCGCGGCTTCGCCGGGCGTGCGGCACCGGTCCCCGCCCCGCTTCGACGCCGCAGCAGCAAACCAGTTGACGCGCGCGGTGCACGCGGGTTCTTCTGCTGCGATGCCCGAACTCCGCATCCGTCGGCCCGACGACGACAGCGCGCTCAGGGACTGGCAGCACGTCCACAACACGGTCATTCCCACGCACCATCTGTCGATGGACGACGCCCGCGACCGCGCGAAGCGCCATCACCTGGAGGTCGCCTACCTAGGGGACGTGCTCGTGGGCAGCAGCACCGTACGCCCGCCGGCGGACGACACCGCGACGGCCACGGTGATCGCCCGCGTGCTCGGCCCCCACCGCGGGCGGGGATTCGGCGGGGAGCTCTACGAGCGCGGGCTGGACCGCGCGCGGAAGGCGGGTGCCGAGGTCATCGAAACGGTGGTCCTGTCCTCCAACGAGGACGGGCTGCGGTTCGCCCGCGCGCACGGATTCGTCGAGATCGAGCGGTACGTGCTGCCGGGCGAGACCGTTCCCTGGGTCGATCTGCGCCTCTCCTGACCCCGGCCGTGGCCCGGTGAGCGTCGCGTGCTTACGCGGGGCCCTGCCGCCGCACTGCCGTGTCGAGGTCCGTCATCAGCAGGTCCCCGACGATCGCGGACGCCGCCCGGTATCCGCCGCTCGCCGCGTGCACGACCTGCTCGGAGAAGCCGATGGCGTTGCCCGCGGCCCATACGCCGGGCACGGTCGTCAGGCCGGTCGCGTCGACCACCGGGTACGCGCCGAACGGCGTCTCGTGCAGCTCGGCGCCGAGCCGCTCCAGCAGGCCGGTCCGCGGTACGGCCCGCGGGGCGGTGAACAGCACCGAGCGGGGGTGCGTCGTACCGTCCGCGAGCCGGATGCCGGTGAGCCGGTCGTCCTCGGTCACCAGCTCCGCGACCTCCCCGGGCACCACGTCCACCCCGGCCGCGGCCAGCCGGCGCAGATCCTCGTCGGAGAGCTCCTCCTCGGCGACGGTGTGCGGGAAGAACCGCACGTCCTTCGACCACTGGGACACCATCAGCGCCTGGTGCACGCTCGCCGGGCTCGTGGCCAGCACCCCGAACGGCTGGTCGCGGACCTCCCAGCCGTGGCAGAAGGGGCAGTGCAGCACGTCCCGGCCGAACCGCTCGGCGACCCCGGGCACCGCGGGCAGCTCGTCCTTCAGCCCGGTGGCGACGACCAGCCGCCGGGCCCGCACACTCCGGCCGCCGGCCGACACCACGGTGAAGTCCTCGCCCTTCTCCACCCGCACCACCCGGTCCCGCACGAGCTCCACGCCGTAGCGCGCGATCTCCTCCCGGCCGACGGCCAGGAACTCCGCGGGCGGCATGCCGTCCCGCGACAGGTAGCCCTGCATGTGCGCGGCGGGCGCGTTGCGCGGCTCACCCGCGTCGATCACCAGCGTGCGGTGCCGGGCCCGCCCCAGCACCAGCGCGGCGGACAGACCCGCCGCGCCCCCGCCGACGACGACCACTGCGTACTTCTCGGTCATGTGACCACCTCCGCTGCCGAGCGTCGCCCCGGCCCTGCGGGATTGACAAACAACGTTGCCGAAACTGCAATACGGCCATGACGACGGACGAGGTACTCGCGGGCGTGGGCCCCCGGCTGCGGCAGATGCGCAAGGACCGGGAGGTGACCCTGGCGGCGCTCTCCGAGACCACCGGCATCTCCGTCAGCACCCTCTCGCGGCTGGAGTCCGGCCTGCGTAAACCCAGTCTGGAACTGCTGCTGCCGATCGCGCGCGCCCACCGGGTGGCGCTGGACGAGCTGGTCGGCGCCCCGCCGGCCGGTGATCCGCGCGTACGGTCCAAGCCGATCGTGATGGGCGGCCGCACCCACTGGCCGCTCACCCGCCAGCCCGGCGGCCTGCAGGCCTACAAGGTCCTCGAACCGAAGCGCAGGCAGGAGCCGGATCCCCGGACGCACGAGGGCTACGAGTGGCTGTACGTGCTGTCCGGGAAGCTGCGCCTGGTGCTGGGCGAGCACGACGTGGTGCTCACGGCGGGGGAGGCCGCCGAGTTCGACACCCGGGTACCGCACTGGTTCGGGTCGACGGGGGAGGGGCCGGTGGAGTTCCTCAGCCTGTTCGGGCCGCAGGGCGAGCGGATGCATGTGCGGGCGCGGCCGAAGGGCGCGTGACGCACGGGCAACCCTCCGGACGGAAGAAGAACACGTGGCCCGAGCACTCCGTGCGGGATTTGCCCGGCAACTGTTCCCTCATGGGCAAGCGACCGCTTAGTATGCGAACCGACCCCGGTCAGACACAGCAGTCCCCCGTGGAGGCCCCGCATGCAGGCATGGCAAGTGCACGAGAACGGCGAGCCGGGCGAGGTGATGCGGCTGCAGGACGTGGAACCGCCCACCCCCGGTGACGGCCAGGTCCTGCTGAAGGTGCGCGCGGCCAACATCAACTTCCCGGACGCCCTGCTCTGCCGCGGCCAGTACCAGGTCAGGCCGCCGCTGCCGTTCACCCCGGGCGTGGAGATCTGCGGCGAGACCGAGGACGGCCGCCGGGTGATCGCCAACCCGGCGCTGCCCCACGGCGGCTTCGCCCAATACGCCGTCGCGGACGCCGCCGCGCTCCTGCCCGCGCCGGACGCCCTCGACGACGCCGAGGCCGCGGCCCTGCACATCGGCTATCAGACCGGCTGGTTCGGTCTGCACCGCCGGGCCGGTCTGGAGGCCGGCGAGACCCTGCTCGTCCACGCTGCCGCTGGAGGGGTCGGCAGCGCGGCCGTGCAGCTCGGGAAGGCCGCCGGCGCCACCGTCATCGGTGTCGTCGGCGGCTCCGGGAAGGCGGCCGTCGCCCGCGAGCTGGGCTGTGACGTCGTGATCGACCGGCGCTCCGAGGACGTCGTCGCCGCCGTCAAGGAGGCCACCGGCGGCCGGGGCGCCGACGTGATCTACGACCCGGTCGGCGGCGAGGCCTACACCCAGTCCGCCAAGGCCGTCGCCTTCGAGGGGCGCATCGTGGTCGTCGGCTTCGCCAGCGGCACGATCCCCAGCCCCGGCCTGAACCACGCCCTGGTGAAGAACTACTCGGTCCTCGGCCTGCACTGGGGCCTGTACAACACCAAGAACCCCAAGCTGGTCCAGCACTGCCACGAGCAGCTCACGGAGCTGGCCGCCCGGGGCGCGATCAAGCCGCTGGTGAGCGAGCGCGTGCCGCTCGGCGGCGCGGCCGCCGCCGTGCAGAAGGTGGCGGACGGCCTGACCACCGGCCGCATCGCGGTCGTCATGGAGGAGGCGGCATGACCGACGCCGAAGAACTGCGCAACCGCACCCGGGAGTTGCTGGCCGCCCATCCGCCGGCCTCCACCGACCGCCTGGACTTCCTGCGGGCCCGCTTCGACGCCGGACTCGCCTGGGTGCACTACCCGCAGGGCCTCGGCGGACTCGGTGCCCCCCGCTCCCTCCAGGCCGTCGTGGACGCCGAGCTGGAGGCCGCCGGAGCGCCCGACAACGACCCGCGGCGCATCGGCATCGGCCTCGGCATGGCCGCGCCGACGATCCTCCAGTACGGCACCGAGGAGCAGAAGCGGCGCTTCCTCCGGCCGTTGTGGACGGGGGAGGAGGTCTGGTGCCAGCTGTTCAGCGAGCCTGGCGCCGGATCCGACCTCGCCGCCCTGGGCACCCGGGCCGTGCGCGAGGGCGAGGACTGGGTCGTCAACGGGCAGAAGGTGTGGACGTCCAGCGCCCATGTGGCCCGCTGGGCGATCCTCATCGCCCGCACCGACCCGGACGTGCCCAAGCACCGGGGCATCACGTACTTCGTGTGCGACATGACCGATCCGGGCGTCGAGGTGCGTCCGCTGCGGCAGGTCACCGGCGAGGCCGAGTTCAACGAGGTGTTCCTCACCGGCGTCCGCATCCCCGACGCGCGCCGCCTCGGCGAGATCGGCGACGGCTGGAAGGTCGCCCAGACTACGCTCAACAACGAGCGCGTGGCCATCGGCGGCATGCGGCTGCCCCGCGAGGGCGGCATGATCGGCCCGATCTCGAAGACCTGGCGCGAGCGGCCCGAGCTGCGCACCCACGACCTGCACCAGCGCCTGCTGAAGCTCTGGGTGGAGTCCGAGGTCTCCCGCCTCACCGCCGAGCGGCTGCGCCAGCAGCTCGTCGCGGGACAGCCCGGCCCCGAGGGTGCCGGCATGAAGCTGGCCTTCGCCCGCCTCAACCAGGAGATCAGCGGCCTGGAAGTGGAACTCCTCGGCGAGGAGGGCCTGCTGTACGACGACTGGACCATGCGGCGCCCGGAGCTGGTCGACTTCACCGGCCGCGAAGCGGGCTACCGCTACCTGCGCTCCAAGGGCAACAGCATCGAGGGCGGGACCAGCGAGGTCCTGCTGAACATCGTCGCCGAGCGCGTCCTGGGCCTGCCCCCCGAGCCGCGCACCGACAAGGACGTCGCCTGGAAGGACCTCGCCCGATGAGTGACCTGCTGTACTCGGAAGAGGAAGAGGCGCTGCGCTCCGCCGTCCGCGACCTGCTCACCGACCACTGCGACGCCCCCGGCGTCATCGCCCGCACCGAGTCGGGCACCCCGCACCACCTGGCCCTGTGGAAGGCGCTCACCGACGGCATGGGTCTCGCCGGCCTGCTCGTCCCCGAGGAACTCGACGGCCAGGGCGCCACGCACCGCGAAGTCGCCGTCGTGATGGAGGAACTGGGACGCGCGGTCGCGCCCGTGCCGTACCTGACGAGCGCGGTCGTCGCCACCGAGGCCCTGCTCGCCTGCGGCACCGACGACCTCCTGCGCGACCTCGCGACCGGCACGACGATCGGCGCGCTCGCGGTCGCCCTCAACGTCGCGCCGGGCGCCGCCTACCGGGTCGTCCGGCACGAGGACGGGCTGCTGCACGGCGAACTGACCGGCATCGCCGACGCCGCCGTCGCCGACGTGCTGCTCGTCCCCGCCGACGACGGCGGTCTGTACGCCGTCGACGCCACCACCGCGACCGTCACGCCCCAGACCTCCCTGGACCTGACCCGGCCGCTCGCGACCGTCACCCTCGCCGGGGTGCAGGGCCGGCTGCTGGGCGACGCCGAACCCGCCGTGCGCCGAGCACTGCGCGCCGGTGCCGGGCTGCTCGCCTCCGAGCAGTTCGGGCTCGCCGAGTGGACGCTGACGGAGACCGTCCGCTACCTGAGGGAACGCAAGCAGTTCAACCGGCCCGTGGGCGGCTTCCAGTCGATCAAGCACCGGCTGGCCCAGCTGTGGCTGGAGGTCGTCAACACCCGTGCGGCCGCCCGCAACGCCGCCGACGCCCTGGCGAACGGCGACGACGTGGACATGGCCGTCACCGTCGCCCAGGCCTACGCGGCACCCGTGGCCGTGCACGCCGCCGAGGAAGCCCTGCAACTGCACGGCGGCATCGGCATGACGTGGGAGCACCCCGTGCATCTGTACCTCAAGCGCGCCAAGGCCGACTCGATCGCCTACGGCACGCCGGGCGCCCACCGGGAGGCACTGGCCGCACTGGCCGACCTCCAGGCCCCCTGACGTCCATCGGTCGACGCCGTCGAACGGCCGGACTCACGGAAAGGCCCGTCCCACCAGGGGCGGGCCTTTCGCTGTGCCCGGTCCGGTGAAGTGAACGCGTGGCGGCGGTCCGGCCAACTCCGTTCCCAGGCCTGCTCCTTGAGCTGCCGGGACCCCATACTCGCAGGGTCCCCGTACGGCATCTCCAGGGAGGCAGAGCATGGCCCTCACCACCCGTCGCACGGCCCTCACCACCCTCGGCGCGGCCCTCGCGGGCTCGATCGCCCTCCCCGCCGCCCCCGCAGGGGCAGGCGAACGCACGTACCGGCCCCGCCCGCTGTGGCGCGCCCACGCCCACAACGACTACGAGCACCGGCGCCCCCTGTTCGACGCCCTCGACCACCGCTTCGGCAGCGTCGAGGCGGACATCCACCTCGTGGGTGACCAGCTCCTCGTCGCCCACGACCCGGAGGACCTCGACCCCTCCCGCACCCTGGAGTCCCTCTACCTCGACCCGCTCGCCGCCCGTGTCCGCGCCAACCGCGGCACGGTGTACCGGGGTCACCGCGGCTCGCTGCACCTGCTCATCGACATCAAGACCGAGGGCTCCTCGACATACCGCGAACTCGACCGCCATCTCCGGCGCCACCGGCACCTGTTCACCACGTACGCCCACGGCCGTGTCCACCGCGGCCCGGTCACCGCCGTGGTCTCCGGCGACCGCGCGGCCCGCGCGCCCATGGAGGCCCAGACCGTCCGGCGCGCCTTCTACGACGGCCGCCTCGCCGACCTCGGCGGCCCGGCACCGGCCTCCTTCATCCCTCTGATCAGCGACAACTGGACGCTCAACTTCACCTGGCGGGGAATCGGCGCCTTCCCGGACGCCGAGCGGCAGAAGCTGCGGGGCATCGTCAGGACCGCACACCAGCGGGGGCAGAAGGTGCGGTTCTGGGCGACCCCGGACCTGGCCGGCCCCGCCCGCGACGCACTCTGGGGCGAACTGCTCGCCGCCGGCGTCGACCACCTCAACACCGACGACCTCGCTGGACTGGAGGCGTTCCTCGACGCCCGGCGGGCGGTCTAGGAGCGGCGGCAGAACACCACACGTTCGGCGGACAGCTCAGCCGCCCGGACGAACCCTCTGCTACGCCACACTTGCGGCCGAACGCCGTGAACCGGACATGGCGGCGTGGCGGAGGAGTTGACGATGGCCATTTCCATCTCTGTGGTGCTGCTGCTCGCGATCCTTGCGGTGATCTTCCTGCGCAACGGCGGACTGAAGATCTCCCACGCGCTGGTCTGCCTGCTGCTCGGCTTCTCACTGGCCAGCACCAGCGTCGCCCCCACCATCCACAGCGGCCTCATCGCGACGGCCGAGATCGTCAGCGGCCTGCGGCCCTGACATCACCCCGAGAACACACCGATACCGTTCGGGACCGGGCGTTCGGCGCCGCCGCTGGGATGGTTGCGCACGGAGACCGTGCTCGCGCCGGGCTTGCGCGCGACCAGCGTCGACGACCCGCCACCGTCCAGGCTGAAGCCGTCCTCCGCGCCCAGCTTCCGCAGGGTGCCGGCGACTTCGGCGATCGTCAGGCCGCTGCGGTAGGCGGCCGCGCCGTCCAGCGCGAGCAGCAGCACGCGCCGCCCGCCCTTGGCGATCCCCACGGCGGTGCGGACGGCCGACGTCGTGTCGTCGAGCCCCGGCAGCGGCTGCCCGCCGGAGAGCACCGGGTAACCGCCGATAGCGAGCCGGTAGGCGATGCCGTCCCCGGCCGCCACGAGGCCGTGCTCGACCTCGACCGATTCACCGGTGGAGAACTTGCGCAGCTGCTGGGCGCCCGACTCCCGGCCGACCAGCACGGTGGTCCCCGCGGCGATGGGACCGGTGCCCGGGGTGTCGGCGGCCGAGACCACCCGGCCGTGGCGGACCGTCACCTCGTAGGTGTCCGTGCTGCACGGAGCGGCACGGTCGGTGTCCGTGCCACAGGTGGCGCGCACCCGGGAGACGCTGCCCCACTCGGAGGTGAACGCACCGACCGAACCCACCGGCAGCGCGTACTGGTTGAGTCCGCCGAGAGGCAGCTGCGCGTCGGCCGTACTCACCGACCCCTTCAGCGTCAGCCGGTCCAGCCGCGCCCGCCCGTCGGTGCCGACGCCGAACACGTCCTCGGTGGTCGTGCCGGGCGGCAGCGCCGGCCCGAACCGCTGGCCGTTCGGCACGGCCGCCTTGAGGGTCCGCCCGGCCGCGATCGCCGGACCCACACTCGCGCCGGTCGCCTCGACACCCGGATGCTGCGTCTCGGTGATGTTGAAGAAGTCGCCGTTGACACCGGCCACCGCGCCCTGGCTGTCCGCCATCGCCGAGACCCGCCCCCGTGCGGCCACCGCCCCCGGGTACAGCAGACCGACCCGTACCCGCGGATTGCCCAGGTCGACCCTCAGTACATGTGCGTGCGTCACCCCCTTGGCCGCCCTGATGTCGAACTCCTCGTACCTCACGCCCGGTGCGACCCATACGCCCTTCTGGACGGCGCCGGCCGGAGCTGCCCCCACCAGGGCCGCACCGGTCAGCGCGCCGAACGCCGTGAGGAACGCCAGTACCGCTCTGCCTGCACCCCGTCGCCTGCGACGACCTGCCATCGTGCCCCCTGATGCCTCGTCAACTGTCGGGACCCTCAGGGGCAGTGCACCAGACCACGGGGGCCGGCAGGGCGGCCGAGCGCCTGCTACGCGGGAACGGCTGAAAAAACACACCCCTCTGGGTGCTTCAGCTGTCGCCCGTTCCGGTGGCATACGGCGTGTAGTGCGCGGGCGTGTGGTCGATCGGCAGACCGGGGCGCCAGGCGGTGAGGGCCTGCGCGCTGCACACGAACAACTGCTCCGGCAGCCGGTCCAGGGCGAACCAGCGCCAGCGGCCCACGCTCTCCCCGGGCTGGTCCGACGGCTCCCCCCGCCAGCCGGTGACCAGGGCGGGCACGGTCACGCGGACGACACCGCCCGCGTCGTCCAGGAGCGTCCCGAGCAGCCGGACGTCCTCGGGCCGTGCCGCGAGGCCCGTCTCCTCGCCGAGCTCCCGCACGACCGTCTCCTGCAACGACTCGCCGGGCTCCACCGTCCCTCCCGGCAGCTCCCACGTCCCGCGCCGGTGCCGGCCCAGAAGCAGTCCGCGCGGACCGTACAGGACCGCCCCCACCCCGATGGCGGCGTGCGCCGGCGGCGCCTTGTCGACGCGCGGCCGGGAGGAGACCCTGACGGGCCGGGTCACCCGGAAGAGCCGGTAGGAGGCCCGGTTGCCCTCCTCCGGCGTGTCGAGGACGTCGATCCCCTCCACGCGGAGCCCGTACTCGGTGAGCAGCGCCGTCCAGAGCTCCGGCGTGAGCACCCACATCCGGACGGTGGCCTCGCCGCCACCCGCCAGCCGCAGCACCTCGGGCCGGGCGGCGACGCGGTCCGACGGCCCGTCACCCCGGCTGTTGCAGTGGAGCACCGTGAAACAGAGCCTGCCACCCGGCCTCAGCGCCCCGGCGAGTGCGGGCAGCAACCGGTGCGGATCGACGTACGGGACGGCGTTGACGGAGTAGACGACGTCGTACGGCTCCGCTGCACGCAGATGCTCCACGGCGTCGCCGAGGACCAGCCGCAGCCCGGGCAATGAGCCGTAGCGGCCCCGGGCCCGCTCGTACTGCCCGGCCGAGGCGTCGACCGCGTCCACCAGCGCGCCGTGGGCCCGGACCAGGTGGGCGGCGTGCCGGGCCGTACCGCACCCGAGGTCCAGCACCCGCCGGCCCGTCAGCTCCCCGAGCACCTCGCTCCCCGGCCCGCCGCCCTCGAACCCCCAGTCGATGTCCGCCACTTCGGGCAGGACAGTGCCCCGTCGCAGATGGTGCGCCCCGTACGCGTCCCAGGCCTCGGCGTTGACCGCCTCCGGTTCGTCCGCCAAGGTTCAGCCGCCCGCCACGGCGTCACGCGGAAGCACCGTGACCCGGCGGAAGTTGCACCCGCCGAGCCGCCGCCCGTCGTCATCGGCGGGGGGCGCCTGGTGCGCCTTGAGGGCGATGCTCACCAGGCTCAGCAGCAGGTCGACGTCCGCCTCGCAGTCGAGGTGGATCGTCACCCAGCCCGATCCGGGCAGCAGGTGGATCGCGCTCGAACCGGCGAGGTCGGAATGGATGCGCTGGATGGCCCGGCGAGTGAGGTGGAGGTCCACGTCCCGTGAGGAGTGGAAGTGAACGATCTCGTCACGGACGGAACGGAGCGCCTTTCCGGTACCGCAACTCGCCGGGCCCGCCATGAGGTCGGGCCAGGCCTGCAGGCGCTCCATGGCGCGCTGGGCCAGAGTCATGGCCCCATCGTCGCCTGCTTACCGGTCCGCAACCAGGGGTTGAGCGATTTGTAACCGGGACGTGAGGTGGAGCGCAGGGCTTCCCACCTGGTTCTCAGGCGGATGTGACGAGTCTGAGGTAGCGCTTCCAGTCCCAGTGCCGGCCCGGGTCGGTGTGGTCGCTGCCCGGTACCTCGTGATGGCCGATGATGTGCGCCCGGTTCTTCGGGATGTCGTACCTCTCGCAGATCGCCGCGGTGAGCCGGGCCGACCGCTCGTACATGACGTCGGTGAAGTACCCGGGCCGGTCCACCCAGCCTTCGTGCTCGATGCCGATGCTGCGGGTGTTGTAGTCCCAGTTCCCCGCGTGCCAGGCGATGTCGGAATCGCGCACGCACTGCGCGACACGCCCGTCGGAGGAGCGCACCACGTAGTGTGCGGACACCTTCGTCCTGGGGTTCCGGAAGACGGACAGGGTGCCGGAGTAGGTCGTCTGCGCCACGTGGATGATCACGTAACGCAGTGGGTGGGCGCGCGGGCGGTTCGACGGCGTGTAGTTCCTGCGGCTCGCGGGGTGCCACGCCGCTCCGGGGTGGTCGACGGCCCGGGGCCGGGCATCGGCCCGGGTGCCGGAGAGCAGGACGGCGGGGACAGCGGTGAGGGCGGCGCCCGCGAGGATGCCTCGCCTGCTGGGGAGGGACGTGGTCCGTTGCATGGGTGTGTGCCTTCCGGGCTCGACGGGAGGGGGACTCTTGCTCAACTGCGCGGAGCTGCGGCCGCTGCGGTCGCGGCCCGCCGTGATCAAGTTACGGCCCCTGCCGGTCGGTCGGGAGGATGCGGTGCGAATCGGTGGACGGGCCCTCGAATGTGGACAACTCCCTCACCCGGTCGGGTGATTGGAAGAGTTCGGACAGGTCGGCCGACGTGGGGGGCGGCGATGACCCGTCTCAGGCCTGCCCGGCGACCGCCGCCGGATCGTCCAGCACCGCCCGGACCACCGAGTGCGCGGCTCCCAGCAGCGGGCCTTCAGGTCCCAGCCCGGACACGGACACGGGGCAGACCGGACCTGCCGTACGCCGCGCCAGCTCGTCCCGCAGCGAGGGCAGCAGCCACGGCGCAAGACCGGACAGTTCCCCGCCCAGGACCACGCTCTCCGGGTCGAGCAGGTTGACCGCCCCGGTCAGAGCCACACCGAGCGCCGTGCCCGCGTCGCACAGGGCGCGGCGCACGTTCTCGTCGCCCTGCGCGGCACGCCCCGCGAGCAGTCCGACCCGGTCCTCGCCGGGTTCCAGGCCGGCCGCACGCAGCACGGCCTCCTCACCCGCGTACTGCTCCAGGCAGCCCCGGCCGCCGCAGGCGCACTCCGGCCCGTCCGGCCGGACCGGCACGTGACCCAACTCGCCCGCGAAACCGCGGGTTCCGCGCAGCAGCCCGCCGTCCACCACGACCGCCGCACCGATACCGATCTCCGCCGAGACGTGCAGGAAGTCGCGGGGCGTGTCCTCACCCAGCCAGAGTTCGGCGAGGGCACCGAAGTTGGCCTCGTTGTCCACGGTCAGCGGGATTCCGGCCGGCAGCAGTGTGCCGAGGTCCGTGTCGTGCCAGCCGAGGTTCGGGGCGCGCACGACCCTCCGGCCGTCGCGCGCCACCAGGCCCGGCACGGCCACGGCGAGTCCGGCCGGCCACAGACCCTCGCCCTCCGCCTCGGCGACGACCTGCCGGATCAGCTCGGTGAGTTCCGCGAGCACGGGCTCGGGGGAGCGGCCGCGGTTCGCCCCCTGCCGTATCGCCCGCGCCCGGGTCGTGCCGCGCAGGTCGACGGCGCAGACCGCGAGATGGTCGACACCGACCTCCGCGCCGATGCCTGCCGGGCCGCGTCCGCTGACGGCGAGCGCGGAACCGGGCCGTCCCACCCGGCCGGGCCGCTCCGGCCCCAGCTCTTCGAGAAGTCCCGACCGGATGAGCTCGTCGACGAGCGTCGAGACCGCCGCCCGGGTCAGTCCGATCCGTGAGGCGACGGCGGCCCGGGACAGCGGCCCCTCGGCGCGGAGAGTGTGCAGGACGCGGGCGAGGTTGCGGCGGCGCATGCCCTGCTGGGTGTCGGGCAGCGCGCGTCCCGGTCCGGAGGGACGGGCCTCGTGCAGCGGTGCGGTCATGCCTGACGCCAGTCCTCAGTGGGTGTCCGTGGGCCGCTCCAGCAGCGGAGCCGCGTCGGAGAGTACCCCGGCGATCCTGGCCAGCGTCTCCTCGTCCCGCTCGACGGCGTCGAGCACCGGCCCGGCCGCCGTGTCCCAGCGCCGAGCGACAGCCGCCGGATCCTCTCCGGTCAGCAGCCCGGCCGCCTGTGCCGCGGCGCCGAGCGCGACCAGTTCCCGGGCCTCGGGCACCTGCACGGGACGCCCCGACAGCCGCCGCACGGTCTGCTGCCAGGCGGTGCCCCGGGCGCCGCCGCCGATCAGCACCAGGGGTTCCGAACGGTCCGCGTCGTCGTCGAGTACCAGGTCGAGAGCGCCGAGCAAGGAGTGCACGGCACCGTCATAGGCGGCCTGGAGCACCTGGCCGGCGGTTGTGTCGTGGCGCAGGCCGTGCAGCAGGCCGGAGGCGTTGGGCAGGTTCGGGGTGCGTTCGCCGTCCAGGTAGGGCAGGAGCGTCACGGCCGTGCCGGGCTCCACGGCTTCGCGGTCAAGGCCCAGCAGCGCCGCGACACGGTCGACGGCGAGCGTGCAGTTCAGGGTGCAGGCCAGCGGCAGCCAGTCGCCGCGGGCGTCGGCGAAGCCCGCCACCGTCCCGGTCGGATCGGCGGGCCGGTGCCGCGACACGGCGTACACCGTGCCCGAGGTGCCGAGGCTCATCACCGGCACGCCCGGCCGCACTCCGAGGCCCAGCGCGGCGGCGGCGTTGTCGCCCGTGCCGGGCGCGACCAGGGTGCCCCGGGAGAACGGCAGGTCGTGGCCGTCACGCACGGTACCCGCCACCTCGCCGGGCCGGACCACCCGCGGCAGCAGGGCAGGGTCGAGCCCCACGTGCGCGAGGATCTCCTCGTCGTACGCCTCCGTCCCGGAGGCCCACCAGCCCGTCCCGGAGACGTCGCCGCGGTCGGTCGTGCCCTGCCCGGTGAGCCGCTCGGTGAGGTAGTCGTGGGGGAGGCGCACGGCCTTCGTGGCACGCACCGCCTCCGGCTCGTGCTCGGCCAGCCACGCCCATTTCGTGACCGTGAACGAGGCCGCGGGCACGCTTCCGGTGCGGTCGGCCCAGAACTTCGCGCCGCCCAGTTCCTCGGTCAGCCGGCGGGCCTGCGGCGCCGAACGCACGTCGTTCCACAGCAGGGCCGGCCGTACCGGCTCACCCCGCCCGTCCAGGGCGACCAGGCCGTGCTGCTGCCCGCCGACCGACACGGCGGCGGCCTCGTGCGCCGCGTCACCGCACTGGCGCAGCGCCTCGCACAGGGCGTCCCACCACTGGCGCGGATCGGTCTCGCGCCCCGCCCCCGAGGAGACCGTGTGCGGCGCCTGGCCGCTCGCCACCACCCGGCCGGTGGACGCGTCGACCACCAGGGCCTTGGTGGACTGGGTGGACGAGTCCACTCCGACGACGAGCGGACCCTCGGCTGCTGACATCGGGCTTCTCCCTACTGCGCGCGGCACGTGTCTCCGTTCGGAGGCACCTTGTCTCTTCCCAGAGAGGTGCCCGCATACTAATTTGTAAATCGGCATGACGAAATAGCCTCAGCGAGCAAGGAGCCGCGGCATGAGCTACCAGCCCACCCCCGAGGACAGGTTCACCTTCGGCCTGTGGACCGTCGGCTGGCAGGGACGGGACCCCTTCGGCGACGCCACGCGGCGTGCCCTCGACCCGGTCGAGACGGTGCAGCGGCTGGCTGAGCTGGGCGCCCACGGTGTGACCTTCCACGACGACGACCTGATTCCGTTCGGCTCCGGCGACACCGAGCGCGAGGCACACATCAAGCGCTTCCGTCAGGCGCTGGACGCCACGGGCATGAAGGTCCCGATGGCCACCACCAACCTCTTCACGCACCCGGTCTTCAAGGACGGCGCGTTCACCGCCAACGACCGCGACGTGCGCCGGTACGCGCTGCGCAAGACCATCCGCAACATCGACCTCGCCGCCGAGCTCGGCGCCCAGGTGTACGTGGCGTGGGGCGGCCGTGAGGGTGCCGAGTCCGGTGCCGCCAAGGACGTCCGCGCGGCCCTGGACCGGATGAAGGAGGCCTTCGACCTGCTCGGCGAGTACGTCACCTCCCAGGGCTACGACCTGCGCTTCGCGATCGAGCCCAAGCCGAACGAGCCGCGCGGCGACATCCTCCTGCCGACCGTCGGCCACGCCCTGGCGTTCATCGAGCGCCTGGAGCGGCCGGAACTGTACGGCGTCAACCCCGAGGTCGGGCACGAGCAGATGGCCGGGCTGAACTTCCCGCACGGCATCGCGCAGGCGCTGTGGGCGGGCAAGCTGTTCCACATCGACCTCAACGGCCAGTCCGGCATCAAGTACGACCAGGATCTGCGCTTCGGCGCCGGTGACCTGCGCGCCGCGTTCTGGCTGGTCGACCTGCTGGAGTCGGCCGGTTACAGCGGTCCGCGCCACTTCGACTTCAAGCCGCCGCGCACCGAGGACCTCGACGGCGTGTGGGCCTCGGCGGCCGGCTGCATGCGCAACTACCTCATCCTCAAGGAGCGCGCCGCCGCCTTCCGCGCCGACCCGGAGGTCCAGGAGGCCCTGCGCGCGGCCCGTCTCGACGAGCTGGCCCAGCCCACCGCCGCGGACGGCCTCCAGGCGCTGCTCGCCGACCGGTCGGCGTTCGAGGCGTTCGACGTGGAGGCGGCCGCCGCACGCGGCATGGCCTTCGAGCACCTGGACCAGCTGGCGATGGACCACCTGCTGGGGGCACGTGGCTGAGTCCGCGCGCGCGTGCGGGCCCGGCGTCCTGCCGGGCCCGCCGACCGGCCGGGCCCACGCTGGCCGGCCGGGTCGGGCCGGGTCGGCCACAGGGTCCGTCATGCCGCGGAATCATGCGATCCACGCCATGAGTCCGTATCAGCTTCCGTGCGCCCCTCCCGGCCGGAGCGGTGCGCGGCGACTCTGTCGGTATGGCCCTGCCGCCCGTACCGCCGCATCCGCCCCGGCCTCCCAGGCGCCGGAACCCGCTGCTGATCCTGCTCGCCGTGCTCGCGGCCGTCGCAGCCGTGTCCATCGTGGTGCTGATGGCCTCGGGCAGGGACGACTCGCCGGACGCTGATCCGTCCGGCGGGAGCACGAGCCGCTCTCCGGAACCGTCCTTCGGGATCCCCACGGAGTTGCCGAGCGGGTTGCCGAGCGGGCTGCCGACCCGGCTGCCGTCGGGCTTCCCGACTCGGCTCCCGAGCGATCTGCCCAGCGATCTGCCGAGCGGCTTCGAGTCGCTTCTGCCGTCCCTGGACGCGGGTGAGTTGGTGCCTTGACGCCTGGGTGCCGCCGAGCTGGTGTCCTGACGCTGGGTGCCGCCGAGCCGGTGCCCTGCGCCTGCCCTCCCCGCAATGGGAGGTGTCGCCGTCAGGTCGGCCCGGGGGCGACGAAGACCACCATGTCCGTCTCCTCACCCGGCAGGGGGTCGGGCTCCTGCCATCCGGCCCGGCGGTAGAAGGCCAGTGCGTCCGGGGCACCGTTCCAGGTCATCAACCAGGCCCGGCCATCGGGTGCGCCGGAGCTGAGAGCGGACAGGAGCCGCCGCCCCAGGCCCGTGCCGCGGGCCCGGGAGCACACGCCCAGTTCGTCGATCTCTAGGCGGCCCACGAGCAGCTCGTTCACCCGCTCGGCCCCGAGCCGCCGGGTCACCTTTCCGTAGGCGCGGTCGGTTCGGAAGGGCGCCTGGGTGGTCCATCCCGTGGCGAAACCGTCCACCCGGCCGTCCTCCGACAGCACCAGCACCGCCCGGAAACCCGGACGGCGCACGTCCGTCTCCAGCCGCTCACGGAACTCCACCCGGGTCTCCTCGGCATCCCGGGGCTCCCACGGCGGTGCCGTGAAGACCTCGGCGTACGCCTCGGTGAGCTCGTCGGCGACGGTGAGGATGTCCGGGCCGTACCAGGTGAGTGTCACAGGGAGTTCCCTTCTGCGGGGGTGAGTTCCGCCGACGGCGGGCCCGTCACGGAGGCCAGAGCCGTCGCCGGGTCCTGGGCGGGGCCTGCCGCGGGCAGCCAGCGGCCGCGCTCCTTGCGGTAGGGCCACCAGCGGCCGTCCCGGTCGAGGCGCAGCTGGACCGGCGCGCCGGCGACCGTCCACCGGTTGCCCCGTGGCCGCAGCTCCGGCCGTTCGGCGGCGTCCCAGGCCGACTCCAGGGCGGCACGCGCGCGTGCGAGCGTCTCGCCCTCCACACGCCACTCGTCGTCGAGGACGGAGAGTGCGGCCGTCCCGCCGTGACGCCAGGCGCGCACGGCCGTCGCCAGGCCCTCCCGTCCGCGTCCCGACCCGTCGGCGAGCCGGTCGCTCATCTCCCGGCCGGGGTCACCCGCGGCCAGCCGCACCGCGTCCTGCGCGACCGTCAACTCCTCGTGGGCGGTGCCCCGGAGCGCCTCCGCGAGCAGGCGGTGCGCCTCCACGGCCGTCCGCGCGGCCAGGAACGCCAGCGCCGCCGGGGCGATGCCGGGGGCGGGGGGTGTCTCGGTGTCCAGGGACGGCGGAAGACCGGGTTCCCCGGGGAGTCCGGGCACGTCCGGGAGCGGCGGCAGGATGTCACCGGCGGCGTACGCCTCGGCCGCGTCCACGCCTTCCGGCCCGGAGGAACTCGCCGCCGAAGCCCCGCTGCGCGCCTGCAGGTCCTCCAGCAGGGCGGTTTCGTCGCGTCCGCGCATCAGCATCAGTACGAAGGGGTCCTGGTCCAGCAGCCGTGCCACCTGGTAGCAGAGGGCCGCCGTGTGCCCGCAGTGGTCCCAGGCCTCACAGTCGCACTCCGGCTCCAGGTCGCCCAGACCCGGCAGCAGTTCGACGCCCGCGTCGGCCGCGTCCTCGACCAGGTGCGGCGGCATCTCCCGGTCCAGCAGCGCCGCCACATGACCGGCCCGCTCCGCCGTCATGTCCAGGAAGTGGTCCCACTGCCCGGGCGAGAGCTCCTCCAGGAGCACGTCGGCCCGGTGCGCCGAACCGTCGGGGTCCTGGACTACGGCTGTCAGCCGCCCCGGACGCACCGACACCGCCCCGACAGCGCCCGCGCGGGCAAGCCGGCGGCCCGTCTTGAGCTGCGTCGAGTCCAGCGCCGTGCCCTCCAGGGCCTTCAGCCAGGCCTGGCCCCACCAGGTCTCGGCGAAGCCCCGTCCGTGTGCGGGCGGCAGCGCGGCGAAGGTGCGTTCCATGTCGCCATCGTGCCGAGTCATCGCAGGTCCCCTCGCAGTTCGACCAGATCCGCCAGTTCCGCGTCCGTCAGCTCCGTGAGTGCCGCCTCGCCGGCGCCCAGGACCGCGTCCGCCAGTTCCCGCTTGCGCAGCAGCAGTTCGGCGATGCGGTCCTCGATCGTTCCCTCCGCGACGATCCGGTGCACCTGCACGGGCCGGGTCTGGCCGATGCGGTACGCGCGGTCGGTCGCCTGCGCCTCGACGGCCGGGTTCCACCAGCGGTCGTAGTGCACGACGTGCTCGGCCCGGGTGAGGTTCAGCCCGGTGCCCGCCGCCTTCAACGACAGCAGGAACACCGGCACTTCGCCGTCCTGGAAGCGCCGCACCATGGCCTCGCGCTCGGCGACGGGCGTCCCCCCGTGCAGGAACTGCGAGGGCGTGCCGCGGGCGGCGAGGTGCCGTTCGAGGAGACGGGCCATCTGCACGTACTGCGTGAACACCAGCACACCCGCCCGCTCGGCGAGGATCGTGCCGAGCAGCTCGTCCAGCAGCTCCAGTTTCCCGGAGCGCCCGGAGATCACGGGCCGCTCCTCCTTGAGGTACTGCGCCGGATGGTTGCAGATCTGCTTGAGACCGGTCAGCAGCTTCACGATCAGGCCCCGCCGGGCCATGCTGCCGGTGCCGGAGATCTCCGCGAGCGCCTCACGCACCACGGCCTCGTACAGCGCCGCCTGCTCCTGGGTGAGCGACACGGCGTGATCGGTCTCCGTCTTCGGAGGCAGCTCGGGCGCGATCCCAGGATCCGACTTGCGGCGGCGCAGCAGGAACGGCCGTACGAGCCGGGCCAGCCGGTCGGCCGCGGCCGGGTCCTGACCGCCCTCGACGGCTTCCGCGTACCGCCTGCGGAAGGTGCCGAGCCGGCCCAGCAGCCCCGGGGTCGTCCAGTCGAGGATCGCCCACAGCTCCGACAGGTTGTTCTCCACCGGGGTGCCGGTGAGTGCCACGCGCGCGCGTGCGCCGATGGAACGCAGCTCCCGCGCGGTCGAGGAGTACGGGTTCTTCACGTGCTGGGCCTCGTCCGCCACGAGCATGCCCCACGGCGCCCCGGCGAGCCGGGGCGCGTCCAGGCGCATCGTGCCGTACGTGGTGAGTACGAACTCCCCGTCCGCCAGGCCGTCCAGGCCGCGCCGCGCCCCGTGGAAGCGCCGCACGGGTGTGCCGGGCGCGAACCGTTCGATCTCCCGCTGCCAGTTGCCCATCAGGGACGTCGGGCAGACCACCAGGGTCGGTCCGGCGGACCCGGCGTCGGTCTGCCGGTGCAGGTGCAGGGCGATCAGGGTGATCGTCTTGCCGAGCCCCATGTCGTCGGCGAGACAGCAGCCCAGGCCGAGCGAGGTCATACCGGCGAGCCAGTTCAGACCCCGCCGCTGGTAGTCCCGCAGGGTGGCGGCGAGGGCGGGCGGCTGCTCCACGGGCTGCTGCGCCTCCGGATCGGCGAGCCGCTCCCGGAGGGCCGCCAGCCACCCGGTGGGCCGCACCTCGACCCGGCGGCCGTCGACCTCCGCCCAGCCCGTCAGGGCCGCGCCCAGGGCGTCCACCGGAGTCACCTTGCGGTCCTGCCGGGAGCGGGCCAGGCGCGCCTCCTGAGGGTCGATCAGGACCCACTGGTCGCGCAGTCGTACCACCGGGCGCTTCGCCTCGGCCAGGCGGTCCAGCTCTTCACGGTCCAGCCGCCTGCCACCCAGGGCGAACGACCACGTGAAGGCGAGCAGTGCGTCGGCGGACAGGAACGACGGCATGGCCGCGACGGTCGCGCCGGATTCCGGCTCGTCGTCGGAAGGTCCCACGTCCGCGCGCGTGCTGAGCTCACGGGACAGCCCCTTCGGCCAGTGCACCTCGACCCCGGCCGCGCTCAGTGCGAGGGCACCCGCCCCGAGCAGCTCGGTGACCTCCTCGTCGGCCAGTTCGGCCGCGTCCGGCACGGTCGCCGACAGCAGGGGGGTGAGCGGGGCCCAGGCCCGGGCCGCCCGGCGCAGGGCGAGCAGTGCGTCCATCCGCGCCCGTGGACCGAAGGCCTCGCCCCCGGCACCGGCCCAGACATCCGCGGCGTCCGCGACGAGCGCGGGATCGCTGACGCTGTGCACCTGCAGCACGGCCCGGAACGCCACGTCCGTGCCGTCGTCCGCAGCGTCCGTCAAGCCGTCCGCCTCGATCCGCAGCGACAGCCGTACGCCCGCGTCGTGGCCCGCCGCGACATCGGCGGCCCAGGCGCGCTGCTCGGGCAGTCGCACCGGCTCCGGCGACGCGTAGGCGGGGCCGCCCGTGACCAGCGGAGCGGCGGGGGAGCGGGGCAGAGAGTCGGCGACCGCGTCGACGAAGGCGCGCAGGAGCTGCTCCGGGCCGGGCAGCCGCAGCGGCCCCGCGCCTGCCAGGGGCGCGGCGTGCGCCTCGGGCGGCATCGCGGCGGCGAGGCGGCGCAGATCCTCGATGTCCTGGGCGCTCAGCGGGCCCGCGCGCCAGGCGTCGTGGTCGCCCTGGGACAGTCCCGGCAGCAGCAGTCCGCGCGCCGCGAGGCGCAGGGCGTGCAACGCCGCAGCGCCCCAGAAGACGGTGGAGCGGTGACCCTGCCGGCCGGCCCGCGCGCGCGTGAGGACGGGCAGGGCCGTGCGCACCGGCACCAGGACGGCCGGCACGGTGGCTGACCCGATCCCGCCGTCATGCGGCACGACGACCTTCAGGTCCGCGGCGGACGAGGAGGCCACCATCGGAGGGGCGGCCCCGTCGGGCCGCCAGAAGGCGACACTCCCGGTGCGTGCGGGGTCGCCGGGCAGGAACACGGAGTGGCAGAAGGGCAGTTCGGAGATGTCGGAGGAGGGCGCCGGGGGAGTCGGATGCTCGGCTATGGCTGATTCCTCAAATTTGACTAGTGAGAGCGGAGTCGCCGAGAGTACAGCACTTCCGGCGCGCATGGGTATGGCTGGGCTGTGAGCTGGGTCACCATGGAGGTCTCAGGGGTGCGTCAGGGGTGCACCTCAGGGATGTCTCAGGGTCGCGGTCCGGAACCGCCGTGAACGCGGGTCCGTTTTCGAGACAGAGAGCGGCACTGGCCGCGAAGGAGGCGACAGTCATGTCGAAGAACGCCAAGATCGCCGCAGGCGGTGTGGCGGTCGGGCTCATCCTGCTGATCTGGTTGCCCTGGTGGGCATCGCTCCTGATCATCCTGGGAGTCCCGGCCGCCGCGTACCTCACGCTGGACCCATCGCAGCGGCGCAGGCTGCGCCGCGCCACCCGCAAGGAGCTCGGCCGCTGAGGCGCTGACCCGGCCGGTGCTGCCCGGCCCGCAGCGAACTGGACCGGTCCGCACTGCCGCGGCTGGGCCTGGCCCGTCCCGGTTCGCACCGCAGCAGCAAGGCCGAACCGGCTCAGTCCGTCCGAACCGGCTCAGTTCGGCCGTACGGCCATCTTGTCCAGTGCTTCGAGGAGACCCGGCAGTTCCGGCCCCCGGCCCACCGGCAGGACCTCGCCGGGTTCCTCGTCGAGCAGCACGAAAGCGATGTCGTCGGTCCTGGCGACGAGCGACCAGCCCGGACCGTCGGCCCGCAGGGTCCGGGCGTCGCCCGGCGCGAAGGACGACCGGACCCGGCCCAGCGGCGGCGGCGAGTCGATATAGGTGCGTACCTCCGCCAGCACGCGCCGGATGCCGCTGTGGCCACCCTTCTGCCCGCTCTCCCCAGGTCCGTCCGGGCCGTCGGCCGTATCGTCCTGCTTGCCGGAGGCCGTCCCCGCGGCCGCCCCCGTCGGGAACTCGGCATCGTCGATCTGCTCCCGCCACGTCGCCCACTGCAGCGCGATCTCGTCGGCGCCCAGGCGCCGCTGGGCCGGGCCCCACACGGTGGTGTCCGGCGGAGCCAGCGGGGGCCGGTCGTCCGCCTCCGGGTCCGGATCGTGCGGCGCCGGCACCCCGGGGGCCGCGACGGCGACCGCGAGGGGCCAGCCGGGCAGGGCCGCGACGACCGTGCGCTCGTCGGGCGACAGCTCGTACTCCATGCCGCAGTCCCAGGAGGCGATCGCGACGGCCACCAGCGAGACGTCGTCGATGGCCACCGTCCACCGTGCGCCCTCGCCGTCCTGGCCGAGTACCAGGCCGTACCCGTCGGCGAGGGGTGCGAGACCGAGCGCCGCGCATGCCTCGGGGTAGTCGTCGCCCAGCACGCTCGGGAACTTCGCCGGCGTCAGCAGCACCGCCGTCAGCACATAGAGCGCATCGTCCTCGGCGGCGACGGCTTCCTCGTCCGTCCCGGCCATCCCAGCCTCCCCATCGGTTCGTCCACCGGCGCGCACCCTAGTGCGCCCGCAAGCCCCTTGTCACGGCCTCGCCTGCGCGCGCGGACCTGCAGTTTTCCGGCGGACGGGGCGAATCGGCCCTCCGCGCGGTGCGCATCAGGCGGCCGGCAGCCCCAGCAAGTCGCGGGCCACGCTCTCCGGCGGCTCGCCGCGTTCCCGGGCGAGCGCGATCACGGCGCGGCAGGCCAGCTCGTTCACGCCGAACGACAGGGCCTCCGGCGACACCCAGCCCGCCGCCTCGTCGGCCCGCGCCTGGTCGTCGTCCGCGCAGGCCGTGACATAGGTCGCCGCGGCCTCGAAAAGATTGTGCGGACGCTTGCCCTCACCGGCCTTCTGCTCCGTTCGCAAGACATCAGCGACTCTTCCCCCGGCTTTGCGGAACCTGCCCCACACGCTGACCACCTTCCCCCTGCGTACCTGCCGTGCCCGGTCGTTCATCTCCTCGCTTCCAACGTAAAGTTGGAGAACCTGTGGCAGAAGGGGGACGGCAGGATGAAGCGCTTCTCACGCCTCGAACAGATCCGTCGGATGGACCCGTACGAGGAGGCCACCGAGATCTACCGCCTCAGCGTGGCGTACGAGTTTCCCTGGGACTTCACACGCGCCCTGGAGCTGGCCCTGTACCGTACCTACGCCGTCCCGGGCATCGGACGGCTGCTGGCGCGCACGGCGGAGCTCACGGACCGGACGCAGAAGCGCTACGACGACACCTCGCTGCTCCTGGACGCCATCGTCGAGCACGGATTCGGCAGCGACGAGGGCAGGACGGCGATCCGCCGTATCAACCAGATGCACCGCAGCTACGACATCAGCGACGACGACATGCGCTACGTGCTGTGCACCTTCGTCGTGATGCCCAAACGGTGGATCGACGCCTACGGCTGGCGCAGGATGTCACGCCACGAGACCGTCGCGAGTGCCGTCCACTACCGCACCCTGGGCCGGCACATGGGGATCAAGGACATCCCCGAGACCTACGAGGAGTTCGAGAACTGCCTCGACGCCTACGAGGCCGCCCACTTCGCCTGGGACGAGGACGCCCGGCGCGTCTCGGACGCCACACTCGACCTGATGGCCTCCTGGTACCCCGGCCCGCTCGCGCCCCTGCTGCGCACCACGACCCTCGCCCTGCTCGACGACTCGCTGCTGCGCACCTTCCGCTACACCCCGCCGAACGCCGCCACGCGCGCGTGGGTGCGTCGAGCGGTGCGGCTGCGGGGCCGCGCCGTCCGCCTGCTGCCGCCCCGGCGCGCCCCGCACTTCGCCCGGCAGAACTGGGAGATCAAGGGCTACCCGTACGGCTACCGGATCGCCGACCTGGGCACCCGCCCGGTCCCGGGCGTCCGGGGCTGTCCCGTGCGGCGCGCGGCCGCGGACGCCGAGGCCGGGTGACGCGGTGCCTCAGTCCTCGCGCAGGGCGAGCACCAGGAAACGGGCGTCCTCGTCGACGTAGGACGTCAGGCGCCAACCGGAACCTGCCAGCAGCGGACGGAGGTTGGACTCGGCGCGCAGGTCGTCCGGGGTGATCGAGCGGCCGTGGCGTGCCGCGAGAGCCGCCCTGCCGATCGGGTGGAACAGCGCCAGCACACCACCCGGACGTACCACGCGCGCCAGCTCCCGAAGGTTCTCGGCCGGGTTCTCGAGGTGCGAGATGAGGCCCGCCCCGAACACGGCATCCAGCGAGTGCGAGCGCAGGGGCAGCGCGGCCACATCCGTGAGCAGCAAGTGCCCGTCACGGTCCCGGCCGGCCCGTACGGCCTCCCGCAGCATGGCGGGCGTGAGATCGGCCCCCAGGACCATCCCCGAGGTCCCTACGGCGGCGCGCAGCGGCGGCAGGGCGCGGCCGGTGCCGCACCCCGCGTCGAGGACCCGGTCACCCGCCCGCAGTCCGAGTTCGGCGACGGCGGCGGCATAGGCCGGACCGTCATCGGGGAACCGGCTGTCCCAGTCGGCGGCGCGGGCGGTGAAGAACTCCTGGACACGCGTCTGCTCGTCGCTCATGTCCCGCATGATTCCGCACCGGCACCTCTGACGCCCCACCGGCAGCAAGAAGGCTTCAGCGGCACGGATCATGTCGCGCCGCTACGGGCCACGTCTCACTGGTACAGATCACATCTCACCGGTACGGACGACGCCTCAGCGCACACGTTCGAGCGTGACCCGATCGTTCCGGTGCACCCTTGAGTCATATTCCAACACCTTTCGAAATGCGCCCCGTTCGCGCGCCCCTGCCGGGTCTAGCGTCCCGGGGCCATGGGACACCTGGACCACGCAGCCCTGGGGTGGCTGACCCCCGCACTGTCGTACGTGATGGCCTGCATAGGCGCCGCGCTCGGTCTGCGCTGCACCGTCCGTGCGCTCGCCACCACCGGGCGCTCGCGCCGCAACTGGCTCGTCACCGCCGCCTCGGCGATCGGCACCGGCATCTGGACCATGCACTTCGTGGCGATGCTCGGCTTCGGCGTCGCCGGTACCGACATCCGCTACGACGTGCCGCTCACCCTGCTGAGCCTGCTCGTCGCCATGGTCGTCGTCTGCGCCGGCGTCTTCGCCGTCGGCTACGGCAGGGACCGCGGCCGGGCCCTGCTCGTCGGCGGGCTCACCACCGGCCTCGGTGTCGCCAGCATGCACTACCTGGGCATGGCGGCCGTCCGGCTGCACGGCGACGTGACCTACGACCCGCTGCTCGTCGGACTCTCCGTGCTGATCGCCGTCGTCGCGGCGACGGCGGCCCTGTGGGCGGCCCTCAACATCAAGTCGCCCGTGGCGGTCACCATCGCCTCCCTGATCATGGGCGCGGCCGTCAGCAGCATGCACTACACCGGGATGTTCGCGGTGGGCGTGCGCGTCACGCCCTCCGCGGTGGCCCTGCCCGGGGCAACGGCGATGCAGTTCATCTTCCCCCTCGCCGTCGGCCTCGGCTCCTATCTCTTCCTGACCTCGGCCTTCGTCGCACTGTCGCCGACGGCGGGAGAACGCGCGGCGTCCGCCTCGGCCCAGCGGCCGGTGCAGAGCGCCGCCCCCTAGCCGCGCAGCTGAACACCGGCCGCGGTGACGGCTCACGGCGGTGCGGGGCACGGGGTTCGCGTGCACCTCGCGGTCAGGGGGCGGTGCGCCAGGCCTTCAGGAGAGCCGGCGGTCGTGCGGGCCCGGCCCTCAGGGCCAGTGGTCAGCAGGGCGGGGTCTGGCATGGCGATGGTCCGGGCCGGCCCAGCGGCCCGGTTGCGCGCCCAGGTCACCGCCTGAACGGCCATCCCCGGCCGGCCCGCTCTGAGCCCGACGGTGTGCTCTGCGCCCGACGTCGCTCCCGAGGCGCCTCGTCCGACAGTGCGCCGCTCCACCCAGCCGCCGGCCCCCAACGCCCCGACCCACTCCGAGCGAGGAGTCCATGCGAACACCCCGTAGGACCCCCACAGCCGGCGCCGAGGCGCCGTCCCCTCCCGTGCGCGGTCGCCGTGCGCATGCCGGACCACCGGCCGAGGAGGGCCCCGACACGCCCTCGGGCGGCACGCCGGAAGCGGCACCCCCGCGCGCGGAGCGCTGGCACATACGCCCCCGCACCGTCCGCGCCAAGATCGTGTGCCTGCTGATGGTGCCGGTCGTCTCCCTCCTGGCCCTGTGGGCCTACGCCACCGTCACCACGGCCCAGGACGTCTCCCGGCTACGGCAGGTACAACGCGTCGACGCCACCGTCCGCGCCCCCGTCTCCGCCGCCGTCGCCGCCCTCCAGGCCGAACGCGCGGCCGCCGTACGCCACGCCACCGACCCGTCCGCCGTCCGGACCGGCGAACTGGACGAACTCGCCCGGCGCACCGACCGGGCCGTCGCGAAACTAAGGCTCGGCAAGAACACCACCGTCGCCGACAGCGGGGAACTGCCCTCCGGAGTCGCCCAGCGGCTGGAGGCCTTCGTCGCCGGTGCCGAGGAACTGCCGCCACTGCGCACCGCGGTCCAGGACAGGCGCGCGGGCTGGGCCGAGACGTACGACCGCTACACCCGGACCATCTCGGCCGCCTTCGGCGTCGGCGGCGCCCTCACCGGCATCCGGGACGCCGACCTCGGCTCCGACGCGCGTGTGCTGCTCGAATTCGCCCGCGCGGGCGAGGCACTGGCCCAGGAGGACGCGGTGCTGGCGAGTGCCCGCCTGGACGGCACCCTGACGGGGGAGCGGCTACGGCTCTTCACCGGCGCCGTCGCCCTGCGCCGCACGCTCACCGAGTCGGCCGTCGCGGACCTGAGCGGCACCGAGCGCTCCGCATGGGACACCCTCGCCGACAGCAGTGCCTACACCGGCCTGCGCGACGCGGAGAACAGGGTCCTCGCCGGCGGGCCGGGCTCCAAGGCGGTCGACGCGGCACCCGAGAGCACCTGGAACACGTCCCACGCGCGCGTGCAGAACGGCATGCGCGTCATCGAGGACGACGCGGCACGCGGGGTCGCGGAACGGGCCGACCCGTTCACCCGGGGACTGCTCACCCCGGCCGGCGCAGCCGTGCTGCTCGGCCTCGCCGCCGTCGCCGCCTCGCTCGTCATCTCCGTACGCATCGGACGCGGCCTCGTGGTCGAACTGGTTAGCCTGCGCAACAGCGCCCTGGAGATCGCCCGGCGCAAACTCCCCGACGCCATGCGGAAACTGCGCGCGGGCGAGGAGATCGACATCCGCGCCGAGGCCCCGCCGGGAACGCCCGCCGAGGACGAGACCGGGCAGGTCGCCGAGGCCCTCGGCACCGTGCACCGCGCCGCGCTGCGGGCCGCAGTGGAACGCGCCGAACTCGCCAGCGGCATCTCCGGCGTCTTCGTCAACCTCGCCCGCCGCAGCCAGATCCTCGTCCACCGGCAGCTGGCCCTCCTCGACAGCATGGAACGCCGCTCCGACGACCCGAACGAGTTGAGCGACCTCTTCCGCCTCGACCACCTCACCACCCGCATGCGGCGCCACGCGGAGAGCCTGATCATCCTCTCCGGAGCCGCCCCCGGCCGGGCCTGGCGCATGCCGGTCTCCCTCACCAACGTGGTCCGCGCGGCCGTCTCCGAAGTGGAGGACTACGCGCGCGTGGAGGTGCGGCAACTCCCCGAGGCGGCCGTGGCCGGCGCGGCCGTCGCCGACCTCACGCACCTGCTGGCCGAGATCATCGAGAACGCCGCCCAGTTCTCCCCGCCCCACACGCGCGTGCGCGTCACCGGAGAACCCGTCGGCAACGGCTACGCCGTCGAGGTCGAGGACCGCGGCCTCGGCATGGGCAAGGAGACCCTCGCCGAAGCCAACCGCCGCATCGCCCAGTCCGAGGCGCTCGACCTGTTCGACAGCGACCGGCTCGGCCTGTTCGTGGTCAGCAGGCTCGCCGCCCGGCACGACGTCAAGGTCCACCTGAGGACCTCCCCGTACGGCGGCACCACCGCGGTCGTCCTGCTGCCCACCGCCCTGCTCCACACCGCCGTGGCGGAAGAGGCCCCCGAAGCGGCGGAACCCGCGCGACAGCCGGGGGAACGCGCCTTCGCGCGCGTGCCCGACGACACCCTCCTCCAGGACGCCGTCCCGGCCCAGGCCGACCGGCGCGCCCTCGTGGCCCCCGTACCGGCCCCCGCGGAGCCCGGGACCCTGCGCCACGCGGACAGCTCGTATCCCGCGGACAACTCAGGTCCCGCGGACAACTCAGGTCACGTGAACAACTCACGTCACGCGGACGTTCCGCGTCACCAGGAGACCCCGAGCCAGACCCCACCCCCAGGAGTCGCCACCTTGCGACTGCACCGCCCGCCGCAGCAGCCCGAAGACTCCGACGATCTCCCGCGCCGCGTACGGCAGGCCAGCCTCGCTCCCCAGCTGCGCGACAAGCGTCCCGAGGAGCAGCCGTCGGGGTCCCCTGGCCGGGACGACGAGCGCACCCCCGAACTCGTACGGGACCGCATGGCGGCCTACCGCTCCGGATGGGCGCGCGGCGGCGGCAGGCAACCCGGCCGCGGTACCACCCCCGGCCCCGTGACGGGCAGCGACAGCAGCGAAGGAGACCCCGCATGATCCAGGATCCGAGCACACAGTCCGCCCGGCACTCCGGCGAACTCGACTGGCTGCTGGACGATCTGGTGCTCCGCGTGAGCGACATCCGGCACGCCGTGGTGCTGTCCAACGACGGCCTCGCCGTGGGCGCCTCGACCGGCCTGCGCCGCGAGGACGCCGAGCACCTCGCCGCCGTCGCCTCGGGCTTCCACAGCCTCGCCAAGGGCGCGGGACGGCACTTCGGCGCCGGCGGGGTCCGCCAGACCATGGTGGAAATGGACGAGGGCTTCCTGTTCGTGGCCGCCGCGGGCGACGGATCCTGCCTCGCCCTCCTCACCGCCGTCACCGCCGACATCGGCCTCGTGGCCTACGAGATGGCCCGCCTGGTCAAACGCGTCGGCGAGCACCTCGGCACGGCGCCCCGCATGGCCGCGCAGCCCCCCGCCGCAGGATGAACCGGGAGAACGGTCCGCGCAGATGACCGAGGACATGACGGGCTCCCCGCGCGAGCAGGGCAGCCAGTGGTACGACAACGAGGCCGGCCCGCTCGTCCGCCCCTACGCCATGACGGGCGGACGCACCCGGCCCGGCCCCACCGGCGTTCGGTTCGACCTGATCGCCCTGGTCACGCTGGACCCGGGCGCACCCGGAGTGGACGATGCCCCGCTCGGCCCGGAACACCGCAACCTCATCGACCTGTGCCGTCCGGAAACCCAGTCGGTCGCCGAACTCGCCGCCGGCGCGGACCTGCCCGTCGGTGTGGTCAGGGTGCTCCTCGGCGATCTCCTGGAACTCGGCTGCGTCACCGTCAGCCGTCCCGTACCACCGGCGCAGCTGCCCGACGAACGGATCCTGCGCGAGGTGATTGAGGGCCTGAGAGCGCTGTAGCCCCAACGTCCCACGCCGCGACGCCCCAACGCCCCGACGCCCCACATTCCCACCCGACCACACCACCCAGAGCACCCACAGCACTCACGCACTCAACACACCGGCACTCCTGAGAGAAGTGATCAATGGTCTCCGAGCACTCCGACGCCCCGGGCGGCGAGAGCGGCGCACTGGCGCTGAAGATTCTGGTCGCCGGCGGATTCGGCGTGGGCAAGACCACCCTGGTGGGCGCCGTCAGCGAGATCCGGCCACTGCGCACCGAGGAACTCCTCAGCGAAGCAGGGCAGTCGGTGGACGACACCGACGGCGTGGACCACAAGACCACCACGACCGTCGCCATGGACTTCGGACGCATCACCATCCGGTCCGGCCTGTCCCTCTACCTGTTCGGCACCCCGGGCCAGGACCGGTTCTGGTTCCTGTGGGACGAGTTGTCGCAAGGGGCGCTCGGCGCGGTCGTCCTCGCGGACACCCGTCGCCTGGAGGACTGCTTCCCCGCGGTCGACTACTTCGAGCACCGGCGCATCCCCTTCGTCGTCGCGGTCAACTGCTTCGCGGGCGCCCGGCGGCACGGCGCCCCGGACGTCTCGCGCGCCCTCGACCTGGACAGGGGCACACCCGTGGTGCTGTGCGACGCCCGAGACCGCGACTCGGGGAAGGAGGTGCTGATCCGGCTCGTCGAGTACGCCGGGCGGATGCACACCGCCCGGCTGCTCGATTCGGTCGGCTGACCGCGGACCAGGGGCCTTCCCTCGGTCAGTTCGCGACGTCCCGCTCCGCCAGCACCCTGTCGACGGTGACACGGACGAGGAGTTCACCGGGCACGCCGTTGCGCGCGCCGAACTCCTCGGCGCGCTCCTCGCCCATGTACCGGGCACCGATCCGGGTGGCCCAGTGCCGAATCTCGTCGAGGTCGTCCGAGACACGGGCACGGCCCCGCAACACCACGAACGAGTACGGCGGCCGGTCGTCGTCCACGCACAGGGCGATCCGGCCGTCCCGGAGGATGTTGCGCCCCTTCACGCTGTCCTTGCCGGTGTTGAACACCACCTCGTCCCCGTCCAGCAGGAACCAGATCGGGGTCACGTGCGGGCTGCCGTCCGCCCGGACCGTGGACAGCTTCGCGGTGCGGGTGCCGTGGGAAATGAACTCCCGCCATTGCGCGTCGGTCATCTTCTCTGCCATGGCTCCCATCCTCCTTGCCCCGGCCGCGGTCGTGGGGAAGGCTGAGATGGAGATCCTCCGGCCAGGAGGGGAATCACACGGGGAGAAAACGGGGAGACCGGAAGATGGCGCAGAACCAGGGACTCGACTGGCTGCTGGACGACCTGACCGAGCGCGTCCACGAGGTGCGGCACGCACTCGTCCTGTCCAACGACGGCCTGGTGACCGGCGCGAGCACCGGACTGCGCCGCGAGGACGCCGAGCACCTCGCGGCCGTGTCGTCCGGGCTGCACAGCCTGGCAAAGGGCTCCGGACGGCACTTCGGCGCGGGCAGCGTCCGCCAGACGATGATCGAGTTCGACGACGCGGTGCTCTTCGTCACCGCGGCCGGCACGGGCAGCTGTCTGTGCGTACTCAGCGGCGCGGAGGCCGACATCGGCCAGATCGCCTACGAGATGACACTGCTGGTCAACCGGGTCGGCGAGCACCTCGACGTGGACGCACGCCAGCCCGAACCGAAACCGATCACGGACCTCTGACCTGCACGTTCGTCATCCCCGTGGAGTTATCCACAGGCTCGCCACGCGATGCGCCGAACCGGCTACGGTCTTTTCACGGCGATCGCAGACGGCGAAGTGCAGACGGGCGATCGCGTACGGCGGCCGCACACGGCGATCGCACGCGGCAGTGAGCCGCTGACTCTGACTCCACGGGGGAGACCGACCATGTCACGCACCGGCACGACACCCGACCGCCCCACCTGCGCCCCCAGCCGGGCCGCCCGGGAACTGGACCTGAAGCGGGGAGAGTTCGAGCTCGCAGTGAACCTGGGGCTCATCCGGACCGTTCCCGACGAAGGAGGCGGGGGCCGGCGCGTCGCCCGGGCCGAGATCGACCGGCTGCGCTCCGGGGAGGGGTTTCCGGACATCCTGCGCGAGCGCGTCGCGACCGTCGGCACCACCGAGGGAGCCCGGCTCATGGAGGTGGCACCCACCAGGTTCACGAGCCTCGCGCGCTATGGCCTGCTCGTCCCGGTGACCTTCTACCTCAACCGCTACCGGACCGTCGTCTGGTTGTATCTGGCCGAAGAGCTGAGGCAGTTCGCGGCCGAGAGGAGCAACGCCGGGTTGCTGACCGCCCGTCGCACCCCCGTTGAGATCAGGGAAGGGCTGAAGGCCGGAATGGACCGGCGGCCGCGCAACTGGCGGGGGCGTCACGTCGGATTCCTGACCCGGGAGGCGGGGGGCGATCCCTGGGCCCGCGCGGCAGCGGTCGCCTGCCTCCTCGACCCGGCCGACGTGGCGGACATCGTCCCGGACCCCCGGGAGCGTGCGCTCCTGGCCGACCGCCGACCTCGGCTCCCGGCGCACGGCGCACCGGGTTCGGCCGCCGCCGAGCTGGCGGAGGAGCTGATGACGGCGAGCGAGCCGGACGAGGTTTCCTGGTTCCGCGCGGACCTGGCCCACACGCTGGAGGAGGCCCGACGCCGGCACCCCGTGGCGGAAGGGCTCCTCCCGACACCTCCGCCCGGACCTCGTCCGCTCACGCCGACCGCGACCGCGACCCCGACCGCGACCGCGACCCCGGCCTCGACCCCGACCCCGGCCCCGGCTCCGGTGGCGGAACGGCCCGCACCTCCCGAGCCCACCCCTCCCCACGGCCTGCTGAGCTGGCTCCGCCGCAGAGGCCGTCGTCCGGCCGGGTGACTCCCGCGGTACGGCATCACCGCTGGTCGGCCCGCTGACCGATGAGTTTCCGGATGCGCCCGGGTCCTCCCCTGAGGAGACTGTCCCCGGGAGGCGATCATGTTCGGTACGACGAAGGCGTTCAGTGGGTTCTCGGTGAACGACATCGAGGCGGCCAGGGCGTTCTACGCAGACACGCTCGGGCTTCGCGTGTCGGAGGAGAACGGGATGCTGATCCTGCACCTCGCGGGTGACCGGGACACCCTGGTCTATCCCAAGCCGGACCACACCCCGGCCACGTTCACCATCCTCAACTTCCCGGTCGACGACATCGAGGCCGCGGTCGACGAGCTGGCCGGGAAAGGGGTGCGCTTCGAGCGCTACGACCACCTCAAGACGGACGACAAGGGCATCTTCCGCGGCGGCGGCCCGCTGATCGCCTGGTTCACCGACCCCGCGGGGAACGTGCTGTCCGTCCTCCAGGAAACCTGACCCACCGGCCGTGCCCGAGCTCCCCGACGTCGAGGGCTTCCGGCAGGTGCTCCAGTCCTGCGCGAAGGGACGCGTCATCCGGCGCGTCGAGGTGCGGGACCCGGGCGTCCTGCACGGGGTCGACGCCGGGGGACTGCGGGAGGCGCTGGAGGGACGGCGTTTCGGCGCGCCGCAGCGGCACGGCAAGTGGTTGCTGGCCCGCACCGGCGGCCCCACCCTCGTACTGCACTTCGGCATGACGGGGCGGCTGGTGTGCGGTCAGGCCGATGATCCCGTCGAAGCGCATGACCGAGTCCTGTTCACCCTGGGAGGCGGCCGTCAGCTGCGCTTCCGTGACCAGCGCAAACTGCAGGGGCTCTGGCTGGCCCACGACGAGTCCGACGTGGAGCGGCTGCTGCGGCGGCAGGGGCCCGACGCCCTGGCGGTGGACCGTACGGAGTTCGAGGAGGTGCTCTCATCGCGCCGCGGGCATCTCAAGACGGCCCTCACCGACCAGTCCGTCCTTGCCGGCCTCGGCAATCTGCTCGCCGACGAGATCCTGTGGCGGGCCCGGCTGCGCCCGGACCTGGGGGCGCGTGACCTGACCCAGGAGGACCGCCGTCGTCTCTTCAGCGAAATGCGGCGCACCCTGCGCTCCTCCGTCACCGCCGGTTGCGTACCCCCGCGTGACACTTGGCTCACCGGCCACCGGGGCGACCGGGACCCGACGTGCCCGCGCTGCGGCACCGGCCTGCGCAGGTCCCGTATGGCCGGGCGGGGCACGGTGTGGTGCCCCCGGTGCCAGCCGGACGGGTGACCGGGGCGGCCCGGTCGGACAACGAGGCCACCCGCCGCGGGCGACACGGCGGCTCGGTCGGACAACCAGGCCACCCACCGGTCGCCGGCCGTCCCGGTCGCAGGGCGTCCCGGCGGCTCATTGGTCCGGAGTCAGGACGGCCGGGGCCCCGGCCAGGATGCCGCCGTCCACGATGAACTCACTGCCCGTCGAGAAGGTCGCGTCGATGACGATGAAGAGGACCATGCGGGCGACCTCCTCGGGCTCCCCGAGGAGGTCGCCCCCAGTCGATGACGCCCGGGGTCCCGGACGTCGGCGATCACGACGGAGGCACCCTCGGCCGCCAGGGCCCGTGCCACCGCGCTGCCGATGTCTCCGGCTCCTCCGGTGACGATCGCCACCCGCTCGCCGAGACGTCCCATGGTGGACCTCCTTCGCTCAGGGTGCCGCCGCGGTCTCGCGTTCCTCGTCCGGAGCCACCAACGACTGCGTGAACGGAATCCGCGCCAGTGCGAGAACCCCTGCGGCGATCAGCGCGACGCCGAACAGCTGGGGCAGGAGCCACCACCCGGAGCGGATGGTCTCCTCGTAGAGGGTGATGCCGAGGGCCAGGCTCACCAGAGCGTCGCCGAGGGTGAGCGCGGGCTGCGAGGCGACCAGCGGACCGGCCTGCATGGCGTTCTCCAGCAGGAACAGGGCGCACACGCCGGTGGCGGCGAAGGCGTAGGTCTGCCAGGCGGTGAGAAAGCCCACCAGACCCTGGTCGTCGAGGATGTGCATGGCGGCCTTCATCAGTGCGGCGGTCACCGCGTAGCTGATCGCCGTCGCGGCCCCCAGGCAGGCGGCCCGGGCCCGGCCCTCCGGGCGCCGGAGTGCGGCGAGAGCCAGGGCGACGACCGCACCCGCACACACGGCGAGCGCGGGAACCCAGCGGTCGAGCGCCACATGCGTACGGTTCCCGGCGGGGGCGGCAGCGGCGAGCGCGACCGCCAGACCCGCCACCACCACGGCCACGGCCAGCCAGCCCATGCCCGGCAGGTGCCGGTGCATCAGCAGCGACGCCACGATGAGGGTGAGCGGCAGCTCCAGCACGAACAACGGCTGCACGATCGTCAGCGGCCCGGTGGCCAGCGCCAGCGCCTGGCAGACGGCGGCGCCGATCACGGCGAGGATGCCCGCCAGCCAGACGGGGCGGCGCAGCAGATCGACGATCAGACCGGCCCGCAGCCCCTGGGACGCGGGCACGGTGAGCGCCGCCTTGCGCTGCAGCACGGTCGCCACGGCATTGCTGAAGGCCGCGCAGATCGCGAACACGACGGGGAGCACGGTGTGCAGCGTGGCCACCTCCCGGATCGGCGGGCGTGCGACGTCGGCAGTGCCTGCTCCTGCCATGGTCGCCGGATCCGGTCGGGGGCGCGATCGGAGCCCCGCGCTCTGGCCCCCGCGCACCGCACACCGCCCCCGGCGCACCGGACCCCGCGCACCGGACTCCGATCGCCGCCCCGATCACCACCCCGATCGTCGGACAGCCAGGTCAGCCCAGCTTCCGGAAGAGCCCCTCCTGCACCACGGACACGACCAGTCGGCCCTCACGGTCGTAGATCCGGCCCCGTGCCAGACCCCGGCCGCCGACCGCGATCGGCGACTCCTGGTCGTAGAGGAGCCAGTCGTCCGCGCGGAAGGGACGGTGGAACCACATCGCGTGGTCGAGCGACGCCATGTCGAAGCCGCGCGGGCCCCACAGCGGCTCGACGGGGATGCGGACGGCGTCCAGGAGGGTCATGTCGCTGGCGTAGGTGAGGGCGCAGGTGTGCACGAGCGGGTCGTCGCCCAGCGGCCCGACCGCGCGCATCCACACGGCGCTGCGCGGCTCGGCGTCCCGGGCCTCCTCGGCGGTCCAGCGCAGGCGGTCCACGTAGCGGATGTCGAAGGGCTGGCGGCGGGCCATCCGCTCCAGCTGCTCGGGCAGCGCGCCCAGGTGCTCGCGGATCTCGTCCGTGACGGTGGGCAGGGACTCCGGGTCCGGGACCTTGCGGGCGGGCGGCAGCTGGTGCTCGAAGCTGCCCTCCTCCGGCTTGTGGAAGGAGGCGGTGAGATTGAAGATCGTGCGGCCCTGCTGCACGGCCGTGACCCGGCGGGTGGTGAAGGACCGCCCGTCGCGCACATGTTCGACCTGGTACACGATCGGCACCCCCGGCCGGCCGGGGCGCAGGAAGTACGCGTGCAGCGAGTGCACGGGACGGTCGCCCTCCGTGGTGCGGCCGGCGGCGACCAGCGCCTGCCCGGCCACCTGCCCGCCGAAGACCCGCTGCAGGGACTCTTGCGGGCTGCGGCCGCGGAAGATGTTGACCTCGATCTGCTCCAGGTCGAGCAGGTCGACGAGCCTCTCGGCCGGGTTCGTCGTCATGGGTGGGATTCTCCTGTGCTCGCTGCTGCCCGGCCCGTCACAGCTGGCCGACGTCGGTGACGCGGACGATCGCGCGGCCCTCCGCGTCCGAGGCCGTGAGATCGACCTCCGCGCTGATACCCCAGTCGTGGTCGCCGTTCGGGTCGTGGAAGATCTGCCGGACCCGCCACAGGGCGTTCTCCGGCTCCTCCTCGATGAGCAGCAGCTTGGGGCCGCGGGCGTCGGGCCCGGTGCCGAGATCCTCGTACTCGTCCCAGTACTTGTCCATCGCCTCGCCCCACGCGTCGGCGTCCCAGCCGGACTCCCCGTCCATCTCGCCCAGTTCGCCGACCTGGTCGAGGGCGGCCAGTTCCACGCGGCGGAACATGGCGTTGCGGACCAGGACGCGGAAGGCGCGGGCGTTGGCGGTGACCGGCTTGACCTCGTCGGCCTTCTCCTGGGCCTCCTCGGCGGTCATCTCCGCCGGGTTGGCCAGCTGCTCCCACTCGTCCAGCAGGCTGGAGTCGACCTGGCGCACCATCTCGCCCAGCCAGGCGATCAGATCCTGGAGGTCCTCGGACTTGAGGTCGTCGGGCACGGTGTGGTCGAGGGCCTTGTAGGCGCTGGCGAGATAGCGCAGCACGATGCCCTCGGTGCGGGCCAGCTCGTAGTGGGAGACCAACTCGGTGAAGGACAAGGCCCGTTCGTACATGTCGCGGATGACCGACTTCGGCGACAGCGGATGGTCGCCGACCCAGGGGTGGCTCTTGCGGTACGTGTTGTACGCGTGGAAGAGCAGCTCCTCCAGCGGCTTGGGATACGTGATGTCCTGGAGGCGCTCCATGCGCTCCTCGTACTCGACCCCGTCCGCCTTCATCTGGGCCACGGCCTCACCGCGCGCCTTGTTCTGCTGGGCGGCGAGGATCTGCCGGGGGTCGTCGAGCGTGGACTCCACGACGGACACCATGTCGAGCGCGTACGACGGCGACTCGGGGTCGAGCAGTTCGAAGGCGGCGAGCGCGAAGGTGGACAGCGGCTGGTTGAGCGCGAAGTCCTGCTGCAGATCCACGGTGAGGCGGACGATGCGGCCGGTGGCGTCCGGCTCGTCGAGCTTCTCGACGATGCCGCCGTCCAGCAGGGACCGGTAGATCGCGATGGCCCGGCGGATGTGCCGCAACTGCTGCTTGCGCGGCTCGTGGTTGTCCTCCAGCAGCTGGCGCATCGCCTCGAAGGCGTTGCCGGGGCGGGCGATCACCGACAGCAGCATCGTGTGCGTCACCCGGAACCGGGACGTCAGCGGCTCCGGCTCGGAGCCGATGAGCTTCTCGAAGGTCTGCTCCGACCAGGCGACGAAGCCCTCCGGGGCCTTCTTGCGGACGACCTTGCGGCGCTTCTTCGGGTCGTCACCTGCCTTGGCGAGGGCCTTCTCGTTCTCGACGACGTGCTCGGGCGCCTGCGCGACGACGAAGCCCTCCGTGTCGTAACCGGCCCGTCCGGCCCGGCCCGCGATCTGGTGGAACTCCCGGGCGCGCAGGGTGCGTACACGGGTGCCGTCGTACTTGGTGAGGGCGGTGAACAGCACGGTGCGGATGGGGACGTTGACGCCCACGCCGAGTGTGTCAGTGCCGCAGATGACCTTCAGCAGACCGGCCTGCGCGAGCTTCTCCACCAGGCGGCGGTACTTGGGCAGCATGCCGGCGTGGTGCACGCCGATGCCGTGCCGGACGTAACGGGAGAGGTTGCGGCCGAACTTGGTGGTGAAGCGGAAGTTGCCGATCAGATCGGCGATCTGCTCCTTCTCCTCCTTGGAGCACATGTTGATGCTCATCAGCGCCTGCGCCCGCTCCACGGCCTGCGCCTGTGTGAAGTGCACGATGTAGACGGGCGCCTGCCGGGCGGAGAGCAGATCGGTGAGCGTCTCGGTGAGCGGGGTGTAGCGGTACTCGTAGGAGAGTGGCACCGGCCGGGTCGCCGAGCGGACCACCGCGGTCGGGCGGTTCGTGCGGCGGGCGAGGTCCTTCTCGAAGAAGGAGACGTCGCCGAGCGTCGCCGACATCAGCACGAACTGCGCCTGCGGCAGTTCCAGGATCGGGATCTGCCAAGCCCAGCCGCGGTCGCCCTCCGCGTAGAAGTGGAACTCGTCCATCACGACCTGGCCGACGTCCGCGTCCTTGCCGTCGCGCAGCGCGATCGACGCGAGTACCTCGGCGGTGCAGCAGATGACGGGGGCGTCGGCGTTGACGGAGGCGTCGCCGGTGAGCATGCCGACGTTCTCGGTGCCGAAGATCTTGCACAGCTCGAAGAACTTCTCCGACACCAGCGCCTTGATCGGGGCGGTGTAGAAGGTGACCTCGTCCCGGGCCAGGGCCGCGAAGTGCGCGCCCGCCGCGATCATGCTCTTGCCGGAGCCGGTGGGCGTCGACACGATCACGTTCGCGCCGGAGACCACCTCGATCAGCGCCTCCTCCTGGTGGGGGTAGAGCGTGAGACCCCGCTCGCCGGCCCACGACTCGAAGGCTTCGTACAAGGCATCGGGGTCGGGGGTCCGCGGCAGCTGATCGATGAGGGTCACGCCCCCATCTTGCCTGGCCCGGTGCCCGATGCGGGAATCGGCTGCGGGCCCGAAGATCACGAACGCTACGCTGGGGCGCCGACGGGACGTCAGCGCGCCCGGTGAACTGGACAGCGGCACAGGACGAATGGGGCGGGCAGCGGCCATGATGGGACCAGCACACTCACTGTCGGGAGCCGCGGCCTGGCTCGGCGTCGGTGCGGCCGCCGCGGCGGCCGGGCACCCGATGCCCTGGCCGGTCCTGCTCGTCGGCGCCCTGGTCTGCGCCGGGGCCGCCCTCGCCCCGGACCTCGACCACAAGGCGGCCACCATCTCCCGGTCCTTCGGACCGGTGTCGCGCTGGCTGTGCGAGATCGTCGACAAGCTGTCGTACGCCGTCTACAAGGCGACCAAGAAGCAGGGCGACCCGCGCCGCTCCGGCGGGCACCGCACCCTCACGCACACCTGGCTGTGGGCGGTGCTGATCGGGGCCGGCACCTCGGTGGTGGCGATCACCAGCGACCGCTGGGGCGTGCTGGCGATCCTCTTCGTGCACATGGTCCTGGCCATCGAGGGCCTGCTGTGGCGGGCGACGCGCGGCTCCAGCAGCGAGGTTCTGGTGTGGCTGCTGGCCGCGACCACCGCGTGGATTCTCGCGGGCGTGCTGGACAAGCCCGGCAACGGCGCGGACTGGCTGTTCACGGCGCCGGGCCAGGAGTACCTGTGGCTCGGACTGCCGGTGGTGCTGGGCGCGATCGTGCACGACATCGGGGACGCGCTCACGGTGTCCGGCTGCCCGATCCTGTGGCCCATCCCGGTCGGGCGCAAGCGCTGGTACCCGATCGGCCCGCCCAAGGCCATGCGGTTCCGGGCGGGCAGCTGGGTCGAGCTCAAGGTGCTGATGCCGGTGTTCATGCTGCTCGGCGGGGTGGGCTGCGCGGCCGCGCTCAACGTCATCTGAGCGCAGCCGGTCCCGGGGAATCCCTCAGCCGCCGCCGTAGCGCCGCTCGAAGGCGGCGACCCGGCCCTCGGAGTCCACCGTGCGGGCCCTGCCCGTGTAGAAGGGGTGGCTCTCCGAGGAGATCTCCACGTCCACGACCGGGTAGGTCTCGCCGTCGTCCCACTCGATGGTCTGGTCGCTGGTCGCGGTGGACCGGGTGAGGAACGCGTATCCGGCGGCGCGGTCGCGGAAGACGACGGGCTGGTAGTCGGGGTGCTTGTCCTGCTGCATGGATGCTCCTCGAACGGCTCGGGCCGGGCTGGCGATCAGCCGGACAGGGTGTCCTCGTCCACGATGTGCACGGCGGCCTCCTCGGCCGATGCCGCGGCGCCGTCGATGCCCACGTCCATGGCGACCAGTGCCTCCTCCTCGTCCTCGTGGGCGCCCTCGTCGGGTGCCACGAGCCGGCCGGAGCGCGCGGCGCCGACCTCGTTGTCCAGGAGTTCCCCGTCGGAGCCGGTGCAGTCCCCGAGGCCGTCACCGTCCGGAGCGGCGGCCTCCGGCAGTTCCTCGGAGAGCCGCTGGTCCAGCGTCTCGCCCCGCTGTCGCTCGGCCGCAGTCACGCCGAGGTGTTCGACGGCCCAGGGCCGCTCCGGAGGGGACCAGCCCCGGTCCAGGGGATCGTCGACGCCGTCGTTCTCCAGGGTGTCCTCGGCGTCGAGCAGCCCCGTGTCCTCCCTCTGCTCGTCTTGGTCCGGCTGATAGACGTCGTCTCCCCAGCCGTCGGAGCTGTTCACGGGTACCTCCAGGGGGTGGGGACGGGCCCGTATCCACGGGGCCCGTGCCGGGCCGCCGCCGCGGAGCACTGACGCCGCCCGTACCTCTGGTTCCCGGGCGTCCCCCGAGCCGGTGCCTGATTCCAGCCTTCCACCCAGGCTCGTGACCGCGCAACGCCAAGGACACGACCGCCCCCCTGAGAGGCGGGCGGCCGTGTCGCACGACGAGGTGCTCAGCCGTGCCACGACCTCCACAGCGCCGCATACGCCCCGTCCGCGGCGACCAGCTCGTCGTGGCTGCCCAGCTCGCTGATCCTGCCGTTCTCGACGACGGCGATGACGTCCGCGTCGTGGGCGGTGTGCAGCCGGTGGGCGATGGCGACGACGGTGCGGCCGTCGAGGACCCGGGCCAGGGAGCGCTCCAGGTTGCGGGCCGCGCGCGGGTCGAGCAGCGACGTCGCCTCGTCCAGGACCAGCGTGTGCGGGTCGGCCAGCACCAGGCGGGCCAGCGCGATCTGCTGGGCCTGGGCCGGGGTGAGCGCCAGACCACCCGAGCCGACCTCGGTGTCGAGGCCCTCGTCGAGCGCACGGGCCCAGCCGTCCGCGTCGACCGCGCCCAGCGCCGCCCACAGCTCGGCGTCGACGGCACCGGTCCGCGCGAGCCGGAGGTTGTCGCGCAGGGAGCCCACGAAGACGTGGTGCTCCTGGTTGACCAGGGCCACGTGGGAGCGGACGCGCTCGGCGGGCATCCGGGACAGCTCGGCGCTGCCCAGGGTGATCCGGCCGTCCCGGGGCGCGTAGATCCCGGCGAGCAGCCGCCCCAGTGTGGACTTGCCCGCACCCGAGGGGCCGACCAGGGCCAGCCGGGTGCCGGGCGCGACCTCCAGGGACACCTTGCGCAGGACGTCCACGCCCTCCAGGTACCCGAAGTGCACCCGGTCGGCGTGTACATGGCGTCCTTCGGGTTCCACGGCGGGATCCCCGGCTTCCGGCTCGATGTCCCGGACCCCGACGAGCCGGGCCAGCGACACCTGGGCCACCTGCAGCTCGTCGTACCAGCGCAGGATCATGCCCACCGGGTCGACCAGCATCTGGGCGATCAGCGCGCCGGTCGTCAGCTGGCCGACGTCGATCCACCCGTGCAGTGCGAACACGCCGCCGATCATCAGGACGGAGGCGAGCACGGTCACGTGAGTGGTGTTGATGACCGGGAAGAGCACCGACCGCAGCCAGAGCGTGTACCGCTCCCAGGCCGTCCACTCACGGATGCGGCGTTCCGACAGCGCGACACGGCGCTCGCCGAGGCGGTGGGCCTCGACGGTGCGCCCTGCGTCCACGGTCTCGGCGAGCGCGGCGGCCACGGCGGCGTACCCGGCGGCCTCGGAACGGTAGGCCGAGGGCGCCCGCCGGAAATACCAGCGGCAGCCGACGATCAGCAGCGGCAGGGCGAGCAGGACGGCGAGGGCCAGCGGCGGCGCCGTGATCACCAGCCCGCCCATCAGCAGGAACACCCACACCACGCCGATCGACAGCTGAGGCACGGCCTCACGCATCGCGTTGCCGAGGCGGTCGATGTCGGTCGTGATGCGCGACAGCAGGTCACCGGTCCCGGCCCGTTCCAGCACCCCGGGCGGCAGCCCGACCGACCGGACGAGGAAGTCCTCGCGCAGGTCGGCCAGCATCCGCTCGCCCAGCATCGCGCCGCGCAGCCGTACCTGACGGACGAACACGGCCTGGACGGCCAGCGCGGCCACGAAGAGCCCGGCCGTGAGTTCCAGCCGCAGGTCCCGCGCCCCGTCGGACACCCGCTCCACCAGTCCGCCCAGCAGCCAGGGACCGGCCATCGAGGCGATCACGGCGGCCGTGTTGACGGCGACCAGCAGCAGGAACGCCCGCCGGTGCCGGCGCAACAGCTCTGCCACGTAGGCGCGCACGGTCTCGTGGGCGCCGACCGGCAGGGTGTTCGCCGTCGTCGGGGCCGCCGGGTCGTACGCCGGTGGCGCGACGCCGATCATGCCTTCTCCTCGATCTCTTCCAGTTCCTGCAGTACGTCGTCCAGGGCGACGGAGCCGTTCAGGGCGGCCTCGTCGTCCGTCTCGCGGGTGACCACCGCCCGGTAGCGGGGGTCGGTCCGCACCAGCTCGCGATGCGCGCCCACCGCCACGGCCTCGCCGTCGTGCAGGAACACGACCCGGTCGGCGCGGTCCAGGAGCAGCGGGGAGGAGGTGAACACCACGGTCGTGCGCCCGTCGCGCAACTCCCGCACGCCCTGCGCGATCCGGGCCTCGGTGTGCGAGTCGACGGCCGAGGTCGGCTCGTCCAGGACGAGCGCCTCCGGGTCCGTGATCAGCGACCGGGCGAGTGCGAGCCGCTGGCGCTGGCCGCCGGACAGGGACCGGCCGCGCTCGGTGATCCGGGCGTCCATCGGGTCACCCGCGTCCAGCGAGCCCTGCACCAGCGCCGCCAGCACGTCGTCGCACTGCGCGGCCGCCAGCGCCTCCCGCGGCTGGACGGCGCCCGACGCGGGTACGTCGAGCAGCTCGCGCAGCGTGCCGGACAGCAGCACCGGGTCCTTGTCCTGGACGAGGACGGCGGTACGGGCGCTGTCCAGCGGGAGTTCGTCGAGCGGTACCCCGCCCAGCAGCACCGAGGTGCCCTCCTGGGAGGGGTGTCCGCCCAGCCGTTCCGCCAGCAGGCCCGCCGCGTCCGGGTCGCCGCACACCACGGCCGTGAGCCGTCCGGCGGGCGCGAGCAGCCCGGTGTCCGGGTCGTACAGGTCGCCTGACGGAACCTCGGCCGCGCGCGATCCCGCGGTGTCCGTGGGCCGTTGCAGCGACAGCACCCCCGCGGCCCGTTTGGCGGAGGGGCGGGAGAAGGAGTACGCCATGGCGATCTCCTCGAAGTGCCGCAGCGGGTAGGTGAGGACCATCACCGAGCTGTAGACGGTGACCAGTTCGCCGACGGTGATCCGGCCCTCGCGCGCCAGCCCCACGCCGTACCAGACGACGGCGACGAGCAGCAGCCCGGGCAGCAGGACCTGGATCGCGGAGATCAGGGCCCACATCCGGGCGCTGCGCACGGCCGCGTGGCGGACCTCCTGGGAGGCGCTGCGGTAGCGGTCGAGGAACAGCTCCTCGCCGCCGATGCCGCGCAGCACGCGCAGGCCGGCGACGGTGTCCGAGGCGAGTTCGGTGGCGCGTCCGGCCTTCTCGCGCTGGGTGTCGGCGCGCCGGGTGGCGCGGGGGAGCAGCGGCAGCACGGCGAGCGCCAGTGCGGGCAGCCCCACGGCGACGACCACGCCGAGCGCCGGCTGGTAGACCAGCAGGCCGACGCAGACCAGCACGATGGTGACCAGGGCCGCGGTGAAGCGGGACAGGGCCTCGACGAACCAGCCGATCTTCTCGACGTCACCCGTGGAAACCGCGACCACCTCACCTGCCGCGACGCGCCGGGTCAGCGCCGAGCCCAGATGGGCGGCCTTGCGGGCGAGCAGTTGCTGGACGCGGGCGGCCGCCGTGATCCAGTTGGTGATCGCGGTGCGGTGCAGGAAGGTGTCGCCGACCGCGTTGCCGACGCAGGCCAGCGCCAGTAACCCGCCCGCCAGGGCGAGCTCGGTGCCGGAGCGGTCGACGACGGCCTGCACGGCGACTCCGACACAGAACGGCAGGGCGGCGACGGAGGCGAAGTGCAGCAGCCCCCAGGACAGCGACTTCAGCTGACCGCCCAGCTGATTGCGGAAGAGCCACCACAGGAATCGGGGACCCGAACGCGCGTCCGGCACGCCTGGGTCGGGGTACGGAAGGTCTTGAATCTGCATGACGTCCCAGTGGCTCGTGTCAGGGGGCGAACGGGTGGGGAGGCGGGTCGGCGGGGGAGCGGGGGCGGCCGCCTGCGAGGGCAGCAAACCGTGACAGGTTCGCTCTGTCGCGAGGTGGCGGGCAACAGGTTTTCCGCCCACCGAACGGAACCGGCCGTGCGCCGTGCGCCACCGACTCTCCGGGCCTCGGCCCGCCGTCGCCCGGATCGCGGTGCGACCATGGAGCGATGCACAGTGGTGGCGTACGACGAGCCGTGACCGCGACGGCGGTCCTCGCCTCCTTCCTGACAGCTCGTCCGCCTGCGGCGGCGCGGGGAATGGTGGGGCGGGACAAGCCGCGGGCCGGGCGGCCCGCACCCAGGCGGCCACGGCCGCCCCGACGCGCGTCCCGGGCGTCGGAGACCGGCTCCAGCGGCGGATCCCGTCCGCCTCCCGCCAGGTCGTCGCGGTCTACGGCGACGGGAAGGACTCCGCCGACTCCACGGTCGTCCTGTACACGAAGCACGGCTCGACCTGGCAGCGGGAGCGCGGCTGGACCGGGCACAACGGCAAGAAGGGCTGGACCACCGACCATCGCGAGGACGACGACCGCAGTCCCGTGGGCGTGTTCACCCTCAGCGACGCGGGCGGCGTGCTGCCGGACCCGGGCTCCCGGCTGCCGTACACCCGCTCCGCGGGCTTCGCCGCCCCGCGCTGGTGGGCCGAGTCGCACTGGCACGACTTCGACTACGTCATCGCCATCGACTACAACCGCGTCAAGGGCACCCCGCCGAACGACCAGACCCGCCCCGAGGGCGAGGAGAAGGGTGGCGGGATCTGGCTGCACATGGACCACGGCAGCGGCACGTCGGCCTGTGTCAGCGTGCCCGAGCGGGCGATGAGGTACCTCCTGCGCACACTCGACCCGCGACAGCGTCCCGTGGTGGTGATGGGGGACAGGGCGGACCTGGCTGCTTAGTCCTCATTGCGCGGGTGGCCGACTCCCCGTAGAACACCGCCCATGAAGAGACGGATCGTCATGTCCATGCTTGCCGGAGCGACCCTCCTGGCGGGCACCCTCCTCGGCACCGGACCCGCCGGGGCGGCGGACGTCCCCGCCCCGGCGGCCGGCGTCCCCGCCGAGTTCGGCACCGACTGGCACGACCCGGTCACGGCCGCACCGCCGGTGGAGAGGCCCTCCGGAAAGACGTGCGAAGTCACCCTCGCCCAGGCGCAGTTCCGTGACTTCACCCCGTATCGCGGCACGTACACCCCGCCCGACGGCTGCGGTGACCGGTGGAGCAAGGTGGTGCTCCAACTCGACGGCAAGGTCAAGGGCCGCCAGTACGACCGGCTCGGCTACCTCCACGTCGGCGGGGTCGAGATCTTCCGCACGTCGACGCCGCAGCCCTCCCCGGACGGCATCGAGTGGTCCGTGGAGAAGGACGTCACGCGCTACAGCGACACCTTCCGCACGGGCCGGGACGTCGAGATGCTCATCGGGAACGTCGTCGACGACACCTACACGGGCGTCCTCGACGTCAAGGTCACGCTGACGTTCTACCAGGGCCGCCCCGACGGGAAGAGCCCCGACCGGGTCCTCACGCTCGACGGCGACTCGGCCCTCACCACCCCTCGCAACAGCGAACGGATCGTCGCCGAGGTGTACGCGACCGGCTCCGGCGGCGGCTGCGAGGAGTACTGGTACCTGACCGTGCCCGAGCCGGCTCCGTACTCCTGCAAGGCCGGTGCGGGTCCTTACCGGGAGGTGCAGATCAGCGTGGACGGGCGGCTCGCCGGGATCGCCGCACCGTTCCCGACCGTGTGGACCGGAGGCTGGTCCAACCCGTTCCTCTGGTACGTGATCCCGGGCCCGCGCGCCTTCGACATCAAGCCGATCACCTACGACCTCACCCCCTTCGCCGGGATCCTCAACGACGGCCGCCCGCACCGCGTGGAGGTCTCGGTCGTCGGCGTGCCCGAGGGGCAGACCGGCTGGAGCACGCCCGTGAACGTCCTGGTCTGGCAGGACGAGCAGCGCGCGCGGGTCACCGGGAAGCTCACCGTGCACAAGGAGGGTGACCTCGCCAACTCGTCTGTTCACAGGCCTGGTTCGGAGCACCGGGTCGACACCGAAGGCGCCCACCGGCTGACCGTCGGCGGCTACGTCGACACGTCGCACGGCCGCGTCACGACCACCGTCAGCCGCTCGCTCGCCAACACGTCCACGCACCGCTGGACCGACGGCGAGACGCGTGACGCTCTCGAAGCCGCCTGGAGGGACGACGAGTCGGTGACCGTCGGCGGGCGTATGACGCGGACTCACCGCCGCTACACGATGGACGGCACGACCACCCTCGGTGCGGGCGACCGCTTGCGCACCGTGCTGACCCTCGGCGACCGCGCCACGGTCGTCGGCACGCACGGCGGACGACGCACCACGTGGTCGCGGCTCGACAACTCCTATACGGGCGACGCGACGTACACGGCGAACGTGCCGCGCGACCAGCGCCACGCGGTCGGCACCACGAGCGAGCGCTACCGGCTGTACGGGTCACGCGGTTGCTACGACCGGACTCTGACCGCAGTGCAGGGGGTGCTCACGGAGGACCGCAACCGGTGCTGAGGTGAGCGATGGGGCGCGTGTGATGCGTGTCACTTATGACGCTTTTACTTGGCTGAAACGTTGCGGTCTTGTGCGCGATCAAGACAGCCTCCAGAGTGTTCGGAAACGGAAGCCGCTTTCCGCATCACAGAAGTCCCCTCCGGCTTCTGTGCGTCCCGTCCCCCTAGGAGGCTTCGTGCCCCCGTCCGTACCGTCCCTCCCGCGACGCGTCGCACGCACTCTACGTACCTCGCTTTTCGCGCAGGTTACCTGCGCGCTCGTCCTCGGAATCGTCGTCGGAAAGCTGTGGCCGGACACGGCCACGGCTCTCCAGCCGCTCGGCGACGGTTTCACCCGGCTCATCAAGACCGTGATCTCGCCCCTGGTGTTCTGCGTGGTCGTCGTCGGCATCGCCAAGGCCGGTGACCTGAAGGCGTTCGGCCGGATCGGGGTCAAAGCCCTCATCTGGTTCGAGATCGCCTCGACGGCAGCCCTGGTCATCGGTCTCGTCACCGCCAACGTCGTCGGCCCGGGCAGGGGCATGAACGTCGACCCCTCCTCGCTCGACGCCGCGGCGGTGCAGGAGACGACGGGCGGGGGCCACCTGCCCACGACGACCGAGTTCGTCCTGAACGCGCTGCCGCAGAGTTTCATCGGCGCCTTCGCCGACAATGAGCTCCTCCAAGTCCTGATCCTCGCCTGCCTGGTGGGTGCCGCCCTGCTGCACCTCGGGCACACCAAGGTGCCGAAGATCCTGCCCGCGATCGAGCAGGCCCAGGAGATCATCTTCGCGGTCGTCGGCTTCATCATGCGGCTCGCCCCGATCGCGGTGTTCGGCGCGATGGCCCACCTGGTCGGCAACTACGGCCTGGGTGTGATGCGGACGTACGCCAAGCTCATCGTGCTCTGTTACGTGGCGGCGGCGCTCTTCATCGCGCTGCTGGCCGTCGCCCTGAAGGCCGTGACCGGCCTCAGCCTGTGGAAGTTCCTGCGCTACATCCGCGAGGAGATGCTGCTCGCCCTCGGTACCGCGTCCACCGAGTCGGTCATGCCGCGCGTGATGCAGAAGCTGCGCCGGGCCGGTGCACGTGACGACGCCGTGGGGCTGGTGCTCCCCACCGGCTACTCCTTCAACCTCGACGGCGCGTCGCTCTACCTGTCCATCGGCACGCTGTTCATCGCCCAGGCCGTGGGTGTGGATCTGAGCCTCGGTCAGCAGGTCACCGTCGTCCTGGTGCTGATGCTGACCAGCAAGGGCATGGCGGGGATCCCCGGGTCGGCGTTCCTCGCCCTGTCCGCGACCGCCTCCTCCCTGGGGGCGATCCCCGCCGGGGCCGTCGCGCTGCTGCTGGGCGTGGACCGCATCATGGACTCGATGCGCGTCGTCACCAACCTGCTCGGCAACTGCGTCGCCGTCTTCGCGGTGTCCCGCTGGGAGGGGGCCCTGGACACCGACCGGGCGAAGAGGGTCCTCGACGGGGAGGACACCTCCACGCCGGGCGACGACGAGACGGGCGTCGGCGCCGAGAAGGCCCTCGGCGGCGAGAAAGACCCCGGCAGTGAGAAGGACCCCGGCGGTGAGACCGGCGCCGAGGCGCTGGCGCCGGGCATCCCGGCCCAGAAGCCCAAGGAGCTCAAGGAGCCCGCTCCCGAGGCCGGTTGACCGGAACCCAGTGGGCCGCGGCCTCCGCTCCGGCAGGACGAGCGGAGGCCGCGGCCCACTGTCGTGTCCCGTTCCCTCAGCAAGTCCCCGCCGGCGTCCCGTCGATCAGCGTGTCCAGCAACCCCCCGAGCGCCTCCCGCTGATCCCCCGTCAGCGGCGCGAGGATCTCCTCCGCGGCCGACCTGCGCGCCGCCCGCAGCTCGCGCAACGCGCCCCGGCCGTCGTCCGTGAGCTCGATGCGGATCACCCGCCGGTTCGCCGGGTCCGGGACCCGCCGCACCTTGCCGCTCGCCTCCAGACCGTCGACCAGCGTCGTGACGGCCCGCGGCACCACCTCAAGGCGCTCGGCCAGGTCGGCCATGCGCGGCGGCGAGCCCCAGTGCGCCAGCGTGCGCAACAGCCGGGACTGGGCCGGAGTGATGCCGAGGTCGCGGTGCTCCAGATGGCGTTTCTGGATGCGGTGCACCCGGCGGGTGAGCCGCAGCAACTGCTCGGCGAGCAGGCCGTCGGCGTCGGGCGTGGTCATGCGGGAACAATATCAGGATGCAGTTCATTGTGAGCATAGGTAACAATGAGCTGTGATCCGATCCGCCGCATCCCTCGTAGGAGCCCATGCATCCCGACCGTGAAGCCCCCTGGACCCCGCCGGCCGACTCCAAGGAGCAGCCCCGGCAGGTCCGCCGCATCCTCGGCCTCTTCCGCCCCTACCGGGGCCGTCTCGCGATCGTCGGGCTGCTGGTCGCCGCCGCCTCGCTGGTCTCGGTCGCCACGCCCTTCCTGCTGAAGGAGATCCTCGACGTAGCGATCCCCCAGGGGCGCACGGGCCTGCTCAGCCTGCTCGCCCTGGGGATGATCCTCAGCGCCGTCCTGACCAGCGTCTTCGGCGTCCTCCAGACCCTGATCTCCACGACGGTCGGCCAGCGCGTCATGCACGATCTGCGCACCGCCGTCTACGGCCGGCTCCAGCGCATGTCCCTCGCCTTCTTCACCCGTACGCGCACGGGCGAGGTGCAGTCCCGCATCGCCAACGACATCGGCGGCATGCAGGCCACCGTCACCTCCACCGCGACCTCCCTGGTCTCCAACGTCACCAGCGTGGTCGCCACGATCGTCGCGATGCTGGCCCTCGACTGGCGCCTGACGGTCGTCTCCCTGCTGTTGCTGCCGGTGTTCGTGTGGATCAGCCGCCGCGTCGGCAACGAACGCCGGAGGATCACCACCCAGCGCCAGAAGCAGATGGCCGCCATGGCCGCCACGGTCACCGAGTCGCTCTCCGTCAGCGGCATCCTGCTCGGCCGCACGATGGGCCGCTCCGACTCGCTGACCAAGTCCTTCTCCGACGAGTCCGAGGAGCTCGTCGACCTGGAGGTCCGGTCGAACATGGCCGGGCGCTGGCGCATGGCCGTCATCACGATCGTCATGGCCGCCCTGCCCGCCGTCATCTACTGGACCGCCGGCATGGCCCTCCAGCTCGGCGGCCCCGCGGTCTCCATCGGCACGATCGTCGCCTTCGTCTCGCTCCAGCAGGGCCTGTTCCGCCCGGCCGTGAGCCTGCTGTCGACCGGTGTGCAGATCCAGAGCTCCCTCGCCCTCTTCCAGCGCATCTTCGAGTACCTCGACCTGCCGGTCGACATCACCGAACGCCCCGACCCGGTCCGCCTCGACCAGATCAAGGGCGAGGTCCGCTTCGAGAACGTCTCCTTCGGCTACGACGGCAAGGACGGCCCGGTCCTCGACGGCATCGACCTCACCGTCCCGGCCGGCGGCAGCCTCGCGATCGTCGGCCCCACCGGCGCCGGCAAGTCCACCCTCGGCTATCTGGTGCCCCGGCTCTACGACGTGACCGGCGGCAGCGTCACCCTCGACGGGGTCGACGTCCGCGACCTCGACTTCGACACCCTGGCCCGTGCGGTCGGCGTCGTCTCGCAGGAGACGTACCTCTTCCACGCCTCCGTCGCCGACAACCTGCGCTTCGCCAAGCCCGACGCCACCGACGAGGAACTCCACCAGGCGGCCCGGGCGGCCCAGATCCACGACCACATCGCCGCCCTGCCCGACGGCTACGACACCGTCGTCGGCGAGCGCGGCCACCGCTTCTCCGGCGGTGAGAAGCAGCGCCTGGCCATCGCCCGCACCATCCTGCGCGACCCGCCGGTTCTCATCCTCGACGAGGCCACCAGCGCGCTGGACACCCGGACCGAAGCCGCCGTCCAGGACGCCATCGACGCCCTGTCGGCGAACCGCACCACTCTCACCATCGCCCACCGGCTGTCCACCGTGCGCGGCGCCGACCAGATCGTGGTCCTCGACTCGGGCCACGCGGTCGAACGCGGTACGCACGAGGAACTCCTGGAGGAGGGCGGCCGGTACGCGGCGCTCGTACGCCGGGACGCCCAACTGGAACCGACAAGATGAAAATATGCCGGGTTTGTGACGTTATGCGGGTTACCGTGCCCGCATGCAGAAGAACACTCCGCCACGGAGCACGATTCGACTGACGCGCCGGGGCCGCATCGCCCTCGTCGTGACCGGAGCCGTCGTGGTCGGTACCGCCGTGGCGGTGCCGCTGCTGACCCTGGGGGCCGAGGAGGAGAGCCGGCCCGCGACCCTGGCCGTCCCCGAGGGCTGGCGTGCGAGCCAGGTCTACGCGGCCGTCGACAAGGCCCTCGCCCTGCCCGCCGGCAGCACCAGGAAGTCCCTGGACAAGGCCGCGCTGAAACTGCCCAACGACGCCGAGGGCAACCCGGAGGGCTACCTCTTCCCGGCCACCTATCGGCTCCAGGAGAACACCACGCCGGACAAGCTCCTCGCGCTGATGGTCGACACCGCCAACGACCGGTTCAACCGTGCGCCCATCGCCGCCGGGGCGCAGCGCAACGCCATGAACGTGTACCAGGCCGTCACCATCGCGAGCATCGTCCAGGCGGAGGCGGCGACCAAGGCCGACATGGGCAAGGTCGCCCGGGTCATCTTCAACCGCCTTGAACGCGGCATGCCGTTGCAGATGGACTCCACCATCAACTACGCCCTGAACCGCTCCACCCTGCGTACGACGGAGAACGACACCCGGATCGACAGTCCCTACAACTCGTACCAGCGCATGGGCCTACCGCCCACGCCCATCGACAACCCGGGCGACGAGGCGATGCGCGCGGCCATCAACCCGACCCCGGGCAACTGGCTGTACTTCGTCACGGTCCGGCCGGGAGACACCCGCTTCACCGCCGACTACCAGGAACACCAGCGCAACGTCGCGGAGTTCAACGCGCAGAGGAAGAAGAGCGGGGCGCAGGCGGCCAGGTGAGGACGCGCGCGGGCCGGGGGACCCCGTCCCGCGTCACGCCGCGTCCCGGGGTTGACCCGGTGGACCCCGTCCCGCGTCACGCCGCGTCCCGGCGATGACCCGGTGAGCTCCGCCCCCTTCACGCGGCGTCCCGGCGATGGCCTGCTGGGCCCCGCCCCCGTCACGCCGCCGCCGGCTCCCGCTCCAGCAGCCGCCTGATGTCCCGTACGGCCGCGCGGCCGGCCCGGTTGGCTCCGATCGTGCTGGCCGACGGGCCGTAGCCGACGAGATGGATGCGGGGGTCCGCGGCCGCGTGCGTGCCCTCCATGCGGATGCCGCCGCCGGGGGAGCGCAGCCGGAGCGGGGCGAGGTGGTCGATGGCGGCGCGGAAGCCGGTGGCCCAGAGGATGACGTCGGCGTCGGCATGGCGACCGTCGTTCCAGTCCACTCCCGTGGGCGAGATGCGGTCGAACATCGGCTGCCGGTCGAGCACTCCGTCCTCGATGCCCTGCCGGATCGCGTCGTTGAGCGGCAGCCCGGTGACGGACACGACACTGCGGGGCGGCAGCCCCTGCCGGACCCGTTCCTCGACGAGCGCGACCGCGGCGCGGCCCGCGCCCTCGTCGAAGGGACCCTCGCGGAAGACGGGCGGGCGCCGCGTCACCCAGGTGGTGGCCGCCGCGTGCGAGGCGATCTCCAGCAGGTGCTGGGTGCCCGAGGCGCCGCCGCCCACCACCACGACCCGCTGTCCGGCGAACTCCTCGGGCCCGGGGTACTGCGCGGTGTGCAACTGCCGCCCCCGGAAGGTCTCCTGGCCCGGATAGCGGGGCCAGAACGGCCGGTCCCAGGTGCCGGTCGCGTTGATCAGCGCCCGCGCCGACCAGACGCCGTCCGAGGTCTCCACGAGCAGTCGTCCGCCGGGCCCCTCGCGCACGGCCCGTACGTCCACCGGGCGCCTGACCCGCAGGCCGAAGGTCCGCTCGTAGCGGTCGAAGTACGCGCCGATCACCTCGGCGGACGGCCGTGCCGGGTCCGCGTCCGTGAGCTCCATGCCCGGCAGGGCGTGCATCCCGTGCACCTTGCCGTACGTCAGCGACGGCCACCGGAACTGCCAGGCGCCGCCGGGAGCGGGGGAGTGGTCCAGCACGACGAAGTCGCGGTCCGGCTCGAAACCGGATCGCCGCAGGTGGTAGGCGCCGGCCAGCCCGGCCTGCCCCGCGCCGATGACGACTACCTCGACCTCGCGTGTGTTGTTCACGATTCTACCAACCGGGACGGGGCCGTGGATCTTCCCGGCGGGTGGCTCGCGCGGCTCCGAACGAGTGGACTCCTCCCCTCGCGGACCGCAAGGCGGTCTCCGCCACGGACGCGGATGGTGATGTCCTTGCGTCCCGCCCCGTCCGGAAGAGGCGCCCCCCATGAGACGTACTCCCTCCCGCCGTCTGCTCGCCGCGGCACTGCTCGTGGCGTCCGTGTCGGCCCCGATGGTGACGATGCCCGCCACCGCCGCCCCGGCCCCCGCCACCGCCCGGCACGACCACGACGACATCCCGCGGCGCGGTCTCGGGCCCGCCCTCACCGAACGGCTCGACCGGGCCGTCGCGGAAGTCCGCGAGCGGGCCGGTATCCCCGGTGTCGTCGTCGGGCTGTGGATGCCCGGCAGGGGCAGCTACGTCCGCGCCACCGGCGTGGCCGACATCGTCACCCGCATGCCGATGGCCGCCGACTCCTCCGTCCGGATCGGCAGCGAGACCAAGACCTTCACGGTCACCGCGCTGCTCCAGCTCGTGGACGACGGCCGGATCGGGCTGGACGACCCGATCGCGAAGTACGTCAGGGGCGTGCCGAACGGCCACCGGATCACGCTGCGCCAGCTCGCCGGGATGCGCAGCGGCCTGTTCCCGTACACCGCCGACGCCGCCTTCGTCCACGACCTGCTGAGCGACCCGGGGCGCTACTTCGACCCCCGCGAGGTGCTCACCTACGGCTTCCGGCACGCGAACACCTTCGGGCCGGGCGCGGACTTCCAGTACTCCAACTCCAACCTCGTCCTGCTCGGCCTGGTGATCGAGAAGGTCACCGGCTGCCAGCTCGCCGACGTCATCCACGAGCGGGTGCTCCGCCCGGCCGGCCTGCGCCACACCCTGTTCCCGCAGCACGACGAGTTCCCCGAGCCGCACCCGCGCGGCTACACCGACCAGACGCTCAGCGGCGAGGTCGAGGACGTCACCCCCTGGAACCCCAGCTGGGCCTGGGCGGCCGGGGCGATGATCTCCGACCTGCACGACCTGCGCCGCTGGGCGAAGGTCGTCGCCACCGGCGAACTGCTCAGCCCCGAGACCCAGGCGCAGCGGCTGCGGACGCTGCCCACCGGCTACCCCGGGACCGACTACGGCCTCGGCATCTTCGAGACCAACGGCTGGATCGGGCACAACGGTTCGATCCCGGGCTACGAGACCGTGACCGTCTACCTGCCCTCCCAGCACGCCTCCCTGGTCATCATGATCAACACTGACGTCGTGGTCGAGGGCCAGGAACCGTCGACGCTGCTCGCCCGGGCGATCACCGCGGTCGCGACCCCGGACAACGTCTACGACGGCTCGGTGGTCACCAGGCCGTGAAGCGCGGGTCCCCCGCCCCGGCGGGGGCCCTCACGGCCGCGGCGGGCAAACGGGCAACGGTGTCCCGGCGATGGGGCGCCCCTATCGCCGACCGGCCCGGCGGGGCCCGGGGAATTGCTGCGTGTGCGTCAGGATGGGGGCATGTCAGATGTCTTCACCACCCGAGTCCTGAACCTCAGCACCGGCGCCGCGGAGCGGGTCCTCGACATCACCGGCGACTGCGAGTCCTTCCTGCGCGAGGCGGCGGCCGGCCGCGACGGCCTCCTCAACGTCTTCGTCCCGCACGCGACGGCCGGTATCGCCGTCCTGGAGACCGGTGCCGGCAGCGACGACGACCTCCTGGCCGCGCTGCACACGCTGCTGCCCGCCGACGACCGCTGGCAGCACCGGCACGGCAGTCCCGGCCACGGCCGCGACCACGTTCTGCCCGCCCTGGTCCCGCCGCACGCGACCCTGCCGGTGCTGGGCGGCCGGCTGGAGCTCGGCACCTGGCAGTCGGTGTGCCTGGTGGACACCAACAAGGACAACCCGGAACGGAAGGTACGCCTGAGTTTCCTGGGGTGAGCGCGGTCCCACGGCCCCGGCCCGGCGGTCGTGGGACCCGCATGGCCCTGGCGTGCCGTGACGACCGCCCGTAATGCCCGTATCCTCATCAATGCCAGATTCTCTTCCGAGCAGCGGATTGTCGCGGGCGCAAGTGAGGCGAAGCGTGGTTCGGTCCGGCGAGGAACCCAGGCCGGCGGGGCGTGCGACGGACGGCACGGGACCTGCCAGCCTCCGCGAGCTGTTCCTCCAGGGTGAGCCGGTCGAGACGGGTGTGCGGACGTCCATCCTGGACTCGTGGCAGCGCTGCCGGTCCCTGGGCCTGTCGCCGGACGCGCTCGACCTGCCCTACCGGGAGGACTTCGACCCGGGCGGCCGTATCGTCCGGGCGGCCGTGCCCGTCCTCGACCGGCTGCAGGCCACGTTCGCCGGCAGCCAGGTCAACATCTCGGTCGCCGACGCGAACGGGACGGTGCTGCTGCGCCGCTTCGGGGATCCGTCGATGACCAGGAGCCTCCCCGACATCCAGGTCGTCCCGGGGTTCGTGTTCGCCGAGCAGGTGGCCGGCACCAACGGCATCGGGCTGGCCCTGGCGGAGCGGCAGCTCATCCGCGTCTACGGTGCCGAGCACTTCGCGGAGCGCGCCCAGCAGAACGCCTGCGTCGCGCTGCCCGTCCGTGACCCGCTCAGCGGACGCATCGAGGGTGTCCTGTGCCTCGGCTATCCGCGCGGCTTCGAGAGGCCCGCACTGGGCGTCGCGATCCGCAGGGCGGCCGAGGGCATCGAACGGCGCCTGCTGGGGCAGAGCTCCGCGCGTGAGCGCGCCCTGCTGCGGACGTACCTGGCCGCCGGGGCCGGGACCGCCGGTCTTCACCGCGGTGTGGCACTGGACGCGGTGGCGAACGAGTTCCCTCTCCGCGATCAGGCGATCCTGCGGGAGAAGGCGGCCGAGCTGATCTCCGGTGCGCAGCGGGGAGCCGTCGAGGTGACCCTGCCCGACGGGCGGCGTGTGACGCTCGTGAGCCGTCCGGTGACCAGCGGCTCCGGTGTGCAGGGCATCGCCATCGAGGCCGTGCTGCCCGGCCCTGCGGCGGGCGAGCCGCTCGTCATACCGCACCAGGCGGACGACCTGGCCGCCCTCACCGCCCCCGCCGTCCCGCTCTCCGCGGCCCGCCCGGCGATCACCCTGCCGTCCGGGCACCTCGCCGCACCCTCCGGGCCGCTCGTCACGACCGACGGAGACGGCGGAACGACGAGGCCCGGCGGGACGGCCGGCCCCGTCACGTCCGCCGAGCCCGCGACGCCCGCCGAGCCCTCGAAGTCCGCCGAGCCCGACTCGGCGCGCACCCCTGCCGGACCTGCCGTGGCGGCCGGCGAACGGACCACCACCCAGCCGACGACGACGGACAGCGACCGGAGCCCCTCCGGGCCCGCCCCCGCCGGCAGCGACCGGAGCCCCTCCGGGCCGGCCGCGGCCGACAGGGGCGGACGGGTTTCCGCCGGGGAGCACTCCGAGGCGGCGTTCCCGGCCCGGGGACTGGTGATGCTGGGGGAGCCGCAGGTCGGGGCCTACGCCCTGGCCGCGCGCCGCCGTCTGGAGCTGCTGTCCGAGGCCAGCACCCGCATCGGCACCACCCTGGACGTGCGCCGCACGGCCGAGGAGCTGGCCGAGACCGCGGCCCCCGGACTGGCCGACTTCGTCACCATCGACCTGCCCGACGCCGTGCTGCGCGGCGAGGAGTCCGCCGACCCCATCGCCGACCTGCGCCGCACGGTCGTCCACGGCATCCGTGGGGGTCTGCCCTTCACGCCCCCCGGCAAGCGCGTCGACTTCGGCCCGACCACGCCCCAGCTGCGCTGCCTCAGCAGCAGCGAGGCCGTGCTGGAGCCGGATCTCAACGCCGCCGCGGGCTGGCTCGCCCAGGACCCCGAGCACACCGAACGCCTGCTGGCCCACGTCCACTCCCTCATCGCGGTACCGCTGCTCGCCCGCGGTGTCGTCCTGGGCGTCGCCTCCTTCTACCGCGCGGGCAGCTCCTTCGGGGACGACGACCGCTCCCTGGCCCAGGAGCTAGCCTCCCGCGCCGCCCTGTCCATCGACAACGCCCGGCGCTACACCCATGAGCGCACCATGGTCCTGGCCCTCCAGCGCCGGCTCCTCCCGCACGGCCTGCCCGACCAGGACGCCGTCGAGGTAGCACATCGCTACCTGCCCGCCGAGTCCGACGTGGGCGGCGACTGGTACGACGTCATCCCGCTGTCCGGTGCCCGCGTCGGCCTCCTCGTCGGCGACGTCGTCGGCCACGGCATGCTCTCCGCGGCCACCATGGGCCGGCTGCGCACCGCCGCCCGCAGTTTCGCCGAGCTCGACTTCCCGCCCGACGAGGTCCTCACCCACCTGGACAACCTGGTGGGCCGTCTGGACCGGGAGGACCCCGACGGCAAGGGCGCCGGCGTCATCGGTGCGACCTGCCTCTACGCCGTCTACGACCCGACCGCGCAGCGGTGCCTGATGGCCCGCGCCGGACACCCGCCACCCGCCGTCGTCCGTCCCGACGGCACCGTGACCTACCCCGACCTGCCCGCCGGACCCCCGCTCGGCCTCGGCGGCCTGCCCTTCGACGCCGTCGAGGTCGGCCTGCCCGAGGGCAGCCAGCTGGTCCTGTACACCGACGGGCTCATCGAGGACCGGAACCGCGACGTCGACGCGGTCCTGGAGCAGTTGCGCGAGGCCCTGGCCCATCCCGAGCGCGCCCCCGAGGAGACCTGCCAGGCAATCCTGGACACCGTGGCGCCCACGCACCCGCACGACGACATCGCCCTGCTCGTCGCCCGCGTCCACGCCATGGACCCCGGCCGGATCGCCAACTGGGAGCTGTCCGCCGACCCGGCCCGCGTCGGCGAGGTCCGGGCGTCCGCCATGCGGTGGCTGTCCGACCGGGGACTCGACGAGACCGGGTTCGCCGCGGAGCTGATCCTCAGCGAGCTGATCACCAACGCCATCCGGCACGGAGCCGCGCCGATCCGGGTGCGGCTGCTCTACGGCAGGACGCTGATCTGCGAGGTCTCCGACGCCAGCAACACCGCACCGCATCTGCGCCGGGCGGCCAGTACGGACGAGGGCGGACGCGGTCTGTTCCTCGTCGCCCAGCTCTCGCAGAGCTGGGGCACCCGCTACCTGCCCGAGGGCAAGGTCATCTGGGCCGAATGCGATCTCGACGCGGCATGAGGCTGCGTGAGGCGGCGTGACGTGGGGTGAGGCGGCGTGAGGCGGCGCGACGTGTCCACCGGCCCGGTCCGGCTGCCCGCCGCTCCCGCGCCGGCCGCCCGGAGGGCGCGTCTCATTGGCGTCGCAGCGAGCCGAAAAATGCCCGAAATGCTGTAATTTGATCGAGTGCGCGACGCTCCCGACACGCCCCCGGAGGCGGCTTCACCCCCCGGGCCGGAACCCCTGGTCCGGATCCGCGGACTCAGCAAGCGGTTCGGCGGAACCGTCGCGCTGGCCGGGGCCGACCTCGACGTCCGCCCCGGCAGTGTCCTCGCCCTACTCGGGCCCAACGGCGCAGGGAAGTCCACGCTCATCAAGATCCTCGCCGGAGTCCATCCCGCCGACGCGGGGCGGATCACCGTCGCCGGGGAACCCCTCGGCAGCCCCACCGCCACCCGGACCATGTCGTTCATCCACCAGGACCTCGGTCTCGTGGAGTGGATGACCGTCGCCGAGAACATCGCCCTGACCATCGGGTACGGGCGCCGGACCGGGCTGATCTCCTGGCGGCGCACCCGTGCGCGCTGTGTCGAGGCCCTGGGGATCGTCGCCGCCCACCTCGACCCGGACACGCCGGTTTCCGGCCTCGCACCGGCCGACCGCTCGCTGGTCGCCATCGCCCGCGCCCTCGCGGCACGCGCGCGGCTCATCGTCCTGGACGAGCCGACCGCCCGCCTGCCCGCCGCGGACTGCGCCCGGCTCTTCCGCGTCCTGCACGACCTGCGCGACCGCGGGCACGCCGTCCTCTACGTCAGCCACCGCCTGGACGAGGTGTACCGGGTCGCCGACCTCTTCGCCGTCCTGCGGGACGGCCGGGTCGTCAGCCACGGACGGCTCGCCGGCCACAGCCCGGCGCGTCTGGTCCGCGACATCGTCGGCGAGGCGGACGAGCCGCCCGTCCACCGCCCCGCCAGGACCCCGGCCGGCGCAGCGCCCGTCCTGACCCTCGACGGTGTGCGCACCGCCCGGGCCGGACCCGTCCGTTTCGAGCTCGCGGCCGGGGAGGTCCTCGGCCTGGTCGGCCTCTCCGGCGCCGGGCACATGGACCTCGGCCGCGCCCTCGCCGGCGCCCGGCCCCTCCTGGACGGGCGGGTCCTCCTGCACGGGCGGCCGTACCGGCCCCGCACGGTCGCGGAGGCCGTCGCCCTCGGGGTCGGCCTGGTGCCGGGCGACCGGCTGCGGGAGGGCTGCCTCGCCGAGCTGACCGTACGGGAGAACCTCCTGGCGAACCCCCGCGCGGGCGGCGCGGCGGCTGCACGCTGGATCGGCCCCCGCGGTGAACGGGCCCGGGCCGCCGCCCTGATGGACCGCTTCTCGGTGCGGCCCCGCGACAGCGAGACCCCCATCGCCACGCTGTCCGGCGGGAACCAGCAGAAGGTCATGATCGGCCGCTGGCTGCGGACGGACCTGCGGCTGCTGATCCTGGAGGAGCCGACCGCGAGCGTCGACGTCGGCGCCAAGGCCGCCGTCCACCGCCTCCTGAACGAGGCGCTGGAGGCGGGCCTCGCGGTACTGCTGCTGTCCACCGACTTCGAGGAGGTGGCGAGCGTGTGCCGGCGCACGCTGGTCTTCGTGCGCGGAACGGTGACGGCCGAACTCAGCGGCCCCGCCCTCACCGTCGCCGGACTGACCCGGGCGGCCTCGGCCATGCCCCCGTCCACAGCCGGTCACCCGTGACGCCGCGCCGGCCGCGCCACCGCCCCGGCGGCCACCACGTCGGCGCCTACGGCCTGCTCGCCCTCACCGCCCTGCTCTACCTGGTCTTCTCCCTCGCCCTGCCGGACACCTTCCCCACGCTGGACACCGTCGACTCGATCCTGTCCACCCAGTCGATCCCGGCCGTCCTCGCGCTCGCCGCCATGGTGCCCGTCGTCACCGGCGCGTTCGACCTCTCCATCGGCTACGGCCTCGGCCTGGCCCATGTGATGGTGCTCCAGCTCGTCGTCAACGCGGGGTGGCCCTGGCCGCTCGCCTGCCTGGCCGTGCTCTCCGGAGGGCTGGTGGTGGGCGTCCTCAACGGCGTCATCGTCGAGTTCGGCCGGATCGACTCCTTCATCGCCACCCTCGGCACCGGCAGCATGATGTACGCCGTGACCGGCTGGATCACCGACGGCGGCCGGATCGTCCCGGGCCCTCAGGGCCTGCCGCCCGCGTTCACCGACCTGTACGACTCCTCGTTCCTCGGCCTGCCGGTCCCCGCCTTCTACGTGCTCGCCCTCGCGGCCGTCCTCTGGCTGGTGCTGGAACGGCTGCCGCTGGGCCGGTACCTGTACGTCGTCGGGTCGAACCCACGCGCGGCCGACCTCGTGGGCATCCCGACCCGCAGGTACACCGTCTACGCGTTCGCCGCCTCGGGCCTGATCGTCGGTTTCGCCGGCGTGCTGCTCGCCGCCCAGCAGCAGATCGGCAACCCGAGCGTCGGCCTCGACTACCTGCTGCCCGCCTTCGTCGGCGCCCTCCTCGGCTCCACGGCGATCAAGCCCGGGCGGCCCAACGCCCTCGGCACGGTCGTCGCCGTCGCCGTGCTCGCCGTCGGCCTCACCGGCATCGCCCAGCTGGGCGCCGAGTTCTGGACGGTCCCGCTGTTCAACGGCGGGACCCTGCTCATCGCCGTGGGCCTGGCCGGATACGCCGCCCGCCGCCGGCTGCGCGGCGGCGCGGCCCGCGACGCGCCCGCCGCGCAGCCGCCGTCCTCCCCGGCGGGGGCGGACGGCACGGCCCCGCCCTGACCCCTCTCGGCACGCCCCGCCGCGTCGATCCCCTCACTGGAGTCCCCGTGCACCGAACCCGCAAGGCCGCCCCCGCAGTCCGCACCGCGCGGCTCGCCTCCTGCGCCCTGCTGGCCACGGCCGCCGCCCTCACCGGCTGCGAACGCGGTTCATCCGACGGCGCTGACGAGACCGCAACGGGCCCGAGCGGCTGCCCCACCGTCCAGGCCCGGGCCCGGGAGGCCGTCACCCGGGCCGAGCGGGCCGACATCCCCTGGGGAGGACCCACCAGCGGCCCCGAGGCGGTGTCCGGCAAGAGCATCGTCTACGTCGCCCAGACCATGACCAATCCCGGTGTCGCGGGCGCCGCGAACGGGGTACGGGAGGCCGCGCGGGCCATCGGCTGGAACGTCCGGGTGATCGACGGCGGCGGCACCCCGGCCGGCATCCAGGCCGCCATGAGCGAAGCCGTCTCCCTGCGGCCCTCGGGCATCGTCATCGGCGGGTTCGACCCCGACTCGACGGCCCAGCAGGCCGCCCGGGCCAACGCGCAGCGCATCCCGCTCATTGGCTGGCACGCCGTCCCCGACCCCGGCCCCAGCCGGCAGCCCGACCTCTTCACCAACGTCACCACCCGCGTCGAGGACGTGGCCCGCATCAGCGCGCAGTGGATCATCTCCGACTCCGACGGCCGCGCCGGGGTCGTGCTCATCACCGACGCGTCGATCCCCTTCGCCCGCAACAAGTCCGACCTGATCCGCAAGGAGCTGACGAGCTGCCAGGGGGTGCGGCTGCTCTCGGTGGAGAACATCCCGATCCCCGACGCCAGCACCCGCACCCCCCGGGAGATCTCCTCCCTGCTCTCCCGCTTCCAGGACCGCTGGACCCACTCCGTGGCCATCAACGACCTGTACTTCGCCGATGCGGCCCCCGCCTTCCGCGCCGCCGGCGAAGAGGGCTCCGGACCGCCGTTCAACATCGGGGCCGGAGACGGCGACCCGTCCGCCTTCCAGCGCGTCAACAGCAGGCAGTACCAGGCCGCCACCGTGCCCGAGCCGCTGTCCCTGCAGGGCTGGCAGATCGTCGACGAGTTCAACCGCGCCTTCGCCGGCCGTCCCGACAGCGGATACGTGGCCCCCGTGCACATCGCCACGGCAGGCAACAGCGAGGGCGCCACCAGCTGGGACCCGTCGGGCTACCGCGAGGCCTACCGGACGATCTGGGGGAGATGACGGCCGGTCAGGCGCCGATCCCTTCACGGAACATGCACGGAACCTCAGGATCTCTTTAACTTTCAAGGGCTACTCTCGCGTCAGTCGAGTGGCCGCCGGGGGTCGACCCGAGCGGGGCCCGTCCGCGGCGGCCCTCGCTACCCCCACCAGCACAGGAGACCCTGTTGTGTACGACGGCGACGTAGTGGTGATCGGCGGTGGCTACGCCGGTGTCCGGCTGGCCAGACGGCTGGACGACACGGCCCGGGTCACGCTGGTGGACCGTAAGGAGGTCTTCTTCCACCGCATCGCCTCCCTGCGCGCGGGAGTGCGCCCCGAGTGGACCCACACGCCCTTCATCCCCTACGACCGGCTGCTGCGCCACGGCCGGGTGGCCACCGGCAAGGCCGTCCGCATCGACACCGCCGAGCGGCAGGTCGTCCTCGCCACCGGCGAGCGGCTGCCGTACGACGTGGTCGTGATCGCCTCCGGCGCCGACTACCCCGACCCGGCCCGCTTCACCGGCACCACGACCGAGGAAGCGGCCAAGTCCTTCGCCGAGCACCAGCGCAACGTCGCCACGGCCGAGCACGTCCTGGTCGTCGGCGGCGGCCCCGGCGGTGTCGAACTCAGCGCCGAGATCCGTCTCGCCCGCCCGGACGCCCGGGTCACCCTCGCCCACTCCGGGCCCGCCCTGCTGGACTCGACGGGCAGTGCCCGTCCGGGGCGCAAAGCCCTGGCCTGGCTGGAGTCCCACGACGTGGAGGTGCGGCTCGACTCCTTCATGTCGCCCGGCAACGACTTCGGCACCTACCGCGACGCCCGAGGCACGGTCATCGAGGCCGACCTGTCCTTCTGGGCGACCGGCACCACCCCCAACACGCTCTGGCTGCGCCTGGCCGGACACGGTGACTGGCTCAACGGAGCCGGGCATGTGAAGGTCGACCGGACGCTCCGGGTCGAGGGCAGGCTGGACGTGTTCGCCGTCGGCGACGTGAACGACGTCAGTGAACTCAAGATCACCCCCGCCGCCCTCGCCCAGGCGGACATCGCCGCCCACAACATCCGCGGCTACCTGCAGAGTTCCGGCAAGCACCGCAAGGAGCCGCGCCTGTACCGCCCGGTCCAACGCACCCCGCTGATCGTGCCCTTCGGCCCCGCCGACGGACTGACCGTACTGCCCGTGCCGGGGGGAGAGTCCGCCGTCCTCGGCAGTCGCACCACCACCCTGACCAAGGCGAAGAGCCTCATGACGCCCTACATGCGCCGTCAACTCGGTTACACGGCCGCCTGACCCGCGGACCGGGCCTCCACACCACCCCACCCCCGTCGTTACCCGCGAGTTCGGCCTGGGGTAGGGTCCCCACCGTTTCCGGCTACCGGCTGATGGTGGGCCGGTACAGGGCGTGTCGGAGGGTGGCAAGACGATGGAATCCCAGCGGGGTGACGGCGGATCCGTGGACCTGGACGGCACGAGCCTGGAGACGCTCGCTCCCGAACCGCTGCTGACCAGGGACTACGAGGTGCGCCCCGCGCTCGTGTACGAGCGGCTGCGGCAGCAGCACGGCCCGGTCGCGCCGGTCGACCTGCTGGGGGTGCCGGCCTGGCTCGTCCTCGGCTACCGCGAGTCCCTCCAGGTGCTCCAGGACGACGAAGGCTGGCCCAAGGGCCTGGAGAACTGGCGGGCCCGCACCGAGGGCAGGGTGCCGCCCGACTGGCCGCTCGGGCCGTCCCTGGAGGTCAACCACATCCTGATCCAGGGCGGCCCCGGCTACCGGCCGCTGCGCACCGCGTGGGACGTCGCCCTCAAGCCCTTCCAGGACCCCCGCCACCCGCAGGCCAAGCGTCTGAAGGCCGCCGTCACCGCCTACGCCGACGAACTGATCACCCTCGTCGGGCAGGGCGGCGCGACCGGCGTGGCGGACCTGTCCGCGCAGTTCTCCAGGCCGCTGCCGCTGATGGTGGCCAGCCATCTGCTGGGCTTCCCCGGCTCGCAGGGCGACGACGCGCTGATGGACATGTGGCGGGTGCTCGACGCCGGCCCGGACGCCGAGGCCGCACTGGAACGCCTGCTGGCGACGCTGGCCGAACTGGCCGCGCTGAAGCTGGAGAAGCCGGGTGACGACTTCCCCTCGTACCTGCTGGCCGCCCACCCGGACCTGTCGCTCGACCAGCTCGCCCGCGAGCTGTTCATGCTGCTGGGCATGACCTCCGACCACGTCGGCATCCTCATCTCCAACACCGTCGTGGAAGTCATCTCGGGCGAGGGCAGCGTGCGCGCCAGCCTGTCCGCCGGCATGGTCAGGGAGAGCATGAACCGGGTGGTCATGCGCAAGCCGCCCCTGGTCAACTTCGTCCCGCGCTTCGCCGCCCGGGACACCCCGCTCGGCAACTACACCATCCGGGCCGGCGATCCCGTATGGGTCTCCCCGGGCGCCGCGCACGCCGACCCGCTCTTCGCCGACCACGTCGCCTCGGGCACGACCATCAGCACCCGGGCCCACCTGTCCTGGGGAGCCGGACCGCGCCAGTGCCCGGCGCGGGAGCTCGCCTCGGCCGTCGCGGCGGCCGGTGTGGGGCGCCTGTTCGAGCGGTTCGACTACCTCGACCTCGCGCTGCCCGCCGACCAACTGCCGTGGCGCTCATCGCCGTTCATGCGGGGCCTGCGTTCCCTGCCGGTGCGGTACGAACTCGCCTCCGTGCCGCCCCCGCGGCCGTGGGCGGACACCCCCGCCCCTGGCGTGGCCGAGGAGGTCCTGCCGGACCCGGCCGCGCGGCAGCGCTCCTCGCTGTGGCGCTATCTGACGGGCCTCATCCGCGGCGGCCGCTGACCTGGAAGGACCGAGTCGAACGCCCATCCCGCACCAGCGTTCGTCACGGTCCCGGGATGACGCTTTCACGCCGCGCACGTGACAAAAGGTGCTGGTCCACGGGGTGCTCGCTCTGCGATGCTGGTGAAAGATCCCGGGACAGGGCGCGAGGGCCCACGGGGGCCGGGCAGGTACACCTCGATGACCTGCCCGGCCGTTCTGCTGTCAGGGCGTGGGGCGGGGGCGGGACGGCGCGGAACAGGGCGCGAACCGGCGTGCGGGGCTCACACCCAGCCCGACTCCGTGGCGATCCGGACCGCGTCGATCCGGCTCCGGCCGCCCGTCTTCCGGGTGATCGCCGACAGATGGTTGCGGACCGTGGCGGCGGACAGACACAGCCGCTCGGCGATCTCCCGCGTGGGCGTACCGTCGGCCGTCAGCCGCAGCACCTCCACCTCCCGCGGGGTCAGCGGGTTGGCTCCCGCGTCCAGCGCGGCCAGCGCGAACTCGGGGTCGACGAACCGCTTCCCCCGCACCAGCTTGCGGACACCGTGCACCAGCCGGTCCGGCGGGGCGTCGGTGCTGATGACACCGGCGGCGTGCAGATCCAGGAGGCGACGCAGCCGCTCGGGTGTCGTCGAGGCCATCATCAGCAGCATCCGGCACTCCGGGAGCCGCGCTTGCAGCTCACCCCCGACGGCGATCTCCTCGCCCACCCTGGAGTCCACGCCGATCACCGCCACGTCCGGCCGGCACGCCACGGCGCGCTCGACCACGTCGCCGTCGCCGTCGGCCTCCGCGACGACCTCGATGTCGTCCTCCCGCGCCAGCAGGGCGGCGAACGCTCCCCGCACGAGACGGGTGTGCTCGACGAGAAGAACGCGGATCACTGTCGCTCCCTCTCCGCCGTACGTGGCCCGCCGGGCCACCTTGAACGGATTATCTCCGCACACCGTGGGATTTTCAGGTCGGGCCACGGCACGTCTGATCGAGTGGTGAGGCCTGGGAGCCGGGCGTACCGTCGAACGGTGGACACCGCAGGCAGCAGCCCGCAGCCGGCTTCACCACAGGCGACCACCACCAGGGAATCCGGTGGTGGCGGAAGCGCGATGGCACTGCTGGTCATCGCCTCCTGCCAGTTGATGGTGGTCCTCGACATCACCATCGTGAACATCGCGCTGCCGCACATCCAGAGCGACCTGGAGTTCTCCACCACGAGCCTGTCCTGGGTGGTGAACGCCTACACCCTCACCTTCGGCGGCCTGCTGCTGCTCGGTGGCCGGGCCGGAGACATCCTGGGGCGGCGTCGCGTCTTCGTTTTCGGCGTGCTGCTCTTCGTGTTCGCCTCGCTGCTCGGCGGATTCGCGCAGAACGCCGGCCAACTCCTCGGCGCCCGCGCCTTGCAGGGCGTCGGCGGCGCCATCGCCTCCCCGACCTCCCTCGCCCTGATCAGCACCACCTTCCGCGAGGGGCCGGAACGCAACCGCGCCTTCGGCGTCTTCGCCGCGGTCTCGGCCGGCGGCGGCGCGATCGGCCTGCTCGCCGGCGGCATGCTGGTGGAGTGGCTGAACTGGCGCTGGGTGTTGTTCGTCAACGTGCCCATCGGCCTGCTCATCGTGCTCGCCACCCCGCGCTACATCAGGGAGTCCGAACGCCACCCCGGGCGCTTCGACGTCACCGGCGCGCTCACCTCCACCGCGGGCATGGTGCTGCTCGTCTACGGCTTCATCAGAGCCGCGCAGGACGGCTGGCGGGACCCGCTCACCCTGGCCTCGTTCGCCGGAGCGGTCATCGTCCTGGCGGCCTTCATCCTGATCGAGCGTCGTTCGAAACAGCCCATCACGCCGCTGCACATGTTCGCCGACCGTAACCGCGCGGGCACCTACGGCATCATGCTGTGCCTGGCCGCCGCCATCTTCGGCATGTTCTTCTTCCTCACGCTCTTCGTACAGAACGTGCTCGGGTTCAGCCCGCTCGCGGCGGGCCTCGCCTTCCTGCCGGTCAGCGCGGTCATCGCCGTCGGCGCCGGACTGGCCTCACGGTTCCTGCCCGTGTACGGGCCCAAGCCGTTCATGGTGGTGGGCGCGATCCTGGCGGCGGCGGGCCTGGCCTGGCTGACCCTCACCGATGTGCACTCCACCTACGCGGGCAGTGTCCTCGGGCCGATGCTCGTCTTCAGTCTGGGCATGGGCATGGAGTTCGTGTCGCTGACCCTCATGGCGCTGTCCAACGTGCCCACGCCGGAGACCGGCGCGGCCTCCGGCCTCCTCAACGCCACCCAGCAGGTCGGCGGCTCCCTGGGCCTGTCCATCCTGGTCACGATGTACGGCACGGCCAGCACCAACGAGGCGGACAAGCAGATCCCGGACTTCCTCCAGCAGGCGACCCCGGCCGAGCGCATCCGGTTCGAACGCACCGGGCAACTGCCCAAACCCTGGTCCGACGAGATCCTCACCGCCGGTGTCTCGGCCGCGTTCATCATGGCGGCGATCTTCACCGCCGTGGCCGCGCTGATCGCCCTGCTCGTCATCCAGGTCCGGCCCTCGGACCTCGAACGTCTCAAGGGCGGAGCGGGCCCCGGCCCGATGTGAGGCCCGCCCCCGGAGCCGCTACGCCCCGATCCTCGCCGCGATCACCGGTGCCAGCCGGTCGGCTATGACCCGGTGCCCCCGGTCGTTGGGATGCACCGAGTCCGTCAGATCCCCCGACCCCAGCCAGCCGGTCGTGTCCACGAAGGACACCCGCGCGTCACCCCCGGCGACGGCGGCCTTCACCGCGGCCTCGGTCTGCGGGACGAACCGCCCGCGGAACGTCTCCAGGGCGAAGATCCACGCCTGCGGATAGGCGGCCCGCACCTTGCGCAGCAGACTGCTGTACGCCGACTGGAACTGCGCCGTACTCACCCCGTGCCCGACGTCGTTGGTGCCGAGGTTGATGACGACCGCGTCGGCCCGGTAGCGGGAGAAGTTCCAGTCGGGCGTGGCCGCGTTCGGGTTGAGTTTGGTGAACTGCCGCTCCAGCCCCACGCATCCGTCCGCCGCGGCCACCAGGCACGCCCCGCCCTGCGCGATCTGCGTGTGCTCGACGCCCAGCCGCTCCCCGATCAGCCAGCCGTACGCGGTACGGGCGTTCTGCGAGCTCGTCGTGCCCACGGTGATCGAGTCGCCGACGAACTCGACCGTCCTGGCCGGGGCCGGCGGTGCGAACGTCGTCGCGCCGCTGTCCAGGACCAGCCCCTGGAAGACCGCGTCGCCCTTGTACGACCCGGCCACCACCTGGTAGTTGACCTGGAGTGTGTGGTTGCCGGGGGAGAGGGCCGTCGGGGTCAGGTTCACGGTCCCCTTGACGTCGTCGTAGAACGTCACGGGGCCGTTGTCGATCCGGGCCCACAGGTCGATGGTGCCGCGTTGTTTCAGCTTGACCGTCCGGCCGGTGAAGCCGGCCCGGTAGTAGGCGCCCGCCCAGTACGGGGTGTAGGCGGTGGAGGAGCTCGTCGTGTCCCAGCGGCCGATGAACTTGATGTTCGGGTCGCCGGGCTGTCCGGGAGCCGCCGCCTTCACCGTGGCGCCGCTGCCGAGCCGGGAGCGCACGACCGGGGCCAGGCGCTCGGCGAACCTGGTGTGACCCGCTTCGTTCGGATGCCCGTTGCCGTCCTCGTAGTCGGCGCCGTCCGTGAGCCAGCCCGTGGTGTCGACGAAGTGCACCCGCGCGTCACCGGCGCTGTTGCGTGCAGCGACGGCGGCCCTGGTCTCGCCGGCGTAGCGCTTCTTCAGCGTCTGCACCGCGAAGAGATGCGCCGTCGGGTACTTGGCGCGCACGTCGCGCAGGAACGCGGTGTACGCCGACTGGAAGGCGGCGCCGGACACGCCGTGCCCGATGTCGTTGGTGCCGAGGTTGATGACGACGGCGTCGGCGCGGTACCGGGAGAAGTCCCAGTTCGTACCGCCTGTGCTCGCCGTCCTGAAGAACTGCCCGCTCAGCCCGGTGCATCCCGACTGCGCGACGAGGCAGTAGCCGGACCGGGCGATCTGCGTGTGCCGCATGCCCAGCCGCTCGCCGGTCTTCCAGGCGTACGAGTCCAGTGCCAGCCGGTCGGTGAGGGCCCCGGCCGTGATGGAGTCGCCGACGAACTCCACCAGCCCGGCCGGGGCAGCGGCGGCGACGGTCCGGGCCCCTGGGTCCAGGACCAGGCCCTGGAAGACGGTGTCGCCGGAGCGGTAGGCCAGACGCAGGGTGTGGGTGCCGGGGGACAGCGGCCGGGGAGTGAGGTTCACCGTGCCGCGCGCGCCCGCGTGGAACACGTCGGGGCCGCCGTCGATGCTCGCGTAGAAGTTGACCGCGTTCCTGGCCTTGACCTTGACGGTGGTGCCGGTGAAGCCGGTCTGCAGATACGCGCCGGTCCAGTTGGGTACCGCGGCGGAGGCCGCGGAGGTGTCCCAGCGCCCGACGTACGCGATGTTGGGATCGGACACCGAGCCGTCACCCGGCGCGGCCCGAGCGGGAGAGGCGCCGGCCCAGGACAGCAGACAGGCCATGAGCGCGGCCGCGAGCAGGGCCGGGAGGGCGCGTCTCGGGGAGGTGCGGGGGGATGTCTGCACGGGGTTCCCTTCACGTGGGGGTGGGGTGGGAGCGCTCCCAAAGCAGTCTTCCGAGAGAACCAGTGAAACGGTTCAGCGTCAAGTGGTCGGTGGGAAAGGACAGTTGAGGTGCCGACGACCGATGCCTACCGGGGTGGCCTCCCCGCCGCCGGTACCGGTCACGGCCGTGGCCGGGGGAACGTCTCCAGGGCCTCGGCCAGGCCCGCCGCGTCCGTGCCGATCTTGCGGTACACGGATGAGAGCAGTTGCCGCACACCCTGCTCCGTGAGGTGCAGCTCCCTGGCGACGACCGCCGGGGTGTGGCATTCAACCGTCATCTCGGCGGCCTTGCGCTCCTGCGCCGTGAGCGTGTCCGTCTGCGCGTACCGCAGGGGCAACGGACGCAGTCCCGCCGCGGACAGTTCCCGCCTCGCCCGGGCGGCGAGGCCCTCGGCACCGCAGTGCACCGCGCCCTCCAGGCCCTGGTAGAGCCGGTCGGCGGCGTCGTGCAGGCGGCCGGCCCGGGCCAGCGCGGCGCCGTGACCGACCAGGGCACGGGCCAGTTCGTACGCGGCGGGCGACTGCTCCAGGTGGTCGACGGCCTGCGCGTGCAGATGGAGGCCCGCCTCACCGCCCGTCACCTCCGCCTCGGTGTGCAGCGCCTGGCCGATCGCGGATGCCGCGCCGAAGTCCCGGGCCCGCTTCACGGCGTCCTGCGCGTGGCGCACGGCCCGGTCGGGAGCACTGCGGGACAGAGCCGAGGCCAGTCCCAGCTGCCAGGGACACCAAGCGGGGTTGCGCCAGTCCCGGCCCTCCAGCCACTCGCCGACGTCGGACAGCAGGGGAGCGGCGTCCTCGGGCCGGCCCTCCGCCAGGAGCAGCTCGGCGTAGACGGTGCGCGGGTCGGGGTAGATGACGGCGTTCGGGATGACGTCGCCGTAGTGGTACTTGTCGGCGAGCCGGCGTGCCGCCACGACGCGGCCGCGGGCCAGCAGGGTCTGGATCAGGATGCCGATGGCGAACCACTGGGCGGGCACCGCACCCTCCACCCGGTCGGCGATGCCCAGGCCCTCCCGTACCAGGTCCTCGGCCTCGGCCAGGCAGCCGCGGCGGTACCGGATGTACCCGGAGAGCGTCTGGCCGAGGGCCAGATGGGAGCCGCGCCAGCCCTTCGACTCGCACTCGGCCATGCCCTTGGCGAACAGTTCCTCGGCCCGCCGCGGCCGGTCGCAGTACATGAACACCAGCGCGACGGAGACGGGCACCTCGAAGCCCCGGTTCTCATGGGTCCAGCTCAGCCCGCCGCGCAGGGCCTCGCCGGCGTACGCGAGGGCCTTCTGCCGGGGCTCGCCGCACATCATGGCGTCCCAGGCGCGCAGCCCGAGGATGTAGCGCTCCTCCAGACTGCGGCCGGGCAGCCGGTCGGCGAGCCGGGCCAGCGCCCGCGAACGGCCCGACGAGTCCGCCTCGTCGGTGCGGAACGCACTCCACACGAAGTGATCGGCCTGCATCCGCAGCCGGATACGGGGGTGGGCGCCGGCCCGCCGCGACTCCTCGTCGGCCACCGTCGCGGCCTCCGCCGTCCGGTCGGTGTGGGCCAGCGCCTGGGTCAGCCGGTACACCATCGAGGCACGCAGCTCGGGGTCGATGCCCGGGTCCGCCAGTGCCTCCCGCAGATACGCCACGGTGGCGGTGGGCTTGATGAGGAAGGTCGCGCAGGCGAGTTCGTGGAGCAGCGCGGGGCGTTCCTCCGGCAGCGGCGGCTCCTGCAGGGCCCGGCTGAGCAGCCGCCGGGCCGCTTCCGGGGCACCGGAGTGCAGGGCTTCCCGGGCGGCCTCCCGCAGACAGGCGACGGCTTCGGTGCTGCCCTCGCAGGGCACCTCCAGCAGGTGCCGGGCCGCGGCGGCCTGGCCGAGCCCCGCCGCCCGCACGGCCTCCGCGGCCGAGTTGTGCATGCCCTCCCGCAGGCTCGGCCTGATGGACCGGTAGATCGTGGTGGCGATCAGCGGGTGGAGGAACTCCAGACTCTCGCCGGGCCCCTCGCCGTCGGCCAGGATGCGGGCGGCACGCAGCTTCTCCGTGGCCTCGGCCGCCGCCGTACTGCCGATCGCCGCGATACGGGCGGCCAGTTCCGGCGAGAAGGCCTGCCCGAGGACGGCCGCGGCGTAGGCGAAGCGGACGGTCGTGGTGCCGAACCCATGCAGCCGCTCGATCAGCCCGGGTCCCTTCACCGCGGCGGCCAGATCGCGCATCGCCGGCAGGTCCGCGCTGGTACCCCTGAGGTTGCGCTCGCCGAGCCGGATGGAGAGTTCCACCGCCTCGAACGGGCTCCCTCCGGTGGCCTCCCAGCATTCCTCGCAGAACGCGTCCTCGGCCTCCTCGCCCACCTCGTCCCGGACGATCCGCGCCACGGCCGTCGCACTGAGCGGCGCCAGCGTGAAGGGACGGTTCCCCAGGTCGGCGGACGGGGCGCTGAACGCAGCCGCCTCAAGGGGCAGTTCGGGCCGGAAGGCGACGACGATCAGCAGCGACAGATCCACGGCCCGGGGCGCGAACGAGGCCAGCCAGGTCAGTGACTCGACATCGGCCCAGTGCAGATCGTCCAGCAGCAGGACCAAGGGCGTCTTCATCACCGCCAGGCGCGTCATCACCCAGTCCAGACCGTCACGCACCCCGGTCGGGTCCGGAACATGGCCGCTCGGCGCGGCGACCAGGCCGAGCGCGGCGGAGACGATGTCGTACCAGCCGCCCAGGAACGTACGGAGCTCCTGCTCGTCCATCGACGCCAGCGCGGGCTGGACGACCTGGCGCACCACGTGGAACGCCAGCTCCTGCTCCTTCTCACCGCCCCTGCCCGACAGCACGGTGAACCCCCGCGCGCGGGCGCGGGCCCGGGCCTCGGTCAGCAGAGCCGTCTTGCCCATCCCCCCGGGCCCGGTGAAGGCGAGGAGTCCCCCGCGGGGCGCCTGGGGTACGCCGCCGACCGTGTCCCGCAGGGCGTTCAGCGCCGAGTCGAGCGCCCGGAGCTCCTTGCGGCGCTCGAGCAACGGCCGGTTCTCGGGCGTGGGTTGCCGCAGCTCATTCGCCATGTGCCGTACCGCTTCCTGTCGTCGGCCATCGGGAGGCAGCGCGAGCGTACGCCTCCCGACGACCACCGTTCCGGATTCTGGAACGGGCACGACGAAGAAGGGTGAATGACCAGCTAAAGCCGCGTGAAGTGCGGGTTCCGCGGGTACCGTCGCTCGAATGGGCACCCGCCCCGCTGCCTGACGAAGCGCCCCCTCACCGCAGGGCCGGGACCGCGGCGTCCGCGTAGCGCGGCACGGTGCGGGACCAGTAGTAGCAGCCGCGGATCCACCCGGCCATGCCTTCCACGTAGCCGACGCCCGAAGGGCTCAACTCCGGTTCGATCTCGGCGTAGACCCTCTCGAACTCGCGGATCGTGCGGTTGATCTGCTGGATGGCCAGGGTGACGGCCACCGGCAGGGGGCACTGGTGGGCCCGCTGGTAGGCGAGCGCCAGGTTGATCATGCCGCCGGAACGCTGCTCCTTGACCGCGGAGAAGAGGTCGGGGATCCACACCGCCGCGTCGGCCGACAGCCGGCTCAGGTGCCGCATGAGCGGGTGATGGAGTTCCCCGGGGGGCAGCTCGCACGGCTGGGCTGCCTCGCACAGCGGGTGGAAGGGCTCGACGCCCGCGGTGAGGGACCGTATCGAGGTGCACAGCCCGGACCCCAGGGGGGAGGGGTGGGTCTGGGCCACCGACTCGTACAGCAGTCCGTGCACGTACTCACGGCTCTTCCAGGCCCAGCGCGCGGCCTGGGCCGGTGTGCACCGGTCCCGGACCTGCCGGTAGAGGTCGGACAGGGCCCCTCCCAGCGGGGTGGAGGGCGATGCGCCGTCGCGCAGGATCGCGATGCTCTCGCACAGCATGGGCAGCAACTGGCCGGGCCGGTGCCGGCCGACCTCCTCAGCCCGGTCGTCGAAGACGAACTGGTAGGCGATCTGGCGGGCGACGAGCTGCAGAAGGCCGGGATCCGCGTCAGGGCTGTTGTAGGACGCGAGCTCTGCCGGGCGGGTGTGGGAGATCATGGCCGGGACCCCCGGCTCCTCGCTCAGCCCGGTCGCGTGCAGCCAGTCGTCGACACCTGCCGCGGCCGTCGCCTCGTGAGGACTGCGCCGGAACGGGAACGGCATGTAGAGGTGAGCGTCGATCAGCTCACCCAGGGTGGTGGCGGGCATCACCGGCTGCGCGACGGCCGCCCTTTCCTCATGCGTGGTGGACACCGTTGTCACCGTCCCTCCGGGTCTTCTCCGGCCCGGACTCCGTCGTCGGGGAACCGGGCGCGAGCGCCACGGCGTGCGGCGCGGTGCCGCCCGTCGCGTCCCCACGTGCCGTGCAGATCATCGTCAGCGACCTCGGTCCCAGCGTCGCCCCCGGGCGCGGGGGCGCAACGCGCCCGGCCGGATGCCGGAGCCGCCAGCGGCCGGCGACGGTCGCGAGGGTCACTGTCATCTCGGTCATGGAGAACAGGTCGCCGATGCACTTGCGGCTGCCCGCGGCGAACGGGATCAGCGCCCCGTGCCGACCGGCGGCGGTCTCGCCCTCCAGCCAGCGCTCGGGCAGGAACCGGTCGGGCTCGGGGAACGACACCGGGTCGTGGTGCAGGAGATAGGGGCTGTAGAGGACCGTCGTCCCCCGCGGCAGCAGCCGTCCGGCCAGCTCCGTCTCCCGGGTCGTGACCCGCGTGAAGAGCCAGCCGGGCGGGGAGTGGCGCAGCGTCTCGGTGAGGACGGACCGGGTGTAGATCAGACGCGGCAGGTCGTCGGCGTCCGGTAGCCGGCCTTCGAGGACGGTGTCGACCTCGGCGTGCAGCCGCCGCTCCACCTCCGGGTGCCGGGCCAGCAGGCTGAAGGCGGAGGCCAGACACATCGAGGGGCTCTCGGAACCGGTGAGAAGGAGGGACACCAACTGGTCGTGCACCTCCCGGTCGCCGACCGGGATCCCGCCGTCCTCGGCCTCGGCGGCGGCCAGCAGGAGTCCCAGCAGGTCGTCGCGGGGGGTGCCCCGGCGGCGCTCGGCCACGGCCGCGTCGATGAGTTCGCGCACCCGCTCCACCGCACGCCCGTAGCGGCGGTTCGCGGGCGTGGGAAGCCGGAACAGGGCGTCGACGGGAAGGACCGTGCGGACGAACAGGCCGCGGACGATGGCGGCGAGGCAGTGCCGCACCTCGTCGGCCGCGGCGGGGGAGAGCGAGTCGGACAGCAGGAGCCGGCTGATCAGCCGGGTCGTCAGACCCAGCGTGGCCGCACTGACATCGACCCGCTGCCCACTGCGCCAGCCCCGGCACAGCGACTCCGCCTCCTCGGCCATCACCTGCGTCTGCGCGGCGACCCGGGCGGGGCGGAAGGTCGGTTGCAGGAGCCGGCGCTGGCGCCGGTGCTGCGCATGGGGGCAGGTCACGACGCCGTCGCCCATCAGTACCCGCAGCCTCTCGTACTGCGGCCCGCCCTTGTCGAACGTGCGGGTGTCCCGGAGTATCCGGTGCACCAGTTCCGGGTGACACACCATCCAGGCTCGCTGGGGGCCCAGGCGAATCTCGACCAGATCGCCCTGCTCGGGAAGAGAATTCAGAAACTCCAGCGGCCGACGGAACAAGGCGATACCTTGGCCGATGGATGGGAATATGCCTGGAGCAGTACCAACCGTCCATGCCTGTTCCGATTCAGGAACGCAGCCGTTCATCGAATACCACCTGCTTCAGTCGACTGGAAAAACGGTGACGTTTCACCGAGGTGGGGCTTGCCCCATGTCCTGCCCAGTCCGAGCCCGCCGCCGACTTGGCGAACCCTTTCTCCAGGGGGCGCACTGGTGCACAGGGAAGGCGCTGGGGGAATCACTTCCGATGCACGTCCGGAACAGATGGTCTTCTTCCGCCACTCGGGCCGGCCTGGGCGTTCCGACGTCTTTTCCGTATGCGCGGATCCGGAGAGGAATGCCGTTGTGAGTGAGGTTCCCTCAAAGAAGATCATTTCCAGTGCTGCCAGGGCTTCACGCCTGCCCGGCCTCGTGGCTCTCACCCACTGGCGAAGCCTCGGTGGGTGAGAGCCATGCTGGGCTCAGCCCCAGGTCTTGCCGGCCGGTTCCTTGATGGTGCGGTTGATCCGGTTGAAGAAGTTGGTCAGCGCGATCTCCAGGTTGATGGCGCCGATCTGCTCCTCGGTGAAGTGGGCGTTGACCTCTTCCCAGATCGCGTCAGTGACGCCCGGCGCACCGTCCTGCAGTCGGGTTGCGGCCTCGGCCAGCGCCAGCGCCGCGCGTTCCGCGTCGGTGTAGAACGGCGCCTCGCGCCACGCTGCGACGGTGTGCAGCCGCTCGTCGGTGTCACCGGCCTTCTTCCCGCCGGCGACACTGGCGTAGACGCACGCCGAGCAGCTGTTGATCTGGCTGGCACGCAGGTGGACGAGCGCGAGCAGCTTCGGGTCGACACCCCCTGCGGCGATCGCCTTCTGGAGGTGCTGGATCGCGGTCCACACATCGGGGCTGTTCGTGTTCTTGCTCTTGAGCCGGTTTTCCATGGGAGTGCTCTCCTTCATCGGTTACGTCGCGGCGCCTGTGCGCGTCATCCCTATGACGGAGCAGCTTCCAGAGAGGTAACACCATGGCCGGTACCCATCCCGCGGACCCGATCACCGATGCCTTCGAGTCCCACCGTGACCGGCTCCGCGCCGTCGCCTACCGCATGCTCGGATCACACGCCGACGCGGAAGACGTGGTCCAGGAGGCGTGGCTGCGTCTGTCCCGCCAGGACACGGACACCATCGACAACCTCGGCGGCTGGCTGACCACCGTCGTCGGCCGCATCAGCCTCGATGTCCTGCGGTCGGGCCGAACGCGCCCAGAAGTCTCCTACGACGACCAGTTGCCCGAATTCACCGTGACGCTCGACGACGCTCCCGCTCCGGAAGACCTCGCGGCGCTCGGGGACTCCGTCGGCCTCGCACTCCTCACGGTCCTCGACTCGCTGCGCCCCGACGAACGGCTGGCGTTCGTGCTGCACGACGTGTTCGCCGTGCCCTTCGCAGAGATCGGCACCATTCTCGGCAAATCCGCCGACGCGACCAAAATGACCGCCAGCCGCGCCCGCAGGAAAATGCGAGCCGCCCAGCAGCCGACAAGCGCCGGACGGCAACAACGCGAGGTGGCCCAGGCCTTCCTGACCGCAGCCCGCGACGGTCGCTTCGAGCAGCTGATGCAGGTCCTCCACCCCGAAGTGAAGTTCACCGTCCACACCCCGAACGGCACCTTCGTCACGCTCGGAGCCAGCGAAGTCGCCACCCGCGCGCGAGTGGCCGGCAGCGCGGCACGAGGACACGCTGCAATCGTCAACGGCCGCCCCGGCGTCATCTCCTGGAACGAGGACGGCACCCCGCTCTCCCTCCTCGTCTTCACCGTCGCCGACGGCCACATCACCGAGATCACCGCTGTGGTCGACCCGGCCAAGCTCGCGCTCATGGACCTGCCGGACGCGGTGTGACTCCCTACCGGCGAAGGCCGCGCGTACCCGAAGCGGCCCATGCCTGGTTCCGCAGAGACGTTGAACCCGGCCTCTGAGAAGACCTCTGTGGCCGGGAGGCATCCCGTCCGACGAACGGACGGGATGCCGCGCCGGCACGGTGCCGCCCGGCCCCCGGTCAGGTACGGCGGTAACTCTCGGGCGGCGCCAGATACCCGCCCGCCGGCCCACCCGTTTCGATCACGATCTGGTCGACCGCCATCCCCGGATCCACCATGAACACCCGCAGCACATGCTCACCGGGCGCGGACACCGTCACCCGGGCCGTCAGCTTCTCGACCCCCTCCTCCACGTTGCGGGCCCACGCGTCGCCCCGGTTGCCGGTGGCGATCGCCTGGCCGGACAGGACCGTCGGCGGCTGGTCGTCGAGGCCGACCGCGAGGCGCCGCTTGCCGCGTTCGTCCAGGGAGGGCAGCCGGAAGACCGTCACCGGGAACGTGCCGGCCGTGGTGAAGCGGACCCGGTACCGCAGCTCCGGCGAGCGGGTGGTGATGTCTTCGGTGACCGGCTGCGCCGTCGTCGGCACCGCCTCGACTGCGGCCGTACGGCGGCCCAGCCCGCGGACGGTCCGCCAGCGCGCCCCGCCGCGCGGCACCTCGCGGTCGAAGTGCGCGGCGTCGATCGACACATGGCCGTGCGCCTCGACGAAACCGCGGGCCCGCCGGCGGGCCCCCTCCCCGTCGTCGGCCACGAGCAGCGGCACCTCGATGCTCCGGCCCGCTCCGCTGAAGGTCAGCGTCGGACGGTGCGTGCCCTGCGGCACGCGCGGCCAGTCGATCTCGGCCCACACCCGGACCTGGTCGGTGAGTTCTCCTCCCGCCGTGCTCAGCCGGATCCACGGGGCGCTCGGCTCGGCCCGCCACTCCAGCGGCAGGAAGCCGGTGTTGAACACGTCCACGAAACGGCGGTCCCGGGTGTAGGAGGAGAACGACAGCGGGCGGCCGGCGCCCGTCTCGTTGCCCTCGGCGGCCACGCCCAGGCCCGACGTCTCCTGCCGGGGGATCCTGGTCACGGCCGGGCGGCCCGGCGCCTTCGGGATCTCGGAGGGGTAGGGATTGACGATCCCGTCCCACTTCCCGCCCGCGATCTGGGTGTTGTAGCGCCGGGTGATCGCCTGCTCCTCGGCGTGTGCCGCCTCGGCGAGGTCCGCGAAGCGGTTCGTGCCCGCGCCGCGGCCCTGGCGGACGGCGAGCGCGTTGCGGTCCGCCCAGTAGTACTTGAGGTTCATCAAGTACGCGCCGTGCACGGGGTATTCGACAAGCTGGTAGTAGGCGTCCCGGTAGGCCTCGGGCAGTTTCGCGCCCAGCCGGCGCGCACGGTCCAGCAACTGCTCGTAGTCCGTCATGCGCCGGCCCGCCTCGTCGCCGTGGTGCACCGTCGAGAAGACCGCCTTGTCGATGAACTCCGGGCGCCGCTGCGCCGCCAGGCGGTAGTACTCGGTGCGGATCGCGGCGATCTCCGCGCCGTACCGCCGGCCGAACTGGCGCCCGGCCCACTCCACGAGGAAGGCCTCGACATCGCCCGGGCCCCAGCGGTCCACGTCCCAGGCCATGTCCAGGCAGAAGGACAGCCCCGTCTCGATCGACTTGATGTCCCCCACGTTGAAGATCCACATGCGGTCCGCCTGGTGCTCGTGGACCCGGCGCAGCTCCTGCCACACCTTGCTCAGCTGGGTGGTGTCCAGCCACAGATAGCTCCGCGGGCGCCCCCAGTAGGAGAGGTGGTAGTAGATGCCGTTGCCGCCGGGGCGGCGGCGCTCGGACTCGTCCGGGAGCTGGCGCATGTTGCCGTGGTTGTCGTCCGGCCAGATCAGCGTGACATCGCCCGGGACCTCGACGCCCGCGTTGTACAGCTCCAGGACCTCCTTGTAGGGGATGAAGATCTGCGGCTCGGCCGCCGGGCCCACCTCCTCGGCCAGGATGCTGCGCTGGTCGGCGATGATGTCGTTCATCACCGCGACCTTCTCGGGGACGGTGGTGGCGTGCTTCGTCTCCAGCGCGGAGTCGTGCAGACCGCGCATGCCGATCGTCCAGCTGCTCTCGTAGCCGGCGTTCTGACGGGCCCGGGCCCGCCAGTAGCCGGAGATGACGGCCGGGTTCACCGTGTAGTCGTAGACCGGCAGGGTGCCGTCGGGGTTGCGGTGCTCCTCGGCCCACGGCTGCCACTCGTGCACGCCGTTGCGCAGCATGGCCTCGGGGTGGCTGGAGCCGACCACGATGCCGTAGCGCTCGGCCAGTTCGGGGTTCTCGCGGTGCTTGTTGAAGAAGTCGGAGTAGGGGTGCATCGCGGGCCAGAGGTAGTTGGCCTTGAGGCGGAGCAGCAGCTCGAAGACCCGCTCGTAGGTCTTCGGGCCGATGTTCTTGTCCGGCTCCTGGGTGCGGCGGGACCAGGTGGTGAGGTTCTGCTCGTCGTTGATGAAGACGCCCCGGTAGCGGACGGCGGGCTCCCGGCGGACGAAGGGGCCCGCCGGGACCGTCACCGTGTCGCGGCGGACCACGGGGACGTCGGCCCACCAGTACCAGGGCGAGACGCCGATGCGTTCCGAGGTGTCGTACACCCCGTAGACGGTGCCGCGGCGGTCGCTTCCGGCGATGACCAGGGCGCGCCCCACACCGGGCAGCGGGCGGTCCACGACCTGGGTGACGGACGCCTCCCAGCGGTCCTTCACCCGGGAGACGTCCAGGCGCCGCTGTGCGATGAGGCGGTCGATCACCGGGCTCGCGCCGATCGTCCCCACCAGGACGAGGAGTTCGGTGCGCGGCGGCACGGTGTGCACGAGCCGTGGGCGCACGCCGCCGACGCGCTCCACGTCGGCCTGGAGGTCACCGGCCGCGCGGATGACGGCGGGGTCGTCCGCTGCGTCCACGAACACGTCCACGGCGGTGCCGTCCTGGAGCAGGGGGAAGTCGGGGCGGCGGACGGAGGGAGCGGCCTCGGCGGCGGTGACGGGTAGCAGGGGAGCGGCGCCTGCGGCTGCCATTCCCCGTAAGAAGGACTTGCGGGTCACGGACGGGAACGACGGTCTCTGCGGCACTGGGCACTGCCTTTCCGCGCCGGCTCCGCGGCGGTTCCTCGTACGGGCCGTCGGCGGGGCTGCGCGCACAGGGGATTGGCATGGGCAGGCTAGAAAGCGCTTGCCGCTGCACCCTAGGCGAGGCCATGTGAGGGCGTCCAGATGGGGGCGGTGGGTCCGCTGATGCACCGCGGCCGGCACGGCAGTCCGCGCCGGCGGCCCGCTGTGCGGCGCCACTTGACGCGCCGGGCCCCGTCGCGCCCCCCGGGGTGATCGGTAGGTTGGCGCCTGCCTCGCCCCCCACGGAAGGTCAATCCGGTGCGCCCTCGACGTCTCCGTTCCGCTCTCACCGTCCTCGGCGCCGCGGCGACGGCGACCGCTCTGGCCGTCGGCCCGGCCGCCCCGGCCACCGCCGGCACCCATGGCCCCGCCCCCGCCGGCCGGGCGGCCACCGCCCACGGTCTCACCCCGGTGACCGACCTGCTCGCCCAGCGGCTGCTGCTGGCCGACAAGGTCGCCGCCGCCAAGTACGGCACGGACACGCCGATCGACGACCCGGTGCGCGAGGCGCAGATCCTGGACGACGTCCGGGCCCGGGCATCCTCCCTCGGACTCGAACCGGATGCCGTGGCCGCCGTGTTCCGGGATCAGATCGAGGCGAACAAGCTGGTGCAGCGCGCTCTGTACGCCCGCTGGGACGCGCACCCGGCCGAGCGCCCCACCGAGCGCCCCGACCTGGCCAAGGAGGTCCGCCCGGCCCTGGACCGCATCACCACCGGGCTGCCGGCCGCGCTGCGGGACACGGAACGGGCCCGGACCGCGCCGACGTGCGGCCCGCGCCTGGCCACGGCAGCCGGCTGGTCCGCGTACACGCATCGGCTCGACGCCGCGCACCTGGAGGGAATGGGCCGGGCGCTGCCGTCGGTGTGCGCCGCCCCCCGGTAGTCCCCGTCCGTCAGGAAAAACCGTCGGCCTCGACGAACCGGGCCAGGTTCGCCAGGGCCATGCGCGTGCCCGTCTCGTTGTCGGCGGCGGGCACGGCGTCGGGGATGCCCTCGTGGACCATGAGCACGTCGGTGCCGCCGCCCCGCGCGTCGGTCAGCGTGGTCGTCAGCGTCATGGCGCCGCGCAACGCGGGGTCGACGGCCTCGAACTCCAGCACCTCGACCACCTGCTCGTCGGGCACCAGCCGCGCGAAGTGGCCGTGGTAGGTGTCGGTGTGCGCGGCCGACTTCCCCGAGGCGTCCGGCGTTTCGTAGGTGAGCGAGACACGGAACCTGCCGCCCTCGCGGGCGTCGAACTCGTGCACCTCGCCGCTCATCCCGTCCGGCACCCGCCAGCGCGCGATCGCCTCGGCGCTCATCAGCGCCCGGTAGACGGCGGCACGGGGCGCGTCGACATGGCCGGAGACCCGGGACGTGTACATGGGCCCACCCTAGGCGCTGTGGTCCGCCCCGTCCGGCAGGGGCGGCTCCGCGTCGAGGCGGCGCAGTTCCTCGTCGGTGAGGAGGCGGGAGCGGAGCAGGAAGCGGACGCCCTCCGGCGCCTCCAGCGAGAAGCCGCTGCCGCGGCCGGGGACCACGTCCACCGTGAGATGCGTGTGCGACCAGTACGCGAACTGGTCCGCGCTCATCCAGAACGGGGTGTCCCCGGCCACGTGCCCCAGCAGGACGTCCGAGGCGCCGACCCGGAACTCGCCGCGTAGGTAGCACATCGGGGCGCTGCCGTCACAGCAGCCGCCGGACTGGTGGAACATCACCGGCCCGTGTGTCCCGGTCAGCCGCCGCAGCAGTTCCTCGGCGGCGGGGGTCAGTTCGACACGTCCTGTGCGCACGGTCATGTGGTCCTCCAGGCGGTGACGGTGGGGTCCGGAACCGGTCCGTATCGCGAGTCGTCCAGTATCCGCCCGCGCACGGACGGGGGCCACAGGCGGGAGCGGCACCGGTCCGCTCCCGCCCCGCCGCGGGGTGCTCGGATCAGGCCGGCCGCCGCGGCCCCCCACCGCCGACGACCCGGCCTACAGCAGGTCGCGGGGCACCGTCTCGTTCCAGGTGCGGGAGAAGACCCGGCGGTCGCCCTCGTAGGCGTCGAGGGTCGCGTCGACGAAGAAGTCCGTCTCGTCGCAGGTGAGCCGGGTGCTGGTGACCACCTGCACGTCCCAGTCGTCCCGGTGGAACCGCATGGTCCACGTGGTCTCGCCGCCGACCGAGGTGAAGTCGTCGGCGACCGCCGTGTAGCGCTCGTGGGCGCGGCGGCCGGCCTCCAGGCCGATGTCCTCGAAGCGGACCGTGCCCCGGTCCTTCACGATGTCCAGCTCGGAGCGGTAGTCGATCAGGTCCCGCTTGACGTCCCAGCGCTCCTCCGGGGGCGTCACCTGGGTCATGGCGAGCGGGGGAGTGCCCTCGGGCTCACCGAAGGGCGACGACGCCACCTCGTCCGGCTCGTTCACCGGCCGCACCGGCAGGGTGAGCGTGCTGGAGTGCTCGTGGACGCCGAGCAGGGCCGGCTTGGGTGCGGGCCAGGCCAGCGGCCAGTAGGACGTCGACAGGGACAGCCGGATGCGGTGGCCCGGCGGGAACGACTGCGCCACACCGTTCAGCGGGATGGTGGCCCGGTAGCGCCGGCCCGGCTCCAACGGCTCGGGGGATTCGGTGCTGTCACGGCGGGTCAGGTTCAGGATCCCGTACGAGACGCGCGTCGCGGCGCCGTCGGGGCTCACGTCGGACAGCCGCGCGGCCACCAGGGCGACCGGCTCGCTGACCGTCAGGTCGAGCTCCACGCTCGGCGAGCCGAGGATCTCCACCGGCTCGGCCAGCGGTTCGCTGTCGAAGACGAGCGAGCCGCCGTCCTCCTCCCGCTGGTCGTAGGGCAGGTCCGGGGGCGCGTTGTAGGAGGCCCACTTGCCCGCGAACTGGCCGACGGACAGCGGCGAGCGCACGGTCATGGCCGCGCCGCCCTCGGAGGGCGCGGCCGTGGCCTCCTGCGCGGGTCCGATCGTGTGCCGCGTGAGCGGGTGCGTCTCGGGCCGGATGTGCGGCGACGGCCAGTCCGGCTCGCCGACCCAGCGGCCCGGCCGCTCCTCGTAGGACGTGGAGGGCGGCACGCTGTCCTGCATCCACGCCAGCAGCATGGGGCCGTCCATGACGCCGTTGTCGACGCCCTTGAGCCAGTGGTCCCACCACCGCACCAGCTCCTGGAGGTAGCCGATCGCCGGGCCGGGCTCCCCGAGGTGGGGGAACTTGTGCGACCAGGGCCCGATCAGCCCCTTGCGGGGCACGTCCAGGTTCCCGAGCAGCCGGGTCACGGCGTTGGAGTAGCCGTCCGCCCAGCCGCTGGACGCCAGGACCGGGCAGCGCACGCTCGCGTAGTCCTCGCACACCGAGGCGTGCCGCCAGTAGTCGTCGCGCCGCTGGTGACGCAGCCACTCCAGCACCCACGGCTCGGTGTTCTCCAGCCGCTCGTGCCACATCCCGCGCCAGCGGTCACCGACCACGGCCGGGTCGGGCGGGCAGGTGCCGTAGGCGAACATGGTGCCCGCCTCGGCCAGGTTGTCCGACAGCAGAGCGCCGCCCATGTAGTGCATGTCGTCGGCGTGCCGGTCGTCGGTGAACGAGGCGATGGCGATGGCCTTCAGGGACGGCGGCCGGCGGGCCGCCACCTGGAGCGCGGCGAACCCGCCCCAGGAGATGCCCATCATGCCCGTGCCGCCGTCGCACCAGGGCTGCTCCGCCAGCCAGGCCAGGACCTCCTCGGCGTCCGCCTGCTCCCGCTCCAGGTACTCGTCGCGCAGCACGCCCTCGGAGTCGCCGGTGCCGCGCAGGTCGACGCGGACACACGCGTAGCCGTGCCCGGCGAGGTAGGGGTGGTGGATCGAGTCCCGTACGGCCGTCAGGTCGCGCTTGCGGTACGGGATGTACTCCAGCACCGCCGGCACCGGTTCCTGGTCCGAGGAGGTGGGGCGCCAGATGTGCGCGGAGAGCCGGACCCCGTCGGACATCGGGATCGTGGCGTGCTCCTCCTCCTTCGTCTCGTACGGCAGGTTGGTCACGTAACGCATGGAACCCACGTGCTCCTCACTTCTCGGCTGCGTCGGCCTCGGCCGGGGCGTCCTCGAAGGCCAGGCCCAGGGCGGCCACGCAGTGGTCGAACTTCTCCCGCAGCTCCGCCTCGTCCGCGCCGCCGGTGTAGATGTGCGCCAGCTCGTAGCTGTAGCTGTCCTGACCGGGGAGGTCCGAGAGCCGGTCGCCCTTTGCGGGGATCACCTCGATGCGCACCCCGGGTGTCTCCCGCTCGATGCGGGCGATCTCCTCGGGGCCCGGCACCCGGCGCACCACACCGTCGGTGAACCAGCGGTGGTACCACTTCGCCGCCATCGCGTACGGGCCCTCGCGGTGCGGCATGTGTGGGTCCTCGCCGAGGGCGAGACGGACCATGCAGTGGTGGTTGGGCACGCCGTCGACGTACTGGAACAGCTCCGCGTGCGACTGGGAGTGCCGCGGGTTGATCTCCAGCAGGTTGATCTCCTGGGTCCGCGGGTCGTAGAAGTACTCGATGCTGAAGGTGGCCGAGTCCATCCCGATCTGGCGCATCACGCGCTCGCTGACGTCGTGGAGCTGGGCGATGACCGGCGGCGGCAGCGTCGAGGGGTACTGGTGGCGCAGGAAGCAGGGGGAGTCCGGGTACTGGATGGAGTCCAGGACCCCGTAGACCGTCACCTCGCCCTGGTGGACGTAGCCCTCGACGGCGACCTGGACGCCGGACATCGACTCCTCCGCCAGGCAGACCCGGCCGCCCACACCGTTCATCTCCGGAGGCAGGTCGATGCGTTCGAGGATGTGCTCGAAGGGCCGGCCGATGCGGGACATGCCGTCGCGGATCTCGGAGACGGCCTTGTGGAACTCCTCCTCGTCACCGACCCCGAAGGCGAGCTCCGAGGAGTACGAGAGGGCGGGCTTGAGCCACATCGGGAAGGTCACGCCCTCCGGCGGGCGCGGCGGCTCGGCCGACAGGTCGACCTGGCCGAAACGCGGGTGCCGGTCGGTGACCTTCTGCTGCTCCAGCCGGCTCCAGTACTTGTGCTCGCACTTGACCACCGACTCCAGGCTGGTGCTGCGGGTGCCGTAGCGCTCGCTCAGCATCGGGACGAGGGTGCTGACCGGGAAGTCCCAGTAGCCCACGATCGCGTCGATGCTGCCGTCGAACGCGTCGAGCACGCCTTGGGCCTTGTCGAGCAGCGTGGGCAGGTGCACTTCACCGACCTGGAGCTCCTCGATGGTCAGCAGCTGGTGAAAACGCAGCCGGCCGGCTCCCGGGACCTGCTGAAGCGTGGGCAGATTGGCCTCGTCGAGCCCGATCACGAAGACGTTCTTCACCGTCTCGTCAGACACGGTTCTCCTTCCTACGGCGGACGGCCCGAAGGCCGGCTTGCAAGATCGTCGGAGTACCCGTCGTGCCTGCCGGCATGCCGGTCCGGGCATCGCGCCCGTACCGGGCGGCCGGGACCTGCCACCGGTGAAGCGGGCCGGGCGAGGACGGCGCGACCGGTGAAGCGGGCCGCGCCGTGGACGACACACGCAAAGGGGCGCCGCCGCCGCCCACCTCAACAGCGGACCGGAGCGGGGGCAGATGGGCAGCAGCACGGTGATCGACCATGCGGCGTGCGCGGTCTTGGAGCCCAGCCCGAGGAGGTCGCGCCGACCTGCGCCTGCCTTGCCCCCCCCGACGTCGACTCCAGCTACACCGTCGGCGAGGTCATCGCGGTGACCGGCGGCATCGTCGACACGCGGTAGCCCCGCTCACACCCCGGCGGGCAGGGGCTGCTCCGCCCAGATGGTCTTGCCCGTGGCCGTCTGGCGGCTGCCCCACCGCTCGGCGAGCTGGGCGACGAGCAGCAGGCCCCGTCCGCCCTCGTCGAAGACCCGGGCCCGGCGCAGATGCGGCGCGGTGTTGCTGCCGTCGGACACCTCGCAGATGAGGGTCGAGTCGCGGATCAGCCGAAGCTCGATGGGGGCGCCCCCGTACCGCAGCGCGTTGGTGACCAGCTCGCTGACGATCAGTTCGGTGGCGAACTCCACCTCCGTCAGGCCCCATTCGGCCAGTTGCTCGCCCGCCATCTTGCGGGCCCGGGCCACGGCCGCCGGTTCCGGGGGCAGCTGCCAGGTGTGGACCTTCGCGGCGTCGAGCGCGGCCGTCCGTGCCAGCATCAGCACGATGTCGTCCTCGGGCCGGCCGGTCAGCACCGTGCGCAGCACCCGGTCGCAGGTCTCGTCGAGCGTGCCCCCGGGAGTGCTCAGCGCTCGGTGCAGCAGGCCGATCCCGACCTCGATGTCGTGGTCGGGCGCCTCGATCAGGCCGTCGGTGTAGAGGGCGAGCAGGCTGTTCTCCTCCAGTTGCACCTCGGAGGCCTCGAACGGCAGGCCGCCCAGACCCAGCGGCGGCCCGGCCGGCAGATCCAGGAACCGTACGCCGCCCCCGGGAGTGACCAGCGCGGGAGCCGGATGCCCGGCGCGCGCCATGGTGCAGCGTCGGGACACCGGGTCGTACACCGCGTACAGACAGGTGGCGCCGACCTGCCCCGACGCCTCCTGGGCGCCGCGCACCTCAGGGCCCTCCTCCCGGTCCAGCCGGATGACGAGGTCGTCCAGCTGGGTGAGCAGCTCGTCGGGCGCGAGATCGACGTCCGCGAGCGTCCGCACGGCCGTCCGCAGCCGGCCCATCGTGGCGGACGCCTGGATGCCGTGGCCCACCACGTCGCCCACCACCAGGGCCACGCGGGCGCCGGACAGCGGGATCACGTCGAACCAGTCGCCGCCGATGTCCGCGCCGGCCCCGGTCGGCAGATAGCGATAGGCGACGTCCATCGCCGCCAGCTCCGGAGGCCGCTCGGGGAGCAGGCTGCGCTGGAGCGCCAGCGCCGTGCGGCTTTCCCGGGTGTACCGGCGGGCGTTGTCCACGCTCACCGCCGCCCGGGCGACGATCTCCTCCGCGAGCAGCAGGTCGTCCTCGCTGAACCACTCCGGCGTCCGGTGCCGGAGGAAGTGCACCAGGCCCAGCGTCACACCCCGGGCGCGCAGCGGCACCATCATCACCGAGTGGATCAGGTACCGGGACACGGTCTCGGCGCGGGCGGGGGAGGACTTGAGCCACTCCTGCAGCTCCGGGTCCCCGGGCCGGTGCCGGACGCCCCGGCCGGCGTCCAGGATCCGCAGCGGCAGTGTCCCCACCGGGTAGCGGGTCGTCTCACCCGAGGCGACCACCGACTCCGGGCAGCCCCGGAGCACCGACAGCTGCGCAGTACGCCGCACGGTGACCGGTGTGTCCGGCGGTAGCGGTCCCGGCTCGTCCCCCAGGGCGACGGACTCCAGCAGATCCACGGTGACGAAGTCCGCGAACCCGCCGGTCACGGCCACCTCGGCCATCTCCTCGGCCGTCCGGGTCACGTCCAGGGTGCTGCCGATGCGCAGACTGGCATCGTTGAGCACCGCCAGCCGGCGGCGGGCCCAGTACTGCTCCGTCGTGTCGAACACGGTCGCCGACATGCCGTGGACCGCGCCGGTCTCGTCCTTCAGCGGCGACAGGAACATGGACCAGGCGTGCGGCCGGGTCTGGCCCGGGGCCTGCGCGTGCTCCTCGTGGAAGATCATCTCGCCCGTGCGCAGGACCTCGCGCTGGAGGCGGTCGTACTCGTCGAAGGGCGGGTTCGGCTCGATCTCCCACAGGGTCAGGCCCTTCATGTCCTCCGCGGACCTGCCCATGACCTCGGTCATGATCTCGTTGGCGGCCACCAGCCGGGCATCGCGGTCGTAGACCGCCACCGGCACGGGGAGCTGGGCGAGGGTGAGGTCCCACAGCGGCAGGGTCGTCCCCGGTTCGGCCGGGGCCGCCGGGTACACCGGCACGGTTCCGGTCACGAGCCAGTGCCGCCCGCCCCCGGCGTCCGCCAGCGGCGTCCCCTGCAGCCGGACCACGACGTGGTTGCCGTTCCGGTGCCGCAGCGCCACCTCACCGGCCCAGCGCCGGCCGTCGGCCGCGTGCCGCCGTGTGGACTCCGGGAGCCGGGCGGCGAGCAGGTCGGTGACGGGCTTGCCCAGGAGCTCGGCGGGTTCGTAGCCGAGCAGATGGCGAGCGCCGTCGCTCCACACCGTGATCGCCCCGTCGGCGTCGACGACGACCACCAGGTCCTCCGGTACGCGTCCCTCCACGGTGCCTCCGGGTGTGCCGCCGCAGCCTGCTCACGATTCCCTGCACCGATTGTCCCGCTACCGACCCCCTGAGGCTCGTCTGCCGCAGGGCGCTGAGGTGACCAGGGCGAACACCCGGACGGCCGGGCGGATCCCCTGCTCGAACCCCCGGCGGGGGGCCGTCAGCCGGCCAGACGCTCCACCAGCAGGAACCCGCCGATGACGATCATCATCGCGCCGGAGACACGGGTCACAGCCCGGGCCGCGGCGGGCCTGGTCCTCAGGACCGTGCGGGCCAGGACTCCGACGGTGAGGTAGACGACGGCGCAGGCGGTCATGTGCAGCGAGCCGAGCAGGCCGGTCTGGCCGGCGACCGGCCAGGCACCCGCGGGGTCGATGAACTGCGGGAACAGGGAGAAGTAGAGCAGCAGGGCCTTGGGGTTCAGGCCGCTGATCCCGATGCCCCTGAGCATGACCCGCAGACGGGAGGTGCCCTCGGGGCCCGACTGCTCCCCGGCGGCCGTCAAGGTGGCCGGCTGCCGCAGCACTCCCCAGCCGAGCCACACCAGGTAACCGGCCCCGGCCACGGTCAGCGCGGTGAGCAGCGTCGCCGAACTCGCCACGATCACCACCAGCCCCGCCACGGCGAGCAGGGTGTAGCCCGCGTATCCGGCGACCAGCCCGGCGACCGCCGGCACCACCGACCGGTCCCGCAGGCCGGACGTGATCGCGTAGGCCCAGTCCGCGCCGGGGGTGAATATCAGCAGCAGATCCACTGCCAGGAAGGCCGCCAGCGTGGTCGTGTCCATCGATCGTTCCCTCTCACATGCCGTGGTGCGAGAGGAAGGTTAGGCCGGATCGAACCGAAGGTGTTCCCTTCTTTACTCCTTGACCGTGCAGTCTGAGGCAGAATCTTCTCCATGGATGCCCTGGACCGGAAAATTCTTACCGAGCTACAGCTGGACGGCCGTCTCACGGTGACCGAGCTGGCCGCGCGCGTGAAGCTGAGCGTCTCGCCCTGCCACCGCAGACTGCGCGACCTCGAACGCGAAGGCGCGATCCGCGGGTATCGGGCGGTGGTGGACCCGTCCGCCGTGGGCCTCGACTTCGAGGCGCTCGTCTTCGTCACCATGCGCCTGGAGGACGCCGACACCGTCTCCGCGTTCGAAGAGGCGGTGGCCGCCGTCCCGCACGTGCTCCAGGCCCAGCGGCTGTTCGGCGACCCCGACTACCTCCTGCGCGTCGCCGCCACCGATCTGACCGCCTTCCAGCAGCTCTACGACCAGCAGCTCGCCCGGCTCCCCGGCGTCCAGCGCCTCAACTCCACCCTCGTCATGAAGCACGTCGTCGACGACCGGCCGCTGCCCGAGTGAGCGGCCCGCGGGCAGCCGGTCTCAGCCGCCCAGCCCCCCGGCGAACGGCATCGACCGCCACTGCTCGACCGCCGGCTTGAGCGCGTCCACCAGCAGGGGCAGCTGCGGCGCGAGCGCGAGACAGGCCACCGCGCGGGACATGCCCACCGCGTTGACGACCCGCAGCACGTCCTGGTCCAGCCGGCGCAGACCCAGCCGCCCGGCCGCTTCGTCGTAAGCGGCCTCGCACTCGGGGCCGAGAGCCGCAAGGTCCCACTCGACCGGCCCGAGCGTGGTCAGTTCGAAATCGGAGTACAGGACGCCGTCCGGACCGGAGACGATGTTGGCCGCCGGGGCGTCCCCGTGGACGGGCTGCAACCCGATGCCGGGGAACACGGCCTCGAACCCCGCCCGTGAGGCGACGACCGGCTCCAGGACCTCCCACTCGCGCCGCGCGCGGTCGAGATCGGCCGGCTCCAGGAGATCGGGGCGCGCTTCGAGCGCGGCGAGCCCCTCGGTGACGAACCGCGGTTCGGCCGCCGAGAGGAACGGCAGCTCACCCGGGTAGGAGCGCAGTGCGACGTGCAGGTCGGCTACCAGCCCGGCCTGACGCACGAAATCCGGCTCGGCGCTCTGGTCCAGCTCCACGAACTGCCAGAACGTCATCGAGAAACCGTCCCGCAGCACCGGCTCCCGCGGCACGAGCGGGCTCGGCGGGATCACCGGGTGCCCCTGATCCGCGAGCCACCCCGCCACGGCCAGCTCCTGTCGCTGCCGGGCGGCCCGGTATCCGGCGTCGGCGTAAGGCGGCAGGACGGTCGGCACCCTGACCACCACGGGTGACGGAGCCAGGTGCACCACGACGGAGAACACGTCGTAGACGACCCTCGCGTCGGACACGTCGAGCCCCAGATCACGCCCCGCGGCGACGGCAGCGGCCAGGGCACGGGAGGTGCGGGCGGACATCTGATCAGGTGTCATGAACCCTTCCATGGCGCCGATGCTGTCACGCCGGACACAGCGGGCGCACCAGGTTGAGGACCACCGGCCGCCTGTGCGCACCGGGTCAACACCGGTGCGCTGTGGGGCAATCGGTCCGCTCCCGTCCGTCCTAGCGTGGCCGGGTCCCTTGCACCAGCCGCTCGGAAACGAGGAAGCAGCACATGCCGTACATCACCGTGGGCCAGGAGAACTCCACCCCCGTCGACCTGTACTACGAGGACCACGGATCCGGGCAGCCGGTCGTCCTCATCCACGGCTTCCCGCTCGACGGCCACTCCTGGGAGCGGCAGAGCGCGGTGCTGCTCGACGCCGGCTACCGCGTGATCACCTACGACCGGCGCGGCTTCGGGCAGTCCTCCCAGCCGACGGCCGGCTACGACTACGACACCTTCGCCGCCGACCTGAACACGGTGATGGAGACCCTCGATCTGCGCGACGCCGTCCTCGTCGGATTCTCGATGGGCACCGGCGAGGTCGCCCGGTACGTGTCCGCGTACGGCTCGGCCCGCGTCGCCAAGGTCGCCTTCCTCGCCTCCCTGGAGCCCTGCCTGCTCAAGTCCGACGACAACCCGGACGGGGTCGCCCCGAAGGAATTCTTCGACGGGGTCGTCGCGGCGGTGAAGGCCGACCGCTACGCCTACTACACGGCCTTCTACAACGACTTCTACAACCTCGACGAGAACCTCGGCACCCGGATCAGCGAGGAGGCCGTGCGCAACAGCTGGCTCGTCGCCGCGCGCGGCGGATTCTTCGCCGCGGCCGCCGCGCCCGCGACCTGGTACACCGACTTCCGCGCCGACATCCCGGCGATCGACGTGCCGGCCCTGATCCTGCACGGCACGGGCGACCGCATCCTGCCCGTGGAGGGGACCGCACGGCCGTTCCACAAGGCCCTTCCGGCCGCGGACTACGTGGAGATCGAGGGCGCCCCGCACGGTCTGCTGTGGACCCACGCGGAGGAGGTCAACGCGGCGCTGCTCGCCTTCCTGGCGAAGTGATCCGGCGAATCCCGGCGAAGCGATCCGGCGAAGTCATCCGATTCTTCCCCCGATTCTTCCTGGACCGCCCCTGGGCGGCGTGGTGACATCGTCGAGGCGGCAGCAGAGACCACCTGCCGGCCTTGATGATGCCCAGGGGGAATACAGGTGCCCGTCGTCCTTTCCACCGCGTCACTGTCAGCGGCCGAACGGGGGGAGCGCTGGCACCACGCGGTGAGCCGCACCTTCATCCCGCTCGACGTACGACTCCTCGAGGACGATCCGTCGCCCGGCAGCATCGTCAGCAACCGCCTGGGTTCCTTACAGGTCTCGCAGGTCGAGGCCGGTCCGCAGGTCGTGACGCGCAGCAGGCGGCTGATCGCCCGGGACGGCAAGGAGTTCCTGATCCTGACCCTCCAGCGGCGGGGCAGCGCCCTCAAGGAGCAGGACGGCAGGGAGGCACGCATCGGACCGGGCGACTTCTCCCTCTCCGACTCCTCCCGGCTGTTCCGGAAGAAGGTGGAAGGCGCGTTCTGCTTCACCTCCTTCCACTTCCCCCGCCAGGATCTCCGGGTGCGCGACGAGGACCTGCGGGCGCTGACCGCCACGGCGTTCTCCGGCCGGGAGGGCAGCGCCGCCCTGGTGGCCGCCTACTTCGCGCGTCTGGCCCGCGAGGCGGCACACCTCGACGCCGTCGCGGGCCGGCAGTACGCCGCCACGGCGCTGGACCTGCTGGCGCTGCTGATCGACGAGCGCTCCGGCCGCTTCACCCCCCAGGCCCCGGAGACCGCCGCGGCCACCCTCGTGCGCGTCAAGGACCACATCCTGCGCCACCTCGCCGACCCCGGCCTCGCACCGCCCGCGATCGCCGCCGCGCACTTCGTCTCGGTCCGCTACCTGCACAAGCTGTTCCAGTCGGAGGGCGTGACGGTCGGGGAGTGGATCCGGACGCAGCGGCTGGAGCGGTGCCGCCGGGATCTGCTGCGCTCCCCGGCCCCGGGGGACGGGGTCGCGGCCGTCGCCCGGCGCTGGGGGTTCACCAGCCCCAGCCACTTCAGCCGCACCTTCCGCGCGGCCTACGGGGTGGCGCCCCGCGAGTGGCGGATCCACGGCCTGGCCGGCGAAGCGGTGACGGACGCGGCGGAGCGGGAACGTCCCGGCGGACCGGCTCGTTGCCCCTGAGTTCGCCCACGTCCGAGTCCGTCCGCGTCGCCGACCCAGGGAGCACCGTGCCCGAGACCACGCCCGACCCGTCCACCGTTGCGACCGCACTCCCGGCCCTGAGCGCGCAGGCCGAGCGGCTGATCGAGCTGGGGGTGCACGAGTTGGCCGGCCTGTCCGCCGAGGAGATCCGCACGTTCGCCGCGCGGGCCGAAGCCGGGGCCGACGCCCGGGGTGCCCTGCTGGCCGTGCACCCGGACCGGGCCCCCGCCTCGGCCCTCGCGCCGCTGCTCCGCCGCGCCGGCAAGCCGGGCTTCGTCGTCGTCGACATGGCCGACGTCGACGCGTTCACCCCCTCCGCCCTCGAACTGCCCGGCGCCCCGCTCTACGTCGTCCACGGCATCGACCGGGGCGACCACATGGCCAACTGGTCGCCGGACGAGGCCCTGCCCGCCCTCACCAAGGAGGACCGCACCCCGCTGGTGCTCACCGAGGGCATCCACTGGGTGCTCCAGCAGCCCGGGGCCCTGGAGCGGAACCTCTGCTTCATGACCATCGGCTCCCGGCTGCGCAAGCCCGACGGCAGCTTCGACGCCCGCACTCCGGCCATCTGGATCAGCAACGGCACCGGCCGGGACGGCCGCGAGCGCCGCAACGCGCCCAAGGTCGGATGGTGCTGGTGGAACAACCGGCACACCTGGCTGGGCTTCGCCTCCGCGACGGGCCGCCGGGGCTGAGTCCCGTCACTGCGCGAACCGGGTGAGCGGCGCCGGCCGCCCCGCGGTCAGCGCGGCGAGACCCGCGCGGGCCTCGTCCCGCACGTCCGCGGGCACGCGGTCCTCCAGGGCGAGCACGGCCCGGTACTCCGCGGCGGCCTCGGCCCGCTCGCCGAGACACGCCAGCGCATGGGCCAGATGCAGGTGCACCTTGCCTGCCTGCTTGTGCCATCCTCGGGCGTCGAACTGCCCGCGGGTCGAGCGCAGCGCGTCGACGGCGTCCTGCCACCGCCCCTCGTCGAGATGGACGAACGACACCGCGTAGAGCGCGGTCAGGACGGTGAACTCGCGGACGTTGTCGGGGATCCGGTCCCGGTGGCGGGGATCCGCGAGCGCGTCCATGATGCCCCGGCAGGTCTCCACGGCCGCCTCACCGCGCCCCGCCCCGCGCAGCACCCGGATCATCCCGCAGGACACCTGGAGGTAGCCGTTGACGTCGTCCGCCTCGGTGAACAGCGCCATGGCACGGTGATAGTGGTCGGCCGCGGACGCCGCCTCGCCGACGGCGTCCCGCAGCCAGCCGAGGTACGCGTGCGCCCACGCCTGCTGGAGGACGTCCCCGGCCGCCCCGGCGAGACGCAGCGCGTCCGTGGCCGACTCCACCGCCTCGTCGTGCCGGCGTGCGCAGGCCCAGTACGCCCAGGCGAGGTAGTTGCGGTGGGTCGCCTCCAGCGCGGCGTGACCCAGGGCCGCCCCGGCCGCCGCGGCACGCTCGTAGACCTCGACCCAGTGACCCCAGGACACCCAGTGGTCGGAGAACCAGTGCATGGCCTCCGCGACCTCGGCGACCCGCGTGTGCTCGCCGTGGGCCGCGGCCTCCCGGAACGCGGCCAGCCAGAGGTCGCCCTCGGCCCTGATCCAGCGCGCCGCCTGCTCACGGTCGTCCAGGGCGACCAGCCGGCCGGGATCCGCCGGTGGCATCCCGTAGTCCGGCTCGTGCCAGCGTCCGGCGAGGACGGCCGTGTCCAGTGCCCAGTGCCGTAACCGGGACCGCGCGGCGAGCGACCTCTCCTCCCCGTCCTGCGAGCGGTGCCGGGCCGCCGCGTACAGGCGCAGCAGGTCGTGCAGCCGGTAGCGGTCCTGACGGGACGTCATCAGCAGCCCGGCCTCCAGCAGTTCCTCCAGGAGGTCCTCGGCATCGGGCAGGGGCACGTCCGCGACCACGGCGGCAGGGGCGGCGCTGAAATCGCCGCCCGGCAGGAGCGACAGCAGCCGGAACATCCGGGCGGCCTCGGGAGCGAGCCGGGAACACGACAGCGCGAAGGCGGAGTTGACCCGCAGATCACCCGCGCTGAGCGCGTCCAGCCGTCGGTCCTCGTCGGCGAGCCGGCCGGCGAGCCGCTTCAGGCTCCAGTGGGTGCGGGTGGCGGCCCAGTTCGCGGCCACCCGCAGCGCCAGCGGCAGATGCCCGCACAACGCGCCGACGGCCTCCGCGGCCCCCGGCTCGGCGTCCACCCGCCCGGCGCCCACCACGGCCCGCAGCAGGACGGCGGACTCCTGCCGGCTCAGCACCCCGAGCCCGACGCGCCGCACCCCCTCCAGCCCGGCGAGCGTACGGCGGCTCGTCACCACCACGAGCAGCCGCCCCGCACGCGGCAGCAGCGGCCTGACCTGGGCCTCGCTGCCGGCGTTGTCCAGCACCAGGACCGCACGGAGCCCGGCGGCGAGCTCGTGGTAGCGGGCGAGACGCTCCTCGGCGGTCAGCCGAGCCAGCTCGGCGTCCTCCACACCCCACGCGCTCAGGAGCACCGCCACGGCCTGGCCGGCGGGCAGCGGACGATCGTCCAGACCCCGCATGTCCACCAGGAACGCCCCGTCGGGACAGGGCGATTCGGGCTCCTCGGCCAGCCGGACCGCCAGCGAGGTCTTGCCACTTCCGGGCGGGCCGGACACCACAGCTGCGGGCGGTGCCACTCCTCGGCCCTCGGCGGCCTCCCGCGCGAGAGCGCGCAGCACGGTCAGTTCCGCCTGCCGGCCGACGAAGTCCCGTACACCTCTCGGCAGGGTGAGGGGCGAGACCCTGACGCCCTCGGCGGGCCGCGCCCCGGCGCGGGCCGCGCGGGCGGCCGCGAGAAGCTCCGCGTACGCCGACTCGTCCAGGTCCAGGCCCTGGGCGAGCGCCGTGATGGTGCCCCGGTGCGGACGCCGGCTCCGGCCCCGCTCCATGTCGCCGATGGCACGCCCCGAGACCCCCGAGGCCTCGGCCAGCTCCTCGATCGTCAGCCGGCGGCTGTGCCGCAACGCGCGCAGCAGCCGGCCGAACGGCGCCGTGATCCCCACCCCAGTGCCCACCGCGCGATGATACGTCCGGCCCGTGACGCCTTCCCCTCATTCGGTGACGCATCAACCATGCCTACACTTTCCCCATGACGGAGACAGTGCGATGGCTGACGCCGGAGGAGCAGCGCGCGTGGCGCGGCTTCGTCCGGCTGCACGAGCGGCTCGGGGGGCGGCTGGGGCGTTTGCTGCAGTCGGAGTCGAAGGTGTCGCCTGCGGATTACGCGGTGCTGGTGCATCTGACGGACAGTCCGGAAGGGCGGCAGCGCCACCAGGACCTGGCCCGGGCGCTGGAGTGGGAGAAGAGCCGGATGTCCCACCACATCGCGCGGATGGCCGGACGGGGCATGGTCGTCCGGGAGGAGTGCCCCGAGGACGGGCGCGGCGCGTTCGTGGTGATCACGGACGCCGGGCGCGAGGCGATCGAGGCCGCCGCGCCCCGCCACGTCGAGGCGGTGCGTGAACTGTTCCTGGACCATGTCACGCCCGCCGAACTGCGGGTGCTGACCGAGATCTCCGAGCGTGTCATCCGCAGGATGGACGAGGACCCGTCCTGACCCGGAAGGAGCCGGGCGGATGCGCGCGGTGCCCCCGGTGCACTGCCCTCGGTGCGTTCACGGCTGGTCCGTCGCGTGCGGCCGCACCGGATGCCGGCTCAGGATCGACACGCGGTTGAACGCGCCGATGGTGATCGCCACCCAGATCGCGGCGGAGATCTGGTCCTCGGTCAGGACCTGGCGGGCCGCCGGGCAGGCGTCCGTCTGCGCGGCGGTGTCCCCCGGATCGTTCGTCGCCTCCGCGAGTTCGAGCGCCGCGCGCTCGACGGGGGTGAACACCTCGGTGTCCCGCCAGGCCGGCAGCACGGCCAGGCGCTGCGACGACTCGCCCGCGCGCAGGGCCTTCCTGGTGTGCAGGTCGAGGCAGTAGGCGCAGCCGTTCAGCTGGGAGACGCGAAGGTTGATCAGTTCGACCGTCGTCCGGTCGAGCCCCGCCTCGGCGGCCGTTGCCCGGACCGCCTCCGAGGTCTGCACCAGGGAGTGGAAGGCCTTGGGGCTCTGCTTGTCGATGAAGATCCTCCGGGACGCCGGACCGGTGGTTCCGTCGCTCACTCCACAACTCCCTGCGCTCTGGCCGTCCGTCTGCCTCCATGACATCATAGTTGATGTGACAACTAGAGTGGTGAGAGGTGGTCCCGGTGAGCAATGTCGAAACCGACCCGGTCGCGCTGAGGTGCGGGACGGCCGTCGACGGCGACCGTCCGGCCACGGCACCCCGGGTCGATGTGCTGTCGGCGCGCGAAGTGCCCCTGGGCGGACCGCGGGCCCTGCTCGTGCGCCGGACACTGCCGCAACGGGCCAGGACACTGATCGGGGCCTGGTGCTTCGCCGATCACTACGGCCCGGTCGACGCCGGTGGGACGGGCATGGACGTGCCCCCGCATCCGCACACCGGCCTGCAGACGGTGAGCTGGCTGTTCAGCGGGGAGATCGAACACCGCGACTCCCTCGGCACCCACGCCCTGGTCCGGCCCGGCGAGATGAACCTCATGACCGGCGGGTACGGCATCGCCCACTCTGAGGTCTCCACCCCGCGCACCACCGTCATCCACGGCGTCCAGCTGTGGGTGGCACTGCCCGAGGAGCACCGGAACGCCGCCCGCGACTTCCAGCACCACGTCCCGCGGCCCGTGCGGGCCGACGGCGCCGAGATCAAGGTCTTCCTCGGCTCCCTCGCCGGCAGCACCTCACCGGTGCGGACGTTCACCCCCCTGCTCGGCGCCGAGATCGTCCTCGAACCGCACGCCACGGTCACCCTCGCCGTGGACACCGCCTTCGAGCACGGCCTCCTCGTGGACAGCGGGGACGTGCGCCTCATCGGCACCCCGCTGCACCCGGCGGAACTGGGCTACGTCCCCTGCGGCACCGACACCCTGACGGTGGCCAACGAGTCCGGCGCGCCCGCGCGCACCGTCCTGCTCGGCGGCCCTCCCTTCGAGGAGGAGATCGTCATGTGGTGGAACTTCATCGGCCGCAGCCACGAGGACATCGTCCGGGCCCGGGAGGACTGGCAGGCCGGCTCCGACCGCTTCGGCGCCGTCGAAGGGCACCCCGGACGCCGCCTGCCCGCACCCGCCCTGCCGAACGCCGTCATCACACCACGCGGGAACCCCGCCCGCCGCTGAGTTCCCGACGGTTCGGGAACCCACGCCGCCCCGACACCCCTGCCAGGCCACCTGAAAGGCACCCGATGAGCCAGTCCTCCGCCGTTCCCTCCGTCCAGCGGTCGGACACCGAGCAGCTGTACGCGATCCTCGTCGACGGACACCGCGCCGGGCTGACGGCCTACCGCGACCGCGGGGAGCAGCGCGTCTTCTTCCACACGGAGATCGACGACGCCTTCGCCGGCCGGGGCCTGGCCGCGGAGCTGGTCCGGCAGGCGCTCACCGACGTGCGCGCGTCGGGCAAGCGGATCGTGCCGGTCTGCCCGTACGTCGCGTCGTACCTCAAGCGCCATGACGGGTTCGCCGGCATCACCGACCCCGTGACACCGGACGTCCTGACGTGGCTTGAGGCGCAACTCCCCTGAGAACAGGGGCTATGGGGGAAGCCGGACCGAGGCCGGGACCGCGCCGGCTCAGTCCGCCGGAGCTGCGCCCCGGGCCGGACCGCCCGTACCGCCCCGCAGCGCCTGGTACACGGACCACACAACAGCCACCAGCGGTACGGCCACCACCGCACCGATCACCCCCGCCGCCACCGCCCCGCCGACCACCGCCAGGGCGACCACCACCGGGTGCAGCCGGACGGCCCAGCTCATCACGATCGGGTGCAGGAGGTGGCCCTCGATCTGGCCGATGACCACGATCAGGGCCACGACCACCAGGGCGACGAGCGGCCCCTTCGACGCCAGGGCGACCACGGCGGCGACCGCCAGGGCGATGGGCGAGCCGATCAGCGGGATGAACGCCGCCAGGAACTCCAGCAGGGCCAGCGGCACGGCCAGCGGCACCCCGAGGGCGAACAGCGCGATGCCCACGAGGACCGCGTTGGTCGCCGCCACCAGCAGGATGCCGTGCGTGTAACCGGTGAAGGTCCGCCAGGCCGCCCCGGCCCCGACCGCGAACCGCTGCCGGGCACGGTCGGGGAGCTGGTCGCACAGCCACTGCCACTGCTTGTCGCCGGAGTGCGTGAAGAAGACCGCGCAGAACAGGGCCAGCGCGAGCACGGTCAGCACCTCGACCAGCCGGCTGGCGCCGCTGACCGCCGTGCTGATGATGGTGGAGCGGTGGTCCGACAGGAGCTTGCCGATCCGGGACTGGAGATCGTCGAACGCGTCCGCGGGCAGCCGGAAGGGAGGTTCCTCCAGCCGTCGCTCGATCCGGTCGATCCCCGCCACGAACTCCTTCTCCAGCCCGGTCCGCTGGTCCGCCACGGTCTCACCGACCAGGGCCAGCGCCCCGAGGACGAGGACGATGCCGCCGATGAGCGCCGCGGCGACGGCGAGCGGCCGGGGCATGAACCGGGCCAGCAGACCGGCCACCGGGCGGAGCACGGCGGTGATGACGAGACCGAGGAAGACGGCGACAGCGATCCGGTGGAACTGCCCGAGCACGGAGAAGGCGACCCGGACGACGACGCCCACCGCGATCAGCCGCCACGCGTACGCGGCCGCGGTCCGCAGCACGCCCGGTACGCGCGACTCGGCGTCGTTCAGGCGCGGCAGCGCCGAGGCGGATGGATCGGGGGGCGTCGACATCTCATGCCCGTACCACCACGGGGCAGGCGAGCCGCCGGGCGGGCCCGGAATTCCCTCGAAGGCCGGTACCGGCCGGTGGAGCGGCCCGGCGGGTTTCCGCGACACGCCCGCGCCAGACTTGGGGCGTGCCCGAGCTCGGACGTCAGCGCACCGGGAAACCGAAGGAGTACCCCTGCTCCTTCAGCCACGGCAGGAGCTCCCGCAGGGCGGCGACGGTCTGCGAGCGGTCTCCTCCCGCGTCGTGGAAGAGGAGGGTCGGGCCGTTGGAGATCTCGTTCTTGACGGTGGCGACGATGGCGTTCGTGCCGGGGCGCTCGAAGTCCTTGGAGTCGACGTTCCAGCCGAGTGGGCGCATGCCGCGGGACGCGGCGAGGTGACGGCTGGAGGGAGTGAAGGCCCCTCCGGGAGCCCGGTAGTACAGCGGGCGGACGCCTCCGGATGCCTTGGTGATCATGCGCTCGGCGTCCCTGATCTGCTCCGACTGGTAGCCCTTGGACTTGTGATCCATGGTGACGTCGTGCGAGACCGTGTGGTCGCAGAGCCGGTGCCCGGCTGCCACGACCGCCTTGACCAGGTCGGGGTGGGCGCGAGCCTGCGTACCCACCATGCAGAACGTGGCCTTCACACCGTTGTCCCGCAGCACCTGGAGCACTTCAGGTGTCCAGACGGGGTCGGGTCCGTCGTCGATGGTGATGTTGACGCCCCGGGCACCGGCGTCCGAGGCGTGCACGATGCCCGCCGGCACGGGCGCCGCCTTCCGGCCCTGCGACGGGGCGGGGGGCGCCGCGACGCCCCGGTCGGGCCGGCCCTCGCCGGAACCGAGTTGCGCGTTCCAGAACGAGGTCAGGCCGGCCACCGCGGTCACCCCGAGCGCCGCTGCCAGCACCTTTGCGTACCATCCCCGTCCGCCGCTTCCCACCATGTCTTCTGTTCCTTCGCCGTCGCCGTGGAGCCCGTGCATACGGCAAGAGGGCGGACGGCGGCCGGCGGATCCGCCTGTTACCGATCACGGACAATCCCGCTGCCCGGCGGTAGCACGACGGCCCTGCGGCAGTCTCGAAGCGGTGGTGGGGCGGTGGCGGGGCGCTGAGAGGTTCTGCCTCCAGCGCGCCTCAGCCGGTCTCGCGGTCCAGCACGCGGCGGGCCGCTTCGGCCTCTGCCGCCGGGGGCGAGAGCTCGTCGAGGGTGTCGAGTTCGTCGTCCGCTTCCAGCTCCCGTTCCCAGGCAGCCGCGAGCCGTTCCTGCTCCTGACGCGGCCTGGTCCCGATCGCTTCGCGGTGCTCCGGGTCGAGAGCCGCCAGGAATCGTGCGAGGGAATCCGTGGGCATGCGGGGCTCCTTGTCGTGGGGGAGGGGTGCCACCTGCCCCAGCATGGCTGAACCCCTCCGCGTCGGCCGCTCGACACAGCCGGGGGACACCGCGTCGCCCGGGCGGTGGTCAAAACCCCGGTTTCGGTCCGGAGAACCGGGTTCCCGGTCCTGATCGATGCCGGATCCTGGAACCACGACCAGCCAGGGGAATGGAGACCCGCCATGACCAGCACGTTCCGGCCTGACTTCGGACTCACCGCGCAGGACTACGGCCGCCACCGCGCCGGATTCCCACCCCAGATCGTCACTCACCTGTACCGGCACGGCATCGCCTTTCCCGGCAAGGACGTACTCGACCTCGGGACCGGCACCGGCGCCCTGGCCCGGCTGCTCGCGCAGGCAGGGGCGCGGGTGACCGGCCTCGACCCGGCAGCGCCGCTGCTCGAGCAGGCCCGGGAGCTCGACCGGGAGGCCGGGGTGGAGACCGGCTACCGCGTGGGCACGGCGGAGTCGACGGGGCTGCCGGACGGCTCGTACGACGTGGTGGCGGCCGGCCAGTGCTGGCACTGGTTCGACGCGCCGAGGGCCACGGCGGAGATACGGCGGCTGTTGCGGCCGGGCGGGCGGGTGGTCGTCGCCCACTTCGACTGGCTGCCCCTGCCGGGCAACGTGGTCGAGGCGACCGAGGAGCTGATCCTCTCCTTCAATCCGGCCTGGACCCTGGGCGGCGGCACCGGTCTGTATCCGCGCTGGCTGACCGACCTGGCCACCGCGGGCTTCACCGGCATCGAGACCTTCTCCTTCGACCTGGCCGTGCCCTACCCGCCGGAGGCGTGGCGGGGGCGGATCCGGGCCAGTGCCGGGGTGGGGGCGAGCCTGCCGCCGGACGAGGTGGAACGCTTCGACGAGGCCCTCGGCCGGGTGCTGGGCGACCGCTTCCCCGGTGAGGTGATCCAAGTCCCGCACCGCACCTGGGCCGTTGTGGCCACGAGGGGCGAGGAGGGCTGAACCGACCCGTCCGGCCCGGTGAACCGCCACGAGCCGGACGGGGGCACCGGTTGGCCCGGTGAACCGCCACGAGTCGGACGGGGCTGTTCGGCCTGTCGGACATTGTTCGAAACCTCTTGACGCTGGCCCGGGTACCGACTGAAACTCTCGCAACACACGTCACCTGCGTGTAACGGCAGGCCCACGGCAAGGACTTGCCGTCGCCTCGTCGGCTCCCCCCTTTTCCGTACCGCTGCCTTGTCCGTCATCAGCCATGCCTCAGCAGGGAACCTCCACATGACGCACGTCGCACGACTTCGCAGCCGCGCGAGACGCCGGGCGGGCCATCTCGCCGGACTGACCGCCGCGTCGATGCTGCTCACCCTCGCCGGACCCACCGCTTCCGCACACGCGGCCCCGACGGCCCCGGCGGCTTCGGCGGCCGAAGCTGCGGACATCACCGACGGCCTGGCCCTCTGGTACAAGCTCGACGCGCCCTCGGGCGGCACCGTGACCGACGCCTCCGGCAACGGCCGCAACGGCACGGTCAGCGGCACCGCCGACTGGTCGGCATCCGGTCAGGGGCTCGCCTTCAACGGGTCGGACACCTACATCAAGGTGCCGGACGACGTCATGAAGGGCATGGACGCGATCACCGTCTCCATGGACGTACTGATCGACCCCACCCAGAGCACGCCCTACTTCCTCTACGGCTTCGGCAACACCAGCGCGGGCAACGGCAACGGCTACCTGTTCACCACCGGCAACTCCTTCCGCACCTCCGTCGCGACGGGCAACTGGTCGACCGAGCAGACCACCAAGCCGTCGGACTCCCACAACCTGACCCGCGGAGTGTGGAAGCACATCACCTACGCCCAGAGCGGCTCCACGGGCGTGCTCTACGAGGACGGCGTCGAGGTCGGCCGCAACACCTCCGTCACCACCACGCCCGGCGGCATCGGCTCCGGCACCACCAAGGCCAACTACATCGGCAAGTCCGTCTACGACGGCGACAAACTCTTCAAGGGCCGGATACGCGACTTCCGGGTGTACGACAGGGCCCTGGACGGCTCCGAGGCCGAGCAGCTCTCCCTCCCCGTCGCCACGCAGGGCGTCGCCGACGACAAGGACGCCCTCAGCCTCGGTGACACCAGCGGCGTCACCTCCGACCTGGACCTGCCGAAGACCGGCCCGGCCGGCGGCTCCGCCATCACCTGGGACAGCGACAACCCGTCCGTCGTCTCGGACACCGGCAAGGTGACCCGCCCCGAGGCCGGCTCACCCGACGGCCGCGCCACCCTCACGGCGACCCTGAAGAAGGGCACCGTGACCGGCACCAAGACCTTCGACGTCACGGTCCGGCCCGCCCTCGACGACGCGGCCGCCACCCGGGAGGCCGCCGAGGCGCTCACGGTCCACAACCTCGACGACGCCCGCGGCAACCTCACCCTCCCGAGCACCGGCAAGTACGCCACGACCGTCACCTGGTCCTCCGCGAAGCCGGACGTCGTCTCCGCCGACGGCGAGGTCCACCGCCCCGCGCACGGCGACGGCGCCACCACCGTCGAGCTGACCGCCACCGTCACCAAGGGCGAGGCGAAGGCGACCCGCGTCCTGACGGCCAGGGTGCCCGAACTGCCCGCCGACGCGGCCCTCAAGGGCTACATGTTCAGCTACTTCACCGGTGAGGGCACCTCCGACGGCGAACAGCTCTACGCCGCCCTCAGCAAGGGCGACGACCCGCTGCACTGGCGCGAACTGAACGACGGCAAGCCGGTCCTCACCTCCACGCTGGGCGAGAAGGGCCTGCGCGACCCCTTCATCATCCGCTCCCCGGAGGGCGACAAGTTCTACCAGATCGCCACCGACCTGAGGATCTACGGCAACGGCGACTGGGACGCATCCCAGCGCACCGGCAGCAAGTCCATCATGGTCTGGGAGTCCACCGACCTGGTGCACTGGACCAACCAGCGCCTGGTCAAGGTATCGCCCGACAGCGCCGGCAACACCTGGGCGCCGGAAGCCTTCTACGACGCCGAGCGCGGCGAGTACGTCGTCTTCTGGGCGTCGAAGCTGTACGACAACGCCGACCACTCCGGCGACACGTACAACCGCATGATGTACGCCACCACCCGCGACTTCTACACCTTCAGCGAGCCCAAGGTCTGGATCGACCGCGGCTACTCGGTCATCGACTCCACGATGATCCGCCACGACGGCACGTACTACCGCCTCTCCAAGGACGAGCGGAACAACACCTCCTCCACCCCCAACAGCAAGTTCATCTTCCAGGAGAAGAGCGACTCGATCCTCGACCCGTCCTGGACCCCGGTCGCCGAGGGCATCGGCAAGGGTGCGATGAACGCCGCCGAGGGACCGCTGGTGTTCAAGTCCAACACCGAGGAGAAGTGGTACGCGTTCCTCGACGAGTTCGGCGGCCGCGGATACATCCCGTTCGAGACGACCGACCTCGATTCCGGCACCTGGACCCCCTCCACCGGCTACGACCTTCCCGCCAAGCCCCGCCACGGCACCGTGCTGCCGGTGACCCAGGCCGAGTACGACCGTCTGCTGCGCGCCTACCAGCCCGACCAGATCGTGAAGAGCGTCGAGGACGTGTCGGTGAAGACCCGGGTCGGTGACGCCCCGGTCCTGCCGGCCACGGTGATCGCCGAGTACGCCGACGGCGCCAAGCGGCCCGTCTCCGTCGACTGGGAGGACGTCCCGGCGTCGAAGTACGCCCAGCCCGGCACCTTCACCGTCACCGGCAGCCTGCCCGGCGGCGCCGCGATCCCGGTCCGGGCCGAGGTCACCGTGTCCGAGGAGGGACCGGACCTCCCGGCCGGCCTGCTCCTGCACTACGACTTCGACGAGACGGGCGGCAGCATCGCCCGTGACTCCAGCGGGCACGGCTACCACGGCACCTATGTGCGCACGCCCGACTTCGGCACCGGTGTCGACGGCGGCTCGTTCAAGATGTCCGGCGGCTCGGGCTCGCCGTACGTGAAGATCCCGAACGGTGTGCTGAAGAACGCCGGCAGCGTGACGGTGTCGACGTACGCCAAGTGGAAGGGCGGCAGCAGCTTCCAGTGGCTGTTCGGGCTCGGACCCGACAGCGACAAGTACCTGTTCGCCACTCCGTCCAACGGCGGTTCCAGCCTCTACTCGGCCATCACCAAGGCCAGTTGGTCGGCGGAGTCGAAGCTCACGGCCGGCTCGCAGCTCACGCCCGGACAGTGGCGGCACGTCACGGTGACGCTGGACGGCGCCACCGGCACGATGGTCCTCTACGCCGACGGCATCGAGGCGGCCCGCACCACGACCACCATCAAACCGTCCGAGCTGTACAGCGCGGCCAAGGACTACAGCGGCTACATCGGCCGCTCCCTGTACGAGGCCGACCCCTACTTCGGCGGCGAGGTCGACGACTTCCGCATCTACGACCGTGCCCTCACGGGCACCGAGGTCATGCGGCTCAGCGGCAACACCGCGGGCATCGCCAAGGCGACGCACCCGGCGCTCAAGGTCGACGCGCTCGTCGACAACGCGGTCGGCACGATCACCCTGCCCATGAAGGCGGGCACCGATCTCACCGCCCTGGCACCGGAGTTCACCCTCGCCGAGGGTGCGACGATCAGCCCCGCCTCCGGCAGCGTGCGCGACTTCACCAAGCCGGTGACGTACGAGGTCACCGGGTCGGACGGCAAGAAGCGGACCTGGAAGGTCTCGGCGCTGATCATGAAGACCCCGGTCCTGCCGGGCCTGAACGCCGACCCGAACATCGTGCGCTTCGGCGACACCTTCTACATCTACCCGACGACCGACGGCTTCGAGGGCTGGAGCGGCACGCAGTTCAAGGCCTACTCCTCCAAGGACCTGGTCCACTGGAAGGACCACGGCGTCATCCTCGACCTGGGGCCGGACGTCGGCTGGGCGGACAGCAGGGCCTGGGCACCGGCCATGACCGAGAAGGACGGCAAGTACTACTTCTACTTCTGCGCCGACGCCAACATCGGCGTGGCCGTCTCCGACTCGCCCACCGGGCCGTTCAAGGACGCCCTGGGCAAGCCGCTGCTCAAGGCCGGTGACTTCCGCGGCCAGATGATCGACCCGGCGGTCTTCACCGACGACGACGGCAAGCAGTACCTCTACTGGGGCAACGGCCGCGCCTACGTCGTCCCGCTGGGCGACGACATGACCTCCATCGACACCGCGCAGGTCAAGGACATCACCCCGAGCGGCTACAACGAGGGCACCTTCGTCATCAAGCGCAAGGGCACCTACTACTTCATGTGGTCGGAGAACGACACCCGGGACGAGAACTACCGCGTCGCCTACGCGACCGGCCCCTCGCCCACCGGCCCGTGGACCAAGCAGGGCGTGATCCTGGAGAAGGACCTGTCCCTGGGCATCAAGGGCCCGGGCCACCACTCCGTGGTCCACGTCCCGGGCACCGACGACTGGTACATCGCCTACCACCGCTTCGCCATCCCCGGCGGTGACGGCACCCACCGCGAAACCACCGTCGACAAGCTGGAGTTCGGCTCCGACGGCCTGATCGAGAAGGTCGTCCCGACCCTCGGCGGCATCGACCCGGTCACCGTCGTCCACGCCGGGCCGGACGCCACCGGCACCGAGGGCGCGGCGATCACCCTCGCCGGCACCGTCTCCGGGGCGGGCACCCCGAAGTGGACCGTCCAGGACGGCGCCCCGTGCGCGGTCGAGGACCCCGCCGCGGCCCGCACGACCCTCACCTGCACCGACGACGGCACCTTCCAGGTCACCCTGACCGGCGGGCGCGGCAGTGACACCGCGAGCGTCGAGGTCTCCAACGCAGCCCCGTCGATCACCTCCGCCAAGGGCCCCGGCTCGCCCCTCCCGGTGGGCAAGTCCGCCGTCGTCACCGCCTCCTTCGACGACCCCGGCACGAGCGACCGCCACACCTGCGAGGTCGACTGGAAGGACGGCAGCCGGCCGACGACCGGCACGGTCACCGACTCCGGCTGCCGGGCCGCACACGTCTACGACGACGCGGGCATCCACCGCCCGGTCGTCACGGTCACCGACGACGACCGCGGCACGGACACCACCACACTCCCGGAACTGATCGTGTACGACCGGGCGGCCGGACCCGTGGCCGGCGCCGGCACGATCACCTCGCCGGCCGGTGCCTACCCGGCCGGGCCGGGGCTGACCGGGAAGGCGGCGTTCACCTTGGCCGCCCAGTACCGGAAGGGAGCCACCGTCCCCACCGGCACGGCCACGTTCGTCTTCGGCCCGGCCAAGCTCACCTTCCGCTCCACCGGCTCCGACTGGCTCGTGGTGAACGGCTCCCGGGCCGTCTACCAGGGCACCGGCACCGTGGGTGGCAAGAGCGGCTACGCCTTCAGAGTCACCGCCACCGACGGCCCGGACACCTTCCGCATCAAGATCTGGAAGAAGTCCACCGGCGACGTCGTCTACGACAACAGGACCGGCGCCGGCACCAAGGGCGTCATCACCCTGGGAACTCACCGGCGTTAGCCCGGTCCTCCGGCACCGGTAAGGCGCCTGACGGACAGTTGTCCGTCAGGCGCCCTCCTCTTTCGTGACACCCGCGTCTTCGTGACCACCGCCCGCTACGGGGTGAAAAGCCCCACGGCGGCCTCCGGCGCGGTGCTCGACATCCCCGTACCGGTCAGGGGCACGACGGCCTGCTCCCGGCGCGGCCAGGGCTGAGGCCCCGGCATCATGGCAACTCCCCCGAGGGCACGGGCAGGGGGGCGCCGAGCCCGCCCTGGACGCGGCGAGCCCGCGCGCCGAGTCGAGCCTGCGCGCGCCCTGGTACGCCGTGTCCTGCTGTCCGACCAATGTGGCGCGGACGCTGGCCCAGTTGCCTGCATACCTGGCGACGGCCTACGACCACGGCGTGCAACTGCACCAGTACGCCGACATGGAGATCGCCACCTCTCTCCGGGGCGGCCACGGCATCGCGCTCCGCGTCCGTACCGACTACCCGTCCGGCGGAGCCGTGACCGTGCGCATCACCCGGTCGGCGGCGGACCTTCCGTGGACCGTGGGAGATCCGGCTCGAACTGCCCGTACGGCCGCGGGGGGTCACGGCCGACCCGCGCGTCGACGCCGTCCGGGGCACGGTGGCTGTCCAGCGCGGACCGCTGGTGTACTGCGCCGAGTCCGTGGACCTGCCGGACGGACACGACGTCGACGAGATCCTGGTGGACCCCTCCGCCCCGCCGGAGGACGGGCCGGACGGCACGGTGGTATCCGCCGGGCACATCACCGCGGACGACGGACAGCGCGACGACGCCTGGCCGTACCGTCCGCTCGACACGGCCGCCGCCACGGCGCCTGCCGACCGTACGGGGATCGCCCTGGTCCCCTACCACTCCTGGGCGAGCCGCGGGCCTTCGACGATGCGGGTGTGGCTGCCGAGCGTGGAACCGGGCGGCGACCGATGATCCGTGGCCGATGACGCACGACCCTGGGAGAACCAGGCGCCTTGCCCCATGGTAAGGTTCCCTGTTTGCAGTGTCGCTGTGTCGGTGCTCCGTTCGGCGTCCATGGCCGGTGACCGCGTCCCCGCCGCGCCTTCCTCGGTACGGTCCCTTCGGAGGAAGGCTCTCTGTGAGTGAATCAGCACGTGCCGATGCCCGGCGGCAGGATCATGGGCCCGAGGCTGGGGGCGCTGCTTCGGCGCTGCCCACGGGGGCGTCCTTCGCAGATCTGGGGCTGCCGGCCGAGATTCTGAGGGTGCTCGACGAGCACGGTGTGACGGTGCCCTTTCCCATTCAGGCGGCGGCGCTGCCGAACGCGCTGGCAGGAAGGGACGTTCTGGGCCGGGGCCGCACGGGTTCCGGCAAGACGCTCGCCTTCGGCCTGGGGATGCTAGCCCGGACGGCCGGACGGCGTGCTCAGCCCAAAGAGCCGCTGGCGCTCGTCCTGGTGCCCACCAGGGAGCTGGCGCAGCAGGTGGGTGAGGCGCTCACCCCGTACGCCGAGGCGCTGGGACTGCGGCTCGCGACCGTGGTGGGCGGAGTGTCCATCGGACGGCAGGCCACCGCGCTGCGGGACGGCGCCGAGATCGTCGTCGCCACGCCCGGCCGGCTGCACGACCTCGTCGAGCGCAACGGCTGCCGGCTGGGACGGGTGCGCATCACGGTCTTGGACGAGGCCGACCAGATGTGTGACATGGGGTTCCTGCCGCAGGTCACCGGGATTCTGGACCAGGTGCGATCCGACGGGCAGCGGATGCTGTTCTCCGCCACTCTCGACCGCGACGTCGACCAGCTGGTGCAGCGTTACCTGCGCGACCCCGCAGTCCACTCCGTGGACCCCTCGTCCAGCGCGGTGTCCGCGATCGAGCACCACGTCTTCGTCGTGCACGGCCCGGACCGGTACGCGGTGACGACGGAGATCGCCGCCCGGGACGGCCGCGTGCTGCTGTTCCTGGACACCAAGCACGGCGTCGACCAGCTCACGCGGCACCTGCGGGCCAACGGCGTGGCCGCCGCCGCCCTGCACAGTGGGAAGTCCCAGCCGCAGCGCACCCGGACCCTGGCCCAGTTCAGGAACGGGCAGGTCACCTCGCTGGTGGCGACGAACGTCGCCGCACGCGGCCTGCACGTCGACGACCTCGACCTCGTGGTCAACGTCGACCCGGCCACCGATCCGAAGGACTATCTGCATCGCGCGGGCCGCACGGCCCGGGCCGGGCGCTTCGGCACAGTCGTGACCCTCGTCCTGTCGGGGCAGCGCCGTGAGACGAGCCAGGTCATGGCCGACGCCGAAGTTGTTCCCAAAGTCAGTAAGGTGCGGTCCGGCGAGGCGGAGCTGAGCCGGATCACCGGGGCCAGGGCCCCTTCAGGGGAGCCTCTCGACGGCGGGCCGGCCGCATCGCGCCCCAAGAACCACAACGCCCCGTTCCGCGGCCTGGGCAGCACCAAGGACGCGAAGAGCGGCTCCGGTGGCCGGTCGTCCCGTAAGAGCAGCGAGGCCCGCAAGCTCGCGGAGGCCCGCAGGGCGGCCCGGGTACGGCGCGGCGGCTGAGCCCGGCGCTCGAACCACCGGGCGGGTGTCTTCTTCGCCGACACTGCCGTGACGGACGGACCGCCGGCCGGGGTACGCCCCGCCGCCGCGCCATGGCTCCAGGGATGACGGCCAGTTCGGGCGCCTGACCGCCGAGCTGTGACAGCGTCATGACTGCGCTGCCGATCATGAACATCGGAAGGCGCGACACGACGGCCGCCGCGGAAAAGAGCCAACTACCCGAAGGAGGAGAGGTTCTGCGGCAGTCGGGGACGGGTCTGCACCCTTCCGTCAGGAGCCGGCCGTCGCAGAAACCGGACCGGGTCCGGTCTCCGCGCCCTGCATTTTCGCGCATGTCGTGCTATTCCGCGAGGCGACGCCTTATCTCGCTGCAAGAGTGCGAGAAAGGGCAATCCCGGTAAGCTGGATGAGGGCACGTCGATGCCCCGGTGCAGAAGTAGCCAGCATAACGGTGAGCGGGTATACCGGAGGCCATGTTCACCGGAAAACGTGTTCACAGGCGATCAGGGCCGAGTCCCGGCCCGGGCCGGGGAATTCTCCTTCGTCAGCACGGTCCCACGGGCCTCTTCGCCGCACCGGTGCCGTTCGCCCAGCTCACCCCGCCCGACAAGTGGTCCTCTCAGGAGGTTGGTTGGGATGAACGCGCGACTGCGAAGCCAGACCGCGATGGTCGTTGTCAGCTCATGTATCGTCGTGCTGACGGCGCTCTACTACGTATATCCGGAACAGCGGCTGCTCTTCGTCGCCATTGGAGCGACCGGCGTCATCGGTATCGTCCTCGGTGTCTTTCTCAACCATCCGGCGCATCGACTCCCCTGGCTGCTTCTAGCCGCGGGGAATTTCGCCTTCGCCGCAGGCCAGGCCACCCAGATCATTCTCATCCAGTTGCTCAACGAAGAGATCCCGTTCCCGTCGATCGCTGACGGCTTCTATCTAGCGGCATATCCGCTCTATGCGGCAGGCCTGCTGGGCTTTGTGCACTGGCGCACGAGTTGGCGCGACCGGGCGAGCCTCGTCGACGCACTGACGCTGACCGTCGGCCTGGCCCTGCTGTCGTGGCTCTTTCTCATCGATCCGTACGCCCGCGCCGAGGGTCTCACCTGGGTGCAGAAGGCGTTCGCCATCGCCTATCCGCTCGGCGACATCCTTGTCCTGGCGATGCTGCTGCGGCTGCTCGTCGGCCGCGGCGGCAAGAGCCGCTCGCTCATGCTGCTCACCGTGGGCACCGTCGGCCTGCTCACCGCCGACGTGCTGTACGGCCTGATCCAGCTGAACGGAACGTGGCGCACCGGTAGCGCGGTCGAACTCGGCTGGGCCCTCCTGTACGGCGCCTGGGCGCTGGCCGCGCTCCATCCGTCCATGCGCCTGCTGACGCAGCCGCTGCCATGGCGAGCCGAGACCGGTACGGGCCGGCTGGCCCTGCTCACCCTGGCGTCGCTCATCGCGCCCGCCATCCTCCTGACGGAGGCGGTGCGCGGCGTGAGGTCCAACGTCGGCGTCATCGGGGTCTTCTCCGCGGTGCTCTTCCTCCTCGTGCTCTACCGCCTGGCGGGGGTGGTGGCGACCCACCGGCGGGCGGTCGGCCGGGAGAAGGCGCTGCGCGACGCGGTGTCGTCGCTGGGCGGAGCGGGCGAGCTGCGGGACGTGGCCGCGGCAGTCCACTCCGCGGTGACGCAGCTGATGCCGGTCGGCCCGCCTCGTTCCGCGCTGCTCACCCTGCCGGACAGCACACTCTGGGTGAACGGGCCCCACAGCGTCCTGCGTGGGCCCCTGGCCACGCGGGCGACCACAGCCGTACGGGAACTGATCGCGTCCGGCGAGAACCGCCTGGTGGCCCTCGACGGGGTGGGGCCCGCCCTTGTCGACCACCTCAAGGTGGAGCCGCCCCGCAACGACCACGCTCTGGTCTGCCGGCTCACCGCGCAGGGTCACCCCTCGGACGATCCGCTGATCGGGGTGCTGATCGTGGCGGGGGCGGAGCACGACCTGCTCGTGCTCCGCGACACGCTGGTGACTCTCGCCGCACAGGCCGCACTTGCCACGGAACGGGTCACCCTCGCCCACGAGGTCAACCGGCGCAACAGCGAGATGTACTTCCGCACGCTGGTGCAGAACGCCTCGGACGTCATCCTGATCCTCGACGAGGACGACCGCGTCCGTTACGCCAGCCCCTCCGCCGACCAGGTCCTCGGCCTGCCGGACCTGGAGGGCACCCTCCTCGTCGATCTGGTGCCACCACAGGACAGTCGCGCGGTGGTCGAGAAGCTCGGCCGGATACGCAGGGGCGAGCCGCAGACCGCGCGCGAACACTGGCGCGTGGTCCGCGGCGACCGGTCGTCCATCGAGGTCGAGCTGAAGTGGAGCGACCTGCGGGAGGAGGCGACCGTCGGTGGAGTGGTGCTCACGTTGCGGGACGTGACCGAACAGCGCAAACTCGAACGCGAACTCACCCACCAGGCGTTCCATGACTCGCTCACCAATCTGGCCAACCGCGTGCTCTTCCAGGACCGGGTCAACCATGCCCTGGCGCAGGCTCAGCGTGACGGGACGGTGGTCGGCGTGCTCTTCATCGACGTGGACGACTTCAAGGTCGTCAACGACATGCACGGCCACGGTGTGGGCGACGAACTCCTGGTCGCGCTGTCACTCCGGCTGCAGACGACCGTCCGTGCCTCCGACACCGCCGCACGCATCGGCGGGGACGAGTTCGCCCTGCTGGTGGAGGGCTCCGTCGGGACGGAGGGCGTGGAGCGGTTCACCGAACACGTGATGACCGTGTTTGACGAGCCGTTCCGGCTCAGTGTGGGTCCGATGAGCACGTACGCCAGCATCGGCGTGGCGACGACGGAGGACAGCATCGACTCGGTCGAACTACTGACACACGCCGATCTCGCCCTCTACTCGGCGAAGACGGCTGGCAAGCGCCAGTGGCGCCGCTACCACCCGGAACTGCAGAGCGGCATGGCCGAGCGCGCCAATTTGCAGGAGGCCCTGGACAGTTCGTCGATCGAGACGTCGTTCCTGGTGCTTTACCAGCCCATCGTGGAGCTGGCCAGTGGTCAGGTCGCCGGCTTCGAGGCGCTCGTTCGCTGGCCCCACTCCACGCGTGGCATGGTGCTGCCGGAGCAGTTCATCACGCTCGCCGAGGAGAGCGGGCAGATCGTCCCCCTCGGCGCCTGGGTGCTCGACCAGGCCGCGGCCGAGGCGGTCCGGTGGGAGGGCTCCGTCCTGCGCGACGGGACGGCCGGTCGCAAACCGCCTTACATCAGCGTCAATGTGTCGCCGCGTCAGTTCCGGGACGACGACTTCTACAACGTGGTCCGGCGTGCACTGGATCTCTCCGGCATCGAACCGGCTTCTCTCGTACTCGAACTGACCGAGAGTGTGCTGATGTACAACGACGAGCGTATTCTGGGCGAGATGAATGCGCTCACAGAGCTCGGCATTCGTATCGCGATCGACGATTTCGGAACGGGCTACTCGTCGCTGAGCTATCTGCGTGAGTTCCCCATCTCGATACTCAAGATCGACAAGTCGTTCGTCGACGAACTCGGGCGATCGCCGGAACAGTACGCCCTTGTCGAGGGCATCGCACATCTCGCGGACACGCTCGGTCTCACGGTCATCGCCGAAGGGGTGGAGAACGTGAGGCAGCAGGAGTTGCTGATCTCCATGGGCTGTCAGTTGGCGCAGGGCTATCTTTTCGCAGAACCGGTCAGTGCCGAGGAGGCGGGGCAACTGGTCCTCGCACCGCCGCTCGGCCGCCTGGCCGAAATGCCTGTGAGGCCCGCCGAAGGGAAGCAGTGACGGCGGCGGCCCCTTCCCGCCAGGAGCGCAGATCGTGCTCCGCAGGACGCCGCGCGAGGCAGGAGGCTCGAGGTGACGGAACGTGATCCTCGGACGGCAGAGTCGGTTGCACCGTGCGTCGTGTTGCGCAACGACGAAGAGCAGTACGTGGTCTGGCCCGCAGACCGCCGGATTCCGGCAGGGTGGCATCGGATCGGCGGACCGCAGTCCGACTCGGCGTGCGGGGCTCTGGTCGAGCGCCTGTGGACCGATATGCGGCCCGCGAGTGCCCGCGCCGAGCGGCCGGCGGAGGCCTGGCCGGGCAGCGTGCCCGAGCTGGTGCGGGAGCGGGCGCGGCGTGAGCCGTCCGCTCTCGCGGTGCTCTCGGACGACGGCCGGCTCAGCTACGCCGAGCTGAGCGGTCGCGCCGACCGGCTTGCCGATCGGTTGCGGGAGCGGGGCGTCGGCCCGGAGTGCGTCGTCACCGTGTGCCTGGACCGCGTGCCCGAGCTGATCGTCGCCCTGCTGGCGGTGCTGGGATCCGGAGGCGCGTTCCTGCCGCTCGACCCGGCGACCCCGCCGCAACGGATGGTCGCACTGGTCGGTGAGACCGGTTCACGCCTCATCGTCACGAGCCGCGAGCACGCCCCGATGTTCGCCGGGTGCGAGGCACGGATCGTCCACGCCGAGGCGGCCGAGGAACCGGCTGCGCAGGCGCCGTCGGAGGCGTCGCGGCCGGCACCCGGCCCCGGTCCGGACGACCTCGCCTACGTGATCTACACCTCCGGTTCCACCGGGCCGCCCAAGGGGGTGATGATCAGCCACCGGTCGCTGGCCCACTCCCTCACGGCGGTGGTCCGGGCCTACGAACTGACGCCCTCCGACCGGGTGCTGCACGCCGCGGCGCTCGGCTTCGACACCTCACTGGAGCAGATCTTCGCCACGCTGATCAGTGGCGCGACGCTCATCCTCGCCGGAACCCCGACGTGGGCGCCCACCGACCTGCTGCGCCGCCTGCCCGAGTACGGGATCACCGTCGCCGACCTGCCCCCCGCCTACTGGCACCGGGTCGTCTCCGTCGCGGACCGCGGCGAGATGCTCGCGTCGCTGAGGCTCACCATCGTCGGCGGTGAGATCGTCACCGCGAAGGACTGCCGCGCCGTTCTGCGCAAGATCCCCGGCGTGCGGCTCGTCAACGCCTACGGGCTCACCGAGACCACCATCACCTCCACGCTCTGCGAACTGAATCAGGAAGTGCTCGCCGCGCCGGATACTGCCGTCGCCCCCATCGGCCGGCCCCTGGAGGGGACTCACGTCCACGTGCTCGACGCCGACCTGCGCCCGGTGCAGCCGGGCGAGCGCGGCGAGATCTACATCGGGGGGCAGGGTCTGGCGCGTGGTGTCTGGCGGCAACCCGCCCTGACCGCACGGCAGTTCCTGCCCGATCCGCACGGCGGGGCGCCGGGAGACCGTATGTACCGCACCGGGGACCTGGGCCGCCGGCGCCCGGACGGCAATCTGGAAGTTCTGGGCCGGGTCGACGACCAGATGAAGATCCGCGGGTTCCGGGTCGACCCGGCGGAGATCGAGGCCGCGCTCGTCTCCCGTCCGGAGATCGGCCAGGCGATGGTGGTGGCCCGCACGCGTGACAGCGGCGACCGGGACCTGATCGCCTACTACACGCCCGCCTCGCCACCGGCCGGCGGCGAGGCGGTGCAGCCCGTACGGCTGCGGTCGGCACTCAGCGAGGTCCTGCCGGGCTACATGATCCCGGCGGCCTTCCACGCGGTGGAACGGCTGCCCGTCGCGCCCAGCGGAAAGCTCGACCGCAAGGCCGTACCGGAATCCGGGGCCGCACCGCCGACGGCCGACGCCGACGACCGTCCGGTGGTGCAGGGGATGGCACAGCTGTGGGGCCAGATCCTGGGTGTGGACTACGTCCGTCCGCACGACGACTTCTTCGAACTGGGCGGCAATTCGCTGCTGGCCATGGAGATGCTCGCCCGGACCCGCGTCATATTCGGCATCGGCGTCACACAGATCCGCGACCTGACCCGTTCACTGCTGCGTCAGCCGATGCTCGCCGCGTTCGCCGAGTCCGTGCGCCAGGCACGTGCCGGCACATTGACCCGCCCGGGCGGTTTGAGTGTCGACTTCGCCTCGGAGACCGCTCGGCGCGTTCCGGAGGTGGGCCGGGACGGGCCGGCTCCGGATCACCACCGCTCCGGCGACGTCCTGCTCACCGGGGCGACGGGATTCTGCGGCGCCCACATGATCGACGAGTTGCTGCGCAGCACGACGGGCCGGATTCTCTGCCTGGTCAGAGCCTCGGACGAGCAGCACGGCATGGAGATGATCCGCGCGAGCCACCAGCGGTACGTCCTCAAGGATCTGTCCAGCACGCGCGTCCAGCCGGTCGTCGGCGACCTGGGCAAGGCCGGACTGAGTCTGGCTCCCGGCCGGTTCGAGGAACTGGCATCGACCATCGACGCGGTCTACCACTTCGGCGCCCAGGTCAACTTCATCTACCCGTATCACGAGTTGCGCTCGGTCAACGTCGACGGAACATACGAGATCATCCGCCTCGCCGCCGGCAGGGCCGTCCCCGTCCACTTCGCCTCCAGCATGGCGGTGCTCGCCGGATTCGGGCCGGCCGGGGTGCGCGAGGTGACCGAGAGTACGCCGCTGGGCTTCCCGGAACATCTGTCGGTGGGATACGTGGAGACCAAGTGGGTCGCCGAGGCGCTGCTGAAGAAGGCATCCGACGCGGGATTGCCGGTCGCCGTCTACCGTCTGATGGACATCGCGGGCAGCACTGGAACCGGCGTGATGAACACCAACAGCGAGATGGCCGCCCTCTTCGGCTTCATCGCGCGGACCGGTCTGTGCCCGGACATCCGGCTGCCGCTGGACTTCCTGCCGGCCGATCACCTCGTCCGCGCGATCGGACACATCTCCACCCGCCGTCGCCCGCGCGGCGAGGTCTATCACCTCACCAACCCCCGTCCCGCACTGCTCGGTTCGCTGGCCGAGCGCATGCGCCAACGGGGGTATCCGGTCCAGGAGATCCCGTACGCGGAGTGGATCGCCGCTCTGGTGAAGTATGCGGCCGGGCACCCCACCGACGCGATAACACCGTTCGTGCCGCTGTTCGTCGACCTGTGCCACGGCGCCGACATCACCGTGAGCGAGATGTACTTCCAGGGCGTCTTCCCGGAGTTCACCCGCGACAACGCGGAGCGGGCACTGGTGGACGCCGGGATCGGCATTCCGCCTGTGGACGCGCAGATGATGGACCGCTTCATCGACTTCCTGCAACAGGCCGAGCACGCAGGGCCGGTGGTGAACCGGGGGCAGGGAGCGCCACGGTGGTGAGCCGATGCCCTCGATGGGAGGCGCTGGACGTGCTGAAAGCGGCGCCCGACGGTCCGGTGGCCTTCTCCGCCGACCTCAGTCCCGCCTCCCTCCTGGCGGCGTACCACGCCGGGGTCTATCCGTTCCCGGCATCCGACGAGTACACCCGTGCCCTCAACGAGGTGGTCTTCGCCGATCAGGTCCAGGAGGGCCGCATCCCGCTCGTGGGGGAGGAGCCGGCCGATCCCTTCACCGTCTCCTGGTGGTCTCCCGACCCCAGGCCGGTGCTGCCCGTCTCGGCCGCGCATCTCAGCCGCAGCCTCGCCCGGCGGCTGCGCAACGGGCTGTCGTGGTCGACCAGCCTGAACCAGGAGTTCGAGCGGGTCGTCCGCGAATGCCGCGGTGACCGTGTCCCGCTGTGGCTCACCGAGGAGCTGATCGCAACCCTGGTCCACCTGCACGAGCTGGGTCATGCTCACAGCGTCGAGGTGTGGGAGGACGGCAATCTGGTCGGCGGCGTCTTCGGCCTCCGGATCGGATCGGTCTTCAGCATGGACTCGATGTTCTTTCAGCGACCCGGCGCCTCGAAGGTGGCGGTGAGCGATCTCGCCGCGCGTTTCGCACAGGCCGGCGGCGAGTTGCTCGACGCGCAGCGGGACAGCCCGCACGTCCGCGACCTCGGCGGTACCCCCATGCCGCGGGAGCAGTACGTGCGATGCCTCCGCCGCACCGCGCGTGACAGCCTCCCGATGCCCACCGCCACCTTGCCCGCCCGACGCCTCGCCGAGCCCACGGGATCGCGCTGACCGTGTCCGTCGCGCTGCCGCCCGGCACCCCGGGGGGCTGCTCATCCGCGGCCCTCTGCTGGAGCTTCCCGTCACAGTCTGTGATGATCTAGATGCCGCGATGGGGCTTATGGTGCATATGTGGTGAAAGTTCACCAACAGTTCTAATGTGTGACTGACAGTCCGACTTCGTGGACAGGACGGTGATGTTCCCACCGCGCGTACTCGTGATCGAGGACGACCAGGATGTGAGCGCCCTGCTGGAGCGTCACTTCCGCGAGCGAGGATGCCCCGTGGCCGTCGCGCACTCGGGGGAGGAGGGGCTCGGCTTCGCCTTTGCCGACCCGCCGGACATCGCGGTCGTCGACGTGATGCTGCCGGGCATCGACGGACGGGAGGTCGTCCGCAGGCTGCGGGCGGACGACCGTACGAGGAAATGCCGTCTCGTCGTCACCTCGGTGCTCGACCCGGATGATCTGATCGGCCTCGCGGACGAGGTGCTGGCCAAGCCGTTCCGCCAGTCGGCCGTGGCGCGGCTCGTTGACTCCTACCGGAGCTCTGTGGCCCAGGAGTCCCAGGAGTCTCAGGAGGAGTAATGGCTCATGTCCTGATCGCTGACGACGACGCGGACATCCGGGATCTGGTGGCGTTCAAGCTGACCCAGAGCGGTCACCAGGTCACGGCCGTGGAAGACGGCATGGCGGCGCTCCGGGCAGCGCGTGAGAACACCGTGGACCTGGCACTGCTCGACATCCGGATGCCGGGCATGTCGGGTCTGGACGTGTGCCGGGAACTGCGCGCCACGGCCCAGACCGCGACACTCCCCGTCATCATGATCACCGCCCGGTCCCAGGAAGCGGACGTCGAGGTCGGCTTCGCGGCAGGAGCCGACGACTACATCATCAAGCCGTTCAGCCCGCGAGAGCTCTCCAGCAGGGTCACGGCGGTGCTCAACCGGGTGGAACGGTGATTTCCCCCGGCATCGTCCGTGGCGCGCTGCTGGGCCTGCTGGCCGTCGTCCTGGCTCTGAGCCTGCTCATCGTCGCCAACCGTTTCGTCCGCAGGCACCGAGAGCGCAGACGCGAGCGGATCTCGGCACCGGTGCGCGGCTCCCTGATGGAGCTTCTGTGCGCGGAGGGGGATGAGCAGACCGAGTTGCTGAACCGGCTCGCGGAGATCGACAGAAGGACCTGGACCGCCCTGGAGCCGACTCTTACCGCGCTGCTGGGCAAGGTCGCCGGTGGGGCCGGCGCGGCGCTGGTGCGCCTGTACGAGCTGCGCGGGGCCGCCGTGGACGCCGTCGCCGACCTGTCGAGCCGCAGCGCGGTCCGGCGGGGGCGCGCCGCGCAGGTGCTCGGTCAGCTCAGCCACCGTCCCGCCGCCCCGTCACTGTGCCGTCTGCTGGCCGATCGCGACCCCGAGGTACGCCTGGCCGCCACACGGGCGCTGGGCCGGTGCGGGGGACCGGAAATCGTGCCGTACCTGCTGGAGTCCCTCAACGGACCGCGGGCCGTGCCACCCGCCGCGGTCATCAGGGCGCTGGTCTCCCTGGGGCCGCAGGCACAGCGGAGTGTGGCCGCGGGGCTGGAACACCCGCAACCTCTCGCCAGAGCCGTGGCCATCGAGGTCCTCGGCGCGACCGGTGTGGTCTCCCATACATCAGAGATCGCTCGTGCACTGCGCGAGGATCCCCAGATCGAAGTCCGCGTCAAAGCGGCACGCGCGCTGGGCAGACTGGGCATGCCCGAGGGCCTGGAGCCGCTGCTGGCGGCCGTCCGGCCCGGTCGGCCGGTCGCCCTGCGCATGGTGGGCGCCGGAGCCCTCGGCACTCTGGGAGCCGTCGCCGCGACGGGCCCGCTGGCGGAGCTGCTCGGCGACCCCGACCGGCATGTGGCAGCCGCCGCAGCCCGCGCGCTGTTGCAACTCGGCCCGGAAGGACGGGCCGAGCTGCACGCGGCGGCCGACGACATCTCCCGCGGACCGGCCGCCGCCCAGGCCAGAGCCGTGCTCGCCGAATCGGCGGTCGGCGCCGCCCGCCACGACGTTCGCGCCGAGGTGGCACTGTGAGCGTGGCAACCGGCGAACCGTGGGCGTCGCTGCTGGGTGCGCTGCACACGCTGATCACCGTGTGCGACAGCGTGGTGATCGTGTACTTCCTGGCCATCAACACCAGTTATCTGGTGCTGATCCTCATCGCCCTCGGGGAGTTCGTCAGAACGCTGCGCAGGGCTCCCTTCGCGGGCCATGACGAGGCCGCCACCAGTCCTCTCACCCCACCCGTCTCCGTGATCATGCCCGCGCACAACGAAGCGGCCGGCATCGCCGAAGCGGTACGGGCCATGTTGCTGCTGCGCTACCCGGAGTTCGAGGTCGTCGTCGTCGACGACGGCTCCACCGACGGCACGCTGGACGCCCTGCGGGAAGCCTTCGACCTGGCCGAGGTGGAGTACGTGGTGCCCGACGACATCCCCGTACGCGGCAGGGTCACCTCAGTCCATCTGCCCAGAGGCGGCCCGGTACGCCTTGTGGTGGCCCGCAAGGACAACGGCGGCAAGGCCGACGCGCTCAACGTCGGAATCAACCTGGCCCGCTACCCGCTGGTGTGCATGGTGGACGCCGACTCGATCCTCGACTCCGAGGCGCTGCTCGCGGTGGCCAAACCGTTCTGTGACGATCCGCAGCGGGTGGTCGCCTCCGGCGGCGTGGTCGGCCTCGCCAACGGCTGCACCGTCGTGGCGGGACGCGTGGTCGAGGCGCGTGTGCCCCCGGACCTGCTCGGACGCGTTCAGGTCGTCGAGTATCTGCGCGCCTTCCTGCTCGGCCGCACCGGATGGTCCAAGCTCGGCAGCCTGCTCATCATCGCCGGGGCCTTCGGTCTCTTCCGCAAGGACGCGGTCGTGGCGGTCGGCGGGATGGACCCGGACTGCATCGGCGAGGATGCCGAACTGGTCATCCGCCTGCACAAGCACATGCGCGAGCAGGGCCGCGACTACCGCATCGTCTTCGTCTCCGAGCCGATCTCCTGGAGCGAGGCGCCCTCCAAGCTGAAGGTCCTGGCCCACCAACGGCGGCGCTGGCACCGCGGCCTGACGGAGATCCTGCTCAAGCACCGCCGCATGGTCGGTAATCCCCGCTACGGCCGGATCGGCCTGGTGGCACTGCCCTTCTACGTCGTCTTCGAACTGCTGGCCCCGCTGGTGGAGCTCGCGGGGCTGATTCTCGTGCCCCTGGGCGTCCTGATGGGCGCGGTGAACGCGGACTTCCTGTGGCGCTTCCTGGTCGTCGCCTACGTCTACGCCGTCGTCGTCGGCATGGTGTCGGTCGCGGTGGAGGAGTACGCCTTCCACCGGTTCACGCGGTGGCGGGACGTATGGGGAGGCCTCGTCGGGGTGGTGGCCGAGAACATCGGATACCGCCAGCTGACAGCGTGGTGGCGGCTGCGCGGCATGTGGGACGGGTTGCGCAAGTCCCCCCAGGTGTGGGGTGCCATGACCCGGGCCGGATTCGAATCTCCCGGCCAGGTGACGGAGAAGGGAGGTGATCGTGTATGAGCCGTGCCTTCAGGCAGGGCGGCGGCCGGGTGGCGCACCGACTCGGCCTCGCATTCGGGCTGTTGACCCTCCTGATCGCGCTGTGCGGGGCCAGCACACTGATCGGCGCGCTGGTGCTGGAAGGCCACCGCGACCGGATCACCGGCCACGTGCACCCTGCCCAGGACGACAACGTTCGCCTGCTCAACGCGGGTATCAGCGCGCAGCGTTCGATGCGAGGCTACCTGGTCACGGGCGACCGGAGTGAGCTCGCTGCCTTCCGTGCGGCCCGGGAGAGCATTGCGTCGATCAGCGGCGACATCCGTGCGCACGAGGTCGCGGACGAAGGCGATGTCGCGACGCAGCAACGGCAGATCGAGGCGTATCTGCGCGTAGCCGACGACCAGGCGAACACCACTCCGGGAAGCGAGCGGGCCGTCGAGCTCACCCGTGAGGCCACCCGGCGGTTCAACGCGTTCGAGGTGACCAACGCCCGCCTGAACGACCAGATGAGCCAAGAAGAGCAGCGTCTGGAGGACCGCGCCGATACGGCGATCCGGGCGGGCTTCGCCGGGTTCGGCGCCGCACTGGTCGCTGCCCTCGCCCTGGCCGTGTACACGTCGGTGCACACCACGCGCGCCCTGACCGGGCCGTTGCGGAGAACCGAGCGGACACTCGGACGGCTCACCGCCGGAGACCATGCGGCCCGGGCCGAGGTGACGGGGCCGGAGGAGATCCGGGCGGTGGCGCGGTCCGTCAACCTGCTCGCGGACGAGAGGGACCGGCTGCGCGCGGTCGAGCAGGAACGGCAGCGCCTGTCGACGGCCGCGAAGGAGACCGGCATCCGGATCAGGGACCGCCTCGAGGTCGGCTATGTCCTCGACGTGGCGTGCAACGGCATCGGCGAGGTCCTGGCCGCCGACTACGTCTTCATCCTGCTCGCCGAGGACGACGGTTCCGGGTTTCCCGTGGCCCGGGTGTGGTCCGCGGAGCGGGGCCTGTTGTCCGACGAGGAGCGAAGGCGCATACCGACGTTCCCGGCCGAGGTGGTCCGCGACCACTACCGGCGGGGAACGCCCTGGCTGGTCACCGACCTGCCCCGGTACGTGCCCGACGCCACACCCATGCCAGGTGCCCCCGGCTCCTTCGGGAAGACCGGTATGCCGGCCGAGAACCGCGCCGCCGCGGCGGCGCTGGGCCTGGACTCGGCGGTGATCATCCCCATAGGGGTGGGGGAGGAACCGATCGGTGCCGTGTCCGTGGCCCGTACCAGCGCCGACCACCCCTGGCGTCCGGTGGACATCGAAATCGCCGAGTCCATGGCCGGCGGCGTCGGCCGGGCGCTGCACACCGCACTTCTGTACGAGAAGGAGTCGAGCCTGGTGCACAAGCTGCGCGCCCTGGACCAGGCCAAGAGCGACTTCCTGTCCACCGTCTCGCATGAGCTGCGCACCCCGTTGACCAGCATCGTGGGATACATCGAGCTGCTGAAGGACGAGGACACCGGTCCGCTCTCCCCGCCCCAGGTGCGCATGCTGGACGTCGTCGACCGCAACGCCAACCGGCTGCGGGCATTGATCGAGGACCTGCTCACGCTCTCCAGGATCGAGTCGGGAGCGTTCACCTCCTACAAGACACCGATCGACCTGCGACAGCTGGTGACTTCGGCGGCCGACGCGATGAGACCGGCCGCCGAGGCCGCCTCGGTCGGACTGGAGACGTACTGCCCCGAGCAGCCGCTGGTGCTGGAGGCGGACGGCGAACAACTCGACCGGGTTCTGATGAACCTGCTGTCCAACGCGGTGAAGTTCACCCGCGGCGGCGGGACGGTCAGCGTACGGGCCGACGCGCAGGACGGGGAGGCGGTCCTGAGCGTGAGCGACACCGGCATCGGCATCCCCGCGGCCGAACAGGAGAAGCTCTTCCAGCGGTTCTTCCGCGCCTCGAACGCCACCGAGCAGGCCATCCCGGGAACCGGTCTGGGGCTGACCATCGTGCACACGATCGTGGCGAACCACGGCGGCCGGACGCAGGTGCGCTCCGAAGAGGGCCGGGGTACCACGATCACCACCTGGCTGCCGCTCAGCGGTACGAACGGTGCGGCGGACTCCGCCTGAACGGCGCTGTCGCAGCCTGAGTGTTCGGCGGTGTCGTCCTGGAGGTGGTACGCCTTCCGGTCCGGGCACGTCTGAAGCGGCCGCGGGCGGCGTGTGCCGCGGGGGAGTCACGGCGGTGGTGACGGTCCGTTGTCACGACTTGGCGTCGTATTCGAAGGTTGAAGGGCAGTCAGAGGGCTGTCACCAAAGCCATGAAATGCGGGTGCCCGGCAACCGGGCTCCCCGAACGCCGCAGCCCGGTCGCAACCCGTTCAACCTCCGCTTCCTCGATTTGCGATCTTCAGTGGTTCATTCTTTGCTTGATGTGTCCGACGAGCGGATCGCTTGATCGCCGTCATCGCACGCCGCACCCAAACCGTCGCGACCGGTCTGTTCGGTGGTCCCGGCCGCGCCTCGTGGTCGCGCCCGAAATGTGGAGGCGGACGATGGAACCGGAATCGACACCCACACCCAGGCAGTACGCGGCCGACGACGAGGAGCGGTTTCGGCTGCTGCTCAAGAATTCCCCGGACATGGTCTTCCGCCGGACGTTGGAGGGAAATTACCGGGAGGTGTCCTCCGCAGGGCAGGAATTGCTGGGCCGTCCGGCCGAGGACATCGTGGGGACTTCGGTGAAGTCCTGGGTCCATCCGGCCGATGTGGAGGAATTCGAGTGGGCCGAGCGCGATCTGCTCCGCGACGGCCGGGTGGCGGTGTGTCTGCGTCTGCGGCATGCCGACAGGCACTCGATGTGGACGGAGATGACGTGCTGGGTGGTGCGGGACCCCGCAGGCGAGCCGCTCGAAGTGCGCGGGTTCATCCGTGAGGCGGAGGGGCAGCGGCGCAGGGAGGAAGCGCTGCGGCTGTTGCAGGATCAGGCACGTTCGGTCATCGAGACCGCCCGGGACGCCTTCGTCTCCATCGACGAGGACGGCCTGGTCATCGACTGGAACCTGAGCGCTGAGAAGCTGTTCGGATTCAGCCACCACGAGGCGATGGGCCGTCCGCTGACGGAGACGATCATTCCTGAGCGGTACCACGCCGCGCACAAGGCCGGTCTGCAACGGGTGCTGGCCGGCGGAGAGTCTCATGTGCTGGGCGGTCAGGTCGAGCTCACCGCCCGTCATCACGACGGTCATGAGATCCCGGTCGAACTGGCGGTGTGGCGGCTGAAGTCGGCGAAGGCCCGCTGCTTCAACGCCTTCATCCGGGACATCAGCGAGCGCAAGCAGGCCGAAGCCGCTCTGGCGGAGGCGCGTGACCAGGCGATCGCCGCGTCCCAGGCGAAGTCGCAGTTCGTCGCCTCGATGAGCCACGAGATCCGCACCCCCATGAACGGCGTCATCGGACTGAGCGAGCTGCTGCTGGGCACCGAACAGGATGCCGAGCAGCGGCGTTACGCCGAGGGCATTCATGCCGCCGGCACGGCACTGCTGACGCTGATCAACGACATCCTCGACTTCTCCAAGCTGGAGGCGGGCAAGCTCGAACTGGACGAGGTCGCCTTCAGCCCGCAGGTGCTGGTGGAGGAGGTCGTCTCGCTGGTGGCGCAGACCGCGCAGGCCGAGGGCCTCGAACTGCTCAGCGACTGCCATCCCGACCTGCCCGCGATGGTGCTCGGGGACTCCGGCCGGCTACGGCAGATCCTGCTCAATCTGGCGTCCAACGCTGTGAAGTTCACCGAAGCGGGCGAGGTCGTGCTCCGTGCCCGCCCGGCCCCGGCCCGGCCCCCCGCGGAGCAGGCGCCATGGCTGCGGTTCGAGGTGGCCGACACCGGCATCGGCATCGCCACGGCCGATCAGGAGCGGATGTTCGACGCCTTCTCCCAGGCCGATGCCTCCACCACCCGCCGCTACGGAGGCACCGGTCTGGGTCTGGCGATCTGCCGCAGGATCACCGAGGCCATGGGAGGCTCCATCGGCGTCACCAGCCGGCCCGGCCAGGGCAGCACCTTCTCCTTCTGCGTACCGGTGCGCGCCCCCGACGCCCCCGAACAGCCCCCGGGCCCACCGCACCCCGACATCCTTCGTGGGACGCGGGTCCTGGTCGTCGACGACAACGACACCAACCGGCTGATCCTCGACGCGCAGCTGCGCAGGTGGCACATCGGGCCGACCATGGTCGCCGGCGGCCCCCAGGCCCTGGTGGCCCTGCACGAGGCGGAGGCGGCGGGCCGTCCCTTCACCCTGGCCATTGTCGACATGTATATGCCCGACATGGACGGCCTGGAACTCGCCCGCCGGATCACCACCGACCAGAACCTCGCCCGGGTACAGCTGCTGCTTCTCACCTCCGGCACTCAGCCGCCCGCCGCCGAGCTGCACGCTGCCGGCATCGCTCGCAGCCTGTCCAAGCCCGTCCACCAGTCCCAGCTCCTGGACGCCCTGGTCGAACTCGCCACCCGGACATCGCCGGTGGCCGCGTCGGCTCCGGCAGCGCCGGCTCCCACCGCGCCCGACCCAGCCCACCGGGGCCATCTCCTGCTGGTCGAGGACAACGAGATCAACCAGATGGTCGCCCAGGGCTTGCTCACCCGGCTCGGCTACAGCACGGACATCGCCGCCGACGGCGCCCAAGCCCTGCTCATGACCCAGGAGCACAGTTATCAGGCTGTGCTCATGGACTGCCAGATGCCCCAGATGGACGGCTACACCGCCACCCGTGAACTGCGCCGCCGGGAAGGCGACCACGGCCACCTGCCGGTGATCGCCATGACCGCCGGTGCCCTCGCCGAGGACCGGGAAAAGTGCTTGGCCGCGGGCATGGACGACTACATCTCCAAACCTGTCAGCGCCGACGAGCTGGAACAAGCCCTCGCGCGCTGGGTCCACACCGCCCCACCACAGGCAGGCAATGCCGCCCCACCACAGGCGGGCAACGAGGACCTGCGCGTCTCCATCGAGCAGCGGCTGGACGAACTGCGCGGCGCCGGCTCCCCGGCCGAGCACGAACTGGTGGACCGGCTGGTGGACCACTTCCTCGTCCGGGCCCCCGAGATGACCAGCGCGCTCTTCCACGCGCTCGACCGCCACGACTCGCAGGAGATCGCAGACCAGGCACACAGCCTCAGAGGCGCTGCCGGGAACATCGGCGCCGTGAGCCTCGCCGCCCGTTGCCAGGAGCTGGAAGAGCACGCGAGGGCCGGAGAGCCGACCTCACTGGCCGAGGCCGCTCCCCGCCTCCAGGACGAACTCGACCGGACCTGTCGCACCCTCGAGACGGTCCGCTCTCACCCTCCAGGCCGCGACCCCGGCTGACGAGCCGCCCGGATATCGCCTCCTGGGCGCGCGTACTGGCCGGAGGGAAGGAGAGCCTGTGGGCAAGATGCAAGTCTTGTTGCCCGCCCGCCGTGATGCGACGGCCTGGGTGTATGCCGCAGCAGGGGCCATGATGATCGTCATCTATCTGGTCACCGCCTCCGCGGCGCGTTACATGCTGCCCGTACTGATAGCCGCCTCGGTCGTCTTCGCTATCGCGGGCGGAGTGATCAGGAACAGGCCGCCCTCGTTCCTTCCGTGGCTCCTCTTCGCGGCGGCAATGGCACCGTACACGGTGGCGGACGCCATCTGGGGCCTGTACCAGGTCCGCGACGCAGAGGTCCCGTTCCCGGGTGCGGCCGACATCCTCTACGTGGGTAGTTACCTGCTGTTCGCCGCGGGGCTGGTGACGTTGGCCCGGCAGCATTCAGGCCGCCTGCACTGGGCGGGGTGGCTGGACGCTGGAATCGTCACGCTGGGGTTCGGCATCCTGTCGTGGGCGTTCATCATCGCCCCCTACCTGCGCAGCGAGCTGTCCGCGTGGCCGCTCGCGGTGTCCATCGCCTACCCCGTCGCCGACCTGGTGCTGTTGTCCGTAGCCGCCCGTTTGCTGCTCACCACCGGCAAGCGCACCCCCTCGATTCTTCTGTGCAGCGGATGGCTGCTGGTCCTTCTCACCGCCGACGGCCTCTACTACGGAACGATGGCCACGACCGGGACCGCGATCGCGGAGGATGTGTCCGAAGTGGGGTGGATGGTCTCGTCCCTCCTTCTGGGGGCCGCGGCGCTGCACCCGTCCGTCGGCTGGCCGACACAACTGTCGGACGGCAAGGAGAGGATGCCCCGGAAGCGACTGTCGATCCTGATCGCCCTCATCATGGTGGGGCCGTTGATCGTGCTGGCCAATGTCGGGGGCATCCGGGGCCAGCCCGTGAACATCACGGTGATCGTCGGCATGCTGGCGGCTCTTTCGCTGCTGCTGGTGCTGCGCATCGCGTTCCTCGCCCAGTACGCCCAGAGCAGGGCCATCGAAGCGCGGACAAAGGCGCGCTACCTCGCGGCATCACTGCGAGAGCAAGAAGAGCTCCAGAAGCAGCTGAGCCATCAGGCGACCCACGACCCGTTGACGGGGCTGGCCAACAGAGCGCTGTTGGACCAGCGCCTGGAGTCTGCTCTCAGCCGGTGCTCCGCCTCTTTCCCCGCCGCGCTGCTGATGCTCGATCTCGACGGCTTCAAGGAAGTCAACGACACCCTGGGCCACCCGTCCGGCGACGAACTGCTCGTCGACGTCGCCCGGCGGCTGACGTCCAGGGTCCGCGAGCAGGACATGGTGGCCAGGCTCGGCGGGGACGAGTTCGCACTCCTCGCGGAAGGCGTGGACGCCGGCACACTCTTCGACTACACCAGGCGGATCCTCGACTCCTTCATGGACAGCTTCATCCTCGACCGTGGCCATGCGGTCCACGTGACAACGAGCATCGGAGCACGGAGCATCACCAGGCCGACCACGCCGGCAGAAGCGCTGCGGGACGCCGACATCGCCCTGTACCGAGCCAAAACCGCGGGCAAGAACCAGGCCGTGTTCTTCGAAACCCCGTGACGGTCGCAGCGATGCGCGCCGCGACCACGCCAAGTTCCTCGCCCAGGACGTGCCGCGAAGGGCGCCCGGGGTGTCTGCCCGGTCAGGCGCCCTTCCCCGTGATGTCTAGAAGAAGCCCGGCTTCTTCGGCGAGTACGACACCAGCAGGTTCTTCGTCTGCTTGTGGTACGGACTCGGCACCCCGCTCCTCCGCCTCACCACATAGAACACGGTCTCAGGGGCGGTTGGACGCTAGCCGACGCCCACCCCGGCGGAGCGAATTCGGCGAGACCTCCACCAACCCCAGACCGTGTGGCTCACCATCGCGATCGCAACGGCAACAGCCGTGAACCGAACGGTGGTCCAGGTGCCCAGAACAACCTGACTCGGCCCGCGCGCCTCTGTCTCCAGACGCATGGAAGTCTCATAAAAGGCCACCAGGGGAACAAGCAGCCGGAAGAACAGGCCCCCGATGCCCGGCGCCTGTGCGAGGTTCCCCAGGAGCCCAAGGGGTGCTCCGAGGAAGAAGGCCAGCACACCCCAGAGCGCAATTCCGGATGAATTCGCGCCTGAGGAATCCAGTCCGCCCAGGGAGGTCAGGATTTCCTTAGTCAGGTAGTAGGCCACGACACCGATAGCCAGCCCTAGAGACGCGAGGACAACTGATTCGATTTTGGACCGACGGTAATAACCCACCAGGAATGCGTAACAGGCCCACGGCCACCCGCCTGTGAAAACGGCGCCCACGGCCGTACCTGGACGACCACCCCAATGCTCAGCGACAGGCCCTGTCAGACCAAGCAACAGGCCAAGCCCGAGTGGCACCGCAAAGGACGCGACCCGAGCACCCGAAAAGTTCACTCTCTCCTCGTTCCGGTCCTGACGTGGCATGGCTCCGGGCCGTGTGTGCCCGGAGCCATGGCCCATCCGAGGGAGATCAACCCTCATCGTGGCGGACTTGCTTATTCGTTGCTGTAAAAGGCGTGGCAGGTCCACGCCGCACCTTGTGTCGAGTTGGCGTAGGAAGTCTTCCCCTTCGCCACCCAGCCACTCGAATGATCGACGTTCCGCACCCTGACCGTTGACTTGTGCTTCACATCAGCGATGTAGTTCGAGTAGCACTTCTTTCCGGCCGACACCAGATCGTACCCATAGCACCATTTGCCATGAGTCACATTCTGGCAGGTATTCTCCTTGATCTGAACGGCCGATTTGTTGATTTCCAGCTTTACCACGCCCCACTCGGAGGGGTTACCCAGTTCTTTCGGCGGGGCGACGCCGTCACCTCTCTTGTGGATGACGGGCTTCCCGGGTATGAGGCCGCCACCGGCCTGAACCGCGGAATTGCCGGTACCGGTTCCGCTCTGAGGGTCGTAGGCCGCCACAGGGGTGGCTACGCTGGAAACCGCAAGTGCGGCGCCCGAAATGGCGAACAGTACTGACTTTCCAAGCCTTTTCACGTTACTCCTCCTCCGCTCCCCGTTAGCGGGGTTTCGGAAGGATCTTCTACGAGGGTGCTGTGACGGTCAAGGCGTGGCCGATTTACGGCCCCGGCACGGCCTGAAATCATTGCCCGGTAGGTGGTATTCACGGGCGGCGACCTGAACGCGCGGCCACGGCACGCGACTTGTCAGGACCCAGGCCACCCCCGTCGTCCCGCCCACCGTCCGCGACCTGATCCGGAGGCCCCGCTGCCGTCTTCGGTCGCCTCCGCCTTGCGGCGGCACAGAGTGAGCGCGCCCGCCGAGCCCTGCACGGGTGTCATTGGCGCGACCCTAGAGCCCTGACGACCCAGCGCGCATACGACGGCCCCCTACTCCCTGCGGACCGGTGATCTGCTGTACCAAGGAGAGTCGGGCGGTAGCCTCGGCGGTCCAGTCATCCGTCGGGCGTGGCGGAGCGTGCGTAAGGGGCAGTCCGTTCGCGTCCGGCAGGATGTGCATCTCGGAACCCGGCTTGCCCCGGTCCACGGGGCTCGGACCTGTCTGTTCATCCCCCCTTTTAGCCCTGACGTGGGCGGTGTCGAGGACGACGCGGGTGACGTCGATGAGGCCGGCGTCGTCGAGCCGGTGCAGCACGGCTTCGTGCAGGCGGCCCCAGACACCGGCTCTCGACCAGGTCAGGAACGGCGGTGGGCAGTCGACTTCGATATCCCGAAGCAAGGCGGCAGTTGGCGCCAGGCGCAACCGCTGACCAGGACGTAGCCGACGGCGGCAAACAGCGTCTCATCAGGCGTGTCCTGCGTTCCGCCGCCCTGCGGCCGCACCTTGGGCGGCGGGATCAGCTCCTTCGCGATCTCCCACAGCCCGTCCGGTACATGCAGATGGGCGCCTGACGGGCATCTGCCCAGGTCAGGCACCCGTTTTCTGTGCCTAGAAGAAGCCCAGCTTCTTCGGCGAGTACGACACCAGCAGGTTCTTCGTCTGCTGATAGTGATCGAGCATCATCTTGTGCGTCTCACGTCCCATGCCCGACTTCTTGTAGCCGCCGAACGCCGCGTGCGCCGGGTATGCGTGGTAGCAGTTGGTCCATACCCGGCCCGCCTTGATCTCGCGGCCCAGGCGGTACGCCGTGTTGCCGTCGCGGGTCCAGACGCCCGCGCCGAGGCCGTACAGCGTGTCGTTGGCGATCTTCAGGGCCTCGTCGACCGAGTCGTACGTCGTGACCGAGACGACCGGGCCGAAGATCTCCTCCTGGAAGATGCGCATGTCGTTGGTGCCGCGGAAGATGGTCGGCTCGATGTAGTAGCCGCCCTCCAGACCGGGCACCGCGCGGGGGTTGCCGCCCGTGACGAGCTCCGCGCCCTCCTTCCTGCCGATGTCGAGGTAGGAGAGGATCTTCTCGTACTGGTCGTTGCTCGCCTGCGCGCCGATCATCGTGGCCGGGTCCAGCGGGTCGCCGCCGACGATGGCCCGGGTGCGTTCGACGCAGCGGGCCATGAAGTCGTCATAGATGGAGGAGGGGATGAGGGCGCGGGACGGGCAGGTGCAGACCTCGCCCTGGTTGAGGGCGAACATCACGAAGCCCTCGACCGCCTTGTCCAGGAAGTCGTCGTCGGCCGCCATGACGTCGGGCAGGAAGATGTTGGGGCTCTTGCCGCCCAGTTCCAGGGTGACGGGGATGATGTTCTCGCTCGCGTACTGCATGATCAGGCGGCCGGTCGTGGTCTCGCCGGTGAATGCCACCTTGGCCACCCGCGGGCTCGACGCCAGGGGCTTGCCCGCCTCCACGCCGAAGCCGTTGACGACGTTGACCACGCCCGGCGGGAGCAGGTCGGCGATCAGGTCGATGACGTAGAGCAGACTGACCGGGGTCTGCTCGGCCGGTTTGATGACGACGCAGTTGCCCGCGGCCAGGGCCGGGGCGAGCTTCCAAGTGGCCATGAGAATGGGGAAGTTCCAGGGGATGATCTGCCCGACCACGCCCAGCGGCTCGTGGAAGTGGTACGCGACCGTGTCGGCGTCGATCTCCGCGATGCTGCCCTCCTGCGCGCGGACGACTCCGGCGAAGTACCGGAAGTGGTCCACGGCCAGCGGGATGTCGGCGGCCAGGGTCTCGCGGACCGGCTTGCCGTTCTCCCACGTCTCGGCGACCGCGATCTTCTCCAGGTTCTGCTCGATGCGGTCCGCGATCCTGTTGAGGATGTTCGCGCGTTCCGTCGTGGACGTGCGGCCCCACCGGTCGGCCGCCCGGTGCGCGGCGTCCAGGGCCAGGTCGACGTCGGCCGCGGTGGAACGGGCGACCTCGCAGAAGACCTTGCCGGTCACGGGCGTCGGGTTCTCGAAGTAGCGGCCCTCGACGGGCGCTGTCCAGTCGCCGTCGATGAAGTTGTCGTAGCGGCGGGCGAAGGTGACGATGCTGCCTTCGGTTCCTGGCTGCGCGTACACCATGGCGGCTCTCCTCGGTGAAGGGCGGTGCGGGACGGTTGCGACGTCCCTCACTGTGCTCCCGGGAGGTTGGCGCAAGGTTGGTGCCGCGGGGCGCGGACGTCAGTCGCGCAGGGACGCCGTCAGCCGGCCCCTCGCGATCGCGCGGCGCGTGTCGTCCGGGCCGAGCAGCCGCAGCGCGTGCTCGTGGACCTCGGTGTCGTACGGGGCCCGTTCGCCGTAGCGCAGGGCGTGTTCGGCGCGCGTGCTCGCCAGCACGGCCTCGCGTACCGCCACTTCGAGGCGCGTGCGCCACTCCTCGATGCCGGGAGCCTCGGAGCGGGGCAGGAGCGGTCCGCCCCAGCGGCGCAGCGCGGTGTCCGTGTCGCCCTGCTCCAGGGCGCGCAGGACATCGGCGGCGTCGCAGGACACCGGCGCGGTGAGGGCGTAGTGGCGGGGGGATATCGCACCGCCCAGCGCCCGGCGCAGGTGGGAGATCTCCGCCTTGAAGGTGGAGGACGTGACCGGCCGGTCGCCGTACAGGGCCGCCCGCAGCCGCTCCGGTGAGAAGCCCTCGGGTTCGAGGGCGAGGAGGGTGAGGATCTCCAGTTGGCGGGGGCGCAGGGGGAGCGGCCGCCCCTCGTGCACGGCCTGTTCGGAGCCCAGGCACGTGAGCCGCAGCCGGCCCGGGCGGGGCGCCTCCGTGGTCAGTCGGGCCTCGATCGTCGACACCAGCGTGCGGACGGTGGACATGGCCAGGGGGTGCGAGCGGTCCCAGGTCGTGGACAGGTCCAGCACGCCGAGGACGCGGCCGTCGCGGCCGTGCACGGGGGCGCAGTAGCAGACCCAGCCGTGCAGGGCGGACACCAGATGCTCGGCCGAGAAGACGGAGCTGGGGCGGCCGGTGCGCAGGGCGAGGGAGAGCGCGTTGGTGCCCATGGCCTGCTCGTCCCAGCGGCCGCCCGGCGCGAAGTTGACCTGCTCGGCACGGCGGCGCATGGTCGGGCCGCCGCAGGTCCACAGGATGGTGCCGGCCTCGTCGGTGACCGCGGTGACGAACCCGGCGTCCTCGGCGATGCTGTGCAGCTCCCCGGCGAGGGCGGACACCGGCCGGTACAGCGGTGAGGACGTCCAGCGCTCGTGCACCTCGCCGCCGTCGGTGACCGGGGCGCTGTCCCGGCCCGGGTCCACACTGCCCAGCGAACGCGCCCAGGACTCGGTCACCTCGTGGCGCAGCGTCGCGGTGCCGCCCGGCCGCGCGCCCGGGACGCTCAGCCGCGGCACCCAGCGGGACCACTCGTGCTCCAGCACGGCCCTGCGCTGCTTGAGGTCAGGGCGCTGTGACATGGCCTCTCCCTGCCGTCGTACCGGTTTCTCGGCGTGAGGTCAGTGTTACCGGATGCGCCCGCCCCGGTCGAGAATTCCGCCGGACCGGGTCAGCTGTTCTGAACGTGCGACCGCCTGACTGGATGTTTGTCCGGTGCCCCCGTGCCGCCGAACGGGTGACGGGTTCACTCGACCCGACGGACGGGGCCCGGCCCGCGTACCACCGGTGTGCGGCGCCGCGTTCCCCTGGCATGGACAGCACGGAGACGGCGCGGCGGCTTCCCGGGAACGACGCCGCGCCCCGCTCGTACGCCGAACTCACCGCCGGATACACGGGACACCCGCCGATCTACGCGGCCCTGGTCGCCGAGTGGGAGGCGCGCGGCCACACGGTCCCGGAGCACCGCGACGGCCAGTGGGTCTCCTTCGCCGCACCGGCCGAGAGCGAGACCTGGACCGCCGTCACCTCCTGGCCCGCCGGCCGGCACATGGGCCCGGTCGTCGCCGCGGCTCCTCACCCCGCTGCCGGCCGGAACCCGGCGGGGGCCGCCCCCGGTGGCACCCGCCCTGCCTCCGGCCGCCGCCCGGGGATCGCTGGGCTCTCTGCCGGAGCCCGTCTCACCAGCCGTCCGGCACCGCCGGCTCCGCGCTGACCGGCGCGAGCACCGCGAGGGTTCCACTGGCCTCCCGCAGCGCCGATTCGAGCGTGCCCGGGGTGTGCAGCGCGCCGGTTCCGTCCGGCGGGACGAGCCACTCCAGACGGCCGGCGGGCCGGTACGGCGGCGGCACGGCGACCCAGGAGCCCCGGCCGACGTGCCGTACGCCGAAGCCGATCCATTCGCTGACCGGGTCGGGCGGCAGGAAGAACCCCACTCTGCGGGCCGCGCAGTCCACCAGGGTGGGGCCGGGCACCTTCAGCGGATCGCGCCACAGGATGTCCAGTGCGAGGAGGCCGAGCCGGTCGGGGACGCTGAGCACGTCCCAGTACCGCCCGGCCTCCACGAGCACCGTTCCCGCGCCGTAGTCCCACTCCCGCTTGCACTCCTGGGGGTCCGTGGCGGCCGCGGCGAGCCACTCGACGGCTTGCTTCCACATGACGCTCTGCATGGCCACCCCAGCACAGTCGGCGGCGCCGCGGTCGGGCGCGCACGGGACACGGGCCGGTGACCCGCGGGTTCCGCGTGCCGCCCGGCCGTAGCCATGCTCGTAGATATTTCTACGGCCCGGAAGGGGTGGCGTGGTCTGGCGTTTGGGTCGGGCATGTCCCGGTCGAAAGGGGGCACCCGTGGGTGCGTCCCGTAAGTCCGCGATCAACTTCGTGCGCGTCCATACCGCCCCGACGGATTCGGCCACCGAACGGTGTGTGCGACTCGGGGAGAAGTCGAGGAGCGCCGGACGCCGCCGCCGCGGACGCGGGTCCATCAGGCATGCCGTCCGCCCCTCCGGCCCACCGGTGTGCGGGAGGTGTGGACCGGTTCACGAGGGCGCGCGGGCGCGATGTGCGGATCCGGGAAGTTTGCCTTCACAAAACCTTCCGCCGTGCTGGCCAGAACCCGTCTTGTTCGGCCAACTCCGAACCCAGCAGGGTGGGTTGAGCACTTGAGCATCAGGAGTCACAAGCGATGCGCTTGGCCCGTGCGACCGACAGCACGGGCACCGACGGGGGAACTGATGACGTGCGCGTGACCACTGCCGACGGGGTGAGTGGCACCTTCGCGCACCACCCGGAACGTCCCTCCCTCACCGCCTCTTGGTGCCTTCATCGGGTGCCCGATACAGGGACAGGAGGGGGAATGCCGATGAGTGCAGTGAGCGCCGCCAAGCCGACGTATCCCGGTGTCTACGTCGAAGAGCTTCCCAGCAGCACCCGCACCATCTCGACCCTGACCACTTCGGTGACCGCCTTCGTGGGCCACACCCGGCGTGGTCCGCTGAACGAGCCGGTGCGGGTCACCAGCTTCACCGAATTCGAGCGCCGCTTCGGGGGCCTGAGCGCCCGGAGCGCCGTCGGCTACGCCGTCCACCAGTTCTTCGGCAACGGCGGCACCGTCGCGGTGATCGTCCGGGTCGCCAAGGCCGGCAGCGGCAAGGCCGCCTGCGTCACGCTGGAATCCACCGAGGGCCACAGCGAGAGCCGCGCCCTCGCCGTGCACGCCAAGGAGCCCGGCGTGTGGGGCAACGGCCTGCGCGTCGCCGTCGACCACGACACGCCCTGCCCCGACGAGACCTTCAACCTGCGCGTCTTCGACGCCAAGGGCGAGGCCCGTGAGAGCTTCACCGGCCTGTCCACCGACCCCGCCAACGGCCGGTACGTGCAGACCGTCGTCAACGCCGGCTCCCGGCTGATCCGCGTCGAGGTCGTCGGCGAGGGCCGGCCCGACCCGTCCGGCACCGTCTCCAAGCCGTTCGGGCACGAGCTGCCCGACCTCGCCGTCGACCTCACCGTCAAGATCGGCGACGTGGAGCGGGAGTTCACCCTCTTCGACCCCGACTGTGACGGCGAGGCCCCGTCCTCCGTCGCCGAGCTGGCGCTGCTGCTGGAGCGCAAGCTGCGTGCCCTGCCCGACGCGCCCGGCAAGCACGCCTTTGCCGGCGCCGAGGTCACCGCCTTCGGCCGCCGCGTCCAGGTCGTCGCCGGCTCCACCGACCCCGACGACGTCGTCCGCTTCCTCGGCGAGTGCGCCAACGACCTGGGCCTGGAGGCCTCCGTCAACCCGCCCGTCTTCCCGCTGGAGGGCGGCGAGGACGGCGAGGCGCCCGGGCCGCGCGACCTCATCGGCTCCGAGGCCGACAAGTCCGGCATCCAGGCGCTGCGCGGCGTCGCCGACGTCAACCTGCTCGCGCTGCCCGAACTCGCCGCCTACGAGAAGACCGAGGACGCCCTCACCGTCGTCTCCGCAGCGCAGCGCCTGTGCCAGGAGCGGCGGATCTTCCTGCTCGTCGACGCGCCCGGCACCTGGGTCAGCGTCGACACGGCCCGCGCCGGACTCGCAGCCTTCGACGCCGTGCGCGGCAACCACGCGGGCCTGTACTTCCCGCACCTGCAGCTCACCGACCCGCTCACGGGCCGGCTGCGATCCTTCCCGCCGTCCGGCGCCGTCGCGGGCGTCATCGCCCGTACGGACTCCGAGCGCGGCGTGTGGAAGGCCCCGGCCGGCACCGAGGCCCGGCTCGCCGGCGTGCACTCGCTCACGGTCGACCTGACCGACCGCGAGACCGGCCTGCTCAACCCGCTGGGCGTCAACTGCCTGCGCACCTTCCCGGTGACCGGCCCCGTGGTCTGGGGCGCCCGCACCCTGGAAGGCTCCGACGCCCTCGACAGCGAGTGGAAGTACGTCCCCGTCCGGCGGCTCGCGCTGCACGTCGAGGAGAGCCTGCAACGGGGCCTGCAGTGGGTGGTGTTCGAGCCCAACGACGAGAACCTGTGGCAGCAGATCAGGCTCGCCGCCTCCTCGTACCTGCACACGCTGTTCCGCCAGGGCGCCTTCAAGGGCGGCACGCCCCGCGAGGCCTACTTCGTCAAGTGCGACGCCGACACCACGACCGCCGAGGACATCGAGAACGGTGTCGTCAACGTCCTGGTCGGCATCGCGCCGGTCCGCCCGGCCGAGTTCGTGGTCGTCAGGATCCAGCAGACGTCCGGGCAGTTCGCGCTCTAAGGAAAGCTCCAAGGAACCCCTGAGGACATTTCGATGGCAGAGTTCACGGTCAACGCCCATCGCTTCGACCCGTACAAGAACTTCAAGTTCCTGGTCCTGTGGGACGGTCGGACGGTCGCCGGCATCAGCAAGATCAGTCCGCTGAAGCGGACCACCGAGGTCGTCAAGCACCGGCACGGCGGCGACCCCTCCTCCCCGCGCAAGTCGCCGGGCCGCTCCGAGTTCGAGGGCATCACCCTGGAACGCGGCGTCACCCACGACCCCGAGTTCGACCGCTGGGCCAACAAGGTCTGGCAGGTCGGCGCGGGCCTCGGCTCGGAGGTGTCCCTGGCGGATTTCCGCAAGGACATCGTGATCCAGGTCCTCAACGAGGCCGGGCAGGTCGCCGTCTCGCACAAGCTGTACCGGACCTGGCCGAGCGAGTACCAGGTCCTCGGCGAACTGGACGCCAACGCCAACGCGGTCGCCATCCAGTCGCTGAAGCTCGAATGCGAGGGCTGGGAACGGGACTACGAGGTGCCCGAGCCGGAGGAGCCCTCGTTCCTGAACCCGGCGTAGCGCTCCGCTGGTCGGCGCCGCGGTGGGGTTGTTGTTCGTCTGCGGGTTCGTGGGGGCTGGTCGCGCAGTTCCCCGCGCCCCTATGGGGCACGTACTGGGGGAGGCATGGCCATCACACAGGCGGCCGACGTTCTGGCCACCTGGGAGAGCGGGCTGGCCCAGGACCCGGCCGGGCGCGCCCTGCTGCTGCACCTCGCCGCCCGGCCGGACCTGGGCGGTGATCAGCAGGCACTGCTGGCGCTGCCGGTCGGGGAGCGGGAAGCCGACTTGTTCGCCCTGCGCCGGGCGCTGTTCGGCGAGCGGATGCAGGTGCGCCTGGACTGCTCGGCGTGCGGCGCGGACATGGAGTTCGAGCTGGACGCCGGGGACTTCGCCCGCGGCCTGGCCGGCCGGGGCGAACCGCTGGTGCGGATCGCCGAGGACGGCTGGGAGGTCCGGTTCCGGGTGCCCGGCGTCGCCGACCTGACGGCGGCGGCCCGGGCGGCCGACCCGCGCCGGGCCCTGCTGGCGCGGTGCGTGGCCGACGCCGTACACGACGGGCAGCCCGTCGCGGCGGACGCGCTGCCCGCCGCCGTGCAGCGCCGGATCGCCGAGGCCGCCCAGGCCGCCGACCCGGGCGGCGACGTCACGCTCACCGTCGCCTGCCCCGACTGCGGGAAGGGCACCCGGGCCGAGCTGGACATCGCCTCCTACCTGTGGACCGAACTGGACGCCTGGGCCCGGGACCTCCTGCTCGACGTCCATCTGCTCGCCACCGCGTACGGCTGGAGCGAGCCGGAGATCCTGGCGCTCAGCCCGCTGCGGCGCCGCTACTACCTGGAGCTGTGTGCGGATGTCTGAGTCCACCCCGGACGGGCGGCCGGAGCCCGACTTCCTCGACCGGCTGCTCGCCCGGCACGCGTCACCCGCCGCGCGGCGACCCGGCGTGGTGCTGGTACGGCCGCGGCTGGCCGGACCGTTCGAACGGACCGAAGCGGTCCGGGCGACCGCACCGGCCCCGGACGGCGCCGAGCCGCTGTGGCCGGCCGCCGCCCCCACCGCCGAGACCCGGCCGGCCCCGGCACCCCCGGCGGCCCGCGAGGTCGTCCGTACCGAACGGGAGCGGACGGTCGTACGGACCGAGCAGACCCCCGCGCCCGGCGAACCCACGGCCCGCCCCGTCCGGCCCGCCGAGCCCGGGGAACCGCTGCCGCGTCCCGCCCCGCCCGTGCGCCCCGCGCTGCGGCCGGTCCCCGGCACCGCGCGCCGCGCGGCGGGCCGGGACCGTCCCGAGGGCACGGCCCCCACGAGCGCGGCGCCCGCACCGACCCCCCCTGGTGCGGACGCCGCTCCCCCCGCCGTGTCCGCCCCGCTGCTCCCCAGCGCGGCGGACACGGCGGCCGCACGGGACGCCGTCCGGCAGGCCGCGGCCCGGCGCCCGGGGAGACCGGCCGAGCAGGTCGTGCGGGTGCAGATCGGACGGCTGGAGGTCACGGCCGGCGGCACGCCGCAGGGCGGCGGCCGGGCCCGGCCCCGGGAGGCGGAGCGCCCGCGGACCACCGTCAGCCTGGCGGACTACCTGGCCAGGGGGCGCGAGTGAGCGGCCACCCGCACGCACACGTACGACGAGAAGCGACACGACGAGGAGAGGGACCGAGGAACTGACGCCATGAGCAACGCACTTGCCCTCGCCCACGTCACCCAGGCCCTCGCCCTGCTGATCGAGGACAACCTGCCCCCGGACATCGACATCGCGGTCAAGGTCGAGCCGCGCAAGCCGCCCGCGGACCCGCCGGCCGAGCCGACCATCACCGTGTTCCTGTACCAGGTCACGCCCAACACCTCGCAGCGCAACAACGACCTGCCCGCCCGGGCCTCCGACGGCACGCTGGTCCGCAGGCCCGCCGCCGCGCTCGACCTGCACTACCTCATCAGTGCCTACGGCGAGGAAGCCGAACTGGTCGGGCAGCGCCTGATCGGCTCGGTGGTGCGCACGCTGCACGAGACGCCCGTGCTGCCCCGGGACATCATCGAACTCGCGGGCCGGCGACCGCACCTGGGCGGCAGCGACCTCGCCGACGCGGTGCAGCGGGTGCGGTTCACCCCGACCGTGATGGACGTCGACGAGACGTCCAAGCTCTGGGGGATGCTCCACCAGACGCCCTACACGCTGTCGGTCGTCTACCAGGCCGTGCTGGTCCTCATCGACGGCCGCGAGACGCCGGTGCCGGCGAAGCCGGTGGAACGGCCCGAGGTGCGGGTGCTGCCGTTCGGGGCGCCCGGCGCACCGGCCCCGGGCACCGTGCCGGAGGCACCGCTCACGCCGGAGCCTCAGGCCCCGGAACCCGCCGGCGCCGCCACCAAGGCCGTGGCCGTCACCGAGCCCAGGGCGCCCGCCAGGACGGCCCGGGGCCGCAAGGCGGCGCAGCCGGCCAGGACCGCGAAGAAGACGGCCGCCCAACCCGCGAAGTCCGCACGGTCCCAGCCGGCGGCCAAGGACGCGGACGGCAGCGAGGACACGGAGAACTGAGGCACATGGGAGCGACGGGGGCGGGTGAGGACATGGGAGCAGGAGCGACGGCGGCAGCGGTCGCCGGCACGCCGGCCGACGGTACGACGCTGACGGCGGAGATCCGGCGTGTCCTGGCGTGCGTCGACGCCCACGCGCTGCGCGGCACCAAGGGCGAGAAGCACCAGGCGCAGGCCCCCGTGCCCGAGTCCGGCGACGGCCCCGGCACCGCCCCCCTCGACGCCCTGGTCGCCTGCTTCGGGCTCACGGCGTTCGAGCGGGACCTCGTCCTCCTCACGGCGGCCCAGGAACTGGAGCCCACCACCGGTGCCCGCTGCGCCGCCGCCTGCGGTGACCCGGAGCGCACGCATCCGACCTTCTCGCTGGCCCTCGCCGCCCTCGACGAACCGCACTGGAGCGCGCTGCCGCCCGTGTCGCCGCTGCGGCGCTGGCGGATCGTGGAGCCGGACGACGAGTCACGGCTGACGACCTCCCGGCTGCGGCTCGACGAGCGCATCCTGCACTTCCTGCTCGGCTCTCCCTACCTGGACGCCCGGCTGCACGGCCGACTGCGCCGCACCGACGTGCCCGACCGGCTGCCCGCGTCGTACGACCTCGCGGCGAGCGGCGTCGCTGCGGGCTGGACCGACGGGGCCCGGCCCGACGCGCCGCTGCTCGTCGAACTGGTGGGCGGCGACCTGCGCAGCCGCGCCGACATCGCCGCCGCGGCCGCCGCCCGCGCCGGGCTCGGGCTCTACACGATCGGCGCCGAGGACATCCCCGTCGACCCCGCCGAGCGCGACCGGTTCGCCCGGCTGTGGCAGCGCGAGGCGATCCTGCTGCCCGCCGCCCTGCTCGTGGAGTTCGGCGAGCCCGACCGGGACCAGCAGGCGGCCACCGAGGCGTTCCTGGCCGGGGCCGCCGTGCCGGTCGTCGTCTCCAGCGCCGACCCGCGCCGCACGGATCACCCGCACGGCACCCGGGTGACCGTGCCGAGCCTCGGCGACGAGGAGCAACTGGCGCTGTGGGTCGACGCGTTCAGCGACGTCGCCGACCTGGAGGAGGGCGAACTGCGGTCACTGATCGCCCAGTTCCAGCTGCCGCCCCACGTCGTGCGGTCCGCCGCCGCGACCGTACGGCGTGAACTGCCCCACGAGGACGAGCTCGACGCCGCCGGTCTCGCCTGGCGGGCCGGTATGGACGAGGCCCGCGTCGGCATGGACGAACTCGGCCGCCGCATCGAACCGCAGGCCGGCTGGAAGGACCTCGTGCTGCACGAGCGGCAGACGAGCGTGCTGCGCGAGATCGTCGCCCACGTACGGCAGAGGTCGGTGGTGCACCAGGAGTGGGGCTTCGGCGCCACCCTGCGCCGGGGCCTCGGCGTCACCGCGCTCTTCGCGGGCGGCTCCGGCACCGGCAAGACCCTGGCCGCCGAGGTGATGGCGAAGGAGCTGGGCCTCGACTTGTTCGTCGTCGACCTCTCCCAGGTCGTCAGCAAGTACATCGGCGAGACCGAGAAGAACCTCCGCCGGGTCTTCGACGCCGCCGAACGCGGCGGTGCACTCCTCCTCTTCGACGAGGCCGACGCACTGTTCGGCAAGCGCAGCGAGGTCAAGGACAGCCACGACCGGTACGCCAACCTGGAGGTCAGCTACCTGCTGATGCGGATGGAGGCCTACCGCGGCCTCGCCATCCTCACCACCAACATGAAGAAGGCCCTGGACAACGCCTTCCTGCGGCGCATCCGCTTCGTCGTCGACTTCCCCTTCCCGGCCGAGCACGAGCGCGCCGAGATCTGGCGTCGGGTGCTGCCGCCGCAGGCCCCGGTGAAGGACATCGACCCGGAGCTGCTCGCGCGGCTGACGGTTGCGGGCGGCTCGATCCGCAACATCGCCCTGTCCGGTGCGTTCCTCGCCGCGGAGGAGGGCGAGGCGCTGCAGATGCGGCACATGCTCGCCGCCGCCCGCACCGAATACCTCAAGCTGGAACGCTCCTTGACGCCGACGGAGGTCCGCGGATGGGTGTGACGCAGAGCGGCGGAACGGCGGGGGGCCCTGCCCCGGTGCCGCGAGAGATCCGCGTGGACATCGGCGAACTGGCCCTTGACGGCTTCCGCGCCGACCCCGGCCGAGTGGCGGCCGCCTTCGAACACGAGCTGACCCGGCTGGTCCGCGAGCGCGGCGTGCCCGCCGACGGCCCGTGGACGGCCGACGTCCTGTCCGGCCTGCCGCCGCTGCCCGCCGGGCTGTCCGCGAGCCGGCTCGGCCAGGAACTGGCGCGGGCCGTGCACGAGGGCCTGAGTGGCCGCGGGGAGGTGACCTCGTGAGCAACTCCCATACGCAGGACGGACGTTCGGAGCAGTCCGCCGAGCAGCGCCGTCGCAAGCGCAAGGAGCGGGCGGCCAGGTCCCGCGCCCCCGAGCCCAGGGACATCGTCAGCGGCGCGGGCCAGCCGCTCGACCCGGGCGTACGGCGGGAGCTGGAGGAGCGCCTCGGGCACGACCTGAGCCGCGTACGCCTGCACACCGGGCGGGACGCCGGCCGGCTGGCGGACCTGCTCGGGGCGGACGCGGTCGCCGTCGGCCAGGACATCCTCTTCCGCGAGGGGGCGTACCGGCCCGGCACGGACGAGGGCCGCCGGCTGCTCGCCCACGAGCTCCTGCACACCGTGCAGAACCCGCACGGCCTCGGTGCGTTGCGGGCGGGACGTGACCTGGGCGCGGTGAGCCTGCCGCAGCAGGCCATCGAGCGGGAGGCGGAGACGACGGCGCAGGACCTGGTGCGCGACACGGGTCCCGGCGCGGCCGCAGCGGCTCCGGACGTCGAGGAGGGGCAGGCCACCCCCGGCTGGCTCCGCTACGCGACCGTCGACGCCGACCGCCGCCGCATGGAGCAGCTGGACCCGGCCACCCTCGTCGACCGCATCGCCAACGGCCTGCTGCGTTCGCTGCGCGGCGACCCGGAGGACCGGTCGGGCCGCGTGCGCGTCCAACTCGCCCGCATGGCGCCCGAGGTGCAGGACAGCGTCCTGGACCGGCTGGAACTGCGGCTGCCCGCGACGGTCGTGGACCGGCTGCTGGACAGTGTGGAGGAGACCCAGGACGCGGGCCCGCTGCCGCTGGACGCCGCGGCGGCCCCCCACGCGCTGCCCGGCGCGACGGAGGAGATCGAGGCGGAGCGCGCTCGCGAGGACTCCGAGGCGGACGGGGGTCCCGAGCAGGACGTACGGACGCGGGAGCCGGGCAGGCAGGGCGGCAGGCCCGAGGACACCCGGGGCGAGGAGCCCGGTCAGACCGCCGACCGGGAGCAGGGCGCGAAGGACTCGGCCCGGCAAGAGCAGGGTGCCGAGGGCTCGGCCGGGCAGCATCAGGGCGCTGACGGATCTGCCGCGCGGCAGCAGGCCGGTGTCGAGGACGAGCAGGAGCGCTCGTCGGGCCGGCAGGAGGAGAAGGACGCCTCCGGCCGGGACGCGCGGCAGGACGCCGACGACGAACGCAGGGACGCGTCGGACACCGAGCGCGACCAGCGGGACCAGGACCGGCAGGACGAGCGCGACGCGGGCGAGGAGCAGGGCGGGGCCCAGGACGAGGCCGCCCCGGAGCCGGAGCGGCAGGCCGTCGAGCAGGAGCGGCGCCCGGACGCCGGTGAGACCGCGGGCCGGCAGGCCACCGCCCCCGGCAGCGTCGACCGCAGCGGTGCCGAGCCCGGGGAGAAGTCCCGTACCGGCGGTGACGGGCCGGCGGTCCGCACGCCGGGCGATCCGGAGAACGAACAGGACGCCGGCGACGAGCCGTTGGGGCTGGACGCCGAGCCCGTCCAGGACGACTCAGGCCGGGAGACAGGGGACGACACGGCCTCGGCAGCCGGTCAGGGGCCCGTGCCCGAAGCCGACCTCGTCGGATACACCGAAGCGGCGAAGAACCCCGGTCTCGTCGAGGAACGGCGCAAGGGCACGGCCCCGCACCCCGGCCTGCCGGCCGCCTCCGATGCTCCGGTGCCGGACACGGCGACTCAGGAGCCCCGGCCCGACCAGGACACCGCGTCCCGTTCCGAGGAGAAGGACAGCGGCGGCGACTCCTTCGAGAGCCTCCTGAGCGATGTGTCCGACGGGCAGCAGGCCGCCGATCCGAACGGCCTGACCGGTGCTCTCGCCACGGCGTCCTCGGGAACCCCGCCGGCGGAGGGGGCCGGGGCGGACCCGGAGCGGAAGCAGTCCGACGAACGCAAGGAGGACTCCGAGGCCGCGCGGCGCGACGCGGAGGCCCGGAACGCGGACGGGGCGGCGGCCGGGACGGTCACGGGGCCCGGGGAGACCGCGGCGCCGGACCAGTTGGCCAAAGCGGGGGAGGACGCCCGTACCCAGGGCTCCGGCGCACCGTCCGGCACCGGAACGGACACGGGCGGGGAGAGCCGGGCCCAGAGTGCCCAGAGCGCGCAGAAGCCGGAAGCCGGAGCTCCCGACCGCAGCGGCGCGAAGCAGGAGGGTTCCGGGAGTTCGGGGAGCGCCGGGGCGGACAAGGGGCAGGACAAGCAGGCCGGCAAGCCCGAAGGCGGCCCGGCGAACGGTCAGCGCGAGCCCGCCGGTGACCAGGGGCAGGAGACGGCGCCGCCCGCACCCGAGACGTCACCCGGGGGCGCCCAGGACGCCACGGAAGGCAAGGGGCCGGCCACCACCCCCGGCCCGCAGTCCGGCCCGGACAAGGTCTCCACCCCGGGGCCCGCGAGCGCGCCGAAACTGGCACCGGGCAACGGGCCTTCGCCCATGGCCGCGGGCCCGGAACCGAAGACCAACACACCCAGGGCCACCGAGTCACCGGGCCCCGGCGGGGGTTCCGGCGGCGGCTCCACCGGCTCCCGCTCCCGCCCGGCGGGCGGCAAGCGCCAGGCGGCACGGCAGGCGGCGAAGACCGTGTCACGCCGAGGCCGCGGCGCGGGCGGCGGCCGCACGTCCCCGGCTCCGGCCTCTGTCCGGTCCGGCGGCCGCCCCTCCGCATCCGGCGGATCCAAGGCGAGCCCCAAGGCCAAGAAGGAGGCCCCGGCCCCGGACGTCTCCAACGCCACCCCCGAGTCCGGCCTGTCGACGGCCGCCGGGCTGAAGCCGCACCAGGCCCTGGAAACCCTCAAGGGCGTCGACAGCGCGGTCGGCCGTTCGGTCGACAAGGAGCGCACGGCCCTGCGCAAGGCACCGCCCAGGACGCAGCGCCCCGTCGGCTCCCCGCGCACGGTCCCCGGCGGCCCGAAGGCGGCGGCCCCGGGCACGTACACGAACGCCAAGGTCGCCCGTACCGAGGCGGCCCCGGGCAAGACGCCCGAGATCTCCGGCGAGCAGAAGCCGCAGGGCGAGGTCCCGGGGGCGAACGTGCCCGAGCCGAGCTGGTGGGACATCGCCGTCACCATCGGCGCCCAGCTGTTCGGCAAGCTCCTCAAGGAGATCCTGCCGCTCGACGACCTGATCGACTCCATCCTGGGCCTGCCGACCACGGACGAGGGCCTGCGGAACGCACGCGTGGGCGACGCCCCGCGGCTGCCGCTGGAGAACGACTCCGACCCGCAGCGCACCGACGAACAGGGCAGGAAGCTCGACGAGCGGAAGGACGAACTGCACCGGTCGGGACGCGAGGACGCCGCCCGCCCGATGGGCGAGGACCAGATCTACCCCGACGTGCCCAAGGAGACCCTGACCGGCAAGGTGGCCGGCGGGAAGAAGGGCGCGAAGGGCGGCGGCACGCGGTCGGTGTCCGGCGGCGGCGTGCCGATCGAGTCGGCCTCCGCGGTCGCCGAGCACGACCGGGGCCCGCAGATCCAGGCGGGCTTCTCGCAGGGCCGCCAGAAGATGGGCCAGGAGCGGCAGTCCAAGGACAAGAAGGCGGCCGACGACCGCGAGCAGCACGACCGGGATCTCCAGAAGGAGGTCACCGCCAGCGGCAAGAAGCAGTCCGACACCCGTGACAAGGGCCGCTCCGACATCGCCGACTCCCGGGACCGGTGGCGGCGGGAGCAGGACGACAAGGTCTCGGAGATCGACGGCAAGAAGGGCAAGAAGTACGACAAGGTCCGCGACGACATCAAGAAGAAGGAGGAGGACACCGACAAGGACGTCGACAAGCGGACCGAGGACGACAACAAGAAGATCGACGACGAGCAGACGAACGCCGAGAAGGAGGCGGAGAAGAAGCAGGAGGAGGGCAAGGACGACGCCGACAACTGGCTCGAAGAGGCCATCGAGAAGCTGAAGGAGTTCTTCGAGACCCTCAAGAACGCCATCAAGAGCGTCTTCGAGAAGGCCCGCCAGGTCGTCACCGACCTCATCGACACGTTCAAGCAGCAGGTCTTCAAGCTCATCGACGACGCCCGCAACTGGGTCGTCGACCAGATCAACACCTTCGCCGACGCGCTGATCGCCCTCGGCGACGAACTCCTCGCCGACTACCCGGCGATGCGCGACAAGTGGCGCAACACCATCGACGGTGCCCGCGACTGGGCCGTGCAGAAGGTCAACGAGGCCGCGGACGCGCTGAAGGAGGTCGCGGGCAAGCTCTTGGACGGCCTGTGCGGGGCGCTGCTGGCCGGGCTCGACGCCCTGGAGGGAGGCCTGCTGGCGGCGGTCGACCTCGCCGAGACGGTCACCGTCGGCGCGCTGGAGTTCGGTGCTGCCGCGGTCGCCGCGCTCGGCGAGTGGGCGGCCATCTTCAACGACATCGTCTCCGACCCGGGCGACTGGATCAGCAAGGCCGGTGCCGCAGCGGAGACGGGTGCGAAGGAGCACCTCTTCGAGGAGGTCAAGACCGCTGTCCGGGCCTGGTTCAACCAGAAGGTCCAGGAGATCATCGGCATCCCCCTGGAGGACTTCCAGGAACTGATCTCCGGGGGCGTCTCCGTCGAGCAGATGGCGCAGATGGCCTGGGACGAGGCGTTGCCCCAACTGCCGGTCATCATCGGCGTGATGGTCGTCGAGAAGGTCGTCGCCAAGCTCATCCCCGGCGCCGGCTGGGTGATGGCCGTCATCGACGCCCTCCAGACCGCGTGGGGCGCGCTGAGCGAGATCCTCGCCGCGTTCGGCCTGTTCATGGACTTCCTGAAGTCGGTCAAGAGCGGCAGCGGGGCGCTGCCCTTCGCGAAGGCGGTCGCGGCCGGGGTCGTCGCGCTCCTGGAACTGATCTACGAGTTCCTCGTCGAGGGCGTCAGCCGCTTCATGGGCAAGGTCGCCGAACGCCTCGGCACCATGCTCAAGAACCTCCGCACGAAGAGGAAGCCGGGCCGTTCCGACGCCCCTTCCCCGCCGGACGCCCCCACCAAGCCCCGGGACGAGAGCCAGGGCCGCTCCGACGACCGCACCCCGTCGTCGCCGTCGTCTTCGCCGGACCGCCCCGCGGACCGCACGGACGGCAGGCCCCCGGCCCGGCCTCGCACACCCTCCGCCGACAAGACCTCACGCCCGCCGTCGAGGCCCCGCCCCGGCAAGCGCTCCACCCCGGAGAGGAAGCCCCGCGCCGCCGCCCACGGCACCCGCCCGAAGAAGCGCCGCGACGACGACGAACGCCGCGACGAGGGCCGCGAGGTGAACGCGGCGAGGCGCCGCATGCGGGACGCGGAACGCCGTCTGAAGGACGACGACCGCCCCGACACCCGCCCCGACGCCCCCACCCGCCGCGGCCCGGCCCGCGACACACTCCGCCCCGAGCGCCGCCGCCCCGCGAACGACCGCGACCGTGACCGCGACGGCAAGGACACGCGCCCGACGGACCGCCGAGGAGACGACTACGGCACCCCGGGCAACCGCCTTCGCGACGAGGACCGCAGGCCGGACCGCCGTGACGACGACCGCCGCCGCGACACCGAAAAGGACCGCCCCCGTCGCCGACCGCTGCGCCGCGCCCGCCAGACCATCAAGTCGGCGGTCAACCGCGCCCGCCGCGCTGCCGCCAAGCTCTTCGGCAAGGCCCGCCGCAGGATCGGCAACCGGCTGAACGACCGGTTGCGGAAGCTGCGGGAGCAGTGGCGGCGCCGGAACGACCGGACAGGCGACAGGACACCGCACCGCGACCGGCGGCGTCGCGACCGCCGAGACCGCCGCGACCGCAAGCCCGAGGAGACGACCTGGGAACAGACCATGCCCAGGGTCTCCTTCCGCAACCTGGACGGGGAAGCCCATACGTTGATGTTCCGGGGCCGGGGCCCCACCGCCGACATGGTGGTGCGGAGCCAGACCGACCCCGTGACCCAGTACCTGGACGAATGGGCGGCGGAAGCAGGGCAGCTCACGGCATACCCTGACCGGCAGAGCCGCCAGTTGGAAGCCATCCGCTCCGCACGCGCCCAGCACGTCCGCGCCGAGCAGGTCAAGCGGAGGCTGCCGCCCCGGGGCACGACGACCCGGACGGGAGAGCTCGAGTACCGCGCCCTGCGCGGTGCGCTGGGCAGGCTGGCCCGTCTGCTGGAACTCCGCGAGATCGATCCGAGCCGGCCGCCGCTGCTCCCCATGGTTCTTCCGCCGTACACCGACGGTGTGCGCGGCCACGGGTTCCAGGCCACCGGCATCAACAAGTCCATCAAGAGCCACAAGGGCGAAAAGCCCAGCGGAAATCCCAAGATCCCCCTGGGCTGGGACCTGGTTCCGGCGCCTCTCAGGAAAGACACGGCATGGGTGCGCATGCATCTCTTCACGGAGAAATTCGGCGGGAAGGCCACGGGATCGAACCTCGTCCCCGCTCCCGGCACGCCGGTGAACAGCCGATTCGCCTACCGCGTCGAGTTGCCCGCTTTCAAGGCGATCACCAAGGACCCCAGTATCGCGATGATTTGGTACAACTACGACGTCAGTTTCTACACCGGCGCGGACGAGTACTTCCCCAAGAAGATCTCCATGGCGTGGGGGAAGTACGCCCCCGCGGGCAACACGTGGCGCAAGCAGCCGTCCGAGGGCCAGTACACCCGGGACAACATCCAGCGCCCGAACGCCCTTGATTCCAGGTTCGACATCAACGGCAAGGGTCCCGACTCCATCAGGACCAAGTTCGGTGTCAGCCGGGCCTTCGCGCAGGCGCTGCGTGACCAGTCTCCCTATCGAGACATCTACCAGTTGATCGTGCGGATGAAGGCCTACAAGAAGCGCCTGGCCGCCGCGTCACCCGGCAAGCTCAGGAACTTCGACAGCGAGCTCAAGGCCGTCGTCGCCAAGAAGAACGACATTCGCTTCACCTAGGAATCAGGGACCATGGCGCGCTATACGGAACAGGAACTCAGGTACCTCCGGCTCCTGGACGAACTGCAGGACACCGACGGGGTGGACGTCCGCTACGAGGAGAGGGGGGAGATCGAGGAAGCCACGGGGGAGGCGCCGGAAGCCTTCGCCCTCATGGAGGAGTGGCAGGGCGTTCGCCTCGCTCCTCAACTCCAGCGGGCATTCCTGCGGTTCGACGGGATCTCGGCCCACTGGACGCTCACCGAGGACGGGGCGGCGCTCGGCGGTGAATTCTCGCTGCGCCACCTTCCCGCGGCCCTGTTCGCCACCGGCGAGACACTCGTCCACGACGATCTCCCCTCCGACGTGCGCGCCCTCTACGAAGAATTCCGGGTGTTCGACGAACAGCCGAGAACGGGAGCGGGAACACTCGCCGCGCTGCGGATCCCGACCGTGGTGACCGGGACCCTCTCACCGGAGATCTGGTACTACGACAGTTCCGACGGGGCGTTCCGGCTGGACGTCGACTACGCCCAGTACCTGGACGCGCTGCTCGTCACCAAGGGGACGTTCGGCTGGCAGTACCTGTACGCCGACGTGAACCTGGGCGAGAGCGGGCTGGGCAGCGTCGCGGACGACCTGCGGACCATGCTGGACGTCTTCCCCCGCCTCTTCCCCGGCCACGACTACGCGGACCTCCGCACCCGTCTGGAGGCCCGCACGTGACCCGCTACGCCGACATCCCCAAACCCATCCGCTCCGGCATCGTCGTCGTCGACCCCGACACCGGCACCCCCCAGCGCATCATCGTCCTCCAGTTCAACCCGGACACCCTCGAACGCAGTGTCAGCCCCCAGTCGGCCGGTGACAGCGGGGACGCCGGGGGCGGCGGTACCGGCAGCGGGGACCGCAACGAGGCACTCCGGCTCAAGGGGCCCGCGCAGGAGACCTGGAAGTTCACCGCCGAGATCGACGCCACCGACCAGTTCGACATCGCCGCGCCCGACGGGATCCACCCCCAGCTGGCCACGCTGGAGATGCTCGTGCAGCCGACCACCGCGCAACTGCGCGCCGCGAGCAGGCTGTCGCAGAAGGGCGCCATCGAGATCAGCCCGATCGAGATGCCGCTGACGCTGTTCACGTGGGGCAGCAAGCGGGTCATGCCCGTACGGCTGACGGAACTGTCCGTCAACGAGTCCGCCTTCGACGTGAACCTCAACCCGATCCGCGCCTCGCTCGGCATCGGGATGAAGATCCTCACCGTCAGCGATCTGCCCGCAGGGCACCGCGGCGCCGACCTGTACATGGCGCACCTCGCGCAGAAGGAGCGGCTGGCCGCGGCGGCACGGGGCGGCAGCCTCGGCGCGCTCGGCCTCGGCGGCGGCATCGGGACGGCAACGAGCGCACCGATCAGGAGGGGCTGAGCCACACCATGGCCGACATCGAACCGTACGAGAGCGCCCTGGACGCCATACCCGGCGCCCACCCTTACCCGCGCACCAGCCGCTACCACGACGCCGAGATCGGGATCCACCGCCGTCCCGACGGCACCGAGGTGCGGTACACCAAGCGCCGGCTGCTGCCGCCGCTCGACGACAGCGCTCAGGACGCCGCGCCCCACGTCGTCGGCGCCGGGGAGCGGCCCGACCTGCTCGCCCAGCGGTACTTCGGCGACCCCGGGCAGTGGTGGCAGATCGCCGACGCCAACCCCGTACTCGATCCGCGTGAGCTGACCGACGAGGCAGGACGCGTCATCTCCATCCCCCTCGCCGGCGGCTTCCCGCAAGGGGACCGGCGTGTTTGACCTGCCCGTGGGGCAGGGCCCCGTCCACATCACCCTCCTGATGGGGCCCAAGCTCGCCCGCCCCGTGCCCGCCGAGGTCACCGAGGCCCTGCTCTCCGCCCAGATCACCGCCACCGCGGGCGAACGCAGCGGCTTCCAGCTCGCCTTCGACCTCACCAAGAACGGCATCATCAGCCGCCGGCTGCTGCCCGAGGGGTTCTTCGACCCGAAGACCCGGCTGATCGTGACCGTCACCGTGCGGGGCACGCCCGCCGTCCTCTTCGACGGGCTCGTCGTACGGCAGGAGGTCGGCGCCAGCAACCGCCCCGGCCACTCCACCCTCACCGTCACCGGCGAGGACCTCACCCTGCTCATGGACCTGGAGGAGCGCACCGCGCGCTACCCCAACCTGCCGCCGTCCGCACGCGTCCTCACCATCCTGCGCCGCTACTCCGACTACGGCATCCGGCCCGACGTCTACACCGAGAAGGTCGCCCAGCCCCCGCACCAGGACCTGCGGGTGCACTGCCAGACCGGCACCGACCTCCAGTACGTCACCGAGCTGGCCCGCGCCAACGGCTACACCTTCTACCTGGAGCCGGGCCCCAACCCCGGCCAGTCGTCCGCCCGTTGGGGACCGGAGGTCCGGCTCGGCATCCGCCAGCACGCCCTCAACGTCAACCTGGACGCCCACTCCACCGTCGACCAGATGACGTTCGCCTACGACGGGACGGCCCGCGAGGAACCGCAGGCCCGCTGGCAGGACCCGGGCACCCGGCAGTCCACGCTGCTGCCGCAGCCGCCGATCAGCCCGCTGCGCCCGCCCCTCGGCCGCCGTCCCACCCCGGCCCTGAAGCGCAGGACGCTGTCCGGCACCGCCAAGCAGCAGCGCGAGCAGGCCGAGGCCGAACTGCTCGCCCGCGCGGCCGTCTCCGCCGACGTCGTCTCCGGCTCCGGCTCCCTCGACGTCAACCGGCACGGCTACATCCTCCAGCCGCGCCAGCTCGTCGGCGTACGGGGTGCCGGACGCGCCTACGACGGCGACTACTACGTCAAGTCCGTCACGCACAACCTGCGGCCCGGCTCGTTCCAGCAGAACTTCACCCTCTCCCGCGAGGGCCTCGAAGCCCGCAGCGACTACGTACGGCCCTAGCCAACACAACGAAAACCAGGAGCAGTTCAGCATGGCGGCACCCAGTAATCGCTACCTCGGCAAGTTCCGCGGCCGGGTCGTCGACGACAACGACCCGCTGCGCATCGGCCGTGTCACCGTCGAGGTCCCCGACGTGCTCGGCGACGAGCCGTCGACCTGGGCGCTGCCCTGCCTGCCCTTCACCGGGCCGCAGTCGGGACAGTTCGTGGTGCCGCCGCCCGGCGCGGGCGTGTGGGTGGAGTTCGAGCAGGGGGATCCCAGCTTCCCGGTGTGGACGGGCTGCTGGTACGGGGCCGCCGACGAGCTGCCGCCCGACGCCCGCCGCGAACTCCAGGCCGGCTCGCCGAACAAGCCGGTCGTCGTGCAGACACCGGGGGCGCACAAGGTCGTCATGAACGACACGCCCGGCACCGAGCAGGGGATCCTCCTCCAGGCCCAGGGCGGCGCATCCATCCGCATCACCAAGGAGGCCGTGGTCATCGCGACCGGCGCGGGCGCCGAGATCGTGCTGCGCGGGCGTGAAGTGACGATCAACGAGGGCCAGTTGACCGTGCTCTCGAAGCGATAGACGGGGAGACAGAACGTGTCCGGGAATCTGCTCGACACGGGCGCCGTGATCGGCTGCCCGCACGGCGGCCGCGTCACCGCCGCCACACCGCCCGCCGGGGGCCTGCGCGTCGCCGGCGCCGCCGTCGCCACGGCCGCCCACCACTACGTGGTCACGGGCTGCCCGCACACCGTCGACCGGGTGCCCACGCCGTGCGTCACGGTTCGCTGGACCGCCGGCCGCACCGGCATCACCGCCGACGGTGTTCCCGTGCTGCTCGACACCTCCGCGGCCCAGTGCTTCAGCGCGGCCCTCGTCCCGCAGGGACCGCCCGTGGTCCAGGCCGCGCAGCGAAAGGTCACCGTCCGATGAGCCCCGACGGCCGGGCCACCGGGCCCCGCTCCGACATCGCGTTCCCGTTCCGCGCCGACCGCCGCGGACGCACCGCGCACGCCCGCCACGGCGAGCACGTCCACGACCTGATCGAACAGCTGCTGTTCACCAGCCCCGGCGAGCGCGTGATGCGCCCCGACTTCGGCTGCGGGCTGCTCGACCTGGTGTTCGCGCCCAGCAGCCCCGAGCTGATCAGCACGCTCGAACTGTCCGTGCAGGCCGCGCTGCAACGCTGGCTCGGCGACCTCATCGAGGTGACGGCCCTGGACATCGTCAGCGAGGACCACTCCGTCCGTGTGTACCTGTCGTACGCCGTCCGGGCCACCGGCGCCCGGCGCGACGACGTCTTCGAAGGGAGGGCCGCCGCATGACCACCGGCACCACCGCGTCCCGCCGCACCAAGGTGCGCGCCGCCCGGCTGAACGGCGTCGACACCGTCGAGGCCGACGACACCGGGCTGCTGCTCACCGTCACGTTCCTCGGCAAGGCCCCGCACGGCCTCGGCCCCGAGAACATCCGCATCGACGGCGGCCGCCGCGTCACCGGCGTCACCGCCGTCGACGTCGGCGTCGAGCGCGAGGAGGACCCGGAGCTCGACGACCGGCTCTACGTGACGCTCGACCGGGCCGGCGACACCTCCCGCTACCGGCTCTCGCTCGTCGAGACCGACCCCTACGGGCGGCCCGGCACCGAGCCGTACCGCGGCTTCGACCAGCGCTACCACAGCGCCGCGTTCGCCTTCCGGGCCGACTGCCCGACCCCCTTCGACTGCAAGGACGAACCGGACGAGGAGCCGTCCTTCCCGGCCGCGCCCGTCATCGACTACACGGCCCGCGACTACGACACCATCCGCAAGCTCCTGCTGGACCGGCTCGCGCTCACCACCCCCGACTGGGCCGAGCGCAACCCCGCCGACCTGGGCGTGACCCTCGTCGAACTGCTCGCCTACACCGGCGACCGGATCAGCTACCAGCAGGACGCCGTCGCCACCGAGGCCTACCTCGACACCGCTCGCCGCCGCGTCTCCGTACGCCGCCACGTGCGGCTCATCGACTACGCGATGCACGACGGCTGCAACGCCCGCGCGTACGTCACCGTCCGGACGGCCGACGACCGGACGCTCGCCCCGGGCACGTTCCGCTTCGCCTCCGTCGACCTGCGCAGCCTGGACCCGCACGACCGGCCCGAGCCCGGCACGGTGATCGACGAGACCGAGCTCGGAGACCTCGACGAGCGCGGTTCGGTGGAGGTCTTCGAACCGGTCGTCGCCGCCGACCCGCTGGAGCTGCGGGTCGCGCACAACGCGATCCGGCTGTGGACCTGGGGCGGCGAGGTGTGCTCGCTGCCCCGGGGCGCCACGGCGGCCACCCTGCGGGACGCCTGGACGGACCCGGAGACGTGCCGCGAGCGCCGGCTCGCGCTGCGACCGGGTGACGTGCTCGTCCTGGAGGAGGTGAAGGGCCCGCGCACCGGCACTCCGGGCGACGCCGACCCCGCGCACCGCCAGGCCGTCCGCCTCACCTCCGTCACCCCCGGCCTCGACCGGATCGAGGACCAGCCGGTCCTGGAGGTCACCTGGGCCGCCGAGGACGCGCTGCGCTTCCCGCTCCGCCTCACCACCCTTGGGGGCCGCGACTGCCTGCCCGTGGAGGACGTCACCCTCGGCCGCGGCAATGTCGTCCTCGTCGACCACGGCCGCACCCTGACCGGCCTGCCCGAGACGGTCACCGTGCCGCCCGTGCCCGCCGTGACCGCCCTTTGCGACCCTCCTGCCTTCGGCTGCCCCGACCGCGAGGAGGGCAATGCGCCCGCCCGTCTCATCAACACCCTGACGGACCGGACCGAGTCGGGCCGGGCCCTCGTACCCGACGACGTCCGCGAACTCTTCGACGTCGTCGGCGAGGCCGCGACCGACCGTGCCGGCCTCGGCCTGGAAAGCGCCGGGCAGCGCCACGAACAGGTCGTGCCCGGCACCGCGTACGCCCAGGCCGCCGCACTGCGCACCCTGCTCGCCCAGTCCGTCCACCCGGGCATCGCGCCCCGCTTCCGCCCGGTCCTCGGCCGCACGCCCGTCACCCAGGCGGTGCCCTTCCCCGACCCCGGCACCGTCGCCGCCGGGCAGGCCGAGCAGATCGCGGCCATACCGGGACGGGTGCGGCAGCGGCTCGTGGAACTGTGGCGCAGCGCCCGCGACCGGGACGGACTCGGCCAGGAGGAGATCGCCGAACTCGCCGTGGTCTACGGCCTGAACGTGCTGGAGCGGTTCGAACTGCACCGCCATCCGGTCCGTGCCCTGCGCGAACTGCTCCATCGCAGCGACCAGTTGCTCGACGCCAAGCTGCGCCGCGTCGAGGTCCTCGCGGCCCGGGCCCGGGCGGGAACCGTCCTCGACGGGCACATCGCCTGGGAGATCGCCCACGCCTGGGGCCCGGCCTACGCGACCGGACTCCACCCCGAGGAGACGGTGCTGCGCGGCCCCGCGACCGCCGCCCTCGCCCAGGACCCGCGCCGGGCGCTGCCCGCCGTACGCCTGGACGGCGACGGTGAGACCTGGATCCCGCGTCGCGACCTGCTCGACAGCGGGCCGCGCAAGCGGCACTTCGTCGGCGAACTGGAGGACGACGGCCGCCTCGCACTGCGCTTCGGGGACGGCCGGCACGGGGCGAAGCCCACGCCCGGCTCCCGACTGGAGCTGCGCTACCGGCTCGGCGGCGGCACCGCCGGCAACGTCGGCGCCGAGGCCATCAATCACCTGGTCCTACAGGACGAGTGCGAGGCACCGGACGCCGTCGTGCGCAACCCGCTGCCCGCCACCGGCGGCACCCGGCCCGAACCCATCGAGCAGGTACGCCAGTTGGCTCCGCTCGACCTGCGCCGCACCCGGCTGCGCGCGGTCACCGCCGAGGACTACGCCGCCCTCGCGGGCGCCCTGCCCGGCGTACAGCGGGCGGCGGCCGAGCTCCGCTGGACGGGCAGCGTCCAGGAGGCACACGTCGCGATCGACGCGTACGGCACCGCCTCCCCGTCAACCGGGCTGCTCGACTCGGTCGCCCAGGCGCTGGAGGCGTACCGGCGCATCGGCCACGACCTCGTCGTGGGCCCCGCGCGCCTGGTGCCGCTGGACATCGGGCTCACCGTGTGCGCGAAGCCCGGCCACCAGCAGGGGCAGATCCTCGCCGAGCTGTACCGCGTGCTGGGCAGCGGACGGCTGCCGGACGGACGGCTCGGCTTCTTCCACCCCGACGCGCTGACCTTCGGCGGGCCGGTCCGGCTCAGCCGCCTGGTCGCCGCCGCGGCGGCCGTGCCCGGAGTGGAGAGCGTCGAGGTCACCCGGTTGCGGCGGCTGTCCGGACAGGACCGGGGAGAGAGGGAGGACGGCGTGCTGCGGCTCGGCCCACTGGAGATCGCCACCTGCGACAACGACCCCGACCGGCCGGAGAACGGCCTGCTGGCGATATCCCTGGGAGGTGCCCGATGACGGACACACACCCGGTCCCCGCGACCGACGAGTGCGGCTGTGGCGGCCCCTGCCGCGACGGCCACGACGAGCGCCTCGCACCCGCACCGCCGCACAACGCGCCCGGACGCACCGCGCTCGACTACCGCGTCGGCGCGTACGGCTCCTTCCGGGCCGCCCTGCTCGACCGACTCGCGTCGCCCGCCCACCCGGCGCTCGATGGCCTCACCGTCCGCACCCCGGACGACCCCGCGATCGGCCTGCTCGACGCCACCGCGGTCCTCGGCGACCTGCTCACCTTCCACTCCGAGCGGATCGCCGACGAGGCCTACATCCGCACCGCCAACGAGCACCGCTCCCTGGTGCTGCTCGGCCGGCTCGTCGGGCACCGCCCGCGTCCCGGCGTCGCCGCCGCCACGCACCTGGCGTACACCCTCGAACGCGACCCGCGTGCCGAGGCCCAGAACGTGCTGATCCCGCGCGGGGCGCGCAGCCACAGCGTGCCCGCGTCGGCCGACGAGGAGTCGCTGACCTTCGAGACCAGCCGGGACCTGACGGCCCGCTGGGACTTCAACGAGCTGAAGGTCCGGCGTCGTCGTCCCTCGCTCCTCACCCCACAGGACCTGGAGAAGCGCTCCGAGCTGTTCGTCGCGGGCACCGGGCTCTCCCTGCAGACCGGCGACCAGTTGCTGTTCGTCTTCGGGGAAGGCGCGGGCGGCGAGCGCAAGCTGCTGCCGGTCGCGAGGACGCGGGTCGACCGGGACGACGATGTCACGGCGATCTCCCTGCCGCGGTCGGCGCCGCCGACCCTGAAGGAACTCGTCGACGAGGTGCGGCGCTGGACCGCGCTGCCCGCGCAGCCCGGTGAGCCGGGGGAGGAGCCGCCCACGCCGGAGGTGCCCAACCCGCGGCCGGTCAGCCGGCTGATCGAGGACTTCGAGGACCAGGTCCTGGAGCCCTTGCGTGACGACCTGGACGGCGTCAAGACGCCCGAGCGGCTCGCGGGCCGTCTCGCGGAGCCTCTTGCGCGTCTGGGTGAGGCGCAGGTGCTGGCTACTCCGTACGAGGACGTGGCGGCGTGGTTCGGGCAGTTGGAGGCGGTGCTCGCCGGACTCGCCGAGCGGGCTCTGGGGCTGGCGCCGGCGCAAACGGCGGAGGAGGGTGCCTCGATGGGTTCCCGGCCGTCCGCGGCGCCGTCGGGGCCGGTCGCGCAGTTCCCCGCGCCCCCGGAGGGCGACCCGCGCGCCGCCGCGTTGACAGCCCTGGGCGCCGTGCTTCCCGCCCTGCGCGGCACTACCCCCGCCCCCGCACATCCCACCGGTCGGCAGCTCCCCGGTACCGACACCGCGCGCCTGCTGTCCGCCCTCAACCCTGGCCTCGGCAGCCTCTACCCGGCCTGGCGCACGGCCGCCGTCCCCGGAACCCCGCGGCTCCTGCGCGAGCTGCTCGCCCTGCGTGTCACCGCGGCCCCCTTCGGTGCCACGGCCCCGCTGAAGCCGGTCCAGGACGACCGCGGCCGGGTCATCCGCACCGCCGACTGGCCGCTGACCGGCGCGGTGCTGGCGACCCTGCGGGTCGTCTTCGACACGGCGGGCAGGTCACCGGTCCGGGCCGAGTTCCAGTACGTCGAGGGCAGCAGCTCCGACCAGCGCGCCGAGAACCTGCCCGTCACCCAGCCGGTCACCTTCACCCTCGGCCCCGGCCGGGTCGAGCTGTCCGTGCGTTCCGGCCAGGACCGCGACCTGAACTGGCTCAACCGGCGGCCCGCAGACTCCCAGGAACCCGGCGTCACCGCCCGTCTCTCCGCCGGCCTGCCCGAGCGCACGCTGTTCGTGTCCCGGCCCGACGACGAGGGCCTGGTCCACGTCGGTGTGCACAACGGCACCTCCGAGCAGATCGCGCTCCGCCCGGGCGACGGGGAGCAGTTCACGCACGGCGAGTACGAGGTCGGCCTCAAGTACACCGTGGGCAGCGCCGAGCCGGGCGTCGAGGTCGTCATCGCCGGCAAGCCGGAGCCGGTCAACCGCCGCACGCTCCAGCTGGACACCGTGCACGAGGGCATCACCGTCGGCAGCTGGGTGGCGATCCAGCGGCCGGCCAAGGGAGCCGAGGGCGGTGTGCCGGGCGATCCGAAGCTGAGGTTCGTCACCACGCAGGTGGTGGCAGCCCGTACGGCCGCGTACACCAACTACGGCATCACCGGCCGCGGCACCGAACTCACCCTCGCCGACCCCTGGCTGGACGGGTTCGACGTCCTGCTGTCGCACATCCGCGACACCACCGTGCACGTGGCGGGAGAGCCCCTGCGTCTCGCCGACGAACCGCTCGGCGAGGACGTGCACGGCAACGAGATCGAACTGGCCGAGCTGTACGAGGGCTTGCGGCCCGGCCGCACCCTCATGGTGACGGGTGAACGCGGCGACATCCCGGGCACGGCCGGCGTCAGGGCCACCGAGGTGGTCACCGTCGCCTCCGCCGATCCGGCCGTCGACCCCCGCCTGCCCGGCGACCACGTCCACACCCGGCTCGTGCTCACCGGGGACCTGGCCCACCGCTACCGCCGCGAGACCGTCCGCATCCTCGGCAACGTCGTCGAGGCCACCCACGGCGAGAGCCGCGAGGAGGCCATCGGCAGCGGCGACTCGGACCGGGTCAACCAGACCTTCGCGCTCTGGCAGTCCCCGCTGACCTGGCTCGCCGACGACAACCCCCTCGGCGCCACCCCGGTCCTGGAGATCCGCGTCGACGGACTGCTGTGGCACGAGGTCGACAGCCTCGCCGGACGCGGCCCGGCCGAGCGGGTCTACATCACCGGCGCCACTGCGGACGGCCGCACGACGGTGACCTTCGGCGACGGCGTGCACGGCGCCCGGCTGCCCTCCGGCCACGAGAACATCCGTGCCCGCTACCGCTTCGGCACCGGCAAGGCCGCCAACATGCCGGCGGACCGCGTCACCCAGCCCCTCACCCGGCCGCTCGGCGTCACCGCCGTCACCAACCCGCGCCCGGTCACCGGCGGTGCGGACGCCGACGGCCCGGGCCTGACCCGCCGTACCGTCCCGCTGGCCGTCTCGGCGCTGGACCGGCTGGTGTCCGAGGCCGACTACGAGGACTTCGCCCGCTCCCGGGCCGGCATCGGCCGGGCCGCGGCACGCGAGCTCTTCGACGGGCGGCGGCGGGTGCTGCACGTGACGGTCGCGGGTACGGACGACGTGCCCATCGCCCCCGACTCGGACACGCTGACCGCGTTGCGCGCCGCCCTCACCGAGTACGGCGACCCGGGCCTCCCGGTCCGGGTGGACGGCCGGGAACCGGTACTGCTGCTGATCGCCGCGAAGGTGAAGACCGCCCCCGACCACTCCTGGCAGTACGTCGAACCCCGGCTGCGGCAGGCCCTGCTGCACCGGCTCGGCTTCGAGGGCCGGGAGCTGGGACGGCCCGCCCGTCTCTCCGAGGTGCTGGCCACCGCCCACACCGTGCCCGGCGTCGACTACGTGGACGTCGACGTCTTCACCGGCGTACCCGCCTCCGCCACCCCGGCGGAACTCACCGAGGTGCTCACCCGGCCCGGACCGCCCAGGACGTCCGTTCCGGCGCACCCGGCGGCGTACGACGAGAAGATCCACACCGTCCGCGCCGACGACGGCGAGACGCTGTCGGAGATCTGCGCGCAGTACGGCATCACACTCGCCGAACTCCTGCGCCTCAACCCCGGCATCACCGACACCCGGCGCCTGGCCAAGGGCCGGTCGGTGTACGTCTTCCGCGGCATCCGCCCGGCCCAGCTCGCACTGCTGTCGCCCCGGGCCGCGGACACCCTGATTCTGACGGAGGTCAAGTGATGTCCCCGGAAACCCAGTTGGAGACGCCGGTCCCGGTGGCGTCCAGGGAGCCGGACGGGCTCGCCGACCTGCTGCCCCGCCGGCACCGGCTGCGCGACGCCGAGGAGGGCGAGCCGCTGCGCGCGCTGCTCGCCGTGATCGCCGAGCAGATCGACCGCGTCCGCGACGGCGTCCAGCAGGGCTACGAGGACCTGTTCGTGGAGACGGCGGCCCCCTGGGTGCTGCCGTACCTCGGCGACCTGGTCGGCTACCGCACCCTGCCCGGCTACGAACGCGTCCTGACCACCGGCCTGCACGACGGCGGCCGGGCCGCCCTCGCCGAGGCCGTCGCCCCGCGCCGGGACGTGGCCGCCACGGTCGCGAGCCGCCGCCGCAAGGGCACCCTGCACCTCCTGGAGGAACTCTCCGGGCAGGTCGCCGCCTGGCCCGCCCGGGCCGTCGAACTGTCCCGGCAGGTCGCCCACACCCAGCCGGTGAAGCTGTACGGCACCGGCACCCACCGGGGCGAGCGCGGCCGGCTGACCGACCTGCGCGACGGCGCCGAACTCGCCCTCGGGGGAGGCCCCTTCGCCAACGCGGCCCGTACGGCGGATGTCCGCCGCGCCGACTCACGGCACCGGCAGGGCGGCTGGACCCCGGCCGGCGTCGCCCTGTTCGTGTGGCGGCTGAAGGCGTACGCCCTGACCCGGACCCCGGCCTACTGCATCGACCGGGCCCGCAACCTCTACACCTTCTCGATCCTCGGCAACGACACCCCGCTGGTCACCAAGCCCTTCCCGGAGCCCTCACCGACGCACATCGCCACCGCCGACAACGTCCCGGCGTTCATCACCCGCCGCCTCCTGCACGACCGGCTGCTCGACTACTACGGCCCCGGCAAGAGCTTCGTCATCCGGCGCGACGGCGAGGACAACCCCGTACCGCCCTCGGACATCGTGGTCGCCGACCTGTCGGACTGGCGCTACCGGCCCAGGCGCGGGCAGGTGGCCGTCGACCCGGAGCTGGGCCGGATCGCCTTCGGCTCACGGTCGGCGCCCCGGCAGGGCGTGTGGGCGGACTACCACCACGCGTTCGCGGCCGACCTGGGCGGCGGCGAGTACGAGCGCGACCGTGAGCCCCGCCCCGACGCGGAGTTCTACCGGGTCGGGCCCGCGCAGCCCTACCGGCAGATCATGGACGCCTACCGGGCCTGGCAGCACGACCGCCGGGCCGGCCGGACCGGGTCGGCCGGCATCATCGAGATCACCCACAGCGGCGCCTACCAGGAGCAGCTGGACTTCGACCTCGACCCGGGCGACCGGCTCGAACTGCGGGCCGCTGAGGGCACCCGCCCCGTGATCCGCCTGCTCGACTGGTACAGCAACCGCCCCGACGCCCTCAACATCCGCGCGGTGTCGGACGACTGCGCCCCGCACGAGCGGCCCCGGGTGGTCCTCGACGGGCTGCTGGTCGCCGGCCGCGGCATCAACGTGACCGGCGCGATGGGCGCCGTCGTCGTACGGCACAGCACGCTCGTGCCCGGCTGGTCGCTGGAGCCCGAGTGCGCACCGCACTCGCCCGAGGAACCGAGCATCGTCCTGGACCGCACCACCGGCTGCCTTCAGATCGAGCACAGCATCCTCGGCACCATCGAGGTCATCGGCGACGAGGTGAGCGAGGACCCCCTCGACATCCACATCCGGGACAGCGTCCTCGACGCCACCGCCGACGACCGCGAGGCACTGTCCGCCCCGGACTGCCGGCACGCCCACGCCGTGCTCCATCTGCACCGCACGACGGTCATCGGCGAGATCCACACCCACGCGGTGCGGATCGCGGAGAACAGCGTTCTCACGGGCCGGCTCCATGTCGCCCGGCGCGGCGTCGGCTGCCTGCGGTACTCCTACGTCCCCTCCGGCTCGCGCACCCCGCGCCGCCACCGCTGCCCGGACACCGAGCCGCTGTTCGCCTCCCAGCGCTACGGCACGCCCTGGTACGGCCTGCTCGCGGACCGCTGCCCCGAGGAGATCCGGCGCGGCGCCGACGACGGCGCCGAACTCGGCTCCTTCCACGACCTGTACCGGCCGCAGCGCGAGGACGGCCTCAGGGCCCGTCTCGCCGAGTACACCCCGGCCGGCACCGACGCCGGGATCTTCTTCGCGACGTGAGGCGCACACCGGCCGACGACGTGCTGAACGCACCGGCCGACGGCGCGCGGCGCGCACCCGCCACCGACCTCGTGAACCCGCACTTCTGAACCAGGGGGACACCCTTCATGCACGCAGATCTCTCCCGCTCCACCTTCCGCCCGGAGCGGCACTACTCCGCGGTCGTCGCCCAGCAGGGCCGCGTCCAGCTCGACGCCGACCTCAACGAGCAGACCGCGATCCAGCTCCACCAGGCCCGCACCCTCGCCGCCGACCTGATCGGCCCGCACGGCGGCCCGCGCGACGCCGTCGGCTTCCGTATCGAGTACGTGGGCGGCAAGCACGAGATCGACACCCTGCTCATCCACGGCGGCCGCTACTACGTCGACGGCATCCTGTGCGACGCCGACCGCCCGGAGGCCGGGGTGCCCGTCACCGACGAGGAGAGCGAGGACGCCGCGCCGGAGCCGCCCGCGACCTGGACCTACTGGGACCAGCCCGACGGCTTCCGCGACCCGGAGAAGCCCGGCGACCGGCTGCCCTCGCCCGCCCAGACGCCGTTCGTCGCCTACCTGAACGTGTGGGAGCGGTCGGTGAGCGCGGCGGAGGACCCGGCGCTGCGCGAGGTCGCCCTCGGCGCCGCCATGCCCGACACCGCCGCCCGTGTGAAGGTCGTCTGGCAGGTGCTGCCGCTGTCCCTCGCCGCGCTGGAGATCGAGGAGACCGACCCGTCCAAGGAGGTCGTCCGGGCCGCCTTCACCCGCTGGGCGCAGCGCCGGTCGGCTCCCTCCGCCCGGCTCGCCGCCCGCAGCGAGCGGCCCGACCACGCGGACGAGGACCCGTGCCTGGTCAAGCCGGACGCCCGCTACCGGGGCCCGGAGAACCAGCTGTACCGGGTGGAGGTCCACGAGGGCGGCGAGGCGAAGGACGCCACCTTCACATGGTCCCGGGAGAACGGCTCCGTGGTCTTCCCCGTCGACGAACTCGACGGAACCTGGGTGCAGTTGGCGTCCCTCGGCCATGACGACAAGCTGGACCTGGACGTCGGAGACCACGTGGAGTTCGTGGACACCGCCTACGCCTCCCGGCTGGAGCCCCTGCCCCTGCTGCGCGTCGAGGAACTCGACCTGCCCGGCCGCCGGGTCCGCCTGTCCGCCGAACCCGCTCCCGGCGTCGGACGCCTCGCGCACCTGAACCCGTACCTGCGCCGCTGGGACCACACCGGCGGCCCGAAGCGCAAGGGCCGCAGCACGGCGCTGAAGGGCGGCGCGATCCCTGTCACCGAGGGGGAGTGGCTGCACCTGGAGGACGGCGTCGAGGTGTACTTCGCCAAGGGCGGCGCCTACCGCACCGGCGACCACTGGATCGTGCCGGCCCGCACGGCCACCGGCAGCGTCGAATGGCCGACCGACCAGGCCCGCCGTCCGCTGCTCCAGGCACCCGCCGGCATCGCCCGGCACTTCGCCCCGCTGGCCCTGGTCAAGGGCGAGGGCAGCGCCGTCGACCTGCGCCTGGCCTTCGGCCCGCTGGCGAGCAGCGTGCCGGCCGCCGACGAGGCGACGCTCGCCGCCGAGGAACAGGCCCGCCGCGAGGAGCAGGCCGCCGAGGCCGACCCCTCCCGGGGACGGTCGCAGACCACAGCCGAGGCGGAAGCCGCCGCGGAGGGAGACAACTGATGGCCAGGCCCCTGAGCGCGTCCAAGCTGGTGGAGATCCTGAGGGCCGAGGGCTTGACCGTCCACGAGGTCCGCGGCTGGCGCACCCACAACCGCAACAGCAAGGGCCCCTGGGGCCCGGTGAACGGAGTGATGATCCACCACACCGTCACCTCCGGCACGGCCTCCTCCGTGGACCTCTGCTACGACGGCCACGCCAACCTCCCCGGCCCGCTGTGCCACGGCGTCATCGACAAGAAGGGCCATGTCCACCTGGTCGGCAACGGCCGGGCCAACCACGCCGGTCTCGGCGACGGCGACGTGCTGCGTGCAGTGATCAACGAGTCGAAGCCGCCGACGGACAACGAGGCCGACACCGACGGCAACCGGCACTTCTACGGCTTCGAGTGCATCAACCTCGGCAACGGCAAGGACCCGTGGCCCGAGGCGCAGAAGGAGGCCATCGAGCGGGTGTCCGCCGCGATCTGCCGCCACCACGGCTGGTCCGAACGCTCCGTCATCGGACACAAGGAGTGGCAGCCGGGCAAGGTCGACCCGCGCGGTTTCACCATGGACGGGATGCGGGGGCGCATACGCGACCGGCTCAAGGGTGCCGGGGGCGGCACCAAGCCGGCCCCCGGCCCGAAGCCGTCGCCCAAGCCGTCCCACGAGCCGTTCCCGGGCGCCGGGTTCTTCCACGTCGGGCAGCGCTCCCCGATCATCACGGCGATGGGCCGCCGCCTGGTCGCCGAGGGGTGCAGCCGCTACGAGGAGGGGCCCAGCCCCGACTGGAGCGAGGCCGACCGCCGGTCCTACGCGCTGTGGCAGCAGAAGCAGGGCTTCTCCGGCAAGGACGCCGACGGCATCCCCGGCAAGGTCACCTGGGACCGGCTGAAGGTGCCCAAGTCGTAGGGGGTGACAGCCGTGCGCCCCGCCCACCGAGGCGGGGCTCACGGCTGTCACCAGCGGGGGAGCTTCAGCTCGTACTCCGGCTGGAACCGCCGCATGTAGCCGGTGTCGTCCCGGCCGCGCATCCCGGAGTCGACGTACCGCCGGTGCAGGCGCTCCAGTCGGTCGTGGTCGAGCTCGACACCCAGCCCCGGGCCGGTGGGCACCCTGACCTCGCCGTCGCGCAGCTCCAGCACGCCGGGGACGATCACGTCGTCCGCCGAGTTCCAGGGGTAGTGCGTGTCGCAGGAGTGGTCGAGGTTGGGGATGGCCGCGGCGACATGGGTCATCGCGGCGAGGCTGATGCCCAGGTGCGAGTTGGAGTGCATCGACAGGGCGAGTCCGAACGCCTCGCACACGGCGGCCAGTTCACGGGTGCGGCGCAGCCCGCCCCAGTAGTGGTGGTCGGTGAGCAGCACCTGGACGGCGTTCTGCTCGACAGCCGGCTTCAGATGCTCCCAGGCGACCACGCACATGTTGGTCGCGAGCGGCACGGGGGAGCCCTTCGCGACCTCCGCCATGCCCTCGATGCTCCTGGTGGGGTCCTCCAAGTACTCCAGGACACCGTCGAGTTCACGGGCGACGTACGTCGACGTCTCCACCGTCCAGGCCACGTTCGGGTCCAGCCGCAGCGGCTGCCCGGGGAAGGCCTCCGCCAGCGCCCGCATCGCGGCGATCTCCTCGTCGGGCGGGAAGACACCGCCCTTGAGCTTGAACGACCGGAAGCCGTACCGCTCGTGCATCAGCCGGGCCTGCTCGACGATCCCGGCCGGGTCGAGGGCCTCGCCCCAGTCGTCGCCGATGGCCGCACGGCCGTCGAGCGCGGGATGCTCGGCCCACTTGTAGAAGAGGTACGCGGCGAACGGCACCGCGTCCCTGACCCTGCCGCCCAGCAGGTCGCTGACCGGGCGGCCGAGCAGCTTGCCCTGCGCGTCCAGGCAGGCCACCTCGACCGCCGAGGTGGTCCAGCCGCGCTCGTGGGAGCTGGGCACGGTCGGGAGCAGCGCCGCGTCGATGGCGGCGGTGACGGCGGTGGTGTCGAAGACGTCCATGCCGACGACGGCCTTCGCGGCGGCGTGCAGCCGCTCCAGGCGGACCGCGCCGCCCGTGGACTCGCCGAGCCCCACCGTGCCGTCCTCCAGCACCAGTTGGAGGATCACCCGCAAGGCGAGCGGCTCGTGCACGCCGTTGGAGTTGAGCAGCGGCGGGTCGCCGAACGCGATCGGGGTGACGATCAGCTCACGAATACGCGTGGAGCTCATGCGCCGACCACCTCCAGTCCGTGGTCGAGGAGTTTCGAGAGCCGGGCGACATGCTCCGGCGTCGGATCGAGCAGCGGCGCCCGTACGCCGCCGACGTCCAGGCCGCGCAGGGTCACCCCGGCCTTGACGAGCGACACGGCGTACCCGGGGACCTCGTCGCGCAGAGCGACCAGCGGGCCGTAGAACTCGTCGAGGAGCCGGGAGACCAGGGCGTCGTCGCCCTCGGCGAGCGCCCGGTGGAAGGCCAGGGCGATCTCCGGGGCGAAGGCGAACACCGCCGAGGAGTACAGCTCCACACCGACGCCCTGGTAGGCGGGCGCGGTCATCTCGGCGGTGGGCAGCCCGTTGAAGAACTGGAAGTCCTCCGTGCCCGGTACGGCACGCACCGCGCGGACGATGCGGTGCATCCGCTCGATGTCCCCGATGCCGTCCTTGAGTCCGACGACCCCGGGCAGGGCGGCGATCTCGGCGGCGGTCTCGGCGGTGAGCCGGGCGGTGCCGCGCTGGTAGAAGACGACGGGCAGGTCCGTGGCCGCGATGACCTCCTCGACGTAGCGCACGAGGCCCTGCTGCGGGGCGCTGACGAGGTAGGGCGGCAGCAGCAGGATGCCGTCGGCGCCCGCGCGTTCGACGCGGGCGGCCTGGTCGCGGGCGACCGGGGTGGGGCCGCCGGCCGCCGCGAGGACCGGCACCCGACCGGCCGTGGTCTCGACGGCGACCCGGGTGGCCCGCTCGATCTCCTCGGCCGACAACGCGTGGAACTCGCCGGTGCCGCAGGCGACGAACACACCTCCCGCGCCCGCGGCGACACCCGACTCGATGTGCCGGGCCATCCGCTCCTCGTCCAGTGAACCGTCCGCCGCGAACGGCGTGACCGGGAAGAACAGCACTCCGTGGAACTTCATGTCTCCCTCATACGTGGGGGTTTGTCAGCCCTTGGTGGCCCCGGCGGCGATGCCGGTGACCAGCGAGCGCTGGAGGAGCAGATAGACGATCAGGCTGGGCACCAGGGCGATGACCGCACCGGCCAGCACCACCCCGGAGCCGACCTCGGGGTCGGTGCGCAGGATGGACAGGGCGACGGTGACCGTGTAGTCGGTGGGGTCCTTGGCGGCGATCAGGGGCAGCAGGTACTGGTCCCAGATCATGATGAAACCGAGCACCCCGGCGACACCGAGCGCGGGCTTGCACAGCGGCAGGACGACCTGCCACAGCATCCGCAGCTCGCCGACGCCGTCGATGCGGGCGGCCTCCTCGATCTCGGTGGGGATGTCCTTCATGAACTCCGTCAGCAGCATCACGGAGAAGCCCCAGGCACCGAGCGGCAGGATCACACCCCAGACGGTGCCCTTCAGGTCGACGCCGACCACCGGCACATGCCCGAGGACCAGGGACAGCGGGATGGCGATGACCTCCTCCGGGAGCATCATCGTCAGCATGAACAGGGTCAGGACCAGCGCCTGCCCGCGGAACCTGTGCCGGGCCAGCGCGTACGCGGCCAGCGTGCACACGGCGAGCTGGAGCAGCAGCCCGCCGCCCGCTATCACCAGGGAGTTGCCGAAGTAGTCCCAGATGCCCCGCTCGCCCGCCACCTGGAAGTTCAGCAGGGTCGGGTGGTGAGGGAGGAACGACAGGGTCGAACCGCTGGCCTTCTCGCTGAAGGAACCGGAGAAGATCGTCAGGAAGGGGGCCGCGAAGACGCCGAGGGCGAGCAGGCAGAGCAGGACGCGCAGCGCCCAGGCGGGGCCCGGCCGGTCGCTCCAGCCGAGGGCGGTGTCGAAACGGGCGGGGGTGGTGCGCCCCTTCCCGGCGGACTTCCGCGCGGGAGTGGCGCTCACCGGAGTCCGGACGGGGTCGATGGCGGGGGCGCTCATCTCACGTCTCCCCTCTTGCGGAGGTAGTTGACCGTGACGGTGAGCAGCAGCGTCACGCAGAGCAGAACCACGGAGGCGGCCGAGGCGCCGCCGATGTCGTTACGGGTGAAGCCGAGGGTGTAGGCGCGGGTCATCCACACGTCGGTGGAGCCGGCCGGACCGCCGCCGGTGAGGACGTACACCTCGGTGAAGACGCGCAGTCCGCGGATGGCGGCGAGGGTGAGGACGATGCCGAGGGCGGGCCGGATCGCCGGCAGGGTGATGTGCCGCAGTCGCTGCCGGAGCGAGACGCCGTCCATCGCGGCGGCCTCGTACAGCGACCGGTCCACGCCCGCCAGCCCGGCGAGGATGATCACCATGTTGTACGGGGCGAGCATCCAGATGCCCATGGCCATCGTCGCCCACAGCGCGGTGTCGGGGTTGTCCAGGTAGGGCACGGGCCCCAGTCCCAGGAGCCCCAGACCGCTGTTGAGCAGGCCGTCGGAGGTCGGGTAGTACATCAGCCGCCACATCTCGCCGACCACCGCTGTGGCGGTGACGACGGGCAGGAACACGGCGGTACGGATGATCTTCAGCGAGCGGGCCTGGCCCTCCAGCAGCAGCGCCAGCGCGGAGCCGACGACGATCCCGCCGAGGGACATCCCGACGCCGAGGAGCAGGGTGTGGCCGATGGCGTCCTGGAAACGGTGGTCGGTGAGGACCCGCGTGTAGTTGTCGAGGCCGACCCACTTGTCACCGAGGAAGGGCCGCACGTCGAAGAAGCTGAGCCAGACGCCCTTGCCCATGGGCAGGAACTTGAAGACGAGGGCCAGCAGCAGCCCCGGGGCGAGGAACAGCCAGGGCAGTACGGCCTTCTTGCCGATGATCCGGGCTCTGCGCGGCCCGGGCGTCGTCGCGGTCGCGGTCATTTCAGCAGCTCCTGGTCCTTGAGGTCACCGGCGAGGGTGTCGTTGAGCTCCTTCAGGCCGGAGCGGACGTCGCTGCCGCAGTAGGTGAAGATCGCGTTGAGCGCGTCGGCGGTGTCCTGTTTGATCGGGGCGAAGTCCGGCGCGTTGGGGAACTGCACGGAGGCGGTCTCGTACGCCGTCTGCACCACGCTCCAGCGGGGGTCGTCGCGCACCTTCGCCGCGTCGAGCGTGGAGTTGACCGGGATGCGCACGACGGGCTGGTGGTCGCCGGTCATGGCGAGTTCCTGGCCCTCGGGGGAGACGAGGAACGCGGCGAGTGTCTGCTCCTGTTTCGCCTTGCCGGTCTTCGCGCCGAAGTAGATGTTCTCGCCGTCGGCCAGCACGTCGTTGTTGCCGGCCGGGCCCGAGGGGGCCGGCAGCACCTCGTACTTGTCCTTGCCGAGGGCTTTGTCGAACGTGGAGATGTTGTACGGGCCGGTGAGGTACATCCCGGCGTTGCCGTCCTGGAAGTTGGTGGTGTTCGCGGTGACGGAGGTCAGGGCGCTGGGCTGGATGACACCGTTGTCGCCGCAGAAGAGGTTCTTCTTCATCCAGGTGACGGTGCGCAGGGCCGCCGCGGAGTCCATGGCGGGCCGGTAGCCCGACCCCTCCTTCCGGAGGATCCGCACACCGCCCTGCCACAGATAGCTGGCGCCCCACCAGGCGACGTAGCCGTTCTGGGCGCTGCCCGGGACGACCATGCCGTAGGTGTCCTTCTTGCCGTCCCCGTCCGGGTCGCGGGTGGCGAAGGCCTTGGCCAGGGCGAGGGTGTCCTGCCAGGTCTTCGGCTGCGGCAGGCCGAGCTTCTCGCGCCAGTCCTTGCGGACGAACAGCGTCATGGCCTGCCGGGAGTACGGGATGCCGTAGTGCCTGCCGTCGAGGCCGGCCGTGGACGACCAGGACTTGGCGGTGATCTCGTCATGTCCGGATATCGAGGCCGGAGTGATCGGCTTGAGCAGGCCCTGGGCCTGGTAGCTGCCCATCAGGGCCGTGTCGTTGATCATGACGTCCGGCAGGTCCTTGACGGACGCGCGGCTCTGCAACTGCTGGTCGAAGTTCATGACCGGCTGGTAGTTGATCTTGATGCCGGTCTTCTTCGTGAAGGCGGCGAACACGCGGTCGTAGGTCTGGGCGGACTCCGGGTCGCTCCGGGTCCACACCTCCAGGGTGTTCGGGTCACCGGCCCGGGCGCTGCCGGAACCGGATCCGCAGGCGGCCGTTCCGAACAGGAGCCCCGAGACGGCACACGTGGCAGCCAGGCGGTGCACGCGGCGTAGCCGCATGGCGATACAGCGTCGGCGATCCCGCATGGATGGTTCTCCGTTCATATTCGTGAACCCGCTTCACGAATCTAAATGATCGGCCAAGCTACGGATCGCTTCAGCGCCATGTCAAGACATGGCCGAAGGATTTCACCGACACCACACGGCGCCCGGGAACACCGAGGAAACGGCGACGGCCCCCACCGGATCATCCGGTGGGGGCCGTCCGAAAAGGAGGGGTCCTCAGGTCAGGCCTGACGTTCGGCGTTCTTCTTCTTGATCCGTTCCGCTTCCTTGCGGACCTCCGCCTGAGTGGTGCGCTCCCGCTCCAGCCACTCGGGGCCTTCCTGCTTCAGCGCCTCGATCTGCTCCGTGGTGAGGGGCTCGGTGACGCCGGCGCGCGCGAGGCCCGCGATGGAGACACCGAGCTTCGCGGCGACCACCGGCCGGGGGTGCGGGCCGTTGCGCCGCAGCTCCTGCAGCCACTGCGGCGGGTTCGCCTGGAGCTCGTTCAGCTCGGCGCGTGAGACGACACCCTCCCGGAAATCGGCGGGGGTGGCCTCGAGGTACACACCCAGCTTCTTCGCCGCGGTCGCGGGCTTCATCGTCTGGGTGTTCTGGTGCGACGTCATGGACCCCAGGGTAACGAGCATGTGCACGACCTCTGACCACGGCCGGTAACCTGGCGAGGTGACAGGCTCGGATGCAACCCCCTCGTTCCGGCTCGCCTACGTTCCCGGGGTGATGCCCGACAAATGGGTGCGCATCTGGAACGAGCGGCACCCCGGCGTCCCGCTGACCCTCACGCAGGTGCCCGCCGGGGCGGCGGCCGGGCGGCTGCTGGGCGGGGACTCCGACGCGGGCCTCGTCCGCACACCCGTGGACCGCTCGGTCTTCAGCGCCATCCCCCTCTACACCGAGCAGACCGTCGTCGTGGTGCCCAAGGACCACCTGGTCACCGCCGTCGACGAGGTGGCTCCGGAGGACCTGGCCGACGACATCGTGCTGCACCCCCTCGACGACGTCCTCGACTGGGAGAGCCTGCCCGGGAGGCCCGCCCTGGAACGGCCCGCGACCACCGCCGACGCCGTCGAACTGGTCGCGGCGGGCATCGGCGTCCTGGTCGTCCCGCTGTCGCTCGCCCGCCTGCATCACCGCAAGGACCTCACCCACCGGCCCCTCAAGGACGCCCCCGAGTCGAGCGTGGCCCTGGCCTGGCCCGAGGACGCGAAGACGGACCAGGTCGAGGACTTCATCGGCATCGTCCGCGGCCGCACGGTCAACAGCACCCGGGGTCGTCAGCAGCCCCCGGCGCGGGGCGAGTCCGCGGACGCGGACCGGGGTGGCGCCCGACGGAAGCCGGCGGCCGGAAAGTCGGCGGCCGGGAAGTCCGCCGGGGCGAAGCGCACCGGGAAGAGCGGGCGCGGTGCCCCCAAGAGCGACCGACGCGGCAAGCCCCGCCGCCGTTCGTAGGACGGGGGCCGCTTACGGACCGCGACCCCCCGGGAACGTCGTACCCGGCTCAGCCGGCCGACGGAGACGGTGCCGGCGCCCCGTAGGAGGGATTGGGGGCGACCGTCTGGAAGTCCTTCAGTTCCTCGGGGATCGGCAGCACGCGGACCGGCGCACCCTGCTGGGGCGGCGGCGGTGTCGTCTGCTCCTGGGGCAGCTTGGGCGGGGCGGTGATCTGGAAGCTCACCTGTTCCTGGTTGATCAGGCCGGTCTTCTCCAGAACCGTGATGTGGTCGAGCACGGTGTCGTTGGTCGTGTCGGCGAGCTCCCGCACCAGGCTGTTGCGGGTGGTCGCCCGGATCTTGGCGATCGTCGGGAAGATGCCCCCGTGCGCGACGCGCATGATCGTCACGGCCGTGGACTCGAACTCCTTGCCGGTGCTGCCCTCGGCCGTCGCCACGAACTGCTGCTGCTGCGGCGACGCCTCGTTCGGCAGGGTGATGCCCAGGTCCGTGGAGACCTTGCGGCAGCCCGCGTCGAGCCGGCCGTGACCCACGAGCAGATGCTTGGAGACCTCCTGCATCTCCGGCGACGTGCTCCGCTCCTTGATCAGCTGCCCGAGCGGGTACTCCCACAGTCCGGCCGCGCGTACGCGCACCACGAAGTCGCGGTCCGCCTCGGTCAGCGGACCCCACTGGGTGTTGGCGATGATGCGGTCCTGGCCGGAAGCCGCGTTCTCTACGCCCAGCATGCTGGGATAGGCGAGCGCGGTCAGCGTAAGGACCAGCGCGCCGCCCACGAACGCGGTTCCTGCCGTGCTGCGCGAGATGCGCATCGTGCCTCCTGGGATATGAACGGCCCAACACCAAGAGGTACGGATGCCAGGGGCGAAACAATCATCCCTGCCGCAAAAAAGTTCGGCCGTGTGCGGCATCCGCTCGAACGCCGCACACGGCCCGGCCGGTCAGGCGCTCAGGGCCGGTACGAAGCCGCTTCCGCCGTCGCCACCACCTTGTCCGCGTCCGCCCTGACCAGCAACCCCGCCGACACCCACACGTCCACCGTGGCCCGCACCCGCGCCACCAGCGCCCCCTTGTCCCGGAACGGCGCCCCCGCCCAGATCTCGTCCAGCAGCGTGGTGCCGCCGGACTTCGCCGGATTGGCCACGCCCGCGTCCCGGCCGCCGAACACGACCCTCGGTTCCGTGCGCCGGAAGTAGGCGTGCGTCGGGTCCTCCGTCCCCTCGGCGAAGGGCGCCCACTCGGTCCCGTCCAGTGTGAAGTGCAGCGGCTTGTCCGGCACCGGCGTCAGGGCGGACGAGAGATCGCCGGACAGGCCGGCCCCGCGGTACAGCCCGACCTTCAGGTATTCCGTGGCCACGTCGCGGGCGACGAGGTTGACCGGCCCGTGGAACAGGGTCTGCAGGGACGCGTCGTCCGGCGCCTTCTCCACCCGCGTCCGGAACGGCATGGCGATCCGGACGGTGTCGCCGGCCCGCCAGCTCCGGGACACGTCGAAGTAGCTGCCGGGCTGCGGAGTCCCGGACACCGCCCGCCCGTTGACGGTCACCCGGAACCCCGCGGTCGCCCAGGACGGCACCCGCAGCCGCAGCGTGAAGGAGGCACTCCTCCCCCCGAAGGTCAGCGTGCTGCCCTGCTCCTGCGGGAAGCGGGTGGTCTGCGTGACCGTGACGCCCTTCTCCGCCCAGGTCAGCGTGGACGGGCTGTACAGGTTGACGTACAGCGCGCTGCCGTCGGACTTCGCGAAGTACACCGAGTCCTGGTACTTCGTGGCGCTCTCCATGCCGGTGCCCTCGCAGCAGGTCGTGCCCTGCTTGGGCGTGTAGTCCCGGACATGACCGGGTGTCAGCCCGATGAAGTACGTGACGAGCGGCTTCTCCGCGTCCGGCTTGTCCTGCTTCGAGCCGAGCACCTGGTTGTACAGGGCCCGCTCGTAGTAGTCCATGTACTTGGGGTCCTGCTCGTGGAAGAACAGGGTCCGGCTCAGCTTGAGCATGTTGTAGGCGCAGCAGGTCTCGGCGGTGGTCGCACCGATCGTGCCCGCGATCACGTCCCGGGCCTTCCAGAACTCCTGGGTGCTGGTGCCGCCGATGCCGTACATGCGGTGCGGGACGACCATGTCCCAGAAGTTCTTCGCCGAGTCGAGGTACCGCTCCTCGCCGGTCTCGTCGTAGAGCCGCACATAGCCGGTGAAGATCGGGATGTGCTGGTTGGCGTGCAGCCCGTCGAGGATGTCGGTGTTCGCGGCGCACGCGTCGATCAGCCGGTCCAGGTCGAACAGCCTTGCCAGCGCCAGGTGTTCGGCCTTTCCGGTGATCGTGTGCAGATCACAGACCGCCTCGACGATGCCGCCGAACTCACCGCTGGAGAAGATCCCCCACATGCGCTGGAGCGTGGCCTCGGGCAGCTTCGACAGCCGGGCGTACATCCAGTCGCACATGCCGGACGCGAGGTCGAGCGCCCGGTCGTCGTCCGTGGCGGTGTACGCGTCGAGCAGCCCCCTGAGGATCTTGTGCGCGGTGTAGTACGGCGCCCACACCTTGGTGTAGTCGGGCGTGGTCCTCGATTCCAGGTCGATGAACTGCGTCTCCGGGTACGCCGCGAGGAACCCGGGGTGGCTCGGCCCGCCCCAGGTGCGGCGCAGGACGCCGTTCAGGCCCCGGCCGGAGGCGTCCGCGAAGGTCCCGCCGGCCGTCTCGTCGAAGGCGTACGACGCCAGATCGCCCCGGCCCGTCGACGCGTCGGCGGCCCGGCGGGTCTGCAACTCCGTGACCTCGGCGGCGCTCAGCGCCCGCGCGAAGACGTCGAACTCCTCGAAGGCACCCGCGAAGACCGGGTCGGCGGAGTAGTTCGAGCGGCCGAGCCAGTTGTTCTTGAGTGTGCCGAGGGCCGCCGGGGTGAGGCTCATCGCGGTGTTGCGCGCCACGGCGGCGCCGTTGACGTACAGGGTGCCGGTGCCGTCCGCGATCGTGACCGCCAGGTGGCTCCACTGGTTCAGCGGCAGCGCGGCCGTGCCGTTCAGCGCCTGCTCGCCGCCGGCTCCCGACGTGGTGACGGCGAAGCGCGGCACCCCGGCCTGATTGCGGGCGGCCAGGTACAGGTAGCGGCTGGTGTCGTCGCCGAAGTCGAAGATCCGCGCCCAGGCGGCGTCGTGCGTGGGCCGGACCCACAGGGCGAGAGTGATCGCCGGGGCACCGCCGAGCACGGCGGCCGGCAGGTCCACGTACTGGTAGGAGCCCCGGACCTGATCCGCACCGGTCCCGAACTTCCCGGGGACGCTCAGCACCGCCGGTTCCCGCCGCAGCGCCGAGCGCACCTCGGTCAGCGCCCCGACCATGGTGCCGATCCGGTCGGCGAACACCTGCTCCTTCGTCCCGCGGTACGCCTGCGCCAGCATGGTCAGGAAGTGGCCGGTGTAGTGGCCCCGCAGGTTGCCGTTGGCCTCGCCGTCCAGGCCCTCCCAGCCGCCGGGCGCGACCGCGCCACCGGTGGAGAGGCCGGCGTTGGCGCGGAACACCTGGAGCAGCCGGTTCACGTCGTAGCCGCGGGCGTGATCCAGCATCAGCTTCCGCTTGTCGGCGAACGGTCCGGGCCTGAGGGCCACGTCTTCGAGGGCGAAGGGTCGGACGGTCCATGCGGACGGGGCCGCCGTCACGGCTGTTGCCTCCTGAACAGTGGCCGCGGCTCGGCCGGCCGTGGTGAGAGACACCGCAGGGGTCGCCGCCGCCAGCGCCGCGGCCTGGAGAAGGGATCGTCTGGAGAGGGGCCGGGCCATGTGCTCCTCCACGAGGGGCTTCGTTCGTCATCACGAACAGTGTGCGGGGGGTCGGCCAGACGTTATGCGTGGGGTGAGAGGGCGTCAACGCTGCGGACGGGATTGGTGCTCAGAACTGATCGGGACGGGGAACGCGTGCCAGGGCGGCCCTGACGGTCTCCGCGGGGTCGCGGACGGGGATGCCGAGGTCGTTGAGCAGGGAGACGACGTGCCTGATGCCGGTGCGTTTACGGAGGGCCGTCTTGACCAGGAACTCAAGCGGGAAGCCCTCGGCCCCGGGAACTTCCCCCGCATCCAGCTCATCCGCGCGGATGAGTCGAAGAGCTTCGCTGAACGAGAGACCCTTCGGGAGGCTGTCGTGCGACGTCGCGATGTTGCAGGCGCGCAGACGCTTCGCGATCGTCGTGGGCAGGGCCCCCAACTCCCGTGCCGCCAAAAGGATGTAACTGAACGGCACTGCTGCGTCAGTCGACGTGTACCACCAGTTGATCGGGCTGCTCTCGCGCAATATCTCCCGGTCCAGTGGAGTGGGCCGGCGGGGGACCTCCAGAGCTGTGTCGAACCCATAGGCACGCAGGCGGTGGAGCTTGTAGCGGAGGTCGTCGAGGTCCTCGACACCGCTGAAGACGTCTGCGTAGGACAGCGGCCCCGGGGGGACGAGATACTCGCCGTACGCCTCGTCGTCAAGGGCCCAGAGGTCATCCGTCGTGGCATCCGCCGGAAAGGGTTCCGGCGGGGCGACTCCGAGCGCGGCCAGCTTGGCCACTACTTCTGCCGGTGCCAGTCGGAGTTCTTCCGCCGCACGAAGGATCAGACCGGGTGGCGTCGCCCGCGCGGGGTTCAACCAGGGCGGCCTTCCGTTCACATTCAGGCTCAGCAGTGCGACGGTCTCTGTCGTGGGGCGGTCCGGCAGGCGGCCGGATTCGGCGCGGAGGCCCTGGGCTGCGAGCCGTCGGCACACTTCCGGCACGGAGAGACCGGACCGGAGGCTTGCGCGCGCCACGTGCCCTGGGGGGACCGCCACACCGGGATCCAGGCAGCCTTCTGTCACTCTGTCCGGGTTGAGCCAGAGCAGGTCGTCGTTTTCCGCGGCCTTGCACAGTGCCACCACGCTGTCCGGTACCACGAGCCCGAAACGCCGCAGAAGTTCGGCCGTTGCGTCGATGCTGTCGTTCGCGCGTGCCACCATCTCCATCAGTTCTTCGGTGGACAGAGGTTTCTGCCTGCCCAGAAGGCTTTCACCGTGGAGCGGCCGGAAGACACCGCTGTTCGCCCTCGTGAGCTGAGCATCGGACGACCAGCGCCGGGGATCGGCGTCCGGGTAGCCCAACGCGGCCAGTCGCATGGCTACGTCGCGTGAGGTGCACTGGAGGGTTTCGGCGGCATCGGCGAAGTTCCAGTGGTTGTTCAGAGGGCTGCTGTGCCAGCTGCGTGACTGACGGGCCATCAGTAACCACTGGTCGGACGGCGTCGGCCGCCGGACCGGACGGGTGTCGTCCGCCTCCGGGCACACCTCGACGAGCTTCCGGAGTGCCCGCGCGGAACGGCGGGCGAGGATCCGCCAGAGGAACAAGTGGTCCGGCGTGTCACCGCTGGGGTCACTCCAGGCGCCGGCACCATAACGCGGCTCGCCATGAGGATCGTGTGGGACGAGGGAGAAATCCGCCGGAAAGTATCCGACCTGCGGACTGCCGAACCGTACGCCCCTGAACGCGAGTTCTCGACCACGGTCGGAGAGCGCCTCGGACACGACGTCGGCCAGAACCGCGCTACCGCCGGCCACCTGACAAAGCCAGGGAAAGCCCGGCACGTCGTCATCGCCCTCCGCGAGGACGCTGCCGGCCCTTTCCACCAGCTCCCTCACCGGCACGCTGACATCGTCCAGGACATGCCGCCGGTCCACCGACAGCTTCGCCGGAGACCACGGACCGCGCAGGTTCACCACCGCCCCGGTCAGCCCCGGGCCCGTCGCCGACAGGACACCTTTGCGTACCGTCGGCTCCACGACCAGCCCGTCCACGAGCAGCGCCCCGCCGTTCTCACACCAGACGACCTGCGCGCCCCTGCCGTCCTCGGACCAGGCCACCAGGCTTCCGCTCGCGTTGAGACCGGGGTCGGCAGGACCGGATTTCTGCCGTCCCTTCAGCCGCCCCGGCTCCCACGCACTGCTCAGCACCCCTTTCCGTGCCGTCGTGGGGAACTCCGCGATCGCGAGCACCCGTTCGAGAACGTCGATCACGGACCAGCCCGCCGGTTCGATCTCGGGCCGCAGGTACAGCCGGACCCGGGTGCCGGGCTCGCGCCCGCGCGCGGCCTTGCGCACGATCCTGAAGAGGTGGCCCGGCCCGCAGATGGACACCTCGTGGACGGGCCCGGGAACGCCGTCGGCGTCCATGCGGCAGGTGGTGACCCGGATCTCCTCGGCGAGCATGAAGTAGCTGAGCACACCGATCCCGAACCGGCTGTTCGGATACAGCGTCACCGGTGGGTCCAGGGACTCCCAGCGGGCACGCTCCAGCTTGAACTCCAGTTGCTCCGCGAAGCGCGCGCCGGCGTGGGAGAACACACCGCGCAGCTCGGCCTCGCCCATGCCGATTCCGTCGTCCTGACAGTCCAGATACGCCCGGCCGTCGTCGTCGGTGTCCTGCGTGAAGGAGATGCGGCCGGTGTACGGCGTGCCGGACGGTTCCGTCGTGCGGTCGAGGTACTCCTGCCGGGCGCGCCGGTAGCGGCAGGCGTCGAGCGCGTTCTGGTACAGCTCCCGGACGGCCAGGTCGCGGTCCTTGTACAGCTCGATCCCCATCGCCAGATCGAGGACCCGGCGTCCGTCGCTCCGGAACCTCGCGTACCCGTCGAAGGTGCCGCGGCTGGGAACCACGCCGTCGGCGGAGAGCCGGGTGGGGAGGTCCGGCATGGGCTGGTTGACCCGGTCCCTGACGGTCCGCCGTATCGCGTGCAGCATGGCGTCGGCTCGGGCGGTGTACTCGCGCAGACCCTCCACGACCGCCTCGTGGTGGCATTCGGCGCGGAGCACCGGCAGGTCGCGCGACCCTCCCCAGTGCGCTTCGGCGAGGGTGCGGCGCAGCAGGGGCAGATCCACCGGATACGGGATGGCGAGGTGCTCGGCGACGATGTCCGGCAGCGCGGTCGTCTCGACGGACATGCCGTAGGCGAGGGCGACGAGGAGGCCGACGCGTTGGAAGCGGATCTGCTGGTGACCGGGTCCGCAGCGGACCCGGTCGTCGGCGGGCAGCAGGTTCAGGAACTCGGGATGGCAGATGTCGGGGCCTCGTCGGAGGCCGTGCAGAAGCACGGTCACCCGGTCGGCGGCGAGCGCCGCGCCCAGCTCCGCGGCGGAGTCGCCCAACTCCTCCACGAGCGCGTGGACGGAACCGGTGTCCGAGAACTCCCCGTGCTGGGCGAGGCGGCGGTGACAGAGCCACCAGCCGACGAGCGGTTCCGCCTCCGGGTCCCGCAAGGCCCGCTGGGCGAGGCCCTCGCTCTCCTCGGCGAAGACCTCGAACGCCTGCCTGTCCGGGTCGGCGGTGTCCGCCGGCCGCAGGGACCAGGGACGGACCTGCGCGAGCCGTACCGCCCGCCGCAGGTAGTGGACCCGGTGCAGGAAGGGGAACAGGACGAGCAGGGACGCCTCGGCCGGATACAGGTCGAGGCCCTTCGTCCCGTCCGCGGGCGGCTCGCCGAGCAGCCACTCGACGTTGTCCAGGAACGCGGTCGCGATCCGGGAGTCGCACCAGGGGTCCTGCTCCAGCGACCGTTCCAGTTCGTCCCGCATGCGGGCCAGCCGGGCCGCGAGGGCGGCGACGTGCCGCCTGTGGTGGCCGGTGTCCCGGCCCTGCGGCACGTGCCGCCAGACGCAGGAGTCACCGACCCGGCGCTCCCACGCGTCCACGGCGACGGACGCGGGCGCGGACCCCGTCGCCGGGACGGACGTGTGCACGTGCAGTGCCCCGATCGACCCGGCCTGGACGACCGTGCCCGCCACCGTGTCGCCGCCCACGACGTTGCGGGTGCCACCCTCCGCCACTGTGCCGCTCCCCTCTGGCGCTTCCGATGAATCTACGAGGAGCGCAGCCAGGGTGCGGCCGGTTTCGGCTGATTGAGCAACCGCTGGTCAGCGTCTCGGTGAGGCCGGCGGGGCATGCGTCGTACGGCTGCCCGCGGAGCTACTCCGTCCGGCATAGCCAGTCGAACGCCGCCTGCCCCGTGAACTCCTTCTGGCCGCCCCGCAGCAGCAGGCCTGCGGTCGCGAACTCCGGGGCGTCCACCTGGGCCGGGACGTACGGGATGGCGATGCACCGCATGCCGGCCGCGTGCGCGGCGGCGGCACCCGGAGCGGCGTCCTCCAGTACGACACAGTCGGACGGGTCCGCGCCGAGCCTGCGGGCCGCCTCCAGGAAGACGTCAGGAGCCGGCTTTCCGTGCGTGACCTCGTCGGCGGAGACCACGGTGTGCAGATGTGCGTCCAGTCCGGTTCCGGTCAGCACCGCGGCGATGGCCTCCGGGGAGGAGCCCGAGGCCACGGCCATGGGCACGCCCTCGGCCGCCAGCAGTTCGACGAACGTGCGCATCTCGGGGTAGGCGCGGGTGGCGCTGCGGGCCAGTTCCAGATAGCGGCGGTTCTTGGTGGCGAACAGTTCGTCCACCGAGGCGGGCAGGTGGTAGCGGTCCTTCCAGTCCGCGACCGTCTCCTGCGTGCTGATGCCGACGTACCGCTCGTGGTCCGCCCAGGTGAAGTCCGTGACGCCGTACGCCGCGAGCGTCTGGCGGCCCGCCTCGTAGTAGTTCGGCTCGCTGTCCACGAGTGTTCCGTCGAGATCGAAGATGACCGATATTCCGCGGAGCTTACTCATGCGGCCATGCTCTCAAAGATCATCTGCGAGCCGACCGCCCGATCGACTCCACCAGCGGCAGCATCCGGTGGGACACGCGCTCGCGCAGGGCGACCTCGGTACGGGTGCGCACCACCCCGGGCATGCTGATCAGCTTCTGGACGACGTCCTCCAGGTGTGCGTTGTCCCGCGCCACCACGCGGGCCAGCAGATCCCCGCCGCCCGTGATCGAGAACGCCTCGACGATCTCCGGCACGGCCGCCAGCGCGTCACCCACCTCGTCGAGATGGCCCTGGGTGACCTCGATGTGCACGAACGCCAGCACCGGATGCCCGAGCGCGGCGGGGGAGAGGGCCGGTGCCGTGCCGGTGATCACGCCGTCGCGCTCCAGCCGGTCCAGCCGGGCCTGCAGCGTGCCGCGGGCGACGCCGAGGATCCGGGCGTACTCGCGCACGCTCGTGCGCGGCTGCTCCAGGAGCAGCCGCAGGATGCGGGTGTCGAGCTCGTCCACGGGCATGACGCGTCCTCCTCGTCCGTTGGCTCTGCCGCGGCCGTCTCCGGACGGCTCCGGCTGTACCAATGGACCAGTCTAGAAGTGCCCGGTTGAGCCAGTGGCACCCGAGATGCTGATATGGGTGCGTCGATGGCGCTGCGGACCCCGCGGCGCCTTTTTCATGCGTACTCGTGGCCGGTGTGGCGAAAGGGGCGGTAAGCGGTGCTGAAGAGGGTGTTCATGGCTCCGGATCCGGGGCGGACGCGGTTGCGGTTCGCCGTGCGGGCCGTGCTCGGCATCGCGCTCGCGGTCGCCCTGTGCGGCCTCGCCGGGCACTCCCTAGCGGGCACCGTCACCGGCGGTCTCGCCGCCCTGCTCGCCCTGTTCACCGTCACCGACGCGACGGTGCGCGGCCAGGCCGTCACCACCGCGCTGCTGCCCGCCGTCGGCCTGCCCGTCCTCACCGCCGCGGCCGAGCTGCACGACCACCCGGTGGCGCGGGACCTCACCTTCCTCGCCGTGGTGGGTGCGGGTGTGTACGCGCGGCGCTGGGGCCCGCGCGGGCACAGCCTCGGCGTGTTCGCGTTCATGACCTTCTTCGTGGCGCAGTTCCTGCACGCCACCACCGACCAGCTGCCCCAGCTGTACGCCGCGGTCCTGCTGTCCGTCCTCGCCGCCGCCGCGGTGCGCTTCGGCCTGTGGTGCTACGAGCGGCGCCTGCCCCCGCCCGCAGTGCCCGCCCCGCCCGGCGGCACCGGTCTGGCCCGGGTCACCACCCGCCAGGCGGTCCAGGCGACCGCCGGAGCCGGCTTCGCCCTCGTCGTGGGCCAGCTGGTGTCCGGGCAGCGCTGGTACTGGGCCGTCGGCGCCACCTGGTGGATCTTCGTCAACACCACCTCGCGCGGCGAAACCCTGGTCCGTGGCTTCCGGCGGCTGCTCGGCACGGTCATCGGCATCGGCCTCGGCCTGCTCGTGGCCATGCCCGTGCACGGTGATCCCGCCGTCACGGCCGCCCTCGCCGCCGTCTGCGTCTTCGGCATCTTCTACACGGCCGCCGTGTCCTACACGTGGATGATGCTCTGGGTCACCCTCCTCGCCGGACTGCTCTACGGCCTCCTGGGCGTGCTCGGCCCGGACCTGCTCGCCCTGCGGCTCGCCGAGACCGGTGTCGGGGCGCTCGGCGCCGCCCTCGCCGTGATCCTCGTCCTGCCCGTCACCACCCACAGCATCACCGACGCCTGGATCCGGCGGGCCCTGCGCTGTGTGCACGCCTGCGCCGTCGAGACCGCCCGGCGGCTCGCGGGTGCCACCGACGCCGACCCCGCCCCGCGGGTGGCGGAGCTGGAGCAGCTCCTCGCCCGGGTACGGCTCTCGGTCGCCCCGCTCGTGCACCCGCTGAACCCGATGCTCGGCCGCAAGCGCCGGGCCCGGCACGTCCTGGACCTCCTCGACGACTGTGCCCGGGAGATCCGCGGCCTGGTCGCCGTCGCCGCCGACCCGGAGGCCTCCCACGACACCCGCCTGGCCACGGCCTGCCGACGGGTGGAGGCAGCCGTCGAAGCCCTCACCGAGGGCAGGGACATCGCGATCCACGCGGACGGGCTGCCTCACGCGGAACCCGCCCTGGCCCACCTGCACGGCCTGGAACGAGCCCTGACCGAACTGGCCCGCCCCCTGCGCACGCCCTCGGGTTCGCCGCTGGTGGGGGCCTGACGGACGGGTCAGCGTGCCATGGGGGTTCTGTTGAGCTGACCCGGCTGCGGCTGCGGCTGCCGCCGGTGGGGCGTGGTCAGGTGCTCCTGAGCGGCTTGGGAGCGGCAACTCGTCGGCGCCTGGTCTGACCGGGACCTCCACGCGCCCAGAAGGGGAGCTGTGCCGGGCTGACCGGGTCCCGCGCCCACGGCGGCCCGAACCCCACGGCGGCCCGCGTCCCCCGGCCGGCGGCCCGGGGCCGACCGGACCAACCACCCCTTGACCGCTTGGTCTAGACCTTGCATGATCGGCTGCGCGGTCCTTCCGGGCGGCGCGGGCGAAAGGGGACAGCGGTGGCGGACGGCAGGCGACGGGCGTTCATCGGGTCGTTCACGGCGGCCGGCGGCCCCGGGATCGTGACGGCGGAAGTCGACCCCGGCAGCGGCGCGCTGACGGTGCTGAGCAGCGTGCAAGCCGTCCCGGACCCCTCCTACCTGGCCCTTGCCCACGATGGGGAAACGCTGTACGCGGTCAGTGAGACGGCCGAGGGCACGGTGGCCGCGTACCGGGTGGCCGGGGACAAGCCCGAGCCGGTCGGGCGGCCCGTGCCGGTCGGCGGCGGCGGACCGACCCACCTGAGCCTGTTCGCGGGGCACGTCCTGACCGCCAACTACGGCTCCGGCAGTGTCACCGCGGTCCCCGTCCACCCCGACGGCGGCCTCGCGCGGTCCGCTTCCGGCGTGCTCCGTCACACCGGCGCCGGGCCGCACACGCCCCGCCAGCAGGGGCCGCACGCCCACCAGGTGCAGCCCGACCCGAGCGGACGCTGGGCCGTCAGCGTGGATCTCGGCACGGAATCGGTGCGGGTGTGCACGCTGGTGGACGGCGCCCTCGCCCTGTACCGGGAGACCGCCTTGCGCCCGGGCTCGGGGCCGCGCCACCTGGCCTTCCACCCGGACGGCACGCAGGCCTACGTCGTCAACGAACTGAGCCCCTCCGTCACCGTGTGCCGCTGGGACGCGGCGGAAGGCGTCCTGACGCCGCTGTCCGAGACCCCGGTCCTGGCCGGTGCACCGGCGCGCGACGCCTACCCCTCGGGCATCGTCACCTCGCCCGACGGGCGCTTCGTCTGGACCGCCACCCGCGGTGAGGACGTCCTGTCCGTGCTCGCCGTGCAGGGCGAAGAGCTGCGGCTCGTCACCACGGTGCACTGCGGCGGCCACTGGCCCCGCGCCCTGGCCGCCTCCGACGGCTTCCTGTACGTCGCCAACGAGCGTTCCGGTGACGTGACGTGGTTCGCGGTCGACCCGCTCACGGGCGTCCCACGACGAGGCGGCTCGATCAGGGTGACGGCGGCGTCCTGCGTGGCCCTCGCCTGAGCCGGAGTCACACTCCACCCCACCGGACACCCACCCCCGACGGCGAAGGCCCGCTCCGAACCAACCGGAGCGGGCCTTCACGGCGTTGCGCGCAGCGCCCCGCGTCAGCGCACCGGCGTGCTCTGCGCCTGCTGCGGGGCGATGCCCAGCGCCGTCGTGTACTTGGCCAGGGCGAGCTTGCCGATCGCCGGGTACGCGCCGAGCGACTCGGCGGCGGAGCAGCCGGCCTCCTTCGCGGCCTCCTCGATCAGGCCCTGCTCGATCTCCGGGCCGATCAGATACGGGGCGAGCGCCAGCTGCTGAGAGCCGGAGGAGCGCAGCTGCTCGGCGACGGACGCGATGGAGCCCTCCTGGTCCAGGGCCGCGGCCATCACCGGCACGGCGAGGCGTGCGGCCAGCAGCATGCCTGTGATGCCGGCCGCCTGCACGGCCTCGTCACCGCCCACCGACGCCAGGACGATGCCGTCCGCGGCGGTCGCCACGGTGAACAGCCGGGCACGGTCCGCACGGGCCAGGCCGGCCTCGGACAGCCGCACGTGCAGCGCCTCGGCGAGCAGCGGGTGCGGACCGAGGACGTCGGTCAGCTCGGCGGCGACCCGGCTCTCCATGAGGGCCTGGCGGACCTGGCGCAGCAGCGCGCTGTCCGGGCCGGCGAGCAGCGGCACGACGACGGCGACGGGGCCGTCGGGCATCTTGACGTCCATGCCGGCGGCGCGGGCCTGCTCGAAACGGGCGGTGCGCTCCTCGGCGGCGTGCACGAGCACGGCCTGCAGCGTGGGGAACTCCGCGTTGTCCCCGTCGAGGTAGCCGATGCGGGCATCGAGGCCGGGCAGCTCGGAGCGGGCGATGCTCACGACCTCCTCGGCGAGGCTGCGCGTGGCGCTACTGGGCGTCCCCGGCACGGCGAGGACGAGCGCCGGCGCGCCCTCGGGAGCAACCAGCGGCTCGGGACGGCGGTGCCGTCCGGGCTGGCGGGGGCGCGGCATTCGTACGGGCAGGCCATCCGCGGGCCCAGTGGGGGAACTCATGGCGCCGCATGTTACTGGCTTCTTGGGTTCCCCTGTTCGGGGAGGGTGCAGGTGAGCGGTATCCGTCCTGTTTTGTCTGATGTGTTACGTGCCGATGGGATGTGATCGGATCAATCACCCGGACGGGTGGTCACGGACAGCATCGTCTCGTCACCCGGCAGCGTGAGCGGACCCGTGCTCAGTTCCGCCGCGATGCGTACCGCGCCGTGCAGCGGGTCGCCCTCGGCCGGCACCCGCCGAACCTGCGGGAGCCGCCGCGTCAGTTCCTCGTCCAGTGGCCCGAGCAGCGGGTCGCCCAGCTTGAACAGGCCGCCGGTGACGGCGACACGCGGCTCACCGCCCGCGGGGCACACGGCCGCGGCGGAGTCGGCCATGTGCCGGGCGGCTTCCCGCAGGATGCCCGCGGCGACGGGGTCCTCGCCGGCGCAGGCGGCCACGCGGGGTGCGAAGGAGGCGAGTGCGGCGGGCCGGTCGGGACGGGGATACAGCGCGCCGGGCAGCCCGACGACGGGCCCGAACACCTCCTGGGCACAGGACAGCAGCCGGGCCGAGCCGCCCTCGCGCCCGTCGTGGGCGCGCAGCGCCGCCTCCAGGCCGGCCCGCCCGATCCAGGCGCCGCTCCCGCAGTCGCCGAGCAGATGCCCCCAGCCGTCCGCACGCCGCCAGCCGGTCAGGTCGGTGCCCACGGCGATCAGTCCCGTGCCGCCGGCGATCACGGCACCGGGCCGCGGCCCCAGCGCGCCCATGTAGGCGGTCACGGCGTCGGCGGCCAGGGCGACCCTGCGCACGCCCCACTCCCGGGCCAGGGTGCCCGGCAGTTCGGCGCGCAGTCCGGCACCCAGGGACGCCAGCCCGGCAGCGCCGACGGCGACGGCGGTCAACGTCACCGCTCCCGCCTCGGCGGTCAACGCGCGCACCAGCGGCACGAGTTGCTCCATGAAGTGCCCGGGATCGATGCCCCGGTCACCGGTGCGGACCGGCTCACCGGACGCCCGCCGGGCCAGCGGTCCGCGCTCGGCGGTCCCCACCACGGCCCGGAGCCCGGAGCCGCCGGAGTCCACGGCGAGGAACCCGGACTCCTCCGACGCCCCGCTCACGGCAGGCGCCAGTCCACCGGTTGGCCGCCCTGGCGGATCAGCAGGTCGTTGGCCCGGCTGAACGGGCGGGAGCCGAAGAAGCCCCGGTCGGCCGACATGGGGGAGGGGTGAGCGGACTCGACGGAGGGCAGGTCGCCGAGGAGCGGACGCAGATTGCGGGCGTCACGGCCCCACAGGATGGACACCAGCGGCTTGCCGCGCGCCGCCAGGGCCCGGATGGCCTGCTCCGTGACCTCCTCCCAGCCCTTGCCGCGGTGGGCGGCGGGCTTGCGCGGGGCGGTGGTCAGGGCCCTGTTGAGCAGCAGCACGCCCTGCTGCGTCCACGGCGTGAGGTCACCGTTGGACGGCTGAGGGAGCCCCAGGTCGGTGTTCAGCTCGCGGTAGATGTTGATGAGGCTGCCGGGCAGCGGCCGCACCTCGGGCGCGACCGAGAACGACAGCCCCACCGCGTGCCCCGGAGTGGGGTAGGGGTCCTGACCGACGATCAGGACCCGTACGTCGTCGAAGGGCTGCTGGAAGGCCCGCAGGACGTTCGCCCCGGCCGGGAGGTAGGTGCGTCCCGCGGCGATCTCCGCGCGGAGGAAGTCCCCCATCGCGGCGACGCGTTCGGCCACCGGCTCCAGGGCTTTCGCCCAGCCCGCTTCGACGATCTCATGCAAGGGTCGTGGTGCCACGGGCGTCACCCTACTGCCGTACGGGCAGCGGCGATCAACCGGTGGCCAACGCCTGTGCGCAACTTTCCCCCCGCGTCCGCGCCTCAGCCGACGAGCGCGGCCCGCACGCAGAGCACGTCCGGCAGGTGCGAGGCGAGCTGCTGCCAGCTGTCGCCGTCGTCCGCCGACGCGAACACCTCGCCGTTGCGGTTGCCGAAGTAGATGCCCGCCGGGTCGGCGTCGTCCGTGCACATCGCGTCGCGCAGCACCGTGCCGTAGTGATCCTCCTGGGGCAGGCCCGCCGAGAGCGGCTCCCAGCTCTTGCCCGCGTCCGCCGTCCGGTAGACCCGGCACCGGTGGTCGGCCGGGACCCGGTCGGCGTCGGCGTTGATCGGGAACACGTACGCCGTGTCGCCCCTGTGCGGATGCGCCACCGCCGCGAAGCCGAAGGTGGACGGCAGGCCCTCGCCGATGTCCGTCCAGTGCGCGCCCGCGTCGTCGCTGCGGTACACCCCCCAGTGGTTCTGCAGATACAGCCGGTCCGGGCTGGCGGCATCCCTCGCGACCTTGTGCACGCACTGGCCGAACTCCGGGTTCGGGTCGGGCAGGAACACCGCGGACACACCCGAGTTGGAGGGGGTCCAGCTCGCGCCGCCGTCCAGCGTGCGGAACACACCGGCGGTCGAGACGGCGACCGTCACCGCCCGCGGGTCGCGCGCGTCGGTGAGCACGGTGTGCAGCCCCTCACCGCCGCCGCCCGGCACCCACTTCGACCGCGTGGGGTGCTCCCACAAGGGCCGGACCAGCTCGAACGTCTCCCCGCGGTCCTCCGAGCGGTACAGCGCGGCCGGTTCCGTCCCCGCGTACACCACGTCCGGCTCGGCGGCGGCCGGGTGCAGCTGCCACACCCGCTCCAGGGACGCCCCGGTGTCCTGGGGGAACTTGACCGCCGGGCTGGCCGGTTCGGTCCAGGTGCGGCCCAGGTCGTCGGAGTGGAACACGGACGGGCCCCAGTGCGAGCTGTCGCCGCCGGCCAGCAGCCGCGGGGTCCCGGCCCGGGTGTCGATGGCGACCGAGTACACGGCCTGCGCGTTGAAGTAGGGGCTCTCGTCGAACTCCCAGGTGCCACCACCTCGCCGGCGCCCGATGAACAGGCCTTTGCGCGTGCCCACGGCGAGCAGTACCTCGGTCATGCCGATCACCTCCGCGGCGTCTTCGTCGACGCCTTCGTCCCGGACATCGGCCAGTCTGCACCCCGCCACTGACAGTCACCTCCGGGCCGTGCTCCGCCGCAGGTCAGCGGGGTGTCGGCGGCGCGGGGGCAGAGGCCTGCGCGACCCCGTCCCGCAGGGTGCGGGCACGTGCGGGGACCGTGGGGACCGTCACGCCGGGTAGGTGCAGTGAGCATCCAGGCGCCGCCGTCCGTATGGGGAGGGCGGCGAGATGGTCGTGGGCTCGTGAGGAGGAGGCCTTCGATGGCGTTACGTGGTCCGAAGGTGTGGCTGTGGCGCTGGCGGCGCAATCCGCTCAAGCGCCGTGCCGACAGGGTGGAGGCCTGGGTCGTCCTGGGCGTGTGGACGCTCACCGTGCTCACCGGGGTGCTGGCCGGGACGTCGGTGAGCCGTTCCGTGGAGGACGGACTGGCCCGGGAACGCGTCGAGTGGCGCCCGCTCGTGGCACGGCTCGCCGAGCGCGCTCCGGGGACGGCCACCGAGAACGCCCGGGTGTCCCGCGCCGAGCAGGTGTGGGCGACGGCACGGTGGACCGCCGCGGACGGCTCCCGGCGCTCCGGCCAGCTGCGGGTCCCGGCGGGCAGCGCGGCCGGCGCCCCGGTCACCGTGTGGACGGACTCCGAGGGCCGCCAGGTCACCCGGCCCGTCACCGCGTCCCAGGCCCGCGTGCGGGCGCTGCTGATCGGCGGCGTGGCGGGCCTGTGCGGCGCGGCCGTACCCCTGATCGCCGGCCGTGCCCTGCGCGGCCGCCTGGAGTGCCGCCGGATCGACCAGTGGGACGCGGAGTGGGCCCGCTTCGGCCCGATGTGGGGGCGTACGGCGGGGTGAGGCGAGGCCCTACCGGTGCGCCTGCCCGGCCAGCGCCTCCCGGCACTCCCGCAGCAGCCCCAGGTCCTCGCGTATGCCGTGGCTGCCGGAGCCGGGGCGGTGCCGCCGGGGAGAGGCGAGCTCCGCCCGGAGCATGTCGTGCAGGGGAGCCCCCGCCGGTCCCAGTGCCGAGACGTTCGCGGCGATCGTTCTGCGGGTGCGCGGGTGTTCCGCCCACATGGAGCGCAGCACGGGGAGGAACCCTTCCGGTTCCCCGGTGGTGCGCCACACCGCGCACGCGGCCGTGGCCCGCGCCCACGCGTCCCCGGAGCCGGCCATCTCGCGCAGCCCGGGCAGGGCCGGACGGGCCGCGGGGCCCAGCCGCCCCAGTACGGCCGCGGCACCGCGCCGCCGGCCGCTCGTGGGGCCCGTCAGCTCCCGCAGCAGCACCGGCAGCACGGCACCCGCGTCGCCCGTGACCGACCACAGCGCGTCCGCCGCCGCGACGGCGCAGTCCGTCTCCAGCAGTCCGCGCAGATCCGGTATCGCCTCGCGCGCGCCGCCGCCGAACACGCCGAGGGCACGGGCCGCGGCTTCCATCACGGCATCGCGCCGCCGCAGCCCGTCCGGCAAGCCGCGCAGCAGACGCAGGACCGTGGGCAGGGAGTCGGCGTCGCCCAGTGCGGCGAGGGCCGACAACAGGGGAACCGCCCGCTGGTGGACGTCGGGCGCGTCGAGCGGCACGCGGGCGAGCCGTCGCCGCAGCGCCGGGGCGAGCGGCAGGGCGGCGCGGCCCAGGTGGGGAATCACCAGCCCCAGGTCGTCCGGTACGACCGGGCCCGCCAGCACCTCGGCCAGCACCGGTGTGGCCCGCGGGTCCCCGGTCCCGGCCAGGGCCTTGAGCGGACCGCCCAGGGCGGGAGCATTCCGCTCCCGGTGCCGTATGCGCAGCCCGGGACGGTACGTCACCAACGCGTGCAGGTGGTCGGCGGCGGGTGCGGCCAGCTCGCCGAGCTCCACCAGGACGGTGACCGCCGCGTCGTGCAACCGGCCCTCTTCCGCGCCCAGTTGGCCGCCGATGAGGATGACCGGCTCCACGTGGCCGGCACGCCACTCGCGGAACAGCCCGGCCGACATCCACACGCCGTTGCACCGGTCGAGGGGATCAGGACTGGTCAACTGCCCACACAGCAGAGCTGTGCGGTCGGCCACCCGGCCGCCGAGCGCGGAGTGCAGGGTCCGCAGCAGCCGGGAGCCCTCCTCGTCCGAGGGACGCAGCCGCTGCAGCCGGCCGGCGAGCGTGTCCGGTCCGGGACAGCCGTCCGCGTGTCCCGCGGAAGTCCGCCGCCCGGATCTGTCCCTGAGCAGCCGGACGACGGCCGGTACGAGATCGGCGGGGAGCAGTTCCGGGGCACACCCCGCGAGCTGGCCGAGTGCGGCGAGCCGGAGCCCGGGGCCGTACGGGGGCCTGCTCAGCTCGGCCAGCAGGCGCACCGCCTCGGCGGCGTGGGCATCGCTGGTCAGGCGGTACCGCTGCGCGAACAGGCCGAGGCTCTCCGTCAGGGCGAGCAGGACCCGGTCGTCCCGCTCCACGGTGATCCGCTCCCGCACCAGGGCCAGCACCCGCGCCGGTGGGCCGAGGAACCGCACCAGCGCCCCGGGAACCGCCCCGCGCACCGCCGGGTCCGCGTCCCCGGCGAGCCGGACGAAGACACCGGCCCGCGCGCGCAGCGCCGCGCGGGCCCGCGCGGCGAGATCACCGCGGGCACCACTCGCCTCGCCGATGCTGACGAGGAGCTCCACGATCCCCGCCCGGTCCCGCACTTCCTCCCGGACGGCGAGCGCGAGGAGAATCGGAACACAGGCGAGCGTCGAGTCGTACACCTCGCCCCGGTGGTGCACTGCGCCGTACATCCCGTCGAGCGCGGTCTGCCGCTCGGCCGGGTCGGCGGAGGCCAGTCCCCGCAGTAATCCGGGAACGTCCTCCGCACTGCCGTACGCGTGGCGCAGCGAGGCCCAGTCGACCTCGTCGATCCCCCTGAACACCTTGTCCTCCCCCAGACGATGTGCCATCTGACGGGGAGTCTGCACCACGGCACTGACAACGAAGCGGAACCGCGAAGTGACTGTGCGCGAACTGTGCGCATGATGGCTGGAGTTCGAGTGGGCCAACCCCGCCCCCGTGAGCCCGCCCCCGTGGGCCCGCGTCGTCAGCCCGCCCCGGCGGCCGGGCCTTCGCCGGGCAGCGCCCGCTCCACGATGGTGTCCAGGCCGGCCGTACGGGGCAGCGTCCCGAACGCGTGCCCCCAGTCACCCCCGAGCCGCGTGGCGCAGAACGCGTCGGCCACCGCCGGCGGGGCGTGCCGGACGAGGAGCGACGCCTGGAGCGTCAGCGCCATCTGCTCCACGAGACGGCGGGCCGTCGTCTGCGATGCCTCGGACAGCCCCGTCCTGAGCCGCGTCACGGCCCCGTCCAGCCGGGCGTCCGCCCCCCGGGCGAGATCGAGCTCGTCGAACAGGGCCTCGGCGGTGCCCGGTTCGCGGCTCAGCGCCCGCAGCACGTCGAGGGCGTTGACGTTGCCCGAGCCCTCCCAGATCGACAGCAGGGGAGCCTCGCGGTAGTGCCGGGGCATGCCCGAGTCCTCCACGTAGCCGTTGCCGCCGAGGCATTCCAGGGCCTCCGCGGTGAACGCCGGGCCCCGCTTGGTCACCCAGTACTTGCCGACGGCGGTGGCGATCCGGCGGAAGGCGGCCTCACCCTCGTCCCCGCGGATCGCCCGGTCGGCCGCCCCGGCCAGCCGCAGGGTGAGCGTCGTCGCGGCCTCGGACTCCAGCGCCAGATCGGCGAGAACGTTGCGCATCAGCGGCTGGTCCACGAGCCGTGCGCCGAACGCGCTGCGGTGGCGCGCATGGTGCCCCGCCTCGACCAGGGACGTGCGCATCAGCGCGGCCGACATCATCACGCAGTCCAGCCGGGTGCAGTTGACCATCTCGATGATGGTCTTCACGCCCTGGCCCTCCGGCCCGACCAGCCAGGCCACCGTCCCGTCGAACTCGGGCTCGGAGGAGGCGTTGGACCGGTTGCCCAGCTTGTCCTTCAGCCGCTGGATGCGGAAGGTGTTGCGTGTGCCGTCGGGCAGCACGCGCGGCACCAGGAGGCACGACAGCCCGCCCGGAGCCTGCGCCAGGACCAGGAACACGTCGCACATCGGCGCCGAGGTGAACCACTTGTGCCCGCGCAGCGTGTACACCCCGGGCTCCGCCGAGGGCGTGGCCGTCGTGGTGTTCGTCCGGACGTCGGAGCCGCCCTGCTTCTCCGTCATCCCCATGCCCGCCAGCAGCCCCCGCTTCTCCGTGGGCTCCCTCAGGACGGGGTCGTACTCCCGGCTCGTCAGCAGCGGCTCGTAGAGCTTCGCCAGCTCCGGCTGGGTGCGCAGCGCGGGGATCGCGGCGTAGGTCATCGACGTGGGGCAGCCGTGCCCCGCCTCGGTGTGGCCCCAGACCAGTCCGCCGGCGGTCCTCGCGACATGGGCGCCGGGCCGGTCGTCCGCCCAGGGCGAGGCGGCCAGACCCTCCGCGATCGCCGTGCGCATCAGGTGGTGCCAGCTGGGGTGGAACTCGACCTCGTCGACGCGGTTGCCGTACCGGTCGTGCGTCCGCAGCTCCGGCTCGTGCCGGTTGGCCAGGTCGGCCCACTCCTGCGCCTGGGCACTCCCGGCCTGCCGGCCGAGCCGCCGCAGGTCCTCCTCGGCCCACTCGGCGCCCTCCCGCCGCAGCCCCTCCAGCAGCGCCGTGTCGTCCGAGGCGTCGTACGGGGTGAGGGGCGGGGCCTGGTTGGTGACGTCGTGCGTGGCGGATCCGCCGTACGCCTGATGTTCGTCCGGTGTCGAGACCATGCCCGAGTGTTGCACTCTGGCTGCGGTCGCAGCAATACTGCAACACGGAAGGGTGCCGCGTACAGTACGTGACCATGCCGATGAACGTCCCGGCGCGGTCCGGCGCGCTGGATCTGCGCCCGCTGTCCGCCCGGTCGGCCGTGCTGAGCCTGCTGCTCGGGGCCCATCCCCCGGAGCTGCCGGTCAGGGAACTGGTGCGGCTCATGGAGGGATTCGACGTCGGCGGCTCGACCCTGCGGGCGGCGCTCAGCCGGATGGTGACCGCCGGAGACCTGCGGCGTACGGACGGCGGCTACCGCCTCAGCGACCGGCTGCTGGACCGCCAGCGCCGCCAGGACGACGCCGTGCACCCGCGCACGCGCGCGTGGGACGGCGACTGGGAGATGGCCGTGATCACCGTGACGGGACGCGGGCCCGCCGAACGCGCCGACCTGCGCACGAGGCTGACCGCCCTCCGGCTCGCCGAACTGCGCGAGGGTGTCTGGCTGCGACCCGCCAACCTGACCCGTGCCCTCCCCGGCGACCTGGAGCAGGTGGTCCGGCACTACACGGCCCGCCCCGCCCGGCCCCCGGCCGAACTGGCCGAAACGCTGTGGCCGCTGGAGGGCTGGTCCGCCACGGCACGGGCCCTGCTCGCCCACATCGCCGATGAGACCCGCCCGGCCGGCCGCCTGACCGCCTTCGCCGCCGTGGTACGGCACCTGCTCGCCGACCCCGTGCTGCCGCCCGGGCTCCTGCCCGCAGGCTGGCCCGGCGCCGAACTGCGCGCCGCCTACACCGACTACCAGCGGGATCTGATCGGAGAGGTACGCGCGCGCGTGCGCGGCACCTGACGCGAACGGCCGTGCGCAGCGCCCGCCGGGACGCTCCGCACGGCCGCCTTCACCGTGGGGGGAACCGCTGCGGACTACCTGTAGGTGATGTCCGAAGTGCTGTAGAGGCAGTTCTTGCTGTCGGGTCCCGAGCCGACGGCGCTGTTGTTGTTGTACTTCTGGCAGGGCACGACCTTGCGGCCGGCATCGTTGCGGATCGTGATGTTCCGCAGGGTCGCCACGTCGTTGCGGTTGACGTTGATGCCGACGAGCCGCGCTGTGGAGCCGGTGCCGGTCACGTCGACGGTGTTGAGGTTGACCTTGCGCGTGTACTGCGTGGAGCAGTCACCGCAGGAGCGGTAGAGCGTCTTGAACTCCTGCACCGCGAAGTTGGAGACGGTCAGCGTGCCGCCGCCGTTGTGCTGGAAGACCTTGTCGGCCGCCTTCTTCGCGCCGCCGCCGATCACCTGGTAGGTGGCGCCGTTGCCGCCGCGGAAGGTGGCGGCGTCCTCGCCGACGTCCTCCCACCAGACGTTCTGCAGTGTGCAGCTGCCCTCGCAGTGGACGCCGTCGGCCGCGGGGGCGCCCAGGATGACGTTCTTCAGCACCGCGCCGTCCGCGAGCTTGAAGATCGGGTCCTGGCCCTCCTCCTGGCCGTCGCCGGCCAGTTCCCCCGTGCCGTAGTACCGCTTCATCCCGTAGTCCTTGGTGCCGGACACGGAGATGGTGGAGGAGGTGCCCTGACTGCCGTTGGGGGTCGGCCAGGTCGCGGCGCTCGCGGTGGGCGCGTGGGTAGTCATGATCATGCCAACCGACAGGCCGAGTGTGGCCAGTGCGCCGGTCAGTGCGCGCCTGCGGGCGCGCGGACGTGTCGCAGAAGTCATGTCCCGATTCCTTCTGTCGTGGGGGTGGATGGGGGTCTGGGGCCTCCGGCGCCCGGGCGTCCCGTGGGGGGTGTCGTCATGGAGCCTGGCAGAACATGTACATGAACGTCGTTCACGGATCTGCTGATTGCGCGCGCTGAATGTGCCCCGCTTGCGCTGACGGGTCACACTGCTGAACGGAACGTAGGGGGCAAGCGCTTTCTAGTCAACGCCTCGCGCAGAACACTTTCGGCCGCTCCTGGTCAGGTCGCCGACGGTGTGGGAGCGCTTCCATGCGAGCCATGTCCATGTCACCATGCCGAGCGGACCGCTTCCCTTCACGAGAGGGCGAGTCGATGAACCGAAGGAACCCGGACGTGCCCGCCACCGCCCGCCCCGCCGCGAGGAGACGCCCGTGGCCGGCACTCCTCGGGCTCGTCGCCGCGCTGCTCTCGCTGCTCACGGCCACCGCGCTCACAGCGCCCGCGGCCGTCGCCGACGAGCCGGCCCGCGAATCCGGCCGCGCCGGGGCCGTGCCCGCCGCGGCCCTCACCGAAGTCACGAACTTCGGAACCAACCCCAGCAACCTGCGGATGTACCTGTACGTACCGGAGAGCGTCACGCCGAAGCCTGCCGTCGTGGTCGCGGTGCACTGGTGCACCGGCTCGGGCCCGGACATGTACAACGGCACCGAGTACGACACGCTCGCCGACCGGTACGGGTTCATCGTGCTCTACCCGTCCGTCACCCGCAGCAGCAAGTGTTTCGACGTGTCCTCGCCCCAGGCCCTGCGCCGCGGCGGCGGCAGCGACCCCGTCGGCGTCAAGTCGATGATCGACTGGGTCACCCGCACCTACGACGCCGACACGAGCCGGGTGTTCGCCACCGGCATCTCCTCCGGCGCGATGATGACGAACGTCCTGCTCGGGGTCTACCCGGACGTCTTCGCGGCGGGCGCCGCCTTCTCGGGCGTCCCGTTCGGCTGTTTCGCCACCACCGACGGCTCCGAGTGGAACAGCGCCTGCTCGGGCGGCACGATCACCCGCACCCCGAAGGAATGGGGCGACCTGGCCCGGGGCGCGTACCCCGGCTACACCGGCCCCCGGCCCCGGATGCAGATCTGGCACGGCACCCAGGACGACGTCCTGCGCTACCCCAACTTCGGGGAGCAGATCAAACAGTGGACGAACGTGCAGGGCGTGAGTCAGACGCCCACCGGCACCGACACGCCCCAGTCCGGCTGGATCCGCACCCGCTACGGCGGTACGGGTGACCGGCCCCCCGTGGAGGCCGTCAGCCTCCAGGGCGTCGGCCACAACCTCTACGCCCAGGGCATGGCCTCCCGCGTGCTCACCTTCTTCGGCCTGGACGGCTCGGGCCCTGCTCCCCAGCCCCAGCCCGGCGCGTGCAGGGTGAAGGTGTCGGTGAACGCCTGGAACACCGGCCTGACCGCCTCCGTGACCCTCACCAACACCGGCACGACGACCGTCGACGGCTGGAAACTCGCCTTCACGCTGCCCGCGGGGCAGACGGTCACGGGTGGCTGGGGTGCCACGTACACGCCGTCGTCCGGCTCGGTCACCGCCGCCAACGTCGCGTACAACGGCACCATCGCGCCGGGCGCGAGCGTGAGCATCGGATACCAGGCGAATCACGGCGGCGACAGCGCCGCCCCGGCCGCGTTCACGCTCAACGGGACGGCGTGCGCGGCCGGTTGACGTACCTTGCGGGGTGCGGGATCAGACCGACCGGTGGTACTGGTCCGGCACCCGCACCTCACCGCCGAGTTCCCGTGCCGCGTGCCGGGCCCAGGAGGGGGTGCGCAGCAGCTCGCGGCCCAGCAGGACCGCGTCCGCCTCGCCGTTGGCCAGGATCTTCTCGGCCTGCTCGACGTCGGTGATGAGTCCGACGGCGGCGACGGGCAGGGACGTCTCGTTCCGCACCCGGGCGGCGAAGGGCACCTGGTAGCCGGGGGTCGTGGGGATGCGGACCCCGGAGGCGTTGCCGCCGGTGGAGACGTCCAGCAGGTCGATGCCGTGGGCTCGCAGATCGGCCGCGAAACGGACCGTGTCGTCCGCGGTCCAGCCGCCGTCGTCGAGCCATTCGGTCGCCGAGACACGGAAGAACAGCGGCTTGTCGTCCGGCCAGACCTCCCGCACGGCGTCGACGACTTCGAGGGCGAAGCGGGTGCGGTTCTCGTACGAGCCGCCGTAGGCGTCGGTGCGGTGGTTGGAGTGCGGGGAGAGGAACTCGTTGATCAGGTAGCCGTGGGCGCCGTGGATCTCGGCGATCTCGAAACCGGCGGCGAGTGCGCGGCGGGCCGCGGCGGCGAACTGCTCGACCACATCCTTGATCTGGCCGGTGGTCAGCTCGTCCGGGACCGGGTGCCGGTCGTCGAAGGCGAGCGGGCTCGGGGCGACCGGCTGCCAGCCGTGCTCGTCCGGACCGACCGGGGCCCCGCCCTTCCAGGGGCGGTCCGTGGATGCCTTGCGGCCCGCGTGCGCGAGCTGGATCGCCGGCACCGTGCCCTGTGCGGTGAGGAAGCGGGTGATGCGACGGAACGCCTCGACCTGGGTGTCGTTCCAGATGCCCAGGTCGTAGGGGGAGATGCGGCCCTGCGGGGACACCGCGGTCGCCTCGACGATGATCAGGCCCGTGCCGCCGGCGGCACGGGCGGCGTAGTGCGCGAAGTGCCAGTCGGCGGGGACTCCGGCCTCCGGGCCCTCCGGCGCCGCCGAGTACTGGCACATCGGGGGCATCCACACGCGGTTCGGGATCGTCAGCTCGCGCAGGGTGAAGGGTTCGAAGAGCGCGGTCACGGCGGACTCCATTCGTCACGGGGGGCCGATGTCGACTCGTACGATAGGCATCGTAGTACGGCGGATGTCAAACTACGATGCTTCTCGTACTATGGGGGTTCCCGAGGAAGTGGAGCCGCCGTGTCGTCGCCCGCCGTCAGCAGTCGTGACCTGCCGCATCCCGCGCGTGACGAGATCCGGCTGGAGGGGGTGCTGCACGCGCTCTCGGATCCGATGCGGTTGCGGATCGTGCTGGAACTGGCCGGGGCGCGGGGTGAGTTGTCCTGCTCGGACTTCGAGCTGCCCGTCACCAAGTCGACCACCACCCATCATTTCCGGGTGCTGCGGGAGAGCGGGGTGATCCGGCAGGTGTACCGGGGGACGGCCAAGATGAACGGGCTGCGGCGGGACGAGCTCGACGAGCTGTTCCCGGGGCTCATGGGTGCCCTGCTCGCTGCGGCGGCCCGGCAGGCCGTCCGTCTGGCTGGCTGAGGTACCCGCGGGGCATGCGGCCCAGGTGACTCCGGCATCTTGGGAGCGCGGCGCCACACTCACGCCTTGATCGGGCATCCATGGTGCAAGGGGCCAAGGGGCCAAGGGGCCAAGGGGCCAAGGGGCCAAGGGGCCAAGGGGGCAAAGGGCTAAGGAGCTGAAGATCTAGAGGGCTAAGGGGCCTTGCCCTCCGCGGCCTGCAACAGCGACTGCCAGTCCGGGAGTTTGACCACACCGCGGCCCAGCGAGGCTCCCAGTTCCGCCTCTGCCCGCTCGATCGACTGCCAGCCCTGCCAGGCGACCGGGTCGGTCCCCGCCGCACGCAGGGCCGGGAGGGGGTCGTCGGGCACGGCCCGCAGGGCGAGGGCCGGTGCGTCCTCCAGGAGCGCCGTGGCCGTCTCCTTGGCGCAGGGGCGGTTCGTGCCGATGACGCCCGTGGGGCCCCGCTTGATCCAGCCCGCCACGTACTCGCCCGGAGTCACGACGCCCCCGCGCAGGACGCGGCCGGACCGGTTCGGGACGGTGCCGGTGGCCGGATCGAACGGAAGGCCCTCCAGGGGGACGCCGCGGTAGCCCACCGAGCGCAGGACCAGCTGTCCCCCGACGATCTCGTGGCGGCCCGTGCCCGTCACACCGCCGTGACCGTCCGGGGCCGTCCGCTCGAACCGCACCGCGCTCACGCGGCCCTGCTCGGCGAGCAGTTCGGCCGGGCGGAGGAAGAACCGGAGACGGATGCGGCGCGGGGCGCCTGTCGGGGGTGCCTCGGCCCAGCCGCGCAGGACCTCCACGTTGCGGCGCTGCGGGGCGGGCAGCGCGGAGGGGTCCGTGCAGTCCGGGTCCAGGGCCAGCTCCGCCGGGTCCACGACCACGTCGGTCTCCGGCAGGGTGCCCAGTTCGCGCAGCTCCTTGGTGGTGAACCGGGCCTGGGACGGGCCGCGCCGGCCCACCATGTGGATCTCGGTCACCCGGCTCTCCGTGAGGGTCGTCAGGGCCGCCTGCGGCATGTCGGTCGGGGTGAGTTCGGCCAGTCCCCGGGCCAGCATCCGCGTGACGTCCACGGCGACGTTCCCCACGCCGATGACTACGGCTGACCGGGTGTCCCGCAGGAATCCGGAGTCCACGGCGTCCGGGTGGGCGCTGTACCAGGACACGAACTGCGTCGCCGACCAGCTCCCCGGCAGGTCCTCCCCGGGGATGCCCAGGCGCCGGTCGGTTGCGGCGCCCACGCAGTACACCACCGCGTGGTAGAGCTCCCGCAAACGGGTGACCCGCACACCATCGGGGCCGATCTGCACGCCGCCGAGGAACCGGACCCGGTCGTGCTCCAGGACCGCGCGCAGGGTGTTCTGCAGCGACTTGATCTTCTCGTGATCGGGTGCCACGCCGTAGCGGACGAGGCCGTACGGGCACGGCAGCCGGTCCAGGACGTCGACGCGCACCTCGGAGTCCAGCTGGACGAGGCTCTGGGCGGTGTAGCACCCGCTCGGCCCGGAGCCTACGACGGCGACTCGCAGCACGGCGGAACTCCTTACCCGGGGGATCCGGCGGATCCCAGGAGAGCGCTGACGCCTCCAGCATCGCACCGGGCGGGCTCCGCTGACAGGGTGCAGTGCTCCACCCGCGGCGCGTGTCCGATCTATAGGGAATGTGATCATGCGGTTACGTTCAGTGTGTGCTGGAAGCATCCTTTCTGAATCTTTCTGATCGCTCTCCGGCGGACGGTGCGGTGTCCGTGCGCCCCGCATGGGAAGTGCGGGAGAACGAGGGCGCCACGCGGTGGTTCGAGTTCCGGCTGGCCTTCCCGGACGGCGCCCGCGTCGACGCGCTGGCCGTCGTGGGCGGCGGATGCGTCTGCGTCGAGGAGGTGCGCGCCCAGCCCGCGCTGTCCCTCGACGACCTGGCCGTGCTCGCCGACTGGATCGAGGAGGCGGTGGCGCGGGCGTGCGGTGCCGGACCCGGGCCGGAGGGCTGCGGGGCGCAGCGGCGCCGTGCCCGGCCGGCCTGGCCGCAGGGGGCGGAGGGGCGGCGGCTGGTGGCGCAGGAGTACCGCGCGGCCCAGCGGGGCGGTGCCGACCCGGTCCTCGCCGTGATGGGTGCGACCGGGCACAGCCGCCGTACCTCCCTCAGGCTGATCGGCCAGGCCCGGGACGCGGGCCTGCTGCCACCGCGCCGCGCCCGCCGCTGACCGTGCCGCGCCTGCCGCTGACCGCGCCGCGCCCGCCGCTGGCCGTGCCGCGCCTGCCGCTGGCCGTGCCGCGCCCGCCGCTGACCGCGGCGGGGCCCCGCCCCGGGGCGTGCTCAGAGCATGTTCCGCATCCGCGTGATCTCGCTCGTCTGCTGCGCGATCACCTCGTCGGCCATCTCCTCGACGCGGATGTTGTTGCCCTGCCCCTTCACGTCCGTGGCCATGGTGATCGCGCCCTGGTGATGGGTCGTCATCAGGGTGAGGAAAAGCCGGTCGAAGGCCTTTCCGTCTGCCGCGCGGAGTTTCTTCAGCTGGGCCTTCGTCGCCATGCCGGGCATCGTGGCGTGCTCGTGCCGCTCGGCCTTCAGTGGTCTGCCGTACGACTTCAGCCAGCCCTTCATGGCCTCGATCTCGGGCTTCTGCCCTGCCGCGATGCGCTCGGCGATCCGCTTCACGGCCGTCGACTCGGCACGCCGCGGGGTGAGTTCGGTCATCACCAGGGCCTGGGCGTGGTGCTCGATCATCATGCGGACGTAGGAGACGTCGGCCGAGTTGGGGGAGTCGTTCTCCGAGCGCTGGTCGGCGGCCTCCTCGGCGGACAGGGTGCGGTTCGCCTCGCCGGGCTCGCCCGGCGCGATCACGGCGGGTCCGTCCGCCGCGGCCGGCTCGCGGTCCGGGCCGGAGTCACAGCCTCCGGCCGCGAGCACGGCCAGGGCGACCAGCCCCGTCGTGACGGCGGACGCCCGAGACGCACGGCGGAAGAGCACAACGACCTCCTGTGGCAGGTGGGTTGGGACGCACCTCGTGTTGCGGACGACGTACTGGCACGCTTCCGCGGGTCATTGATCGGGAAACTTCATTGCGATTCTGTTGCCCCCTGTTGGTATGTGCATGGCGAAGACGATACTGCGTGGTGCGTGAACCGTTCCGCAGTGAACGGAACCAGGGAGGAAAACAGTGATCCTGTTGAACGACCGTAGAACACGCCGCAGACGCGTGGGAGTTGTGGCTGCCGCCGGTGGGCTGCTGGCCGCGCTCCTCACCGCGGCACCGGCAGCGGCCACCCCCGACCCGGGGGACGCGCCGTCCGCGCCGAAGAAGGTTTCCAAGAGCGCTCAGGCCGAGGTCCGCGAGGCCATCCAGAGCGGCGAGATACCCGGCCAGGACGAGATCGTCCACTCCGACAACATCCAGCACCTGGCCCACGTCCCCAAGGACGTGCTCCAGGGCACGAACTCGGACCTCGCCTTCCAGGGCAGGTACGCGTTCGCGGGCAACTACGACGGTTTCCGCATCTTCGACATCAGCAATCCCAAGGTGCCGAAGACCGTCGCCCAGGTGCTGTGCCCCGGCTCGCAGAACGACATCTCCGTCTCCGGCAACCTGCTGTTCCTGTCCACCGACTCCTCGCGCAGCGACAGCAGTTGCTCCAGCACCACCCAGCCGGCGACCGAGAAGTCCTCCTGGGAGGGCTTGAAGGTCTTCGACATCAGCGACAAGCGCAACCCCAGGTACGTCGCCGCCGTCGAGACCGCCTGCGGCTCGCACACCCACACGCTGGTGCCCGAGCGCCGGAGCGTCTACGTGTACGTCTCCTCGTACTCGCCGAACGCCGCCTACCCCGACTGCCAGCCGCCGCACGACGGCATCTCCGTCATCAAGGTGCCGCGCAGCGCCCCCGAGAAGGCGGCGGTCGTGGGCTTCCCCGTGCTGTTCCCCGGTGAGGGGCCGGACGGCGGCGGCAACCCGGGCGGACCCACCAACCCGGGCGTCTCCAAGACCACCGGCTGCCACGACATCACCGTGCTGCCGTCGAAGGACCTGGCGGCGGGCGCCTGCATGGGTGACGGCATCCTGTTCTCCATCAAGGACCCGGAACGCCCGAAGATCATCGACCGCGTGCAGGACAACGTCAACTTCGCGTTCTGGCACTCGGCGACCTTCAACCAGAAGGCGAACAAGGTCGTCTTCACCGACGAGCTGGGCGGCGGCGGCGCGGCCACCTGCAACGCGGAGATCGGCCCGGACCGCGGTGCCGACGGCATCTACGACGTGGTCGGCAAGGGCGACAAGCGCAAGCTCGTCTTCCGCAGCTACTTCAAGATCCCCCGCCACCAGGCGGACACCGAGAACTGCGTCGCCCACAACGGCTCGCTGATCCCGGTCAAGGGCAAGGACATCATGGTCCAGGCCTGGTACCAGGGCGGCGTCTCCGTCTGGGACTTCACCGACTCGGCCAAGCCGAAGGAGATCGCCTACTTCGACCGCGGCCCGCTGACCACCGACACGATCAAGTCGGGCGGTTCGTGGTCGGCGTACTACTACAACGGCTACATCTACTCGAACGAGTACGCGCGGGGCTTCGACGTCCTGAAGATCAAGGACCGGCGCACGGACCCGGCCCGCTGGGTCCACCAGCGTGAGCTCAACGTCCAGACCCAGCCGGACTACTTCGACTGACCCCGCGGGTCGCACTCCGGTGCGGCCCCGGTCGCGAAGAACCGCGACAGATCCATGTCGCCCCTCCCGCCGCAGGCTCCGGTCTCCGGCGGGAGGCCCAGCTCCCAGCCGAGCCGGTAGCGCTTGAACAACTCGGCGCGCAGCACCGGCACCGGCATCGGCGCCCCCGGCATCACGGCCGCGTACACCGAGCCCATCAGCAGGGCGCGCAGCATCGGGTAGTCGCTGTCGACGTCCGGAGACCCGTGCCGGACCATGGTGTCCCGCAGCAGCTCGGCCAGCCGCCGCTGCTCCGGGCACTGCATGAAACCCTCGGCCTGAAGGATCCCCGCCATGTGCTGGCGCATCAGCACGGGCCGGTCCCGGGCAAGGCCCAGGATCGCGTCGATGGCCCGGGCCATCCGCTCCCGGCCGTCCTCGGTGCGCGGCTCGCGCTCCAGCGCCTCCTCCAGCGTGCGGTGCATCAGCCGGTGCACGGCGGACTGCACCAGCTGGCGCTTGCCGGGGAAGTAGTACGACACCAGACCACGGGCCGACCCCGCCCGGTCCGCGATGTCACCCAGGGTGGTCGCGTCGTAGCCGCGCTCGCCCACCAGCTCGACCGCGGCCTGCAGGAGCCGCTCCCGGGAACGCCGCCGCAACTCTTCATTGACCGAGGCGCTACGCGGGGACATGCTGTAACTCCTGTGTTGACTGGCTGCCAGCCAACTATACTCAGAGCGTCCGGCCACGGCCTGTCAGGTCTGGGCCGGTGATGCCGTCTGCCTCGGGCGACGCGGGGGATCGTCCGAGGCGGGCGAGCAGGCGGATCCGATGGTGGCCTCGGGCTACTTGCCCCACATGTTCCAACGGGCGCCATGCGGAAATCCTGCGAGGACGCGTCGGGTCGAGCGGTGGGACCGGTGAGGCGCCCCCGGGTTCAGGGCTGCCGGTGGCGGTGCACCCACACCGCTGCGGCCACCACCGTCGTCCCCAGCAGCCAGCCGCCGACCACGTCCGACGGCCAGTGGACGCCGAGCCAGATCCGCGTCAGCCCGACCCCCACCACGGAGACGACGGCCACGGCCACGGCCGTGCGCCACACGACCGGGCCGACGCCGTGCCGGCGCAGGAGCCACAACAGCAGTCCGCACACCACCGTGGCGGTCATGGCGTGGCCCGACGGGAATGCCGAGTAGTGGGCCGAGTCGACGGGGTCGGGCCACACGGGGCGCGGGCGGTCCACCGCGGCCTTGATGCCCTGTTGCAGCACGGTGCCGAGGGCGACGGCCAGCGCCAGCCACAACGCCGTCCAGCGCGCAGCCTGCCGCACCACCAGCCACGCGACGACAGCCGCGCACAGCAGTCGCATCGTCCACGGATCCCACACCCAGTCCGTGAGGATGCGGCACGTCTGGGTGAGGACCGGTTCGTCGACCGCCCAGCGGTGGGTGGTGCCGGCGATGTCCCCGTCCGCGCCGATCAACGGGCTCCATCTGGCCGCGACGAGGGTCAGCAGCAGTACCGAGCACAGGCCCAGGACACCGGCGAAGCGGGCGGCGGTGTGGTGCTCCGGACGGGGCGGGGAGTCGAGGGACGAGGTGTGCATACAGCGATCCTCGCCGAACCGGGGGGTCCGGATCCAGTACGGCGACGATCTTCGGCTCTCGGGCAATCCACTTCGGCCATCGAGAGCCACCGGATCCGGGCCGGGCACACGCCTCGTCCGATGCCGGTCGCGGCCCGGACCCCGGCGGCCCCGTCGGTCATCCCAGCGCCCGCAGCCCCGGTACGAACGCCACCAGCACCGGCATCACCGGCACCAGCGCGGCCGCCGCCGTCAGCCGCAGGCGCCGGGCCGCGGTCAGCCGGTCCGGCGGCGTGAGCAACCGGTGCACCCGGGCCGGGACATGGGCCTGCGGTGTCGGGCAGGGCCCGAACACGCCGCGGTGCTCGTTCAGTTCGACCAGGGCCAGGGCGGTGGTCAGGCGGCCGAAGCGGCGCGATGCCGTGTCGTCGGCGGCGAGTTCGACCAGGCGGTGCATCTCGTCACGGAACGCGGCGAACACCGGAACCTGCGGAAATCCGCCGGCCAGGGCCGAGGAGCAGTTCAGCAGCCAGTCGTGCCGGGCCCGGGCGTGGCCCTGCTCGTGGGCGAGCACGGCGTCCAGCCGGCGGCCCTTCAGCCGGAGCAACGCGGCCGTGGTGACGACCAGTTGCGGGGGAGCGCCGGGCTGCCACCACGCGTCGGGCCGCTCGCTCTCCAGGACGACGAGCCGGCCCGAGACGGCCACCTCGCCCGGCAGCAGCGGAGCCCGGACCAGCAGATCGGCCCGTCGGCGGCGGCGCCCGGCGCGGGCCCGGCCGATCTCGCGGAGCAGCATCGCCGCGCTCCACAGCCCGCCGCCGGCCAGCGCGAGGGCGGTGGTCGCCGCCCAGGGACCCGCCGTGCCGAGGACGTAGGCCTCGACGACCGCGCGCGGGGCCGTCGCGAAGAGGTGCCCGCCGACCGCGTGCCAGGCCGCGGCCGCGCTGAGCGTCATCGACAGTGCGCAGCACACGAGGACGGTCGCCACGACGCACTGCCACACCCACAGCGCCACCACCGGCTCCCGGTCCGGCCAGTCCGCCCGGGCGAGCAACCGGGGGCCGACCACGGCGGTCAGGGCGCCGAGCAGCAACAGCGCGGCGGTGAGCATCATGAGGGCAGCCTATGAGCGCGGCCCTGTTCCGGGGTACGACTCGTGCCGTCGAAGTGACGCAGGCAACGGCTCCGTTGGGCGCGCCGGGCCGCTTCCGCTCACAGGGTCAGCAGCATGGCCACCGTCGCGTTCTCCTCACAGGGTCAGGAGCGCGGCCACCGTCGCGATCCCCTCACAGCGTCAGCAGCATCGCCACCATCGCGATCCCCATGGACAGCCGGCAGGCCCGCGCCAGTTCAGGCCGGTCGCCCCATCCGGCGGGGCCGCCGCCTCCGGCGACGGCGGCGACCGGCACCAGACGGACGCCGGTCAGCAGCACGTAACCGGCGAAGTACAGCAGCAGCGCGCCCGTCAGGAGCGGGACCCCCGATCCGCCCCGACCGTGCGCGTGTGCGGGCGAGCCGGCCATGACGAGGGACATGTAGACCATCGCCGCGGCCCCCACCAGGTGGTGGAGATGGTGCGCGCCGGCCCGTGCCGCCCACAGCGCGTGCACGCCCGCCGCCCCGAACACCGCCGCGTAGACGGGCCACGCCCACGAGGGCGGGGTGAACACCGCCGCCGGCACGGCCATCGCGGCCATCCCGAAGCCCATCAGCGCCTCGCCGCCCGCGGCACTGCGCTGCCCCTCGGCGCCGCTGCGCATCCGCGCCAGGCAGTAGGCGCCGGTCACCGCGCAGAGCGCCACCAGCAGCCAGCCGGACGAAGCCGGTCCGTGCACGCTTACCTCCCCCTTCGGCAGTCGGTCATTCGATGCCCGCGCCGTGCGGCGCGCACGCGAGCGCAAGGGTGTACACGGGGAGCATTCGGCGGAGCACGCCAGGCAAGGGGATACTCTTTACGAGTAAAACACCTGTTAATCTCGTGCTCATGAGCAGTGCGACACCCACCCCCGCCGCCCCACCCGCCCGGCGCCTCCCGCTGGCGGGGGTGCTGCGCCTCGGCAGGCCCTCGGAGATCTGGTTCAAGCCCGCGCTGAGTGTCGTCGCGGCGATCGCTCCGCCCGCCCTCATCCTGTCGGCGCTCGGCCGGCCCGGCCTCGTGATGTACGCGATGGCCGGATCCCTGTGCGCGCTGTACGCCCACAACCGCCCGTACGCCGCCCGGGCCGGCGTCCTCGCGTGGGTGGTGCTGGGCATGCTCGGCGGGGTCGCCGTGGCCCTGGTCGCGGCTTCGCTCACCGGCAGTGCCGTCGTCCTGGTCACCGTCGGCGCGCTGCTGGCCGCCGCGCAGAAGGTGCTGTGCGACGTCACCCTGGTCGGCCCGCCGGGCAACGTCGTCCTCACCTTCGTCAGCTCCGCCTCGCTGTTCGCACCGCAGACCCTCGGCCAGGTGCCCGGTCATCTGGCGCTGACCGCCGCGACGGGGGCCTGGGCCTGGCTGGTCTGCATGGCGCCCGCGCTCGTCCGGCCGCACGGACCGGAGCGCCGCGCCACCGCCGCCGCCCTGAAGGCCGCCGCCGTGTATGCCGACACCGGCGGCACGGGGGAGGGGCATGCCCGGGCCCGCGCCGCCGGTTATGCCGCGGTGCAGGCCGCCCGGCAGTCGCTGCTGTCCACCGGCGCCCCTTCCCGGACCAGGCGTGCCCTCGAACGGCTCGTCGTCCGCGCCGAGGTCGCCCTCGCGGCGCCGACGGAGGCGGACGCGGAGCGACTGCGCGTGTGGGCGGCCTCGCTGCGGGGCACCGGCCCCGTCCCGCAGGCCGGACCGGCGGACGCGGCCGCCGACGAACTGCTCGGAGTGGACGCCGCCCGGCCCCTCTCGGCGCGGCTCGGCCCGCTGACCCCGCTCGCGGTGCGTACCGCCCTCGGGTGCGCGCTCGCCGGCCACGCCTCGCTCGCCCTCGGGATCGGCCGCCCCTACTGGGCGCTGGTCACCGCCGCCTCGCTCTACCAGGCGAACCTCACCCTGACCTGGAGCCGGACCGTCCAGCGGGTGGTGGGCAACGTCGTCGGCGTGCTCGTCTTCCTGGCGGTCGTGCCGCTCGCGCACCTGGGGCCGGTGGCACTCGTGCTGTGCTGCCTCGCGTTCAGCTTCGGAGCGGAGGTGCTGATCAGCCGCAACTACTGGCTCGGCAGCGTCTGCGTGACACCCATGGCCCTGCTCATCACGGAGTTCGCCGGGCATCAGGAGCCCGGGGCGCTGATGACCGAGCGGGTCGTGGACACCGCCGTCGGTGCGCTGGTCGGGTTCGCCTCCGCCCTGGCCGTCACCGACCGGCGCGCGGGCGCCCGCGTCGAACGGGCGCTGACCGCCGCCGACCGGGCCCGCGAACACGCCGCCCGCCTCCTGGCCGGGCCGGACCCCGGCACCGCGGCCCTGGAATCCGCCCGGCGAGGCCTCGCCGTCGCCCTGGCCGAGCTGCGCGCCACGGCCGACGCGGCCGCCGGTGAATGGTGGCAGCGGGCCCTGCCCCAGGAGCGGGTCGTGCTCGCCGAACAGTCCGGACACCGTACGCTCGCCGCGACGGCCCGACGCCAGGGACTGCTCCCGGACCGGGACCCGGCCACCGAAACGGAGGACGCACGGCCATGACGCCGACCGAAGGACCACCGCCCACGGGGAACGACGCCGGCCCGGACCCGCAGCCGGGGACCGGGGCAGAGCCGGTGGCGGAGGGGCGTACGGCCGACGAGGAGGCGACGGCCGGAGGGGGTGCGGTCGAGAACGCGTCCGGTGAGGATCTCCCGGGCGGCGGGCGCCGGGGCGACACCGTCGCCGCCGTCGTGCGGCAATGGCGGGCCGTGCACCCCGGACTCGACACCGGGCCGATGGAGATCATCGGGCGGATCAACCGCTGCGCCGCCCTGCTGCAGCAGGCCGAGGACGCTCCGCTGCGCCGGGCCGGGCTCAGCCGCCCCGAGTTCGATCTGCTGGGTGCGCTGCGGCGTACCGGGCACGAACTGACGCCGGGGGACCTGGCCAGGGAGACCTTCTCCTCGGGCGCGGCCGTCACCAAACGCCTCAAGCAGCTGACCGAGCGCGGTCTGGTCGAACGACGGGGCGACACCCGCGACCGCCGGGTCGTCCACCTGAGGCTCACCGACGCCGGACGCGACCTCGTCGACGCGATCCTGCCCGTCCAGCTCGCCTACGAGACGGCCGTGCTGTCCGGCGTGGACGGCCCGGAGCAGGGTGAACTCGCCGCCTTGCTGGGTGAGTTGCTCAGCCAGCTGGAAGGGCGACTCGGCGTTCTGCGGGCCTGATCGCCCGCGAGCCGGCCGGTGGTGGTCCCGCCCGGCAGGGTGGGACCACCACCGGCTCAGGCCTCGTCGCCCGCCCGGTACACGCCGAACATCGCCCCCTGCGGGTCCCGCAGCACCGCGATGCGCGGCCCGTCGGGCACGGACGTGGGCACCATCAGGACCGTGCCGTGCTGCTGGACGACCGCGGTGGTGTCGTCCACGTCGGCCACGGCGAAGTACGGCAGCCAGTGCGCCGGCACCTCGGGCGGGAACTTCTCGTCCATCGTGACCATGCCGCCGAAGTCCGCGCCGCCGATGCCGAACTGGGTGTAGCGGTCCGACGGGGCGACCGTCCAGCCGAACACCCGCGTGTAGAAGGACACGGCCCCCTCCGGGGCCCGCGTCATCAGCTCCACCCAGCCCAGCGAACCGGGCGCGTTGAACAGCCCGGCGCCCGGGAAGGTCCCCGCCTGCCACAGCTGGAAGACGGCACCGTCCGGATCGGCGGCCACCGCGAACCGGCCCACGTCGAACACGTCCATCGGGCCCAGCAGCAGGGTCCCGCCCGCCTCCGTCACCGCACGGACGGTGGCGTCCGCGTCGGTCACCGCGAAGGACACGTTCCACGCGACCGGCTGCGACGGCTGGTACAACGGGGCGAGCGCGGCCACGGCCGCGTCCCCGAGGTGCGCCACGGTGTAGCCGCCGGCCTCCTGACGCGCGTCCGTCTCGGGCCGCCAGCCGAACAGCCGCGTGTAGAACCGCCGGGCCGCGTCCAGGTCACTGGTCCCCAGCTCGGTCCAGCAGGGACCGCCGGTCACCGGTGCGTCGAGCTTCATGGCGTTCCTTCCGCGAGCGGCGGGGACCTCGCCCCCGAGGCTCCCCTCCAGCACGCTAAGCCGCCCGCAGGGCTCCTTGCCATCCGGGGAAATCCGGTGGTGTGCCGCAGCGGCCCGGGCGTACCCTCGCCCCGTACCGCACCGCGTGGCGGCCTCCCGCTCCTTCAGCCTGCCCGGAGGTACCCATGCCCGCGCCCGAGGTGCGTCCCTTCCGCAAGACCGACCGAGACCAGCTGACCGACCTGGTCAACATGCACGTCGCGGCGGTCGTCCCCGGCGTCTCCGTCTCCGTGAACACCGTCCTCGGCGACCTGGAGCGGCGTCCCGGCGAGTTCATCACCGACCCGTGGGTGGCCGAGCGGACGACGCTCGTCGCCGAGCAGCGCCGATACGTCGTCGCCGCGGCCCACCTGCTGCGCTACCGCGCCGACGCCGAGGTCGGGGAGACCTACCGGGACGCCGCCGAGATCAACTGGTTCGTCCACCGCCCGGCGACGCCCCTCTGGCCGGAGGCCGATCTGGCGGCGGACCTGCTGATGCGGGCGTGCCTCGCACGGTTCGCACGCTGGAACGCCCGCGTCCGGTACGCCGACGGCGCACTGCCCGCCCCGCTCGTCTACGGCCTGCCCCGCAACTGGCCGCACATCCGGGCCCTCTACGAACGCGCGGGGTTCCGGCACACCGGAGACACCGAGGTCATCCTGATCGCACGGGTGGCCGACCTGCCGGCCGCCGGGCCCCGGCCGGGGGTGACGGCCGAGCGCATGCCGGGGGAGTGCGGCACCCGCTTCACGGCCCGGGCCGGTGGGAAGACACTCGGCTTCGTCGAGATCGACACCGCCCTGGCACGCCCGGAACGCCACACGCGCGCCTCCGGCCTCGCCGACGTCGGCAACCTGCACATCGACCCGGCCGAGCACGGCACCGGCCTGGAGCACTGGCTGCTCGCCCGGGCCGCGGACTGGCTCCGGCTGTGCGATGTGGACCGGCTCGTCGCCTACGAACCCGCCGACGGCAGCGCCATGACCGCCCTCCTGACGGGTGCGGGCTTTCGCGAACTCACCCGCACCGAGCGGGGGTGGGAGCACCTCCCGGGCCGGGCTCAGATGCCGGGCCGGTAGCGGATCGGATGGTCCGCCGGCACCTCCACGAGCACGATCGGCGTCCCGTCGGGATCCGCGATCCACATCTCGACCAGCCCCCAGGGTTCCTTCACCGGCGGCCGCACGATCTCCACGCCCTTCGCCCGCAGCTCCTCCTGCGCCGCCGCCACGTCGTCGACCTGCAGCCACAGGCGCACGGCGGGCGCCGGGGGCGTCTCGGACCGGCCCGCGACCTCCAGGAAGCCGCCGCCCAGGAAGAAGACGGTGCCCCGCTCGGCTCCCGTACCGAACTCGCGGTACACGGCGAGACCCAACTGCTCGCCGTAGAAGGCACGCGACCGCTCGGGGTCGGTGGGGCGGAGCAGGATCCGGCTGCTGAGTACATGCACCATGCAGCGGAGCTTAATGGTGGCGTTACGCTCATCCCTGCCCAGCCTCGCAGCCGCAACGGAGACGTACGCCCATGGAGACCGCCGCCACCGCACTGACCTTCCGCGACGCCACCGAAGTCGACGTGGACGAGCTGGTCGCGCTGATCGAGTCGGCGTACCGGGGTGACGACAGCAGGGCCGGGTGGACCACCGAGGCGGACATCCTCGAAGGGCAGCGCACCGACCCCGAGGGCGTGCTGGAAGTCATCAAGTCGCCCGACAGCCGGCTCCTCACGGTGGAGCGGGACGGCAGGATCGTCGCCTGCTGCCAGCTGAAGCACGAGGGTGAGAACGCCTACTTCGGGATGTTCGCCGTCAGCCCCCAACTCCAGGGCGCGGGCCTCGGCAAGGTGATCATCGCGGAGGCGGAGCGGCAGGCCCGCGAAAGCTGGGGCGTGCGGGAGATGCAGATGTCCGTGATCTCCGTGCGCGACGACCTCATCGCCTGGTACGAGCGGCGCGGCTACCGCCGTACGGGACGGATGACCCCGTTCCCGCACGGCGACGAGCGCTTCGGCGTCCCGCAGCGCGACGACCTGCAGTTCGAGCTGCTGGTCAAGGAGCTCGCCCAGCCCTAGGCCGTGAAACGGCCCGTGCGCTTGATGTCCGGGTGGTCGGTGGTCGCGCCGTCCAGGCCGAACGCCCGGACCAGCCGCAGCTGGTCCTGCGTGTTCACCACCCAGCCGATGATCCTCAGATCGGCCTTGCGGGCCCGCTCCACGATCTCCAGGGTGAGCCGGCGGATGTTCAGGCAGACGGTCTCGGCACCGGCCTGGACGGCGCGGTCCACGATGTCGGTGCCGTAGCGGCTGGCGATCAGCGCGGTGCGCACCCCCGGCACCAGTGGCTTGATCTCGGCGATCGCCTCGTCGTGGAACGAGGACACCTCCACCCGGCCCGCCAGCCCGCGCTCGTTCATGACCTGGGCCAGGGCCCGCGCCGCCTGGGCGTCCTTGATCTCCGCCTGGAGCGGCGCATGCACGGCCTCCAGGACCTCCTCGAAGACCGGGACCCGCTCGCCCCGGCCCGCGTCCAGGGCCCGCAGCTCGGCGAGGGTCTTCTCGGCGATCGGGCCGGTGCCGTCGGTCGTGCGGTCCACATCCGTGTCGTGCATGACGACGAGCGCGCCGTCCTTGCTCAGGTGCAGATCGAGTTCGATGGCGTCCAGGCCCGCCTCCTGGGCGGCGACGAAGGACCGGAGGGTGTTCTCGGGTTCCACACCCATGATTCCGCGGTGACCGATGGTGAGGAAGTTCAAGACGCGACTCTCTTCCGTCGACAGGCGGCACTGGGGGCCTGACGGCCCCCCTGACCGTATCGCCTGGACCCACCCTGTGCAGAGAGTGAGGGCATGGTCGCGGCACATCCGGGCAGAAGCGTGACCGGCAGGAAAAAGTGCGGTGAAGCACAGGGTCGGGCAGGATAATTTCCCGGGTTCACCCTTGCTGGGAGGAACCTCGTGTGTATACGGTCTGCATACGTGAGATTCTCCCGTGGAAGGTGGGACATGACGGAAATTCTTGTGCAGGTGGGTTCGGAGGAAGGTCTTCCTCCCGTGGCCAGGGTGGTCGAGCACCCGGCATGGCCCGTGCTCAAGGATGCCGTGGAGCGGATCCGGCCATGGCAGTCCAAGGACGGGTCGATCGACTTCGACGCCGAGGGCGCGCCCGACCCGGCCGACGCCGAGCTCGCGGTCCGCCAGGTCGCCGACGCCGTCCTGGAGCTCTCCCCGCTGCTCCCGCACGACGGCGCCTACCACGAGGCCCTGGTCAAGGACCTGACCCGGTGGGCCGACAGCGGCTTCCAGGTGCCCGACTTCCTCGACTCGCTGCTGGCCTTCCAGCCCGCCGCGAACCGTGCGGACGGTCTCCAGCACCTCGTCGTCTTCCCGATGTACACCCAGAACGGCAACCCGGACCGCAACCTCGAAGCGGTCGTGCTGCGCATGGTCTGGCCGGACTGGCTGGCCGAGCTGGAGCGCACCCGCTACGACAACCCGCTGTTCTGCGGCATCAAGTTCGAGGACTTCACCTCCGGCTACGACACCAACTCGGCCGTCCTGTTCCCCGAGACCATCGCCGTGCGCGAGGCCCCGGAGCGGTTCACCTGGGGCGGCATCTTCTGCGACCGCGAGGCCGCCCGCTTCCGCCGCGTGACCGACGCCGCCGTCGACATCCTGGGCCTGGAGCTGCCCGAGGACGTCGCCGCGATGGTCCACGACCAGAAGCGCTGCGAGGAGGCGTTCGTCCTGTGGGACATGGTCCACGACCGCACCCACAGCCACGGCGACCTGCCCTTCGACCCGTTCATGATCAAGCAGCGCCAGCCGTTCTGGATGTACGGCCTGGAGGAGCTGCGCTGTGACCTCACCGCCTTCAAGGAGGCCGTGAAGCTGGCCGGGGAAGGCGTTCCGCAGGCCCGCGACGTGCAGGTCGCGGTCCTCTTCGACCGCATGTTCCGCTTCCCGGTCACCGGCGAGCGCGTGCGCAACTACGACGGTCTCGGCGGCCAGCTCCTCTTCGCGTACCTGCACAAGCACGACGTCGTCCGCTGGACCGACAACAAGCTCACCATCGACTGGGAGCGCGCCCCGCAGGTCACCAACCAGCTGTGCGCCGAGATCGAGGACCTGTACCGCGACGGCATCGACCGCCCCAAGCTCGTCCACTGGTTCGCCGGGTACGAGCTGGTCTCCACCTACCTCTCCCCGCACCCGGGCTCCAAGTGGGCCAAGGGCCCCGACGCCCTGGACACGACGCAGCCGCCGCGCAAACTCGTCGATGACGTGCTTCCGGACGAGTTTCCGCTGAGCATGTTCTATGAGGCACTGTCCAAGAAGCTGAAGAACGTGATCGCCTCCACCAAGGGCATCACGGCGGACGGCGCCGAGCGGATCGCCGCGTGAGCGATCGGCGTACCGGGAACACTGCTCAGGAGGCGAAGATCATGGGGAACGGGGCGCTCAGCGGTGCGGTGATCGCGGTGGCCGGAGCGGGCGGGCCCGCCGGCCGGGCCGCACTGCTCAGGCTGGCCGAGGCGGGAGCGACCGTCATCGGGTCGGACAACGATCCGGAGCGGCTGGCGGAGGCGGTGGACGCGGCGCGCTACGCGACCGGCGGCGCCACCGTCACCGGTGACACGGTCGATCTGCTGAACCTGGAGGCCACCCGCGACTGGGCCACCCGCATCGAGAAGGACTTCGGCCGTGTCGACGGCCTGGTCCACCTCGTCGGCGGCTGGCGCGGCAGCGAGACCTTCACCCGGACCAGCCTCGACGACTGGGACTTCCTGGAGATGCTGCTGGTCCGCACGGTGCAGCACACCTCCCTCGCGTTCCACGAGGCACTGCAGCGCAGCGACCGCGGCCGGTACGTGCTCATCAGTGCCGCCGGCGCCAGCAAGCCCACCGCGGGCAACGCCGCCTACGCGGCCGGCAAGGCGGCGGCCGAGGCGTGGACGCTGGCCATGGCGGACTACTTCCGCAAGGCCGGGGGCGCCGGGGGGCCGACGTCGGCGGCTGCGATCCTGGTGGTGAAGGCGCTGGTCCACGACGCGATGCGCGCCGACCGGCCCAACGCGAAGTTCGCGGGCTTCACCGACGTCAAGGACCTGGCCGAGGCCATCACCACGGTCTGGGAGAAGTCCGCCGCCGAAGTGAACGGAAACCGTCTGTGGCTCACCGAGAAGCCGTGAACCCGCCGAAGACCGACGCCCGTCGTCATCACGACACCGAGGTCCGCGGTTTCGCCAGCGACAACTACGCCGGGGCCCACCCGGAGGTCCTCGCCGCCCTGGCGCTGGCCAACGGCGGGCACCAGGTCGCGTACGGCGAGGACGCCTACACCGAGAACCTCCAGCAGGTGATCCGCAGCCACTTCGGGCCCACGGCGGAGGCGTTCCCGGTCTTCAACGGCACCGGCGCGAACGTCGTCGCGCTCCAGGCGGTCACCGACCGCTGGGGAGCGGTGATCTGCGCGGAGAGCGCGCACATCAACGTTGACGAGTGCGGAGCCCCGGAGCGGGTCGGCGGCCTGAAGCTGCTGACCGTTCCCGCGCCCGACGGCAAGCTCACACCGGAGCTGATCGACCGGCAGGCGTACGGCTGGGACGACGAGCACCGGGCGATGCCGCAGGTCGTCTCCATCGCCCAGGCCACCGAGCTGGGCACGGTCTACACGCCGGAGGAGATACGCGCCCTCTGCGAGCACGCCCACGCGCACGGCATGAAGGTGCACCTGGACGGCTCCCGGCTGGCCAACGCCGCCGCCACCCTGAACGTCCCGATGCGGACGCTCACCAACGCGGCCGGCGTCGACATCCTCTCGCTGGGCGGCACGAAGAACGGCGCCCTGTTCGGTGAGGCCGTCGTGGTGCTCAACCAGGACGCCGTCAGCCACATGAAGCACCTGCGCAAGCTGTCCATGCAGCTCGCCTCCAAGATGCGCTTCGTGTCGGTGCAGCTGGAGGCCCTGCTCGCCCGGGACCTGTGGCTGCGCAACGCTGGGCACGCCAACGAGATGGCCCAGCGCCTCGCCGAGGGCGTGCGGTCCGTGCACGGGGTGGAGATCCTCTACCCGGTGCAGGCCAACGCGGTCTTCGCCCGGCTGCCCCACGACGTGAGCGAGCGCCTCCAGAAGCGGTTCCGCTTCTACTTCTGGGACGAGGCCGCGGGCGAGGTCCGCTGGATGTGCGCCTTCGACACGACCGAGGACGACGTGGACGGCTTCCTGGCAGCGCTGAAAGAGGAGATGGCCCGCTAGGTGCATAGGTATGCGGCAGAGCGCGGGCAGCCTTCGAGTTCGTTCGCGACACCATCCCGCACTCGCAGGATTCCGGTGATCTCCGCGTCACCTGGCGCGCCTCCGACGTCCTGGAGCAGCGCACCGGCATCTGCTACGCCAAGGCCCACGCGCTGGCCGCCCTGCTCCGTGCCGAGGACATTCCCACCGCGCTGTGCTACCAGAAGTTCGAGGTGGTGCACGGGCTGGTCGCCGTGCGGTTCAACGGCGCGTGGCACCGGCAGGACCCCCGGGGCAACAAGCCCGGTGTCGACGCCCGGTTCTGCCTCGATGGTGAGCGACTGGCCTTCGTGCCCGATCGTGCGTCCAATGAACTGGACTACCCGGTCTTGTATGCTGCACCACATCCGGTCGTGCTCGACACGCTCACGGCAGCGCGCGACCGGCCACACCTGTGGCAGACGCTCCCCACCGCACTCTGAGGCAAGGCGACCATGACGCTCACCCTGACCGTGTCCGACGACGTACGCGCACTCGCCCCCGGTTTCACGTACGTCGCGATCGAGGCGCACGGCCTGGTCAACGGCCCGAGCAGTGACGCCGGTTCGGCTCTGCTGGACGACGCGGCGCGCCGGCTGGCCGTACGACTGGACGGCCGCGCCCCGCACGAGGATCCGCACATGGCCGCATGGCGCGAGACCTACACGGCGTTCGGTTCGAAGCCGTCCCGCACCCGCAACTCCGCGGAGGCGCTGGCCAAGCGGGCTCTCTCGGAGGCCGGGCTGCCCCGCATCAATCTGCTGGTCGACCTCTACAACGCCGTCTCCGTCGCCCATCTGATCCCCGTCGGCGGCGAGGACCTCGACCGCATCGAGGGCGGTATGCGGCTGATCCGGGCCACGGGGGAGGAGGACTTCGTGACCGTCGCAGGGGGCGAGGAGACCGTCGAGCACCCCGACGCGGGCGAAGTCGTGTGGTGCGACGACACGGGCGTGACCTGCCGCCGCTGGAACTGGCGCCAGGGCCCGCGCACCCGGCTCACCGAGCGGACGACGTCCGGCATTTTCCTGCTGGAGAGCCTGGCGCCGATGCCGGTCGCCGAGGTGACGGCGGCCGCGACGGAACTCGCCGAGCTGCTGGCGAAGTTCAGCCCGGGAGCGGACATCGCCGTCCGTGCTCCGGAGTCCTCCGCCTGAGCCCTGGGCCGCTCGGGCGTCAGTGCGCCTCGGCCGCCCGCACCTGCTCCGGCGTGGGCGCCGTGCCGCCGAGGTGGGCCGGCATCCACCAGGTGTCGTCCGGGCCCTTGGGGCGGACGGGGTAGGCGCGCTGGGCGGCCTCCAGGAGCTCCTGGACGCGCTCCCGCAGCTGGCGCGTGATGGCGCCCGCGTACTTGTCCCGGGAGGCCTCGATCGCCTCGCCCACCCGAATGGTGATGGGGATGTGGCTGCGCTTGAAGTTGCGCGGCTGGCCCTTCGTCCACAGCCGCTGCGTGCCCCACACCGCCATCGGGATCAGCGGGACGCCGGCCTCCTGGGCCAGACGTGCGGCGCCCGACTTGAAGCTCTTCAGCGTGAACGACTGCGAGATCGTCGCCTCCGGGAAGACCCCGACGATCTCGCCCGAGCGCAGCGAGTCCAGGGCGTGCGCGTAGGCCGCCTCCCCCTGCTTGCGGTCCACGGGAATGTGCTTCATCCCACGCATCAGCGGGCCGGAGATCTTGTGCCGGAAGACGGACTCCTTCGCCATGAACCGCACGAGACGCCTCTGCGGCAGCGCCGCCAGGCCGTCGAAGACGAAGTCCAGGTAGCTGATGTGATTGCTCACCAGCACGGCGCCGCCCGAGCGCGGGATGTTCTCCGAACCCTGGAGGTCGATCTTGAGGTCCCACACCTTGAACAGCGTGCGGGCGAAACCGACGACGGGACGGTAGACGAGCTCTGCCATGGGCGGGCCGGACCCCTCCTGCTCTGCCTGGGAAGGGATTCCCAGTGGAAAGTTACGCAGCCGTAGGTTTTACGGCTTGTCGCAGATGGTGCCCCAAGAACGGCCGGGTAGCCAGTCCTCGTGCCCGCCGGCGGCGAGATTCTCGTCACGTCGCCCGCAGGTTCCCACCTCGTGCTTTTGCGTCCCCATTACTCCGCGCGGACCGTCACCCGCCGCACGAGCAGGTACAACTCGCATCCCAGGCAGTACCCGAATGCCGCATTCAGGAAGGCGGCGGCGAGTGCGGCGCCGGTCGCCGCGAGTCCCAGCCAGCCGGGCCCGAGAGTGTGGCCGACGAGCCCGAGTCCGGCGAAAAGCAGCCCCACCACCTGGGCGAAGCGCGGCGGTTCGGGCGCCTCGAACTCCGTCGGCGGCCCGAGCCGCGGCCGTACGGCCTTGGCGAACAGCAGGCCGTAGGGGGAGCGGCTCACCCCGCCCGCCGCGCCGAGCAGGAACGCCAGCGTCTGCCAGGCCAGCAGCCAGGCGCTCCCCGTGACCAGAACGACCGCCAGGACGGCGGCCGTGACAGCCGCGCCGAAACGCGGACCTCTCACATCGATGTCCATGGAGCAAAGCATTCCGCAGCGCTACCGCGTTGAGGGGCCGGGAATCTTTGCGGTCTCGTGAACGCTTGCAGCAGGTGATGACCGGACTGGTGGTGTGCGTGGCGGTGCTCGCGGCGGCGAGCGCCTACGGAGTGCTGCAACGGCGGCGGAGCGGGAGAGTACGGGTGCGCGGGCGCGACGACGGCAAGCGGCTCGATGCGGCGGAACTGGGCGCGGAGCTCGGCGAACGGGCCACGCTCGTGCAGTTCTCCAGCGCGTTCTGCGCGCCCTGCCGGGCGACCCGGCGGGTCCTCGACGAGGTCGCCGGGCTGGTCCCGGGTGTGACCCACGTCGAGATCGACGCCGAGGCCCACCTCGGCCTCGTGCGGCGGCTGGACATCCTCAAGACCCCGACCGTGCTGGTCCTGGACGCCGACGGCCGGGTGGTGCGGCGGGCCACCGGGCAGCCGCGCAAGGCCGACGTGATCGCCGCGCTGGGGGAGGCGGTGTGACCGGCGTGACGCCGTCCGTGAGCCATCTCCCACATCACGGAACGAACTTGACTGCGCGTACCAGTTATCGTCAGCCTGACCCCATGCCTGCGGACCTCCTCGCCACTCCCGACCTCCTGCGCTCGGTCTTCCGGCGGCACGCGGCGGGAGTCGCCGTCGTCACCGCTCGTGGCGAGGCGGGCCCGGTGGGCTTCACCGCGACCTCCCTGACGTCCGTCTCCGCCGAACCGCCCCTGCTGTCCTTCGGGGTCGGCACCGGTGCCTCCAGCTGGCCCGCGATCGCGGCGGCGGACCACGTCGGTGTCCACATCCTCGGTGAGCACCAGCAGGAGCTGGCCGCCACCTTCGCCCGCAGCGGCGCCGACCGCTTCGGCCCTCCCACCGCCTGGCGGGACGGGCCCGAGGGCGTTCCCGTCCTCGACGGTGTGCTCGCCTGGCTGGTGGGCCGGGTCGTCGCGCGCGTCCCCGCAGGGGACCACCGGATCGTGCTCGCCGAGGTCGTGCACGGCGACCCCGCGGGCACCGGCCGTCCCCTCCTCTATCACCAGGGACGTTTCCAGCGTCTGGGCGACTGAGCGGGGCGCCCCCCGGGCTGCGTGACCGTCGAGTTCCGGTTACGCTGCGTTGCGAAGGTCACAGTTCAAAGCGCTTGCTTAGCGGGAACGAACTGGGTGTACTGACGAGTAATATTTCGCTCGGGGCGTGGGTTCGCCCCGACCGGGATCGGACGCTAGAGGCGCCTATGCTGCCTGCAAGTAGGCAGCATGGAAATGACGATGCAGTAGGAGAGCCGGCGTGAGCTTGAGGATCGTTGTCACTGTGAAGTACGTGCCCGACGCCACCGGCGACCGGCACTTCGCCGATGACCTGACCGTCGACCGGGACGACGTGGACGGTCTGCTCTCCGAGCTCGACGAGTACGCGGTCGAGCAGGCGCTGCAGATCTCCGAGAACTCCGACGACGACGTGGAGATCACCGTCCTGACGGTGGGCCCCGAGGACGCCAAGGACGCCCTGCGCAAGGCGCTGTCCATGGGTGCGGACAAGGCGATCCACGTCGAGGACGACGACATCCACGGCACCGACGCCATCGGCACCTCCCTGGTCCTGGCCAAGGCGATCGAGAAGGCCGGTTACGACCTGGTCATCTCCGGCATGGCCTCCACCGACGGCACCATGGGCGTCGTCCCGGCCCTGCTCGCCGAGCGCCTGGGCGTCCCGCAGGTCACCCTGCTCTCCGAGGTCTCCGTCGAGGACGGCACCGTCAAGGGCCGCCGCGACGGCGACGCCGCCTCCGAGAGCCTGGAGGCCTCCCTCCCGGCGGTCGTGTCCGTGACCGACCAGTCGGGCGAGGCCCGTTACCCGTCCTTCAAGGGCATCATGGCCGCCAAGAAGAAGCCGGTGGAGTCCTGGGACCTGTCCGACCTGGACCTGGAGGCCGAGGAGGTCGGCCTGGAGGGTGCCTACACCACGGTCGACGGCGCGGCCGAGCGTCCGGCCCGCACCGCGGGCACGATCGTCAAGGACGAGGGCGAGGGCGGCAAGCAGCTCGCTGAGTTCCTCGCGGGCCAGAAGTTCATCTGAGCCCCTTCGCTGACCGCCCCTCATCTTTCGCAAGCAGGAGAGAAGAAGTCCCATGGCTGAAGTTCTCGTCTACGTCGACCACGTGGACGGCGCCGTCCGCAAGCCCACCCTGGAGCTGCTGACCCTCGCCCGCCGCATCGGCGAGCCGGTCGCCGTCGCGCTGGGCAACGGCGCCGGTGACACGGCCGCCGTTCTCGCCGAGCACGGCGCGGTCAAGGTCCTCACGCACGAGGCCGCCGAGTACGCCGACTACCTGGTCGTACCGAAGGTCGACGCCCTCCAGGCCGCGCACGAGGCCGTGTCCCCGGCCGCCGTGCTGGTGCCGTCCTCCGCCGAGGGCAAGGAGATCGCCGCCCGTCTGGCGCTGCGTCTGGGCTCCGGCATCATCACCGACGCCGTCGACCTGGAGGCCGGCGACGAGGGCCCGGTGGCCACGCAGTCCGTGTTCGCCGCGTCCTTCACCACCAAGTCCCGTGTCTCCAAGGGCACCCCGGTCATCACGGTCAAGCCCAACAGCGCCGCCGTCGAGGCCGCCCCGGCCGCCGGTGCGGTCGAGGCCCTGAGCGTCTCCTTCTCCGCGCAGGCCACCGGCACCAAGGTCACCGGCCGTACTCCGCGTGAGTCGACGGGCCGTCCGGAGCTGACCGAGGCCGCGATCGTGGTCTCCGGTGGCCGTGGCGTCAACGGCGCGGAGAACTTCGCGATCATCGAGGCGCTCGCCGACTCGCTCGGTGCCGCTGTCGGTGCCTCGCGTGCCGCGGTGGACGCCGGCTGGTACCCGCACACCAACCAGGTCGGCCAGACCGGCAAGTCCGTCTCGCCGCAGCTGTACATCGCCAACGGCATCTCCGGTGCGATCCAGCACCGCGCCGGTATGCAGACCTCGAAGACGATCGTGGCGGTCAACAAGGACGCCGAGGCCCCGATCTTCGACCTCGTCGACTACGGCGTCGTCGGCGACCTCTTCGACGTCGTCCCGGCTCTGACCGAGGAGATCAAGACCCGCAAGGGCTGATCGCTTCCGGCTGGGGGAGGCCCCCGTGACCGCACGAACGGTCACGGGGGCCTCTTCTCATCCCAGGGTCATCGAGGCCTGCACCGGCAGGTGGTCGCTCGGGTAGGTCCCGTCCCTGCTGAAGGTGTTCATCCCGGCCCAGTGCGTGGTCACCCCTGGCGTGGTGAGGATCCAGTCGATGCGCCGCCCGCCGGGCTTGAGCCTCCGGTAGCCGTGGTGCGTCCCGTACGCCGGACCCCGCGAGGCCGCCGCGTCCCAGGCGTCCACCAGTCCGATGTCCAGCATGAGGTCGTACACCCGGTTGTCGTGGGCGGCCGCGTTGAAGTCGCCGGTGACGATGACCGGTAACGACCGGTCCCACCCGGCGATCGTCTCGCCGATGAGCCCCGCCGAGCGCTCCCGCGCGTACTGGCTGACGCTGTCCAGGTGAGTGTTGAGGACGTAGAACTCCCGCCCGTCGTCGGCGAGATCCGCGAAACGGACCCAGGTCACCATGCGCAGCCAGTCCGCGCCCCAGGTGTTCGAGGCGATCGTGTACGGGGTGTCGGACAGCCAGAAGTGATCGAACTCGATCGGCGCGAGTCTGCGCGTGTCGTAGAAGACCGCCATGAACTCGTCCTTGCTGCCGCCCCCGCGTCCGGTGCCGATCCAGTCGTGGTGCCCGCCGAGATCCTTCTCGATCGCGCGCACTTGCCGGTAGAGCCCTTCCTGGGTGCCGATGAGATGCGGTGGCTCGCGGCGCAGCAGCTCTCGCATCACCGGTCGGCGCACCTCCCAGCGCGGTGTCCTGTCGACGACGGTGCCGAAGCGGACGTTGAACGTCATGACGTCCAGGGCGCCGGGGTGCTCGCCGGCGGAAGCGGGCGGTGTGGGGCCCGCGGTGGTGAGCAGCGGTCCTACGATGGCGGCGGCCGCCGCCGCCTTGAGCCCGTGGCGGCGTGTCACTCCGACCTCGTTCGGCACGTGGTCTCCCTCCCCTTGCACGTCAGGATGAAGCTTGCCTTCTGAATACGGAAGATGAGGGCGGGTCGTCGGTGATCAAGGGTGAAGGATGGGGAATGCCACCGCACGACGGTGTTGACCAGGGCGAAGGTAGGCCGATAACTTCGCTCTACGGATTGTTGATTCCGTACAGCGGAAAATAGGAGGGTCTCGGAATGGGTCAGGGCCAGCAGGAGAAGGTGGCGACCAGCCTCGCGGGCGCCGTCAGCGAGGAGATCAGCGCCTCCCTCGCGCCGGTCGACGCCGAGCTGGAGCGCCGCTACCCCGGAGACCCCGGCACCCGCCAGCCCGTCCACACCGTCTACGTCCCCGGCGACGCCTTCGCCGCCGACACCGTCCGCTCCTGGGGCGACCGCGCCCTCGCGGCCCTCGACGAGCACGCCCCGGACGCCGCGGCCTTCGCCGCCGTCCTCGGCCTCTCCGAGGAACTCGCCGAGCCCGTCCACGCGCGCGTGCGCGCCAAGCTGGAACGCGAGCCGATCGAGGACCTGCGCGTCGACTTCGAGGACGGCTACGGCAACCGCCCCGACGCCGAGGAGGACAAGGCCGCCGCCCGCGCCGCCCGGATCATCGCCGAGGCCTACGCGGAGCGCACCGCCGCCCCGTACATGGGCATCCGCATGAAGTGCATGGAAGCACCCGTCCGCGCCCGGGGCATCCGCACCCTCGACATCTTCCTCACCGGCCTGATGGAGGCCGGCGGCCTGCCCGGCGGGCTGGTGCTCACCCTGCCCAAGGTCACGTACGCCGAGCAGGTCACCGCCATGGCGCGGCTGCTGGACGCCTTCGAGAAGACCCACGGCCTCGAACCCGGCCGGATCGGCTTCGAGATCCAGATCGAGACCAGCCAGTCCATCCTCGCCGCCGACGGCACCGCCACCGTCGCCCGCATGATCCAGGCCGCCGAGGGCCGCGCCACCGGACTGCATTACGGCACCTTCGACTACAGCGCCTGCCTCGGCGTCTCCGCCGCCCATCAGGCCGGCGACCACCCCGCGGCGGACCACGCCAAGGCCGTCATGCAGGTCGCCGCGGCGGGTACGGGCGTGCGCGTCTCGGACGGTTCGACGAACGTCCTGCCGGTCGGCCCGACCGCGAAGGTCCACGACGCCTGGCGCCTGCACTACGGCCTCACCCGCCGCGCCCTGGCCCGCGCCTACTATCAGGGCTGGGACATGCACCCCGGCCACATCCCCACCCGCTACGCGGCCGTCTTCGCCTTCTACCGCGAGGGCTTCGAGCAGGCCGCCGCCCGCCTGTCCCGCTACGCCAACCGCACCGGCGGCGACGTCATGGACGAACCCGCCACCGCCAAGGCCCTCAGCGGCTACCTGCTGCGCGGCCTGGACTGCGGCGCCCTGGACAACGGCGAGGTCGCCCGCCTGGCCGGCCTGACCCGGGCGGACCTGGAGTCCTTCGCGGCACCCCGGCGCGGTGACCTGACGGCGTCCGCCTGACACCGTCCGCCCCGGGGACCGGCGGGCGCGTACCGGCCCTGTCACAGCCGTCGCCGGCGCCCGTCGCCGTCACCGCCGACCCGTAGTCTGTACGCCACGCACTGGCGGTGTCGGCCGTCGGCGCATCCGGGCGGGGCCACAGGAACGAGGCAGCGGTGTCAACGGGGGAGCACGGGCAGGCGGACGGGGCCGGACGGCTGCTGGCCGGCCGCTATCGCGTCACGGCGGCGCTGGGGCGCGGCGGCATGGGCGTCGTCTGGAAGGCCGTCGACGAGGTCCTCGGCCGTGAGGTCGCGGTCAAGGAGCTGCGCACCTACACCGACGCGGCCGGTCCCGAACTGGCGGATCTGCAGCTGCGGATGCGGCGCGAGGCGCGTGCGGCGGCCCGGGTGCGCCACCCCGGCGTCATCTCCGTGCACGACATCGCCCAGGTCGACGGCCGCCCGATCATCGTCATGGAACTGGTCGACGGGCCGTCCCTGGACGACGTCCTGCGCGAGCGCGGCACGCTGGCCCCGGGCGAGGCCGCCGGCATCGGCGCGAAGGTCATGGACGCCCTGGCAGCCGCCCACCGCGCCGGCGTCCTGCACCGGGACGTGAAGCCGGGCAACATCCTGCTCGACCGCTCGGGCCGGGTCGTCCTCACCGACTTCGGCATCGCCACGATGGAGGACCCGGGGGACGGCTCGGCCACGCATCTCACCCGCAGCGGCGAACTCGTCGGCTCCCTCGACTATCTCGCCCCGGAACGCGCGCAGGGCGCCGACCCCGGTCCCGCCTCCGACATCTGGGCCCTGGGCGCCACGCTGTACGCGGCCGTCGAGGGCTCCTCGCCCTTCCGCCGCACGGCCACGTTCTCCACGCTCACCGCGATCGTCACCGAGCCGCTGCCGGAGCCCCGTCTCGCCGGTTCCCTCGCTCCCGTCCTCCAGCGGCTGATGGACAAGCGCCCCGAGTCCCGCCCGGAGGCCGACCAGGCCCGCGAACTGCTCCAGACGGTCGCGGACACGGGCGGCACGGACACGCCGACCTCTTCGCTGCGAAGCCCCGCGGCTCCGCCTCCACGCGCCGAGACGGAACGCAGCGTTCCCTCGGTACCGCCCGGGTTCGGGCCCCCGCGGCCCAGCGCCGCCGGACCTCACGAGGGCACGAACACGCCGGGCTCCGGCACGGCGGCCGCGTTCGGAGCCGCGGGGGTGGCGGGAGGCGCGGGGGTGGCGGGGGCCGGCGGTTCGGGGCCCACCGGCTCTGGCGGTCCGGGGGCCACCGGCTCTGGCTGTTCGGAGCCCACCGACCCCGGCGGTCCGGAGCCCACCGGCCCCGGTCACGCGACGCCGCAGGGTCACGCGACGCCGCACGGCCACCCGGCGCCGCAAGGCATCGGCCCGCAGGCCCCTGGACGCGGTCATGCCCCGCCTCCGGGCCCAGGCCCGCAGGGCCCGGACGCCGGCCCCCAGGGCTTCGGTCCGCTCGATCCCGGCAGCACCGCCCCCGGTGCCTCCGCCGCCACCGCCCCGGCGAACGCTGGCCGTGCCACGCCCCGGCGCAAGGCGCGCGTGCTGCTCGCCGCCACGGCCGTCACCGTCGTGCTCGCCGCCGCCGGGACCACGGTCGCGCTCCTCGGCGACTCAGGCGATGCAGGGGACTCCGGCGGCAAGGACACCACTGCCCGGACCGGCACCGCCGGTGCCGGCACCGGGTCCTCCGAGCCCGGCGGCGCGGACGACGACTCGAACGCGCCGAGGTCCACGCCCCAGGGCGACGACAAGGGCACGGACCCGTCCGCGAAGCCCGGTGGCAAGAAGGCCCCCGAGCCCACCGGCCGGGCGACCACCTCCGCCCCCGCCAAGCCCACCGGCGGCGACACCAGCGGCGCCACCGGCGGAGAGTCCCCGGACGGCGCCGCCTCCGACGGCCCGACCACCGCGGCCCCGGTCTGCCACCCCATCGGCGGCGGCAAGTACAACTGCCACGTCTGGAAGACCGCCGACTCCTACACCGCCTCCGGCGCCAAGGCCGGCATCCTCAACGCGGGCACCAACTACTTCTACTGCCAGCAGAACCTGGGCCGCCGCGAGACCTCCGGGGAGTGGACCAACGTCTGGTGGGCGAAGACCGACGACGACAGCGGCAACACGGACGTCTGGTTCAGCGACGTCTACATCAAGGGCGGTGACAACGACGCGCCGGTCCCGGGGCTCCCACTCTGCTGAGCCCGTGCCGAGGCGGCCACGTACCGTTCGAGACCGGAGGCCGTCACCAGCTTCTCCTCGATGAACAGCCGCGTCCCCCGCTCGCACAGCCGCCGGTCCCCGCGGGCCCGCGCGCAGAACTCCTCGGGCACGACACCGAACAGCTCCCGCAGCCGGGGCAGCCCGACGAGCAGCTCCGTCAGCAGCTCCCGCTCACCCGGGTGCGTGCGCGGCGTGCCCGTGCCGTCGTGGAGGACGCCGTGCCGGTTGACGTAGGCGTACGCCCCGGGCAGGCGCGTGCCGTCCGCGAGGTCGATCCGGATGTCCGGCGACGGCAGCCAGGCCCGGTCGAAGTTGCCGCCCGGCACCGGCGCGCCCTCGCTCGCGTCGATCACCGCGAGCTGCTCGGTGTCGAGCCACAGCACGAACAGCTCCCGCACGGTGTCCGGGGCGCCGACCGGGGAGGCCGACACGTACCCCATGCGGCTCACGTGCGCCGAGACGCCGGCGTCGACGCCCGTCACCCGGGCCTTGACCATCGGCAGCGGCGACCCGATCCCGTACTCCGTCATCTTGTGCCGGAGCTGTCCCGGGCAGCCGTTGGACCCGATGGCGATGACCGGCGTGCGGTCCTCGTACACCAGCCGCTCCAGCGGCAGGAAGCGGTCCCCGGCGAGGAGCCCGGACTCCGCGGGCCACGCACCCGGATACAGCAGCGGGTGCTCGCGAGGCGCCTCGTGCAGGCCCAGGGCTCGCAGCGTGCGATCGGTGGCGTCGTCCATCGGCCGCTCAGTCCGCCGGGGGGATCTCGCCCGAGCCGCGGGTGATCAGCCGGGTCGGCAGCTCGATGCGCTCGGGGGTGGCCAGGGTGCCGTCCAGCTGCCGGAAGAGACGTTCCGCCGCGGTGCGGCCGATGTCCGCCGCGTCCTGGGCGACGACCGTGACGCCCGGCTGGAGCAGGTCGGCGAGCTCGATGTCGTCGAAACCGACCAGGGCGACGCGGCGGGCCTGCTCGGCGAGCACCCGGATCACCGTGACCGTCACCCGGTTGTTGCCGGCGAAGACCGCCGTCACCGGGTCGGGGCCGGTCAGCATCTCCTCGGCCGCCCTGCGCACCCGCTCGGGGTCGGTGACGCCCAGGGACATCCAGGAGCCCGCCACCGGTATGCCCGCGTCCTCCATCGCGGCCCGGTAGCCGCGCAGCCGCTCGGCGGCGGTGTGGATGCGGGGCATGTCGCCGATGAAGCCGATCCGGCGGTGTCCGTGCGCGATGAGGTGGGCGACGCCGCCCCGGGCGCCGCCGTAGTTGTCCGACAGGACGACGTCGGCGTCGATGTGCCCGGCGGGCCGGTCCACGAACACCGTGGCGACACCCGCCTTGAGCTCGGGCTCCAGATACCGGTGGTCGTCCCCGGCCGGGATCACCACCAGCCCGTCCACCCGCCGCGCGCACAGGGCCAGCACCAGTTCCTGCTCGCGCTCGGGGTCCTCCGCGCTGGAGCCGTTGATCAGCAGGGCGCCGTGCGCGCGGGCCACCTCCTCGACCGACCGGCTCAGCGGTCCGTAGAACGGGTCCGCGAGGTCCTCCAGGACCAGGCCGATACTCGCCGTACGGCCCTTGCGCAGCACCCGCGCGCTGTCGTTGCGGCGGAAGCCGAGGGCGTCGATCGCCTCCTGGACCCGCCGCTCCGTCTCCGGGGTGACCCCCGGTTCCCCGTTCACGACGCGGGAGACCGTCTTGAGGCCTACTCCGGCGCGTGCCGCTACGTCCTTCATGGTCGGCCGGGTGCCGTAGCGCGCTGCGGATCGGAGGGGGGGAGGGGCCACGGTGTCCAGTCCTGTCCTGTCGTCCACGGGGGTGCGTCGATCCTGGGTTTGTATGAGGATGTGGCGTCGAGCATAGAGCCTGGACAACGTTGTCAGGCTCGGGGGAGACTGTCCACCGCAATCTCCGGCCCCGCGCACCCTCGCGGGACCGGGCCGCTGCTTGCCCTGCTTGATGGCTGTTCTCGGCGTTTTTCTCATGCCCGACGGGGAGATCCGACTCTGATGTACACCGACCTCGTGGCCGCGCTCGACATCGGCGGCACCAAGATCGCCGGCGCTCTGGTGGACGGCCACGGCCGGATCCTGGTCCGCGCCCAGCGGCCGACGCCCGCCCGGGAGAACGGCGACACCGTGATGCGGGCCGTTGAGGAGGTGCTGGCCGAGCTCACCGCGTCGCCGCTGTGGGGGCGTGCCTCGGGCGTGGGGATCGGCAGCGCCGGGCCCGTGGACGCCTCCGCGGGCACGGTGAGCCCGGTGAACGTGCCCGGCTGGCGCGACTTCCCGCTCGTCGCCCGGGTGCGGGCCGCCGCGGGGAACCTGCCCGTCGAGCTGATCGGCGACGGTGTGGCGATCACGGCGGCCGAGCACTGGCAGGGCGCCGCCCGCGGTCACGACAACGCGCTGTGCATGGTCGTCTCCACGGGCGTCGGCGGCGGCCTCGTGCTCGGAGGCCGGCTGCACCCCGGGCCGACCGGCAACGCGGGCCACATCGGTCACATCAGCGTCGACCTCGACGGCGATCTGTGCCCGTGCGGTTCGCACGGCTGCGTGGAGCGCATCGCGAGCGGTCCCAACATCGCCCGGCGCGCTCTGGAGAACGGCTGGCGGCCGGGTGCCGACGGGGACACGTCGGCCGCCGCGGTGGCGGCCGCCGCCCGCGCCGGCGACCCGGTCGCCGTCGCCTCCTTCGAGCGCGCCGCCCAGGCCCTGGCCGCCGGGATCGCGGCGACCGCGACGCTCGTGGAGATCGACATCGCCGTGATCGGCGGGGGCGTGGGCAAGGCGGGCGACGTCCTCTTCGAGCCCCTGCGCAAGGCGCTGAGCACCTACGCGACGCTGTCCTTCGTCCGGCACCTGACGGTGGCGCCGGCGCAGATGGGGACCGACGCCGGGCTGGTGGGCGCGGCGGCGGCAGCGCTGGCGAAGCGGACGGACGCGGCGGCGGCCGGGGTGTGAGGACGGATCCGGCGGAGGGGGCAGGAACGTTCAGTCTGGGGTGGCGTGACGCGGGCCGGTGCGGACGTCGACGGTGACTCCGGGTGCTACGGACCCGTGTAGAGGTGGTACGGACCGGTGTGGGGCCGACGGTGGCTCCGGGGTGATACGGACCAGTCCGTTCCGGATCGCCGGAAATCGACCGCACGTGCGTGCGATGTGGCACGATCGCGCTTGTGAGCAGCAGACCCGCCTCGGCGCAGCACCTGCGTGACCTCGCCCGGCTGCGCCGTGTCAAGGACCGGATCGACCGGGAGTACGCGAAGCCTCTGGACGTCGAGGCGCTCGCCCGGGGCGTGCACATGTCGGCGGGGCACCTGAGCCGCGCGTTCCGGCAGGCGTACGGGGAGTCTCCGTACAGCTACCTCATGACGCGGCGCATCGAACGCGCCATGGCGCTGCTGCGCCGGGGCGACCTGAGCGTCACCGAGGTGTGCTTCGAGGTCGGCTGCGCATCGCTGGGCACCTTCAGCACCCGCTTCACCGAGCTGGTCGGTATGCCGCCCAGTGCCTATCGGCGCGAGGCGGCGCGCGCGACGGCCGGCATTCCGTCGTGCGTGTCGAAGCAGGTGACCAGACCGGTCAGGAATCGAGAAGCGCCCGCCGCGAGCCGAAACTAGCGTGATGGCCATGGACCTTCACATTCACGCCAGCTTCCTTCCGCACGACGACCCGGACGCCGCCCTGGCGTTCTACCGCGACACCCTCGGCTTCGAGGTCAGAAACGACGTCGGATACGAGGGCATGCGCTGGATCACGGTCGGCCCCGTCGGCCAGCCCGGCACGAACATCGTGCTGCACCCGCCGGCCGCCGACCCCGGCATCACCGAGGACGAGCGCCGCACCATCACCGAGATGATGGCCAAGGGCACCTACGCCAGCATCGTCCTGGCCACCACCGACGTCGACGGCACCTTCGAGCGGGTGCAGGCGGGCGACGCCGAGGTGGTCCAGGAGCCGGTGGACCAGCCCTACGGCGTCCGCGACTGCGCCTTCCGCGACCCCGCGGGCAACATGGTCCGCATCCAGCAGATCAAGGCGTCGTAACAGCCCCAGCACCGCACTTCCCCCCGGCACCGCACTTCCCCCCCCGCCGCCCCCGGGAGCGGCGCGGGGGGCCGAGATCGCCCGAACGCGGCAGCGCCGCCCGGCAGATGGAGACACCATGAGCAAGGCCAAGACGACGGACAGACAGTCGCCCGGGCCGCACGTCGCCGACAGCCATGACGTGATCCGCGTGCACGGCGCGCGCGAGAACAACCTCAGGGACGTCAGCATCGAGATCCCCAAGCGCCGGCTCACGGTGTTCACCGGTGTCTCCGGTTCGGGCAAGAGCTCGCTGGTGTTCGACACGATCGCGGCGGAGTCGCAGCGGCTGATCAACGAGACCTACAGCGCCTTCCTTCAGGGGTTCATGCCGAACCTGGCCCGGCCCGAGGTCGACGTGCTGGACGGGCTGACGACCGCGATCGCCGTCGACCAGCAGCGCATGGGTTCCGACCCCCGCTCCACCGTCGGCACCGCCACCGACGCCAACGCCATGCTGCGGATCCTCTTCAGCCGGCTCGGCACGCCCCACGTCGGCCCGCCCGGCGCGTTCTCCTTCAACACCGCCTCGGTCTCCGCGAGCGGCGGCTTCACCGTGGACCGCGGTGCCGACAAGACCAAGACCGAGAAGGTGTCCTTCAGCCGCACCGGCGGCATGTGCACGCACTGCGAGGGCCGGGGCACCGTCTCCGACATCGACCTCACCCAGCTCTACGACGACTCCAAGTCGCTCTCCGAGGACCCGTTCACGATCCCCACCTACACCGGGGACGGCTGGGTGGTGCGGATCATCGCCGAGTCGGGCTTCTTCGACAAGGACAAGCCGATCCGGCAGTACACCAAGAAGGAGCGGCACGACTTCCTGTACCGCGAACCGGTCAAGGTGAAGGTCAACGGCGTCAACCTCACCTACGAGGGGCTGATCCCGAAGATCCAGAAGACCTTCCTCTCCAAGGACCGCGAGTCGATGCAGCCGCACATCCGGGCCTTCGTGGACCGGGCGGTCACCTTCACCCGGTGCCCCGACTGCGACGGCACGCGGCTCAGCGAGCTCGCCCGCTCCTCGAAGATCGGCAAGGTCAGCATCGCCGACGCCTGCGCGATGGAGATCCGTGACCTGGCGGAGTGGGTCCGGGGGCTGGAGGAGCCGTCGGTGGCGCCGCTGCTGACCAAGCTCCAGCACACCCTGGACTCGTTCGTGGAGATCGGCCTCGGCTACCTCTCCCTCGACCGGGCCTCGGGCACGCTCTCCGGCGGCGAGGCGCAGCGCACCAAGATGATCCGCCACCTCGGCTCCTCACTCACCGACGTCACCTACGTCTTCGACGAGCCGTCCATCGGCCTGCACCCCCATGACATCCAGCGGATGAACAACCTGCTCCTGCGCCTGCGCGACAAGGGCAACACCGTGCTGGTGGTGGAGCACAAGCCGGAGACGATCGCCATCGCCGACCACGTCGTGGACCTCGGCCCCGGCGCCGGCAGGGCGGGCGGCACCGTCTGCTTCGAGGGAACCCTGGACGGGCTGCGCGGCAGCGACACCGTCACCGGCCGCCACCTCGACGACCGGGCCAAGATCAAGGCGACGGTCCGCAAGCCCACCGGTGCGCTGGAGGTCCGGGGTGCCTCGGCGAACAACCTGCACAGCGTCGACGTCGACATCCCGCTCGGCGTCCTCACCGTCGTGACCGGCGTCGCCGGCTCCGGCAAGAGCTCGCTCGTGCACGGCTCGATGGCCCGGCAGGCCGATGCCGAGGGCGTGGTGGCGATCGACCAGACCCCGATCCGCGGCTCCCGGCGCAGCAACCCGGCGACCTACACCGGTCTGGCCGACCCGATCCGCAAGGCCTTCGCCAAGGCCAACGGGGTCAAGCCGGCGCTGTTCAGCGCCAACTCCGAGGGGGCCTGCCCCACCTGCAACGGCGCCGGTGTCATCTACACCGACCTCGCGATCATGCAGAGCGTCGCCACGCCGTGCGAGGAGTGCGAGGGCCGGCGGTTCGAGGCGTCGGTGCTGGAGTACCGCCTCGGCGGCCGCGACATCAGCGAGGTGCTGGCGATGCCGGTGGCCGAGGCCGAGGAGTTCTTCGGCAGCGGAGAGGCCCGCACGCCCGCCGCGCACAGGATCCTGGAGCGGCTCGCGGACGTCGGGCTCGGCTACCTCACCCTCGGGCAGCCGCTCACCACGCTGTCCGGCGGCGAGCGGCAGCGGCTCAAGCTGGCCACGCACATGGGGGAGAAGGGCGGCGTGTACGTCCTCGACGAGCCGACCACCGGTCTCCACCTGGCGGACGTGGAGCAGCTGCTCGGCCTGCTCGACCGGCTCGTCGACTCCGGCAAGTCGGTCATCGTGATCGAGCACCACCAGGCGGTCATGGCGCACGCCGACTGGATCATCGACCTCGGCCCCGGCGCGGGTCACGACGGCGGCCGGGTCGTCTTCGAGGGCACCCCGGCCGACCTCGTCGAGGCCCGTTCCACCCTGACCGGGGAGCACCTGGCGGCCTACGTTGGCGCCTGACGCCGGCGGAACGGTGCCGCCGGCGCGGCGGTCTCGGCCAGCCGGAGCCGTTCCTGGTCCCGGCGGGCCGAAGCATGCGCTGGTGCCGTCGGGCTGAGGTCGTTCGTGGTCCTGGCGGGCCGGTGGTTTTGCCGGTGCCGTCGGGCCGAGGTCGTTCCTGGTCCCGGTGGGCCGGAGCTTTTGCTGGTGCTGTCGGGCCGAGGCCGTTCCCGGCCCCGGCCGACGGGAGCCGCCGGTGGTCCCGGCACCGGTGGCCGTAGCCGCCCCTCGGCAGTCGCGGAGGGGCGGCTGAACGGCCCATCCCGGCGCGCGGCCGGTGCCGTCCCCGCGCACTCTGGTGCCATGGCGTCCGAGAAGCCCGTCGTGGTCTACCCGCCCGCCGCGGACGGCGGCCGGCGGGTCCGTGTGGACGGCCAGTTCCTCGGCATCGCCTACGGGCCGCTCGACGTGGCGGAGTTCCTGCGGCGGGCCGGGATCGAGGACGCGGACGCGGCGTACGTGGCGGCCACGGGGCTGATCGAGTGGCGCGGCGGCGGACCCGGCACGTGGGGAGCCGGCCAGGACGGCGACTCCGCGTGAAGCCGCTTCGCCCGGTCGTACGCGGTTGCGTGACCCCGGAGCGGGTCCGGCAGTTGAGTCGGCATGAAGAAGCGCAGCATGCTCGCCATCGCCTCCCTCGCCACCGGCTTCGTCGTCGCGGCGGTCACCCCGTCCCACGCCCTCGGGGACGGCCTCCGCACCCTGAACGTCGACGAGACCCTCAAGACCCTCGACGAGACCGTCGCCAAGGACAGCCTGTCCCTGGACCGGGAGGACGGCACCCAGGCGAAGAAGAAGGGCTGACGAGCCGCACGGCACCGCAGCCACGGCGCCGGCACCCCCGCGTGAGGGGGCGCCGGCGCCGTCGTCATGTGCGCCCTCAACTGCGGCTGGTTTCCGTGGCAGGGTGGAGCGGGCAAGCCTCAGGGGGCCAACAGAAGAGGGGGACCTGTGACCGTCGTCTGGATCAACGGCGCGTTCGGTGCGGGGAAGACCACCACCGCACGGGAACTGATCGAACTGATCCCGAACAGCACGCTCTTCGACCCGGAGGTCGTCGGCGGCGCGCTCACCCACCTGCTGCCACCGAAACACCTCGCCGAGGCCGGCGACTTCCAGGACCTGCCGATCTGGCGACGGCTGGTGATCGACACGGCGGCCGCGATGCTCGCCGAGCTGGGCGGGACCCTCGTCGTCCCCATGACCCTGCTGCGCCAGGAGTACCGCGACGAGATCTTCGGCGGCCTGGCAGCGCGCAGGATTCCGGTCAGCCACATCCTGCTGGCACCGGCCGAAACGATACTGCGGGAGCGGATAGCGGGCCGTGAGGTCCCGCGGGACCTGCCCGACGGCGACCTGCGAATACGCCAGTGGTCCTACGACCACATCGAGCCGTACCGGGCCGCCCTCGCCTCCTGGCTCACCGCCGACGCCCACCCGGTCGACACCAGCGATCTGACGCCGTACGAGACGGCCGTACGGATCGCCGAGGCCGTCACCAGCGGTTCCGTGCCCGTCTGCGACATCGTGCAGACGCCCGAGCCCACCGCCGAGACCGTCGCCGCCGGAGTGCTCCTCTTCGACGAGCAGGACCGGGTGCTGCTCGTCGACCCCACCTACAAGGCCGGCTGGGAGTTCCCCGGCGGCGTCGTCGAGCCCGGTGAGGCGCCCGCACGCGCCGGGATGCGCGAGGTCGCCGAGGAGACCGGCATCAGCCTCGACGAGGTGCCGGGCCTGCTCGTCGTCGACTGGGAGCGCCCCGCGCCCCCCGGCTACGGCGGTCTGCGCCTCCTCTTCGACGGCGGCCTCCTCGACTCCGCCGAGGCGGGGCGACTGCTGCTGCCCGGCCCGGAGCTGCGCGCCTGGCGCTTCGTCACCGAGGAGGAGGCCGCAGAGCTGCTGCCCCCGGTGCGCTACGAGCGGCTGCACTGGGCCCTGAGGGCACGCGAACGCGGAGCGGCGCTCTATCTGGAGGCCGGGGTGCCGGTCGGCTGACGCCGGGCTCGCCGCCCGCGCCCTTTACCCGGCACGGGGGATTCCGAGGGAAAAGCAAAAGGAAACACCGCAGGAGCCACGGCCAATCACTGCCCAAGGAATCTCCCGCAAAGATTCACGCGGCGGGTAATCACATTCCCTGCTCTCGTCAACACTTTTCCATGACCGCAAACAATCCCTTTTCTCGCCCCTGCGCGGCTTGACCGGACTCGCACGCCGTTGCGAAAGTCCGCAGAGTCTCACGGCGGAAGCAACGACCGCCACCCAATTTCCTTGCCTCAGGGGCAGATCCGGGATGTCCGTACGATGACCACGCAACACCAGCCGGTCGACACCGGTGGCGGCACCACACTGCTGACCGAGCCGTCGACGCAGGACTCCAGACCCGGCGGCACGGTTGTCGCCGGCCGCTCACCGGCCCGGATGGCCTGGCGGCGGATCAGGCGGGACAAGGTCACCACGGCCGCCCTGGCGGTCACCCTCCTGTTCATCGCGATCGCGCTCCTCGCGCCCGTGCTCACCGCACTGACCGGCTGGGGGCCGATCACCCCCGACAACAAGGCGATCAATCCGGACACGGGCAACTTCCCCTACGGATCGCTGGGCGGCGTCAGCGCCCAGCATCTGCTCGGCGTCGAACCGGGCACCGGCTACGACCTGTTCGCCCGCATCGTCTACGGCCTGCGCACCTCCCTCTACGTGGGATTCGCCTCGGCCGTGCTGTCCACCGCGGTCGGTGTCGTCGCCGGGCTCGCCGCCGGCTACTTCGGCGGCTGGGTCGACTCCCTGCTCTCGCGGATCATGGACGTGATGCTGGCGTTCCCGCAGCTGCTGTTCATCATCGCGCTCACCCCGGTGATCCAGAACGCGCTGCAGACCAACACCCACGGCGGCACCGACGAGAACCTCCGGCTGCTCGTCCTGGTCCTCAACATCGCCGTCTTCGCCTGGGCGTACACCGCCCGCCTGGTGCGCGGACAGGTACTGTCCCTGCGCGAGCGGGAGTTCGTCGACGCGGCGCGCCTGATGAGCGCCGGCCGCCGGCACATCCTCTTCCGGCAGCTGCTGCCCAACCTGTGGGCGCCGATCCTCATCTCCTTCGCGCTCGCCGTCCCGCAGAACATCACCACCGAGGCGGCCCTGTCCTACCTGGGCGTCGGCGTCATCCCGCCCAACCCCGACTGGGGCGCCCTGCTGTCGGACGCCTCCCAGTTCTTCCTTCAGGACCCGATGTACCTCTTCGTGCCCGGTGTCCTGCTCCTGGTCCTGGTCCTGGCGCTCAACCTCCTGGGGGACGGCGTCCGGGACGCCCTGGACCCCCGCGCCCGGCGCGGCTGAACCGAGCCACCCCCCGAGTATCGGCCCGACGGCCCCACGAACGGCCGCCGAGCCCGTAGCAAGAAACGGAGTTTCCTCAATGACGCGCAGCACGCGCAGATCGCGCACGGTCGCTCTCACGGCCTCAGCCGTGATGATCGCCCTGGGGGCCACCGCATGCGGAGGGTCCTCCGGCAGCAGCGCCGGCGGCGCCCCCGGCAAGGGCGGCACGCTGACCATCCTCGACAAGGCGGACTTCGACCACCTCGACCCCCAGCGCGTCTACACGACCGAGGGTCAGAGCATGGACCAGGAGATCGTCCGCACCCTGACCGGCTGGGACGAGACGGGATCGGCCCCCAAGCTGGTCGGCGACCTCGCCACCGACACCGGAACGCCGTCCAAGGGCGCCACCGTCTGGACCTTCCACCTCCGGCACGGCGTCAAATACCAGGACGGCACCGAGGTCACCGCACCCGACGTCAAGTACGGCGTCGAGCGGTTCTTCTCCTCCGACATCAACGGCGGCCCGCCCTACGCGGCCCAGTGGCTCGTCGGCGGCTCCGACTACAAGGGCCCCTACAAGGGCAAGGAACTGGGCTCCATCCAGACGCCGGACAAGTACACCATCGTCTTCCATCTGAACCAGCCGGTGGCGGACTTCAACGAGACCACCACGATGCCCGGCTGGTCGGCCGTGCCCAAGTCCCATGACACCGGCTCGACCTACGACACCCATGTATGGTCCGACGGCCCGTACATGATCAAGTCGTACACCAAGAACAAGGAACTGGTCCTCGCCAGGAACACCCACTGGTCGCAGGCGACCGACCCGATCCGGCAGCAGAACGTCGACGGCATGAACGTCCGGTTCGGCCAGGACGAGTCGGCCATCGACCAGCAGATCAAGGCCGACGCGGGCACCGCCCAGACGTCGATCCAGCAGTGGCCGATCGCGGGCTCGGACCTGGCCCAGCTGGCCAACGACCCCTCGCTGAAGAGCCGTTACTACAAGATCCCCGCCCCCGGTATCAACTACCTGGCCATCAACACCACCCGCGTCAAGAACCTGAAGGTCCGTCAGGCGATCGAGTACGCCATCGACAAGACCACGGTCCGCGGCGCCTTCGGCGGCTCCGCCTACGGCGACTACGCCACCACCATGCTGAGCCCCGGCATCGGCGGCTACAAGAAGTTCAACCTGTACAGCGCCAACCCGGCGGGCAACCTGGCCAAGGCCAAGGAGCTGATGAAGCAGGCGGGCAACCCGAAGCCGACCATGTCGATCGCGGTGGAGAACACCCCCACCGAGGAGCACTTCGCCGATGCGGTGAAGACCGCGCTGGAGCGCATCGGCATCACGGTGAACATCACTCCGATCGACGCGGCGAGCTACTTCAGCACCATCAACAACACCAAGAACCAGTACGACCTGACCTGGGGCGACTGGATCGCCGACTGGCCGAACGCCTCCACCGTGCTGCCCACCCTCTTCGACGGCCGGCTGATCAAGAAGAACCCGCAGGCCAACCAGGACCTGTCCTACCTGAACGACCCGAAGGTCAACGCGCTGATCGACAAGGCCGCCAAGACGGCCGACGTCAAGCAGCGCAACGCCACCTACGGCCAGATGGACCAGCAGATCCTGAAGGACGCCGCCGTGGTCCCGCTGATGTACATGAACTTCAGCGAGATGTCCGGCTCCAAGGTCGGCGGGGTCATCCCCGACTCGATCGTGGCCGAGCCGAGCCTGGTCCACGTCTACGTCAAGCACTGACGCCTTTCCTCTAGACCCCGCCGGCGGTCCCGGCCGCCGGCGGGCATCCCACTCACGTCAGGTCCCGGCACCCCATGTTTCGTTACCTCATCAGACGCCTGCTGGCAGCGGCCCTGATCATGCTGGTGATCACCACGATCACCTTCTTCATCTTCTTCGCGCTGCCGTCCGACCCCGCACTCCTGGCCTGCGGAAAGACCTGCTCGCCCTCGCGCCTCGCGGAGATCAAGCACTCGCTGGGCCTGGACCAGAGCTACCTGACCCAGTACTGGGAGTTCCTCAAGGGACTGTTCGCCGGCCGTGACTTCGGCGACCAGAGCGTGCGCATCCACTGCGGCGCGCCCTGTCTCGGCGTCTCCTTCCAGACCGACACCCCCGTCCTGACCACCCTGCTGTCGGACTTCCCGGCGGATCTCTCCCTCGGTCTCGGCGCCGCGGTGGCCTTCCTGGTCCTGGGCGTCGGCCTCGGCACCGTCGCGGCGGTGCGCCGGGGCAGGGCCGCCGACAAGGCGGCGGTGGGACTCGCCCTGTTCGGCGTGTCGGTGCAGATCTACTTCATCGGCCTGCTCCTGCTGTACCTCTTCGTCGACAAGTTCCAGATCCTGCCGACCTCCGGCTACACCTCGATCACCGAGGACCCGGCCGGCTGGTTCAAGGGCCTGATCCTGCCGTGGACCACCCTCGTCATCGTCTACCTCGCGATGTACACCCGGCTCACCCGCTCCTCCATGCTGGAGGTCTTCGCCGAGGACTACATGCGCACCGCCCGCGCCAAGGGCCTGCCGGCCGCCACCGTCGTCCTCAAGCACGGCCTGCGGGCCGCCATCACCCCCATCATCACCATCTTCGGCATGGATGTCGGCTCCCTGATCGGCGGCTCCGCGGTCATCACCGAGTCGGTGTTCGGCATCAACGGCATCGGCAAACTCGCGGTCGACTCCGTGCAGAACTCCGACCTGCCGGTCATCCTCGGCACCACGCTCTTCGCCGCGACGTTCGTCGTCCTCGCCAACGTCGTCGTCGACCTCGTGTACGGCCTCGTCGACCCGCGCGTACGCCTCGCCTGAGCCCTTCTTCGTCCTTAGGAACACCGTGTCCGTTCAGACCTCACCGCAGCCCGCGGACGTCGCACCCGCGACCGCACCCTTCCTCGACGTACGCGACCTGAAGGTGCACTTCCCGACCGAGGACGGCCTCGTCAAGTCCGTCGACGGCGTCTCCTTCACCCTGGAGAAGGGCAGGACCCTCGGCATCGTCGGAGAGTCCGGCTCCGGCAAGTCGGTGACCTCACTGGCCCTGCTCGGACTGCACAAGGGCACCCGCGCCCAGGTCAGCGGCGAGATCTGGCTGGAGGGCAGGGAACTCGTCGCCCTGCCCGAGGCCCGGATGCGCGCCCTGCGCGGACGCACGGTCTCCATGATCTTCCAGGACCCGCTGTCCGCGCTGCACCCCTTCTTCACCGTCGGCTCGCAGATCGCCGAGGCATACCGGGTGCACCACAAGGTCTCCAAGAAGGAGGCCAGGGACCGCGCGGTGGAGATGCTGAAGCGGGTCGGCATCCCGCAGCCCGAGCGCCGGGTCAGGGACTACCCGCACCAGTTCTCCGGCGGCATGCGCCAGCGCGCCATGATCGCCATGTCGCTGGTGTGCGACCCGGAGCTGCTGATCGCCGACGAGCCCACCACCGCCCTCGACGTCACCGTCCAGGCGCAGATCCTGGACCTGATCCGCGACCTCCAGGAGGAGTTCGGCTCCGCCGTCGTCATCATCACGCACGACCTCGGCGTGGTCGCCGACGTCGCCGACGACATCCTGGTGATGTACGGCGGCCGACGCATCGAGTACGGCACCACCCGCGACGTCCTCAAGGACCCCCAGCACCCGTACACCTGGGGCCTGTTGCAGTCGATGCCGCACCTCAGCGGCGACGTCGGCGAACGGCTCAACCCGATCCCCGGCAGCCCGCCGAGCCTGATCAACCTGCCGGACGGCTGCGCCTTCCATCCCCGCTGCGCCTACAAGGGCTGGGTGTCTCAGGGCCGTTGCACGGCGGAGCGGCCCGAACTGCGACTCGTCTCCGGCAGCGAACGGCACCTCGCCGCGTGCCATCTCAGCGACGACGCCAAGCAGGAGATCCGCGTCGGGGACGGTCCGGACGACCGGGGCGCCGCAGCCGCACGGGCCGCGCAGTGACGGCGGCGGACGAAAGGGAACATGCCGTGAGCACCACCGAGCCCCGCACCGGGCAGAGCACCGACCGCCCCGCCGCCGAGAACACCGGCGAGAACCTGCTGGAGGTGCGCGGCCTGCAGAAGCACTTCCCCATCCGGCAGGGCATCATCTTCCAGCGGCAGATCGGGGCCGTCCGGGCCGTCGACGGCATCGACTTCTCGGTCGGTCCCGGTGAGTCGCTGGGCCTGGTCGGCGAGTCCGGCTGCGGCAAGTCGACCACGGGCCGGCTGATCACCCGGCTGCTCGAACCCACCGGCGGTTCCGTCGTGTTCGACGGCGAGGACATCACGCACCGGTCGCCCGGGCAGATGCAGGAGGCCCGGCGCAACCTTCAGATGATCTTCCAGGACCCGTACTCGTCGCTGAACCCCCGGCACACCGTCGGCACCATCATCGAGACGCCGATGCGGCTCAACGGCATCAACCCGCCCCAGGGGCACAAGAAGCGCGCCCAGGAGCTCCTGGAGACGGTGGGTCTCAACCCCGAGCACTACAACCGCTATCCGAACGAGTTCTCCGGCGGCCAGCGCCAGCGCATCGGCATCGCCCGCGCCCTCGCCCTGCGGCCGAAGCTGATCGTGGCCGACGAGCCGGTGTCGGCGCTGGACGTCTCCATCCAGGCGCAGGTCGTCAACCTGCTCCAGGACCTCCAGCGGGAGTTCGGCATCGCCTTCGTCTTCATCGCCCACGACCTGGCCGTGGTACGGCACTTCTCCGAGCGGGTCGCCGTGATGTACCTCGGCAAGATCGTGGAGGTCGCCGAGCGGGAGTCGCTCTACACCCGGCCACGGCACCCCTACACGCACGCGCTGCTGTCCGCCGTACCCGAGGCCGACCCGGACGCCGTGGAGCGGCGCGAACGCATCCGGCTGGCCGGGGACGTGCCGTCCCCGATCGACCCGCCCTCCGGCTGCCGCTTCCGCACCCGCTGCTGGAAGGCACAGGACAAGTGCGCCCTCGAGGAGCCGCAACTGGTGCGCGTCGAGGGCAGTCCGGCCGGTCATCTGACCGCCTGCCACTTTCCCGAGGAGCCGTCCGTCACCGCCCGTGAGGTGGACATCGTCCTGGACCCGGCCCTCGGTTAGACGCCTCGCGCTCCGTCGCCGTACGGCGTGGCGGGCCCGGCCTTTCGCCGAGCCCGCCACGCCGGCTCCTCATCGGAGCAGGACTCGTGTCACGCCGTCAGCGCCGCAGGGTCAGCAGACCCGGACGGTAGGGCCAGTGGCCGTACTCGCCGCCGGAGTTGGGGTTGCGTCCCTGGTAGAGGAACTGCAGGTTGCAGGGATCGACGGTGAAGGTCTGGTCGGCGCTGGTGCGGATCAGTTCGCCATGGCTGATGTCGTTGGTCCAGGTGGCGCCGCTGTTGGCCTTGCCGGCGAAGGGGTTGGTCTCGGTCGCGGCCTGGGGTGTCCATGAGCCGTTCAGACTGGTGGCCGTGAACGAGCGGAAGTAGCGGCCCTGCGCGCCCCTCGCCTCGACGATCATGAGGTAGCGGTTCTGGCCCTGCAGCTTGTAGACCTGCGGGGCTTCGAACAGGTTGTCCGCCGTATCGCTCATGATCGTTGTGTAGGTCGAGCCGAAACTGCCCGGGAAGTTCCCGATCGGCATCACGGCCCGGTAGATCTTGCCGTTGTCACCGGCGAAGAACAGGTACATGTTCTGGCCGTCAGCGATGAGCGTCTGGTCGATGGGGCCGGTGCCGGAGCCGGTGATGCTTCCGGAGAAGAGCACCTTCTGTGCCGACCAGCCGTTGGGGTTGGTGGGATCGCTCGACGTGCGGTAGGAGAACGCGCTTCCACCGCCCCACTGGTAGGCGAGCACCCAGATGTTCTTCGGCGCGAAGTAGAAGAGCGTGGGCGCGACGGTGGAAGCCGACATCGCGTTCTGGCCGGCCGAGGCCATCTCCGGCCAGTTGGTGAACAGGCCGAAGTTCATCGAACCCCAGCCCGCTCCCGTTCCCGCGGCGCCGTGCGTCGTCGCATAGACGAGATGCCTGCCGTTGTAGGGGGCGACGGTGAAGTCCTTGAGCGAGGCCCACCCGGCCTTGGGCTGCGCCAGCGCGCCCGTGGACGTCCAGCGGTAGGTCGACGGGAGATTGCACGAGCCAGGGGGGTTGTCGCCGCCGACCTTGACGAGCTGCCACTGCTGGTTGGTGCCGCCCCAGTCGTCGTACTGGACGATGTTGCCGTTGTCGGCGGTGGAGGCGCCCTGCACTTCGAGGGCCTTGTTGCTGTGGCGCGAGATGAACCTCACGTAGCCGTCCGAGCTGTCGGCCAGCCGCCACTGCTGGTTGGTGGCGTTCAGGTCGGTCCACTGGACGATCGAGCCGCCGTTCGCGGTGGACCAGTTGTGGACGTCCAGCACCTTGCCCGAGTGGCGGGACTTGATGCGGTAGTAGCCGCCCCCGGAATCGACGAACTGCCACTGCTGCTGGTTCTGATCGTTCCTGGTCCACTGGGTGATGCGGGCGCCGTCGTCGGTCGCCATGTTGTAGACGTCCAGGGCCTTGCCGCTGTTGCGGTTGACCAGCACATACGAGGCGTTGGGGTCTACGGTCGCCGCGCGGGCGGGCTGGGCGCCGAGGAAGGTGGCCACGAGCAGCAAAGGCGCGAGGACGGCGAGTAGGCGTCTTGGACGGACGGGGGACGTCTGGCGAAACCACATCAGAGGGCACTCCTTCGGGGGCGGGGGTGAGCCCGGTGAAACCGCAGAGCGGACGGCCAGGAGGCAGGGAAAGCTCGAAACATTTCGAGGAATTCCCGGAAGGTTCGAGGCCACAAGCTAGGAATGCAGGGCCTGCTGGTCAAGGCCTGTCGCCGATCTGGCCACAAACAGTGCCTCGCTCTCCGTCTCCTCCAGCTGTCGCGTCGGCGGGAATCCCTGGAGTGGGGGGATGCGGCGGCCCGTCCGGCTCGCCGGGTGCCGGAAAGTTTCGGGCGAGGATCCGAAACTTCTTGTGCGGAGAGTATTGACGATGCATCGTCAATCCCTCAATCATCCGTGTCTGAGCGCCGGTCGTAGTTCGAGATATCGAACTACCCCCCGCTTGAGCAATCTGTGTTGCACGGCAGATCCACGCACAGCCGCACGACAGAGCGCACCCAAAGCACCTGCGCCACCCGTCACGCGCCGCGCCCCATGACCGCGCTGCCCGGTGATTCCGTGCTGCCCGGTTTCGGCCCACCCCGTCCGTCTGCCGAGTGGGAACGGACGACGCATCGCCGTGCGCTTCAGTCCTTCCGTCATTTCTACTTTGGAGGCACAGTCATGGGCTCGCATGCCCTTCCCGGACCGGCCGTTCGCCGGAAGATCCGCAGCCTGCTGTTGGTGCTGGCAGGCGTCCTCGGTGCGGTCGCCGCACTGGTCGCGCCGCCGACCGCACACGCCGCCGAGAACACGCTCGGCGCCGCGGCGGCGCAGAGCGGCCGCTACTTCGGCACCGCCATCGCCTCGGGCAGACTGGGCGACTCGGCGTACACGACGATCGCGGGCCGTGAGTTCAACTCGGTGACCGCCGAGAACGAGATGAAGATCGACGCCACCGAACCGCAGCGGGGCCAGTTCAACTTCACCGCCGCCGACCGCGTCTACAACTGGGCGGTGCAGAACGGCAAGCAGGTGCGCGGCCACACCCTGGCCTGGCACTCCCAGCAGCCCGGCTGGATGCAGAGCCTCAGCGGCAGCTCGCTGCGCCAGGCGATGAACGACCACATCAGGGGCGTGATGGCCCACTACAAAGGCAAGATCGCCCAGTGGGACGTGGTGAACGAGGCCTTCGCCGACGGCAGTTCGGGAGCCCGGCGCGACTCCAACCTGCAGCGCACCGGCAACGACTGGATCGAGGTCGCCTTCCGCACCGCACGCGCCGCCGACCCGGCCGCCAAGCTCTGCTACAACGACTACAACGTCGAGAACTGGACCTGGGCCAAGACCCAGGCCATGTACGCCATGGTCCGGGACTTCAAGCAGCGCGGCGTGCCGATCGACTGCGTCGGCTTCCAGTCGCACTTCAACAGCGGCAGCCCCTACAACAGCAACTTCCGCACCACCCTGCAGAACTTCGCCGCCCTCGGCGTCGACGTGGCCATCACCGAACTCGACATCCAGGGCGCCTCGGCCACGACCTACGCCAACGTGACCAACGACTGCCTGGCCGTCCCGCGCTGCCTCGGCATCACCGTCTGGGGAGTGCGCGACACCGACTCCTGGCGACCGGGGGACACGCCGCTGCTGTTCAACGGCAACGGCAGCAAGAAGCCCGCCTACACCGCCGTCCTCAACGCACTCAACGGCGGCTCGACCACACCCCCTGCGGAGGGCGGACCGATCAAGGGCGCCGGTTCCGGCCGCTGCCTGGACGTGCCGGGCACCAGTACCACCGACGGCACCCAGCTCCACCTGTGGGACTGCCACAACGGCACCAACCAGCAGTGGACGTACACCGCCGCCGGCGAGCTCAGGGTCTACGGCAACAAGTGCCTGGACGCGGCCGGCACCGGCAACGGCGCCAAAGTCCAGATCTACGGCTGCTGGGGCGGCGACAACCAGAAATGGCGCCTCAACTCCGACGGATCCATCGTCGGCGTCCAGTCCGGTCTCTGCCTCGACGCCGTCGCGAGCGGCACCGCCAACGGCACCCTGATCCAGCTCTACTCCTGCTCGAACGGCGGCAACCAGCGCTGGACCCGCGCCTGATGGGACCTGTCACGGATGAGAGGGAGAATCGATGAAGACCCACGGTGCGGCTTCGCCCGCCCCTCCACGCAGGCATCGCTGGTGGTCCCGGGTCGCCGCCGTGGTGGCGGCGACCCTTGCGATCGGCATGCTCGCCGCGGTGAATCCGGCGCCCGCCGAGGCGGCGACGGTGGACACCAACGCCTGGTACGTCCTGGTCAACCGCAACAGCGGCAAGGCGCTGGACGTCTCCGGCACGTCCACCGCCGACGGCGCGCGGATCAACCAGTGGACGCGCAGCGACGGAGCCAACCAGCAGTGGCAGTTCGTGGACTCCGGCGGCGGCTTCTACCGTCTCAAGGCCCGGCACTCGGGCAAGGTTCTCGACGTGGCCGGTTCCTCGACCTCGGACGGCGCCGCCATCCAGCAGTGGGCCGACCACAACGGGGCCAACCAGCAGTTCCGCCTGGCCGACTCCGAAGCGGGCCACGTCCGGCTGATCAACCGCACCAGCGGCAAGGCGGTGGAGGTGCAGGGCGCCTCCACCGCCGACGGCGGCAACGTCGTCCAGTACAGCGACTGGGGCGGCGCCAACCAGCAGTGGCAGATGGTCAAGCTGTCGTCCGGCGGCGGGGGAGGTGGCGGCGGCGGATGCGGCAGCGCCCCGACCCTGGCGAGCGGTACGCACACGATCCAGAGCGGCGGCAAGAGCCGCAGCTTCATCCTCAGGGTCCCCGCCAACTACGACAGCAGCCGGGCCTACCGGCTGATCTTCGCGTTCCACTGGCGGGGCGGAACCGCCGGCGACGTCGCCTCGGGCGGCTCGAGCGGCAACGCCTGGTCCTACTACGGCCAACAGGAACAGTCGAACAACAGTGCGATCCTCGTCGCCCCCCAGGGCCTCGGCAACGGCTGGGCCAATTCGGGCGGTGAGGACATCATCTTCGTCGACGACATGATCCGGCGCATCGAGGGCGGCCTCTGCGTCAACCCGGCACAGCGCTTCGCCACGGGATTCAGCTGGGGCGGCGGTATGAGCTACGCACTCGCCTGCAGCCGGGCGAACGTCTTCAGGGCCGTCGCGGTCATCTCCGGCGCTCAGATCAGCGGGTGCAGCGGTGGCGGCCAGCCCATCGCCTACTTCGGAATCCACGGCATCAGTGACAACGTCCTCACCATCGGGCAAGGGCGGTCCCTGCGCGACCGGTTCGTCAACAATAACGGCTGCAACCCCCAGAGCCCGCGCGAGCCCGCGCAGGGCAGCCGAACGCACATCACCACCGCCTACTCGGGCTGCCGTGCCGGATACCCGGTCCAGTGGGCCGCGTTCGACGGAGGCCACATACCCGGCCCGGTCGACGGCTCCGGCGGCGAGAGCGGCGTCACCACCTGGACCAAAGCAGAGATCTGGAGGTTCTTCGCACAGTTCCAGTGACATGCGCACCATGGGGTGGAGCCAGGACGACCCTGGCTCCACCCCGTCGACGTCTGCCTCGCCGGCCTCCCGGCCACAGCCAGTCGATCACCGGTCCGGCGGGGGCGAGGGCCTTCCGTCGCGGGCGAGGCGGTCAGCTCGCCGCGTAGTTCCGCAGGAACAGCGCCTCCGCCACCGACAGCCGCTCCAGCTCGTCGGGTGACACGCTCTCGTTCACCGCGTGGATCTGCGCCTCCGGCTCGCTCAGCCCGATGAGCAGGATCTCCGCGCGCGGGTAGAGGGCGGCCAGCGTGTTGCACAGCGGGATGGAGCCGCCCTGCCCCGCGTACTGCATCTCCTGGCCCGGGTAGGCGATCGCCATCGCCGCCGCCATGGCCTGGTACGCCGGGCTGCCGGTGTCGGCGCGGAACGCCTGGCCCTCACCGATCTGCTCGGTGCTCACCCGCGCACCCCACGGCGTGTGTGTCTCCAGATGCGCCTGGAGCAGCTTGGTCGCCTCGCCCGCGTCCACCCCCGGCGGCACCCGCAGACTGACCAGGGCCCGGGCACTCGCCTGCACGGACGGGGTCGCCCCGACGACCGGCGGGCAGTCGATGCCGATGACCGTGACGGCCGGGCGCGCCCAGATCCGGTCGGCGACCGTACCGGACCCGATCAGCTCCACACCGTCGAGCACCTTGGCGTCCTGCCGGAACTGCTCCTCTCCGTACTCCAGCCCTTCCCAGGCAGCACCCCCGGAGAGCCCCTCGACGGTCGTCGAACCGTCCTCGGCGCGCAGCGAGTCCAGGACGCGGATCAGCGCGGCGAGCGCGTCGGGCGCGGCGCCGCCGAACTGGCCCGAGTGGAGGTTGCCCGCGAGCGTGTCGATCCGCACCCGGACGAGGGTCATACCGCGCAGGGTGGAGGTCACGGTCGGCAGACCGGCGCGGAAGTTGCCCGCGTCGCCGATGACGATCGTGTCCGCCGCGAGCAGCTCGGGGTGGGCCTCGGCATACCGCTCCAGACCGCCCGTGCCCATCTCCTCGGAGCCCTCGGCGATCACCTTGACGCCGACGGGGATCCCGCCGTTCGCCTTCAGCGCGCGCAGCGCCAGCAGGTGCATGATCAGACCGCCCTTGCAGTCGGCGGCCCCGCGCCCGTACCAGCGTCCGTCCCGCTCGGTCAGCTCGAACGGCGGCGTCGTCCAGGCGGCCTCGTCCAGCGGCGGCTGCACGTCGTAGTGGGCGTAGAGCAGGACGGTCTTCGCGCCGGCCGGTCCGGGCAGGTAGCCGTAGACCGACTGCGTGCCGTCGGGGGTGTCGAGCAGGGCCACGTCCTGGAAGCCCTCGGCGGTGAGCGCGTCCGCGACCCAGCGTGCCGCGCCCTCGCTCTCGCTCTTCGGGAACTGGTCGAAGTCCGCCACCGACCGGAAGGCCACCAGTTCGGTGAGCTCCTCCTTCGCCCTGGGCATCAGCGAGGCGACGGTCTCGGCGACCGGATTCGACGACATGGGCACGCTCCTCGTGGGTGCGACGTTGTACGGATGCGTACGTCTCGGTACGCGGCGATCGTGTGATGTGGGCGTGGCCCGGTGTAAGGGACACCCACGTCGCCGATCCTCCCACAGCGGCCTGCGGTGACCGCCGCCGTAGGATGCGGGAGACAGCGGCAGGCGGCTTGATCGGGAGCAGTAGACCATCGTGAGCAGCGAGAACTCTTCGGCGGACGACGTGCGGCAGGTGTGGGACGTCGTCGTGGTGGGCGCGGGACCCGCGGGCGCTTCGGCCGCCTATGCGGCGGCGGTGGCCGGCAGACGCGTGCTGTTGCTGGAGAAGGCCGAACTGCCGCGGTACAAGACGTGCGGCGGCGGCATCATCGGCCCCTCGCGCGACGCCCTGCCGCCCGGCTTCGAGCTGCCGCTCAGGGACCGGGTGTACGCGGTGACGTTCTCCAACAACGGCCGGTTCACGCGCACGCGCCGCTCGAAGCAGATGCTGTTCGGGCTGATCAACCGGCCCGAGTTCGACCAGCAGTTGGTCGAGCACGCGCAGAAGGCGGGTGCCGAGCTGCGGACGGGCGTCACGGTCCAGCGGGTCGAGCAGCACGGCTCGACGGTGCCGGACCGGCGCACGGTCGCCGTGGTCCTGCAGGGCGGCGAGGTCGTGCTCGCGCGGGCCGTCGTCGGGGCGGACGGCAGTGCCAGTCGCATAGGGGCGCATGTCGGGGTCAAGCTCGCCCAGGTGGATCTCGGCCTGGAGGCGGAGATCCCGGTGCCGGAGACCGTCGCCGAGGACTGGAAGGGCCGGGTGCTCATCGACTGGGGCCCCATGCCCGGCAGTTACGGCTGGGTCTTCCCCAAGGGCGACACCCTGACGGTCGGGGTGATCTCGGCCCGTGGTGAAGGCGCGGCGACCAAGCGGTATTTGGAGGAGTTCATCGGGCGGCTCGGCCTCGCCGGCTTCGAACCGAGCATCTCCTCGGGGCACCTGACCCGCTGCCGGGCCGACGACTCGCCGCTCTCGCGCGGGCGGGTGCTGGTGTGCGGTGACGCCGCGGGGCTGCTGGAGCCGTGGACCCGTGAGGGCATCTCCTTCGCGCTGCGCTCCGGCCGGCTCGCGGGGGAGTGGGCGGTGCGGATCGCCGAGGCGCACGACGCTGTGGACACGCGTCGGCAGGCTCTCAACTACGCGTTCGCCGTCAAGGCCGGGCTCGGGGTGGAGATGAGTGTCGGCAAGCGGCTGCTGACGGTGTTCGAGCGGCGTCCCGGCCTGTTCCACGGGGCGCTGACGGGCTTGCGCCCGGCGTGGAGGGCGTTCAAGGGGATCACGCAGGGCTCGACGTCGCTGGGCGAGATCGTCCGCACGTATCCGGTGGCCCAGCGTGCCCTGGCCGCGCTGGACCGCCGTCCCGCCGCGGGCGGCGAGGTCAGTTCGTCGGAGTGATCTCGAAGACCGGGTGGTCGGGGGCGATGCGGCGCAGTTCGGCGTCGGGGGAGTCGGGGCCGACTCCGTTGAAGAAGACCCCGACCTCCGCCTTCCAGCGCTTGAGGTAGGCGCGCAGGACCGGGGTCTTGTCGTCGTCGCCCACCTCGGCCGCGGTGAAGGCGTCCACGCGCTTGCCGAGGTGCAGTTCGCCGCCGCCCGCGGCGCGCATGTTGTGCGTCCACTGCACATGGCCGCGGGGCGCGACCAGGTACTGCTTGCCGTCCAGGGTCAGCAGGTTCACCGGGGTGGTGCGCCACTGGCCGCTCTTGCGGCCGCGGACGGCGAGGACGCGGGAGCCCCAGACGCTGATACCGCGGCGGGTCATCCAGGCCACGATGCGGTTGAAGACGTTGACGGTGAACCAGCCGGGCTTCTGGACGTGCGTGGACATGGGGCCCCCTCGGGTGGCGGCGAAGCGGTGCTCTCTTCTGTGAGCACTGCTCTCGCTCTCTGATGCCAGTGTGCACGGGCTCACCCCGTCCGTGCAAGAGCACTGCTCTCGATTTTGTTCAGCGCTCCGTTCTGTGTGCACTGCTCCGTTCTCATGGGAGACTGCCCGGCATGAGCACCGCACAGGGCGCCCGTGCCCGGGCCAGGATCGAAGTCACCGCGGCCATCAAGGACGAGGCCCGCAGACAGCTCGCGGCGGAGGGCGCCGCCCGGCTCTCCCTGCGGGCCGTGGCCCGTGAGCTCGGCATGGTCTCCTCCGCGCTGTACCGCTACTTCCCCAGCCGTGACGACCTGCTGACCGCGCTCATCATCGACGCCTACGACTCCCTCGGGGAGAGCGCCGAGGCGGCCCACGAGGCGGCGGCCCCGCCCTTCGAGCGCTGGATCTCGGTCTGCCAGGCGGTGCGCGGCTGGGCGCTGGACCATCCCCACGAGTACGCGCTGATCTACGGATCACCGGTCCCCGGCTACACGGCCCCCGACACCACCGTCCCGGCCGCCGCCCGCGTCGGCCTGCTGCTCATCGGCATCGCCCGCGACGCCCACCGGGGAGCGGCTCCCGACCGGCCCGCGCTGGCGGACGACCTCCGGCCGGAGGCCGAGCGCATGGCCGCCGACCTCGCTCCCGACCTCCCCCCAGAGGTCGTCACGGCCCTCGTCGCCGCCTGGGCCCAGCTGTACGGACTGGTCGGCTTCGAGCTGTTCGGCCAGTTCAACCGGGTCGTGGAGGACCGGGAGACGTTCTTCCGGCACGCGGTGGGACAACTCGCCCGAGGGGTGGGGCTGGTTCCCGGGCCCCGGTAGCCCGCCGGGGGCTTGCCGTTGATCGCGCGTACTTCCCGGGGAGTACGCGCGATCACCACGCCGGGGTGACGCGGCTGCGGCGGCGTGGCGTCTAGCGTGGCCGGTATGGACGAGCAGCGCGCGCGGAGCGGCCCGCCGCAGGGGTGGCGGCACGGGCCCCCGCCGTGGGACCGGTGGGAGCGCCCCGCGACGCGATGGCCCTGGCGCTCCACGGTCCTCGTGACCGTGTTCGTCCTGGTCGGCTCGGGCTTCGCCGCCCACGGGCAGCAGGGCGAGCGGGCGGAACTGGATCTCTTCGCACGGGTGCTGCTGCTGGTGGCCGCCGGGCTGCTGCTGTGGCGCAAGCGGTATCCGGTGGCGGTGGTGTTCGGCACGGCGGCCGCCGTCATGGTCTATCTGGGGGCCGGGTATCCCTACGGGCCGGTGCTCTTCACCGTCGCCCTGGCCTGCTTCAGTGCCGTCGTCGCCGGGCACCGCCGGGCGGCCTGGGCCGCGATGGGCATGCTCTGGGCCGGGCACGTCCTGGTGGCGCACTGGCTCTTCCGGTGGCTGCCGCCGTCCGGCGACTCAGCCGTCTCCTGGGGCGAGGAGATCGTCGTCGCCACCTGGCTGGTGGCCATCGCGGCGGTGTCGGAGCTGTTCCGCGTCCGGCGCGAGCAGTGGGTCCGCGAACGGGCCGAGCGTGCCGAGGCCGCGCGGCGGCGGGCCGACGAGGAGCGGCTACGGATCGCGCGGGAGCTGCACGACGTCCTCGCACACAGCATCTCCGTCATCAACGTGCAGGCCGGGGTCGGCCTCGCGCTCCTCGACACCGACCCCGAACAGGCCCGCACGGCCCTCACCACCATCAAGGACCAGAGCAAGGAGGCACTCGGCGAGGTGCGCCAGGTGCTCGACACGCTGCGCGCCCCCGGTGACGCGCCGCGCACCCCCGCGCCCGGGCTCGACCGGCTGCCCGAACTGGTGGAGCAGGCCGCGGGCGCGGGCCTCACGGTCGACGTCGAGGGGAAGCCGCCGCGCCTCGCCCCCGGCACGGACCTCGCCGCCTTCCGGATCGTCCAGGAGGCCCTGACCAACGTCGTACGCCACTCGGGTTCGCGGCACGCGCGCGTGCACCTGGCGCACGACGCGCGGGTGCTGCGGCTGCGCGTGGACGACGACGGGCCCGCGACCGGGGACGATGCGGGCGGCAGTGGTAACGGGCTCGCCGGCATGCGGGAGCGGGCCGCCGCCCTGGGGGGCACCATCGAGGCGGGCCCCCGCCCGGACGGCGGGTTCCGGGTGCTCGCCGTGCTGCCGCTCCCGTCTTCCGCCGGCACATCTCACCGACCGATGCAGGAGGACCGGTGATCCGCGTACTGCTCGCCGACGACCAGTCACTGGTACGGGCGGGGTTCCGGGCGCTGCTCGACGCGCAGCCCGACATCGAGGTGGCCGCGGAGGCCGCCGACGGCGCGGAGGCCGTGCGCCGCATCCGCGAACTGCGGCCCGACGTGGTCCTGATGGACATCCGCATGCCCGCCCTCGACGGCCTCGCCGCGACCCGGCAGGTGACCGGTGACGCCGGTCTGAAGGACGTCAGGGTCGTCATGCTCACCACCTTCGAGCTCGACGAGTACGTCTTCGAGGCGATCCGCTCCGGCGCCTCCGGCTTCCTGGTCAAGGACACCGAGCCGGAGGAACTCCTGCGCGCCGTACGGGCGGTGGTCGCGGGCGACGCGCTGCTGTCGCCGGGTGTCACACGGCGGCTGATCTCCGAGTTCGCCTCCCGCTCCAAGGAGCCGGCGGCGGCCGGCGCCCTGGCCCGGCTCACCGAGCGGGAGCGGGAGGTGATGGCGCTGGTCGGCATCGGCCTGTCCAACGAGGAGATCGCCCGCCGCCTGGTCGTCAGCCCGCTCACCGCGAAGACCCACGTCAGCCGCACGATGGTGAAGCTCGGTGCCCGCGACCGGGCCCAACTGGTCGTTCTCGCCTACGAGTCGGGGCTGGTGCGGCCGGGCTGGCTGGGCTGACCGGCCTTGCGGAACCGGACCAGCACACTGACGACCCGGACGGCGAAGAGCACCGGCGCGAGCACCAGACCGGCGAGGGGCAGCAGGCGCTCCGGCGTCTCCGGCAGGTCGAAGAGCAGCGCGGGCCCCGCCACGGCCCCGAACACCACCGCCGCCGCGAAGGCCGCGCTGCACAGCGCGTACCCGATCTCGACGGTGATCGCGTCCCGTTCGGCCTGTGTGCGCCGTCCCCCGTTACTGGTCATACGGCGAGTGAAACAGGGGTGCGCCCGGCGGGCAAGGCAGCCCGCCGGGCGCACGGTCGGAGGCGGTCCCCCGGGTTATGCGCTAGTCGCGGACGGCGACGCGCTCCGCCTCCTTCGGGGTGGACTTGGCGACCACGACGGACGGCCCGGAGGACGGCCGGTCCCGGCGGGGGCGCAGGCCCGTGAGGGTGATCAGCAGGCCCGCGAGGGCGACGAGCGTCACGACCACCAGGCCGGGCCGGTAACTGTCCAGGACGGCCTGCGGCGAGGGGTTGCCGCCCTCGGGGGAGTTCGCGGTGACCACCGCCGTCACCACGGCGAGGAAGATCGCGCCGCCGACCTGGACCGAGGTGTTGAGCAGCCCGGAGACCATGCCTTGCTCGTGCTCGTCCACGCCGTTGGTGGCCTGGACGTTGAGGGACGGGAAGGTCAGCGCGAAGCCCGAGCCGACCAGCAGCATCGTCGGAAGGATCACCGCCGCGTAGACCGGGTCGAGGTCGATGCGCAGGAACAGCACGTACCCGGTGACCATCAGCGCGAAGCCCAGCACCATCAGCCGGGCGGTGCCGAAGCGGTCGATGACGGCTCCGACCTTCGTCGCGGACAGTGCCACCAGCGCGCCCGCCGGCAGGAAGGCCAGGGCCGTGTGCAGCGCGGACCAGCCGAGCAGCTGCTGCATGTACAAGGTGACCAGGAACTGGAAGCCGATGTAGCTGCCGACGAACGTCAACGCGCCCAGCTGGGCTCGCACTTGCGGCCCCGAGCGCAGCACGCCGAGCCGGATCAGCGGGCTGGGGCTGCGCCGCTCGACGGCGACGAAGGCCGCCAGGAGGACGGCCACCGCGGCGAAGGACAGGACGGTGCGGGCCGAGCCCCAGCCCACCTCGGGCGCCTCGACGACGGTGAAGACGAGCAGTAGCATCGAGGCGGTGCCGAGGACGGCGCCGGGGACGTCGTAGCCGCCCTTGCCGCGCTCGCGCTCGGTGCGCGGCAGCAGCTTCATGCCCACGAACAGGGCGATCAGCGCGACGGGGGCGGGCAGGAGCATGGTGAGCCGCCAGCTGGCCTCCGTGAGCAGGCCGGAGAAGACCAGGCCCATCGAGTAGCCGGTGGCGCCGCAGGTGGTGTAGATGGCCAGGGCGCGGTTGCGCAGGGGGCCTTCGGGAAACGTCGTGGTGATGATCGACAGGCCGGCGGGGGCGGTGAAGGCCGCGCTCAGGCCCTTGATGAAGCGGCTGGCGATGAGCAGCGGCCCGGAGTCGACGAGACCGCCGAGCAGCGAGGCGAGTGCGAAGACGCCGAGGGCCACGAGGAAGACCTGGCGCCGGCCCAGCAGGTCGGCGGCACGGCCGCCGAGGAGCAGCAGTCCGCCGTAGCCCAGGATGTAGCCGCTGACGATCCATTGCAGCGCCGAGGTCGACAGGCCGAGGTCGGCGCCGATGGACGGCAGGGCGACGCCGACCATGGACACGTCCAGGGCGTCCAGGAACATCGCGGCGCAGAGCACGAGCAGGGTGCCCCAGAGCCGTGGCGTCCAACGCCCGTCGGACGTGGGGGAGATGAGCGGAGAGGTCATACCCGGGACACTACATGCGCATGCATGAGATGCAAATGCATTTAATTCAGGTGCAACAATCTCGGTTCTCTGTTACGGTGCGGCGCATGGCTCAGCAGGCCGAGCAGGCGCTCGCGGAACAGTGGCGGGACATTCTGGCGCTGCACGCGCGGACCCAGTGCGAACTCGACCGTGCGCTGCACGGCCACGGTTTGTGCGCCAGCGACTTCGAGGTGCTCGACGTCCTCGCCGGGTGCCGCACGCCGAAGGGCACGCCCTCCTACCGCGTCCAGGAGATCTCCGAGCGGGTCCACCTCAGCCAGAGCGCGTTGTCGCGGCTGATCGCCCGGCTGGAGAAGGAGGGCCTCGTCGAGCGCGGCATGTGCTCCGAGGACCGGCGTGGCGTGAAGGTCTGCCTCACGGCGAAGGGGCGCGCGCTGCACGGCGAGGTGCTTCCCGTGCAGCGCGCGGTGCTGGCGCGGATGCTCACCGACGGCTGATCGCCTGCCGCGCAGGTACGCCGTCCATGTCATCTCGGTGTCGGGGTCGGCACCGATGTACCGGTGGACCCGCGTCGGCGGCTGCTCAGATCGCCGACGCCTCCCGCCACAGCGCGGCGAGCGCCTGGTCGCCCGTGGCGTTCGGCAGCGGAGCCCGGTTCCACAGCGCCAGGTACAACTCCTCGGCCGGACCGGACAGTTCGCACTCGGCCTCGCCGGAGGCGTCCCGCGTCGTCACGGGCGGCTCCGTTGACAGCCGTACCGTCCACACCGCGCCGGTGTCCTCCGCGCGGACCCGCAGAACACGCGGCTCGGGGGTGCGTACCCGGCTCCTGGAGCGGGCGTGGAAGCCGCGCAGCAGTTCGTCGATGCCGTCGGTGGCGAACTCGGGGGTGACGCCGGTCGGGCTGCCCCCGCGCGCGGACTCGGCGTCGACCCGGTGCACGGCCGTCTCATGCGCCTGCCGGCGGGCCCAGAAGGCCAGCGGTGACGGCGCGGGCAGGAAGGTGAAGCACTCCACGTCGGGCGAGGCGCCGGCCAGTGCGCTCACGAGGTGCCGGTGGCTGTCGCGGTACCAGGCCACGAGCTCCGCGCCGTCCAGGTCGGTGGGTTCGACCAGCGGACGGCCCTCGGTGAGCTGCTCCGCGACGAACGCGGCGGCCCAGCGGTGCACGGCGCCCGTGTGCCGCAACAGGTCGCGCACCTGCCATCCGGGGCACGTCGGCACCTTGGCGTCGGTCCCGGCCTCCTCGGCGGCCGCGGCCAGCAGCCTGCCTTCCGTCTGCAGTGCCTGAAGGAACTCGGCGGTCTCCATGGCGCCGAGTCTGCCGCATGAAGCGCTCTCGAAGCCCGGTGATTTCCGGCGGCCGCCCCGGGGGCTACGGCAGCGGCGTCCCGCCCGTCGCGTTGACGATCTCGGCGGTGATGTACGACGCCTCCTGGGAGGCGAGGAAGACGTACGCCGGAGCCATCTCGGCCGGCTGGGCGGGCCGTCCGATGGGGGCCTGCTCGCCGAACGTCCGGGTGTCCGGGAGGGTCGCCGGGATCAGCGGCGTCCACACCGGGCCCGGCGCCACCGCGTTGACGCGGATGCCCTTCTCGATCAGCATCTGCGCCAGCCCCTGCGTGAAGGTGACGATCGCGCCCTTCGTCGTCGCGTAGTCCAGCAGATGCGGACTGGGCTTGTACGCCTGCACCGACGTGGAGTTGATGATGCTGCCGCCCTCCGGGATGTGCGGCAGGGCCAGCTTGCACAGCCAGAACATCCCGTACAGGTTGGTGCGCAGTACCCGGTCGAACTGCTCGGTGGTGATCGCCTCGATGCCGTCGGGCTGGGACATCTGGTACGCGGCGTTGTTCACGAGGACGTCGATCCGGCCGAACTCCTCCACGGCCCGCTCGATCAGCGCCCGGCAGTTCTCCTCCTCCCGCACGTCGCACGAGACGGGCACCGCACGGCGGCCGGCCCCCTCGACGAGCCGGGCGGTCTCGGCGGCGTCGTCCTTCTCGTCATCCAGATGGGTGAAGAGCACGTCGGCTCCCTCACGGGCGAACGCGAGGGCGACCGCGCGGCCGATGCCGGAGTCCCCGCCGGTGATCACGGCCTTGCGGCCCTCCAGCCTGCCGTTGCCCCGGTACGACTCCTCGCCGTGGTCCGGGGGCGGGTCCATCGGGCCGGTCCAGCCCGGGTGCGGCTGGTCCTGGGAGGGAAACTCCGGGGTCGGGTGCTGCTCGACGGGGTGCTGCTGTTCGGTCACGGGTCTGCCTCCTTGTACACGTCGTACGGCCCGGTGATCACCACGGGCGTGGCCACGGGTACCCAGCATCACCGGCATCCCCCCTGGCAGCGTGTCTCCTCCTCAGCCCCCGGCCGTGCGCCGGGCAGCCGCCCCCACCAGCGCGCCGACGGCCGCCGCCACCGCCGCCAGCACCGCCACGCTGGTCAGCGCGGCGGGCAGGGTGAACCAGTCCGCCATGAAGCCGATCGCGGGCGGGCCGAGGAGCATGCCCCCGTAGCCGAGCGTCGAGGCCGTGGCGACGCCGCCGGGGCCGGCGAGTGCGCCCGCGCGTTCGACGGCCACGGGGAAGAGGTTCGCGAGGCCGATGCCCGTGATCGCGTATCCGAGGAGGGCCGCCCAGAGGGAGGGGGCGAGGGAGCCGAGCAGCATTCCGGCCGCCGCGATGGTGCCGCCGGCGACGACGGTCCGGGTCCGCCCCAGGCGCTCCAGCAGCGTCGTGCCGGTCAGGCGCCCCACCGTCATGGCGAGCGCGAAACAGGAGTAGCCCGCGGCCGCGGCCCCCGCCGAGGCGTTCAGATCCTGTTCGAGGTGCAGGGCGCCCCAGTCGGCCAGCGCCCCCTCGCCGTACGCGGTGCACCCCGCGATCACGCCGAACACGATCACCAGCCCCCGGGTGCGGCGGTCCGGACGGCGCGGGGCGCCTTCGGCGGGCAGGTCCCGCTCCGGAGGCGCCGGCGGCTCGTGCCGCAGGAGCGTGGGGCCCGCCACTGCGGTCACGACCAGGCCGACGAGGGTGAGCAGCAGCAGGTGCCGCGTGGGGGAGAGGACCCCCGCGACCAGCCCGCCCAGCCCCGCTCCGACCATGCCGCCCAGGCTGAACGCCGCGTGGAAGCTCGGCATGACCGGCCGCCGCAGCGCGGCCACGAGCTCGACGGCCGCGCTGTTGAAGGCGACGTTGATCCCGCCGTACGCGGCTCCGAAGAGCAGCAGGACCAGGCCCAGCGCGAGCACCGAGTGGGTCAGCGGGGGCAGGGCGACGCTCAGGGAGAGCAGGACGGCGCAGACGACGGTGACCCGGTGGTTCCCGAAGCGGCGGCACAGGCGCCCCGTGAGGGTCATGGTGACGACGGCCCCGGCGGAGACGCCCAGGAGGGCGAGGCCGAGGGCACTGGCGGAGGCGCCGGTCTGCGCCTTGACGGCGGGGATGCGCACGACCCAGCCGGCGAAGACGAAGCCGTCGAGGGCGAAGAAGACGGTGAGGGCGATCCGGAGCCGGGTGAGGGAGTCGCTGTGGCCCGGCACGTCCTTGTGCGTTCGGGGTTTGTTTATTTGCGGCACAAACTCAGGCTAGGTGGGTGCGGTGTCGAGGACAAGGTGCGACTCTGGGACGAGACCATCCGCTGAGGCGCGGACGAATCCGCCGCAGGAGCGCAGGAGGGCACATGGGACGTGACGTGCCGGCCCTGGTGTTCACCCGTGAGGACCGTCGTCGCTACCGGGAGAAGATGCACACCGACCTCGAAGTGCTCGCCCGGATGCTCCACGAGTCGGGGTTCGAGAGCGAGCGCCCCCAGGTCGGTCTTGAGATAGAGCTCAACCTGGTCGACGACGCCGGGCTGCCCGCGATGCGCAGCACCGACGTGCTCCAGGCGATCGCCGACCCCGCCTGGTCGAGCGAGCTGGGCCGCTTCAACCTGGAGATCAACATCCCGCCCCGGCAGCTGACCTCCGGCGGCCCCGGCTCCTGGGAGCAGGCGATCCGGGACGCCCTCAACCACGCCGAGGACCGCGCCGCGGCGGTGGGCGCGCACCTGATCATGGTCGGCATCCTGCCGACCCTGGGCGAGTCGGACGTCAGCGAGGCCGCGCTCTCCGGCGACCCCCGGTACCGGCTCCTCAACGAGCAGATCTTCGCGGCCCGGGGCGAGGACCTGCGGATCAGGGTCGACGGTGTGGAGCGCCTGTCGACGTACGCCGACACGATCACTCCCGAGGCGGCCTGCACCAGCACCCAGTTCCATCTCCAGGTCGACCCGAAGGAGTTCCCGCACTACTGGAACGCCGCCCAGGCCATCGCGGGCGTGCAGATCGCCCTCGCGGCGAACTCGCCCTTCCTGTTCGGCAAGGAACTGTGGCGCGAGACGCGCATCCCCCTGTTCGAGCAGGCCACCGACACCCGCCCCGAGGAGATCAAGGCCCAGGGCGTACGGCCCCGGGTGTGGTTCGGGGAGCGCTGGATCACCAGCGTCTTCGACCTCTTCGAGGAGAACGTGCGCTACTTCCCGGCCCTGCTGCCGCTGTGCGAGGACGAGGACCCGCAGCGGGAGCTGGACAGCGGCGGCGTCCCCCAGCTGGGCGAACTGACCCTGCACAACGGCACCATCTACCGCTGGAACCGCCCCATCTACGCGGTCACCGACAGCGGCCCGCATCTGCGCATCGAGAACCGGGTGCTGCCTGCCGGCCCGACCGTGGCCGACATCATCGCCAACGGCGCCTTCTACTACGGCCTGACCCGCGCCCTGGTCGACGAGGACCGGCCGGTGTGGACGCGGATGTCCTTCTCGGTCGCCGAGGAGAACCTGCACACCGCGGCCCGCGACGGCATCGACGCCCGCCTGTACTGGCCCGGCGTGGGCGAAGTGCCGGTCACGGAACTGGTGTTGCGGCGTCTGCTGCCCCTGGCCCACCGGGGACTGGAACTGACCGGCATGGACGCCGCGTGGCGCGAACCCCTGCTGGGCATCATCGAGCAGCGCTGCGTCACCGGCCGCAACGGCGCCCTGTGGCAGGTGGAGACGGTGCACCACCTGGAGAAGGCCGGCATCTCCGACCGCCGTGAGGCACTGCGGCAGATGACCAGGACGTACATGGACTACATGCACATGAACGCGCCCGCGCACACCTGGCCCGTGGACTGACCTCAGGCGGGCCATGCGTGCCACTGGGCGGCGGCCGTCAGAGGCACGGGTGCGGGCACCCGTGCCGACGTCGTCAGCTCGATCCGGCGTCCCTCGGCCGCCGAACGCAGCAGCGCGGTCATCGTCTCCAGTACGTGCAGGGCGAGTTCACCGTCGGCTCGCGGTGCCCGCGACGCGTCGGCGGTGAGGAAGTCCAGCAGTCCGAGGCCGCGGGAGCCGTCCGCGTAGCCCGCGGACACCGGCAGGGCCCGCCACCTCGTGTCGCCCAGCGCGTGGAGACGCACCTCGCCGTCGAAGCGGTTCGGGTCGGGCACCGACAGGGTGCCGCTCTCGCCGTGCACCTCGATCGGGGCGGCCGTGGTGGCCACGCCGTCGAAGCTCGTCGTGAGCGTCGTCAGCGTCCCGTTCACGTGCTCCAGCACGCCGGAGACATGACTGTCCACCTCGACCGGTATGCGCTCGCCCGCGCGCGGCCCGGAACCGATCACGCGCTCTTCGCGCAGCCGCCCGGCCGCCCCGGTCACGGCACGCACCGGCCCCAGCAGGTGGACCAGGGACGACAGGTAGTACGGCCCCATGTCCAGCAGCGGGCCGCCGCCGGCCGTGTAGTAGAAGTCGGGGTGGGGATGCCAGCGTTCATGCCCCGGGGTGACCATCACGGCGGAGGCGAACTGGGGGCGTCCGATCCTCCCCGCCTCCACGGCTGCCCGCGCGGTCTGGATGCCCGTGCCCAGCACGGTGTCCGGGGCACAGCCCACCGCGGTGCCCGCGCGCTCGGCGGCTTTGAGGACGGACCGGGCGTCCGCCAGGTCCGCCGCCAGCGGCTTCTCCCCGTAGACGTTCTTGCCGTGACGGATCCCCCCGAGGGCTATCCCGGCGTGGGCCGCGGGGGTGGTCAGGTTCAGCACCGTGTCCACGTCCGGGCTGCTCAGCAGTTCGCCGACCGACAGCGCCCGGGCGTCCGGCAGTTCGGCGGCGGCCACGGCCGAGCGAGAGGCGTCGAGGTCGGCGACCGCGGTGACGCGCACCCCGGGATGGCCGGCGAGGGTGTCCAGGTACGCGCGGGAGATGACGCCGAGTCCTACGACCCCGACGCGGTGCGCGTCGCCCACAGCATGCCCCTTTCGATGATGGTGCGGACCTGGGGGTGCTCCAGCACGTCGACACTGTGCCCCGGTGTCGTCACCACGATCCGCCCGGCGCCCCACCGGCGGGTCCAGACCGCCGGTGAGGTGACCGGCCGGTGCCAGGGCTGCCACGGCCGGGTGGGATGCGTGGTGGTGGCCAGGACGTCGATGAGGTCGTCGTGCAGCACCCAGTACTGCTCGGTGTCCAGGGCGAAGTCCTCGATGCCCGCGGTGACCGGGTGCGCGCGGCCGGCTTCGGTGAGCGTGATGGTGTGCGGCAGGAAGTTGTCGTCCGCCGCACCCCGGCGCTCGCACGGTTCCTTGCCGGGGTGCGTGGCGAACTGGCCGCCCACCAGGTGCAGATAGTCCGAGGAGGCGCGGAACGAGTCGGCGATGCCGCCGTGCCAGCCGGTGAAGCCGGTCCCGGCCACGACCGCGGAGGTCAGCCCCGCCAGCTGTTCGCGCGTGATCTCCGACATCGTCACGCACTGCACGACCAGGTCGGTGGCGGCCAGTTCGGCGGCATCCGCGTAGATCTCGGTCGACTCCTCGACCCGGACGGCGTACCCGTTGCTCCGGAGGAAGGGCAGGAACAGTTCCGTGGCCGCGACCGGCTGGTGCCCTTCCCAGCCGCCCCGGACCACCAAGGCTCTCTTCTGCGTCATCGTGATCTCACTATGCGCCGGTCGCCGGCGATCGGAAAAGAGGGCCGGGCATCACGAAAGTTTCGCGGCGGCGGCCCGCGCCGAGACCATCCAGCAGGCTGCGGTGTAGCGGACCTCCGTGCCCTGCACGAAGGGGTCGAAGGCCGGCCGGACCGCCTCGACGATCTCCGCCCGGGTCCGCTCGTCGGCCCCGGGCAGGACCATGCCGAGCGGACCGAGCCGCGTGAAGTAGGTGACGAGGTCCTTCTCGGGCAGGGCGCAGACCACGTCCACCGGCTGGATGTCGATCCCGGCCCAGCCGCTCTCCGCCAGGATGCGGCGGACGCGCTCCGGGTCAGCGAACGCGAACTGGCCCGGCTGGTCCGGCCGGCGGGCGGGCAGGTCCGGCAGGAACGGGGCCGCGGCGCGTTCGGCCGTCGTCATGAACGGGTTCTCCCCGGGCCCCCGCCACACGACGCACCGCAGCCCGGCCCCGTCCCTCACCGCGCTCCGCAGATTGCCGAAGGCCCGCACCGGGTCGCTGAAGAACATGACACCGAAGCGCGAGACGACGGCGTCGAAGGCCCCTGGATCGAACGCGTACTCCTGCGCGTCGGCCTGAATGAACGACGCCGGTACGCCCTCCCGCTCGGCGTGCGCCCGGGCCGTCTCGATCATCGGCCCCGAGATGTCGACACCGACGCAGTGACCTGCCCTGCGGGCGACGGCCCGGGTGACGCCGCCCGTGCCGCAGCCCACGTCGAGCACACTGCCCGCGTGCTCGGCGGCCACCGCCTCGACGAGCAGCTCCTCGAACGGCCTGAACATCTCGTTCAGCAGCTCCTGGAGATCCACCCATGCGTTGCCGGCCGGCCCGTTCCAGCGGGCGGCCTGCTCGTCGTCGGTCCTGCGTGAGGCGTCCATCTTCGTCTCTCCCTCTGCTTGCCTTCGTCGGGACGGGATGACAGCGTTCTACTTCAAGTCGACTTGAGGTCAAGACAATGACAGACCTGGACATCGCCGAAGTGGCGCACCGCGCAGGCGTACCCGCCTCGACGCTGCGCTTCTACGAGGAGAAGGGGCTGATCGCCTCGACCGGCCGCCGCGGGCTGCGGCGTCAGTACGACCCCGGCGTGCTGGAGCGGCTGGCACTGATCGCGCTGGGGCGGACGGCCGGGTTCTCGCTCGACGAGATCGCGCAGATGTTCGCGCCGGACGGGCAGCCGCGGATCGACCGGCGGATGCTGTCCGCCAAGGCGGACGAACTGGACCGCAGGATCCGCGAACTGGGCGCCCTGCGCGACTCCCTGCGGCATGCCGCCGCCTGCCCCGCACCCAGCCACCTGGAGTGCGGCACCTTCCGCCGCCTGATCGACGCGGCGGCGTCCGGCGGTGTCGCCTCGCCCGGACGGCGGGTGCCCGGCCGCCGTTGACGGGCCCTCACGCTCTTGGTCCAAAACTGGCTCGCACTTTGCCCGATTCCCGTCGTCGCGTCCCTAGCGTCGGCAGCGAACTTCGGGAGGCCACCGTGCTGAAAACCGTGAGAGGGCAGGCAGCGGGTCTGACCAAGGACCAGCGCAACGCCTTCGTCGCCGCCTATCTCGGCTGGGCCATGGACGCGTTCGACTACTTCCTGGTCGTGCTCGTCTACAGCGAGATAGCCGACGACTTCCATGTCTCCCTCACCGACATGGCTTTCCTCACCACCGCGACCCTGGTGATGCGGCCGGTCGGCGCCCTGCTCTTCGGCATGTGGGCGGACCGCCGGGGCCGCCGCGTCCCGCTCATGGTCGACGTCGTCTTCTACTCGATCGTCGGCTTCGCCTGCGCCTTCGCGCCCGACTACACCGTGCTGCTGGTGCTGCGCCTGCTCTACGGCATCGGCATGGGCGGCGAATGGGGTCTGGGCGCGGCCCTGGCCATGGAGAAGATCCCCACCGAACGGCGCGGATTCTGGTCGGGCCTGCTGCAGAGCGGCTACTCGCTGGGGTATCTCCTGGCCGCCGTGGCGTTCTTCGTCATCGAGCCCGTCTTCGGCTGGCGCGGCCTGTTCGCGTTCAGCCTGCTGCCCGCCCTGGTCGCGCTGTGGGTGCGCAGCAGGGTGGAGGAGAGCGAGGTGTGGGAGAAGAGCGTCGCGCTCAACCGCACCCCCGCGCACCAGGTGTTCAGGAACCCCGCGGTGCTGCGGCGCTTCGTCTACCTGGTCGCGCTGATGACCGCCTTCAACTGGATGTCGCACGGCACCCAGGACATCTACCCGACCTTCGTGAAGAAGGGCCTCGACCTGTCGGCGAACACGTCGATCGCGATCGCGGTGGTCTACAACATCGGCGCCATGATCGGCGGAGTGGTGCTCGGTGCCTACTCCGAGCGACTGGGCCGCCGCCGGACCATCATGATCGCGGCGGCCGCCGGCCTGGTCGTGGTGCCGTTCTTCGTGCTGTCGACCACCGTCGGCTGGCTGATGCTGTCGTCCTTCCTCATGCAGGTGTGCGTGCAGGGCGCGTGGGGTGTCATCCCGGCGCATCTGACCGAGATGAGTCCGGACGCCGTGCGGGGCTTCTACCCGGGCGTCACCTACCAGCTCGGCAATCTGATCGCCGCACTCAACCTGCCGATCCAGGAGGCACTCGCCGAGCGCCACGGCTACCCGTCGGCGATGGCGTGGACCATCGTGCCCACCCTGGCCGTGGTGATCCTGCTGAGCGCGCTCGGCAAGGAGGCCAAGGGAATCCGCTTCGGGACCGGCTCGACGACCGCGCCGAGCGGTGCGGCGAGCGGCACGGTGCAGTCCTGAACGAAGGGGTGCTGTCCGGAAGTACCCGACGAACGGCAACTCCCCGATCCGGTCCACCGGGCCGGCCGACGGCGTGCCCGCCATGGTCCACCACCACCGCAGCGCGGACGGCCGAGGGTCCGGACCCGGCCGCGTCCCGCGTTTTGGATCAGTCCTTCTCCTGCGCTGCACGAGGGTTGTACGGGCGCTAACCGGCCTCCCACGAGAGTGGAATCACCGCTTCCCGCCAAGGAGAAGCGGCCACCGAAAGGGGACGGCCACATGGGTACCGCCAAGACACCGCAGCGCAGGGCCATACTCACCGGTGGGCTGGCTGCCGGCGCAGCGCTGCTCACCGCCTGCTCGTCGAAGGACACCGCCGGCACGGGCGGGGCAGCGGCCGCGGCGGGCACGCCCTCGCCCTCTCCCGCGGCGGCCGCGCGACCGGACTCGCCCTGGTCCGCGTTCGCACGGCTGATGGACGGCAACAAGCGCTGGGTGGACGGCACTCTCCAGCACCCCAACCGCGACCCGGAGCGGCGCGAGTTCGTCGCCGAGGCGCAGGACCCGTACGGCGTGATCCTCTCCTGCATCGACTCCCGCGTGCCGCCGGAGCTCGTCTTCGACACCGGCCTCGGCGATCTGTTCGTGATGCGCACCGGCGGGCAGGTCGTCGGACCGGTCGTCGTCGGTTCCGTGGAGTACGGCCCGATGACGTCCGGCACGCCGCTCGTCGTGGTCCTCGGCCACCAGCGATGCGGCGCGGTCAAGGCGGCGTACGAAGCATTGAGGGACCGCAAGCCGCTGCCCGGCAACCTCCAGTCGATCGCCGAAGCCCTGCGGCCGGCCTACCGGGAGACCGTCAAGCGGCAGCACGTCGACCCCGTCGACGCGATGGTCCGGATCCACACCAAGCAGACCGCCGCCGACCTGCGGACCAACAAGGACCTCGCGCCGCTCGTGAAGAAGGGCGACCTGGCCGTCGTCAGCGCCTACTACTCCCTCGACACCGGCCGTGTGGAGGTCCTCACCGGCGCGCCCTCCGCCTGACCGGGGGCCCGTGGAGACCGGGCGGGAAAAACGTTCCACGCCGGGTCACGGTATACTTGCGGCGCCCATGAAGGCCATCGTCGTGCCTGGTCGCGCGGCCGCAACAGCGAGGGGGTGGACGCCGTTCCGGCACGCCCCGCCCGCATCCAGGACGTCGCAGCCGCCGCCGGCGTCTCGGTGTCCACCGTGTCGAACGTGCTCAACCGGCCCGAGCGGGTCACCGCGCAGACCGCCGAGCGCGTCCGCGTCGCCGTCGCCGCGCTCGACTACGTCCCCCACCCGGGAGCCGCCGGTCTGCGCACCGGTCACTCCTCCGCGATCGGGCTGGTCCTGCCCGACGTCACCAACTCCTTCTACGCGCGCATCGCGCGGGGCGCCGCCGACGCGGCCTACGACCACGGCTACTCGCTCGTCCTGTGCCACAGCGGGGACGCCCCCGAGCGGGAGCAGGGATACTTCAGCATGCTCGTCGAGCAGCGGGCCGTCGGCGTCGTCGTCGTGCCGCTCAGCGCCGACCCGGGCCGGCTGGCCCGGCTGCGCGAGCGGGGCATCCCGCTCGTCCTGGCCGACCGCGCGATGCCCGACCGGGAGGGCTGCTCGGCCTCCGTCGACGACATCGCCGGCGGCCGCATCGCCGTACAGCACCTCCTCGACAGCGGGGCCCGCGACATCCTCGTCGTCAACGGCGAGCGCGGCATACGCCAGTGCGCCGACCGCTACCAGGGCGCCCGGCAGGCCGTCCGCAGCCGCCGCGAGGCCCGGCTCGGCCAGGTCGTCGCCGAGCGGATGACCGTCGCCTACGGCACGGAGATCGCCCGCGGGCTGAAGGAGCTGCCCGACGGGGTGTTCTGCACCAACGACTTCCTCGCCGCCGGCCTGTGCCGGGGGCTGACCGAACGCGGCGTGCGCATCCCCGAGGACGTGCAGGTCGTCGGCTACGGCGACCTCGACGTCGCGACCTTCGGGGCGACGACCCTGACCACGGTCCGGCAGCCCGTCGAGGACCTCGGCCGGGCGGCGGTGGAGATGCTGCTCGACGAGATCGAGGCCCGCGCGGACCACCTCCACGAGACCCGCGTCTTCGCCCCCGGCCTCGTCCTGCGCGACTCCACCCGGCCGCTCTCGGACGACTGACCCCCGGCCAGGGCCTGTCGTTTGGATCAGGTCGCGGGGCATCGGCGGTGCCTCTCGACGCCGGTGAGCGGGGCCTGGTGCGTGTGGCTGCAAGGCGGAGGCGGGAGGCGACGCGATGGGCGCCCCTCCCGCGCGAGCGCAGCCGAGCGTGGGCGTGTCGGTGACCGACGACAACGCCGCAGATGCGCGTGCCGGGCCCCGCGTCCGCGACCTGGTCCAAACGACAGGCCCTAACTCCCGGACGCCACCCGCAGCGTCACCGGCCCCCACAGCCCCGACGGCAGCTGGGACGGGAAAGCCCAGGCGGTGGGAGTGGCCTCCGCGAAGTACGGCGCCAGCGTGCCCCGGACCGTCACCTCCAGCCGGACGGTCCGCCCCGCGGTACCGCGCAGGGGGAAGCGGTACGGCGCGCAGAACGCCTCCCCGGCGGACTCCCCGTCGACCGACACCTCCACACTGCCCCGGACCCGCCCCAGGTCCAGCACGGGATCTGGCCCGGGCGGCACCTCCACCGACCGTGCGTACGTCACACCCCCGCTCCAGCCGCCCAGCCCCCGCTCGCGCCAGTCGCCCAGCGCCAGCGGTGCCGCAACCGTCCGCACCCGGACCGGCCCGTGCCAGGCGGAGCCGCCCCGCAGGACGGCCGTCGGCTCGGTGACCACCTCGACCCGGGTGGGTGCCGGGAGCGGCTCATGAAGCCTCAGCAGGTCACCCGCCAAGGACAGTTCCTCTCCGTCCCCGACCCGCACGCGCGCGTGCAGCGCCAACGGCAGCTCCAGCGACACCGTTCCCGGAGGCACCGTGAACCGGAAGCGCTGCGGCGATGCCCGGACGTCATCGGTGGACCGCGACGGCCGTACGGCACCGCCGAGCACCGGACGGCCGCCCAGCCACGCGGTGTCCGGCAGCGGGTGCGGCCGTACGGCGGCGTGGCAGTGCTGCAACTCGCCCCGCCTGCGCTCGTCCTCGACGGTTTGGCCCCGCCACGCGCCCGTCTCCGCCTCCCAGCCGGCGCCGCCGGCCAGGGCCGTCACCGCGTTTCCCGAACGCGCCACCAGATCGACGAACACCGCGTCCCGGACATCGGCGCTGTCGGCCACCACCTCCAGCGTGTGCTCGCCCGGCCCGAGTTCCGGCTCGTGACGGAAGAACACCGGCACGGCGCCCCAGTCCGCCTCGTAGTACTCCGACTTCTCCTGGCGCGCCACCACCTCACCGTCGAGCAGCACGGTCAGGGCCGAGGCGGCACCCACGACGAGCGCCGCCCGCGCACCGCCGGCCGGTACCCGGAACCCCGCGCGGTAGGCGACCCGGCCGTCGGGGAGCACTCCGTCCGGCGGGCGCATGAACCGCGGCCGGGGCCCGAACCCGCCCGGTTCGGACAGGCAGAAGAAGCTGCCGAGCGGTGTGCCGACGGCGGCCGAGATCGACGAGGGCCGGTCCTGGGCGTCCGACAGCTCGTATTCGAGCACGTTGCGGCCGCGGTTCACGGTGACCGGGGCGGAGGCCAGGTAACCGCCGTCGTACGGGCCCAGCGACTCCCCGTTCCACCAGACCCGTTTGACCGCCTCCGCCCCGACGTGCAACTCGGCGGGCCCCCGGTGTCCGGTCTCCACGATCGCCCGGACCCGGGCGACAGCGCCGTCGGCCGGCACGGGGACGCGTACGAACTCCTCGTTCACCAGCCCCTTGGTGCCCAGCAGCCCGCCCTGGTCGGGAGTGCCGCGGCTCGACGAGTACACCGCGGCCTCCCAGCCCGAGTCCGGCGGCACGAGCGGCACTCGACCGGCCAGGATCCGCTCCACGGTCGCCGCGTCCAGCGGCTCGGGGACATGCCCGGGCGGCATCGGTGGCAGGATCCGGACCCGGTTGCCGTAGGTGACCCGGCTCGGCTCCCACGCCGCTCCCTCGGTCCACTCCATGGTCCAGATCTGCGGCTCCGCCACGGACGCTCCCGGGGGCAGTGCGAGATCGCCCCAGGTGTTGTCCATCGTGGGTACCAGACGGCCCTGCCAGCCTGCCGAGACGTCGAGCACCCGGACCGCCGTCCCACCCGTGGCAGGCGCCGGTCCCGGACGGCCTTCACGCCAGACGACCAGGGCCGCCGGGGCGCCGTCCAGCGGCACCTCGATGACCGAGAGGGCACCGTCGTCGGAGACCGTGACGCGGGCCGGGCCGCGGGAGCCGGTCGCCGGGTTCCAGACCTCGGCCTCCGCGACGCCCGCCCGGACGGTGACGGACGAGGTGCGGACGGGCTCGGGGGCGGAACCGGGCGGGCGCAGCGGATGCGCGCCGATCTCCGGGAAGGAGGCCGTGACCAGCGCCACCGCCTGGTTCCCCTTCCGGCGGACGAGCAGCGGCACCTCGCCCGTGGCGTGCCCGGCCGCGTCGGCCACCGCCTCGGCGGCGGCCCCGGGGCCGCGCACCCGCTCCAGCCGGGGATGGGCGAGCAGGGCCGCCACCACCGAGTCGTCACCGGACCGGCCCGCGGCCGTCCCGGGCGGGCGGCCCACGACCACCACCCGCCCTCCCGCGTCGAGCAGTTCGGCCAGCCGGCGCGCGGTCTCCTCCTCCAGCACACTCGCCGAGGGCAGCAGCACCGCGCCGTACGCCAGGTCCCTGATGCGCAGGGCACCCTCGGTGGCCTCGGCGCGCTGCACCGAGTCGTCGTCGACGACGTCGAAGGAGATCCCGCGCCGGTCCAGCGCTCCGGCGTGCGGCCCCAGCCAGTTGTTCGAACCGCACAGGTCCAGGTAGTGCCGCTGTGTCTCGTCGGCGAGGGCGTGGCCGTCGCCCAGCCGGCCGTCGCCGAAGTGCCGGACCGGCGCGTCCAGCGGGACGAGAGCCTGCATGGTGGCGGTCGGGTGCAGCACCGCCACGTCGGCCGCGTAACCGCCCCACGACATGATCGAGCAGATCCGGGCCACGGCCCGGGAGAACGCCGGGTACTGCTTCCAGTAGGGCTGGCGCCAGTCGGTGGACGGCGGCGCCCACTCGAACCAGCCGGCCGCGGTGCCGAAGTAACTGGCGTGCGGGTTGTAGAGATTGGCGCCGCTGCGCAGGAACGGCAGCAGCCAGCCGTAGGTGTCCTCCAGCGTGCCGCCCCAGCCGGAGGAGTGGAACGCCTCGATCCAGACGCGTTCGTGGCCGTAGAGGTGGGCCATGGAGGAGTGCACCTTGGCGTCGCCGTGGTGGTCGCTGCCGGCGGCGCCGTACCAGCGGTGGGTGCGGAAGTAGTCGGTGTAGATCTGCGTGGACTGGGCCGGGTAGCCCGCGCGGGCGGGGTGGCTCTGGTCGCTGCCCAGCAGCAGACCGCGCTCGCGGTGCCAGGCGGCGAGCGGCCGGAACAGGGCCTCCTCGGTCAGCTCCGCGCGGACCCCGTAGTAGTCACCGCGGATCTTCCCCTCCGGCACGCCGGCGTCCGTGCCGAACAGGGCCGGCAGGTGGTCGAGCAGGTCGTAGCCGCGCCGGGCGCGGAACTCGTCGGCGAAACGGTGGCTCCAGGCGTTGGTGCCGGGCAGTTCGTCCTGGAAGCTGCCCGCGACAACCGTGCCCAGGTACTCGGGTACGCGGCGGTCGTACTCGTGGTGGACCGTGTCCATCAGCAGGCCGACGGCGTGCGGGTCCAGATAGTCGAACGCGGTGGGCACGGCGGTGACGAGCCGTACTCCGGTCCCGTCGGCGGCCGCGACGCGCCCGTCCACGGCGAGGTCGAGCCGCCGGCCCTGCCGGGAGTACGCGGCCAGCGGTGTCTCGGCGTCCCTCAGGGCGACCCTGCCCCCGGAGACGCTCACGTCACGGCAGCGCAGGGCGAGTCCGGCCGCCTCGGGATGCCGCCGTGTCACAGCGCCCTGCACATTGGCGCCGGAGAACCCGATCTGGTCGTAGAACCACAGCCGTGTGCCCAGCTCCGCAGCGAGCGCGCAGGCGTCCGTGAAACGCTCCCACCACTCCTCGCCGAACCACGCCGGATCGTCGGCCCGGGCCCCGAACGTCGGGCCGGCCGGGGCCAGATTGATGACGACCAGGTTGTGGATCCCGCCCTCCGCGAACGCCCGCAGCTGCCAGGCGAGTCGCTCCCGGGTGACCTTCGCACCCGACCACCACCACAGGGGAGCAGGGCCGAAGGCGCGGGGCGGGTCGTCGAACAGCTTCCGGAGCTCGGGGGAGATCACGCACACGGTCCTTCCCCTGAAACGTTTTTAGACCCTCTTCACGGTAGGCGAGCTGGAGCGGCCACGCCATATCCCCGTACGGAGTCGGAGGATCCGACGTGATGTCACCCATACGTGCGGGACACCTTGTTGCAACGTTTTTCCCGCCCTATATTCGCCTCGACCAGGCACCCGGAACCGCGCGATGTCACCAGACGACGGAGTCGCATCATGGCCGGTACCCGTCCCATCCCCCGACCGCTCTGGAAAGCCGCCGCCCTGTCGGGCATGGCCTCCTATCTCGACGCCGGGCTGATCGTGAGCATCTCCGTCAACCTGGCCGTCTACCGCGACAGTTACGACATGGGCGTCTGGATGGCCGGGGCGATCAGCGCGATCGTCACCGGCTGCATCGCCGTCGGATCCCTCGTCGGCGGGCGGCTCGCCGACCTCTTCGGCCGCCGCCGCGTCTACAACTGGGACATCTTCTGCTTCGCACTGGGTGCCCTCGTCATCACGCTCGCGCCGGACGACATCACCCTGCTCGTCGGTGTCCTCGTCGCCGGGCTCGCGGCCGGCGCCGACCTGCCGACGTCCCTGGCCGTGGTCTCGGACGCGGCGCCCTCCTGGGCCCGGGGCCGGCTCGTGGCGTTCACGCAGGTCATGTGGATGCTGGGCATCACGGTCGCCATCTTCCTCGGCTTCGTCCTGTCCACCACGGGCATGACCGGGGCCCGGTTCATCACGGGACAACTGGCGGTCGCCGCCATCGTCACCTGGGCCCTGCGGTCCCGGCTGAAACTGCCCGACGAGCCGCCGGAGACCGAGACCGGCGCCGCCCCGGAAGCCATCTCCCTGAAGGGCGTGTGGACACGCGCCGCCCTGCTGCCGATGACCGCGACGTTCGTCTTCTACGTGACCTGGGGCCTCGGGGCCAACACCTTCGGACAGTTCGGCACCTACCTGCTCGTCACCGTCAGCGACGCCTCACAGAGCCTCGCCACCGGGATCAACCTGGCCTTCATCCCGATCGGGGTGCTGCTGACCTTCGCCTTCGTGCGCGTCGCCGACAGCCCCTGGCGCGACCGGTTGTTCCACGTGGCAGCGGTGGTCCAGATCCTCGCCTTCGTCATCGCGTCCCTGACCGCGGGCGCCCTCGTCGGCATGCTCGTCTTCTTCGTGCTCTACCAGCTCTCCAACCCCTTCGCCGGAGAGGCCAACTACAAGGTGTGGTCGCAGCTCACACTGCCCGCCGACACCCGCGCCACCACCCAGGGCCTCACCTACGCCCTCTCCCGGGGCGTCTTCGCGGTCGCCGCCTTCTTCACCCCCGCCCTCGCCGACCACAGCCCGTCCGTCCTGCTCTGGACGATCACCGCGTGCATGACGGCGGCGGCGCTGGCGGGCGTGTTCATCATCCGCGTCCTGGTCCCGCGCTCCGCGAGAGACGTGCCGGACGGAGCGGACCTCCGCGTCCCCAGCACCTCGCCCGCCGGCCTTCCCGACAAGGAGCACTGACCATGGCAACGACCGCGGACCGCACGGCCGTACGGACCGCCGCCCTGCACGACCTGCTCCCGCCGGTCGCCCGGCGCCGCACCCGGATCGGGCTGGTCGCCGGCGGACTCGGCACCTACTGGCCGCAGTTCCCCGGACTCCTCCCGCAACTGAAGGAGTCGGCCGCATACGTCGCCGAGCGGTTCCGGGCCATGGACGCCGAGGTGACCGACGCCGGATTCGTCTCCGACGCCCAGGAAGGCGCCCGCGCCGCCGAGCAGTTGAGGCGCGCCGACTGCGACCTGATCGTGCTGTTCCTGACGACGTACCTCACCTCCTCGATGGTGCTGCCGATCGCACAGCGCTCGCACACGCCGGTCCTGGTCATCGACCTCCAGCCGTCCGAGAAGATGGACCACGCCGCCTTCGACACCGGGGCCTGGCTCGCCTATTGCGGGCAGTGCCCCGTCCCGGAGGTCGGCAACGTCTTCCGGCGCGCCGGCATCCCCTTCCGGTCGGTGTCGGGCTGGCTGCGCCAGGAGTCCGCCTGGCGGCGCATCGAGCAGTGGATCCGGGCCGCGCACATCCGTGCCGCGCTCCGGCACGCCCGGCACGGCCTCATGGGGCACGTGTATCCCGGCATGCTCGACGTGCAGACCGATCCGACGCTGCTGGCCACGACGTTCGGCTCGCACGTGGAGGTGCTGGAGTTCGACGACCTGAGGCACCGTGTCGAACGGGTCACCGAGGCCGAGACCCGGGAGCGGATGGCCCTCGCCCGACACATCTTCACCCTCGACGGGAGCGTGGTGGAGGAGGACTTCGCCTGGGGCGCGACCGTGTCCGTCGCCCTGGACCGGCTGGTGGCCGACTTCGAGCTCGACAGCCTCGCCTACTACCACCGCGGCCTCGACGGCGAACTGCACGAGCGGCTCGGCGCCGGCATGATCCTCGGTGCCTCCCTGCTCACCGCCCGGGGCGTGCCCGCGGCCGGCGAGTACGAACTGCGCACGTCCGTCGCCCAGCTCGCCTCCCAGAGCGTCGGCGCCGGAGGATCCTTCACCGAGATCCAGGCCCTCAACTTCGAGGACGGCGTGGTGGAGATGGGCCACGACGGACCGGCCCACCTCGCCGTCGGCGCCCGTGACCCGCTGCTGCGCGGCCTCGGTGTCTACCACGGCAAACGCGGCTGGGGCGTGAGCGTCGAGTTCGACGTCCGGCACGGGCCCGTCACCCTGCTCGGCCTCGGCCAGGACGCAGACGGCAGCCTGGCCTTCGTCACCTCCGAGGGCACCGTCGTACCGGGACCGCTGCTGGAGATCGGCAACACCACCAGCCGGGTCGACTTCGGCCGCGACCCCGGCGAATGGGTCGACGCCTGGAGCGCCACAGGCGTCGGACACCACTGGTCCCTCTCGGTCGGGCACCACACGGCGGATTTCCGGGCGGCGGCGAGCCTGCTGGGCATCGACCACCGGGAGGTGTGAGAGGCGGCGGCAGGTGTGAGTGGCATCGGCCGAACCGGCGTCGGCAGCGGCCGGAGCGCCCGCCGCACCGGCACTGACGAGCTGTCTGAAGCCCCGCCGGTCGTCCGGGTGCCCGGGGCGGCGCTCGCCCCGGGCACCCGGACCGGTGTCAGCGGACGCGGTGCACCCAGCCGTGCCGGTCGCCGGCGAGACCACGCTGGATGTCCAGCAGCATCCTGCGCAGCTTCAGGGTGACCCTGCCGGGCGCTCCGTCGCCCTGGGTCCACTCGGCGCCCGCCCGCTTCACGACACCGACGGGCGTGAGAACCGCCGCCGTGCCGCAGGCGAAGACCTCGGTGAGGGTGCCCTCGGCGGCATCGGCCTGCCACTGGTCGACGGACACCGGCGCCTCGCGCGTGTCCCAGCCGAGCTCGCGGGCCAGGGTCAGCACGGAGTCCCGGGTGACGCCCGCGAGCAGCGACCCCGTCAGCGGCGGGGTGACGATCGTGGGCGGTTCCCCGGCCCGGCCTTCGTACACGAAGAACAGGTTCATGGCACCCAGTTCCTCGACCCACCTGTGTTCCACGGCGTCGAGATAGGCGACCTGGTCACAGCCGCGTGCCGCGGCTTCCGTCTGGGCGAGGAGGGAAGCCGCGTAGTTGCCTCCGGTCTTGGCGTCGCCGACACCGCCGGAAACGGCGCGCACACGGTCCTCGCACACCCAGATCGACAGGGGTTCCACGTCACCGGCGAAGTAGGCCGCCGCCGGTGAGGCGATCAGCGCGAAGAGGTACTCGGCGGCCGGCCTCATGCCCAGGCCCGGTTCCGTCCCCACCATGAACGGGCGCAGGTAGAGGGACTTCTCGGTGCCGTGTTCCGGCACCCAGGCGTGGTCCTGTCGCAGGTGCGCTTCGCAGGCCTGGAGGAAGGTCGTGACCGGGAGTTCGGGCATCGCCATGCGCCGCGCGGAGTGCTGGAAACGGCGCGCGTTGGTCTCGGGCCGGAACAGCGCCGTCGTGCCGTCCGGCAGGCGGTAGGCCTTCAGACCCTCGAAGACCTCCTGGGCGTAGTGCAGGACGTTCGCCGCGGGATGGAGGGAGAGCGGCCCGAAGGGGACGAGCCGGCCGTCGTGCCAGCCGCGTCCCTCGGTCCACGTGATGGTCACCATGTGGTCGGTGAAGTGACGACCGAAGCCGGGGTCCGCGAGGATCGCCTCCCGCTGCGCGGCGGGCAGGACGTCGACCGTCGGCTTCTTCTCGATCGTGAGCAGTGCCATGAGGCCTCCCGCCGGGTCAGCCGGCTGCTCGGGCGGCGTTCTTGTGGATCAGCGCCAGCTTCTTGCGCGGGCGGGCCTGGGCCCGGGCGAAGGCGTCCCGCACCACGCGCTCGACACCGAAGGCCGTGTTCACGGAGACCTCGGTGGCGACCTCATGCTCGGTGCCCTTGCGGATCGTGCCGCCGTTGCCCGTGTAGGGGCCCTCGGTGCCCTCGCGGACCACGACGAAGTCGATCTCCGGCTCACCGGCCAGCGGGGTGGCGACACCCGGCAGGAGCTTCGACGGACGCAGGTTGACGTGGTGGTCGAAGGCGAAGCGGAGCTTGAGCAGGAAGCCGCGCTCCAGGACGCCGGACGGCACGGACGGGTCGCCGATCGCGCCGAGCAGGATGGCGTCGTGCCGCTTCAGGGCGTCGAGGTCGGCGTCGGTGAGGGTCTCACCGGTGGCGTGGTAGCGCCGGGCACCGAAGTCGTACTCCTCGGTCTCCAGCTTCACATCCTGCGGAAGGACGGCGGAGAGGACCTTCAGACCTTCGGCCACGACCTCCTGGCCGATACCGTCACCGGGGATCACCGCGAGATCGATGTTGCGGGACATGTGAACGTCGCTCTCCTTCACAGGGCGGCGCCGGAAGCGTCCTGGAGGGCCGGCGCGGCGACCTGCCGCGCCGCTGGGCCCGGCCGCAGCCGGTTGACACCGCCGACGACCGCCCTGAGGGCCGCCGTGTCCGGGTCGGTGTCGATTCCGACGCCCCAGGTGGTGCGGCCCTGGTGCGCAACCTGGACGTAGGCGGCGAAGCGGCTGCCGTCGACGGAGGTGAGGGCGTGCTGTGCGAAGTGACGCAGTTCGTAGCCGGTCAGCCCCGCGTGGACGAGACCGTCCAGCAGCGCGCCGGGCGTTCCCTCGCCCCTGCCGCGCAGGGAACGGGGTTCCCCGCTGAGGCTCACGGTGCACTCCAGCGACGTGCTGCCGTCGCCGTCCGCCGTGCCGATCCGGTGGTCGAGGAGCTCGATCGGAGCGTCGGCTCGCAGGTACTCGCGCTCGAACACCGTCCAGATCTGCTGGACCGACAGTTCCTCTCCCGTGGCGTCGGTGTGCTGCTGAATCGTTCCTGCGAACTCGATCTGGAGGGGGCGCGGCAGGTCGAGGTGGTACTCGCTCCTGAGCAGGTACGCCGCCCCCGCCTTGCCGGACTGGGAGTTGACGCGGATGACGGCCTCGTAGTCCCGGCCGATGTCCCGGGGGTCGATGGGCAGGTAGGGCACCGCCCAGGGGACCTCGGAAACCGGCTTGCCGGCGACGGCCGCCTGGCGCTCCATCGACTCGAAGCCCTTCTTGACGGCGTCCTGGTGCGAACCGGAGAAGGCGGTGTGCACCAGTTCCCCCGCGTACGGATGCCGCGGGTGGACGGGGAGCCGGTTGCAGTGCTCCACCGTGGCGGCGACCGAACCCAGGTCGGAGAAGTCGATCATGGCGTCGACGCCCTGGGTGAACAGGTTCAGGCCGAGGGTGACCAGGTCGACGTTGCCGGTCCGCTCTCCGTTGCCGAAGAGGCATCCCTCGATGCGTTCGGCACCCGCGAGGCAGGCCAGTTCGGCCGCGGCCACGGCGGTACCGCGGTCGTTGTGCGGATGGATCGACAGCACCAGGTCCTTGCGGCGTTCGAGGTTGCGGTGCAGGAACTCGATCTGGTCCGCGTAGACGTTCGGTGTCGACATCTCCACCGTCGCGGGGAGGTTGAGGATCATCTTCGCGTCCGGGCCGGGTCCCCAGACCGAGGCGACGGCGTTGCTGATCTCCAGGGCGAAGTCCAGTTCGGTGCCCGTGAAGGACTCCGGTGTGTACTCGTACTGAATGCACGAGTCACTCATGTCCAGCGCGAGTTTCACGGCCAGTTCCGTCGAGCGCACCGCGAGGTCCCTGACCTGGTCCCTGGTCATGCCGAACACCACCTCGCGCTGCAGGCACGACGTGGAGTGGTAGAGGTGGACGACGGCGCGGCGGACTCCCCGCAGGCTCTCGTACGTGCGCCGGATCAGTTCCTCGCGGGCGGGCATGATGACCTGGATCGCGACATCGTCGGGGACCAGGTCCTCCTCGATCAGCAGCCGGACGAAGTCGAAGTCGGTCTTGCTGGCCGCGGGGAAGCCGACCTCGATCTCCTTGAACCCCATGCCGACCTGCAGGTCGAACAGCTGCCGCTTGCGGTCGAGGTCCATAGGGACGGGCAGCGCCTGATTGCCGTCCCGCAGATCGACCGCGCACCACATCGGGGCCCGGTCGAGCGTCCGGCCGGGCCAGGCCCGGTCCGGCAGGACGACGGGCGGGTACAGGTCGTACCGCCACGTCGGCATCCCGGAAGGCAACTGCCGGAGCTGGTCGGACGGGGTGTGACGAACCGCCATCGGTTTCTCCTTGTCGGTGTCGGGAGTGGGGCGTCAGTTCATGACCAGATGGACAGCTCGCCGGAGGACGTGATGCCGATGAAGAAGGACAGCGTGACGCGCCGGCCCTCGGAGGTGTTCGGGCGCACCAGGTGGTAGTTGCGCGGGTCGAAGAAGATCGCGTCGCCCTGGGCCGCTTCCACACGGGCGTACGGCTCGTCGGCGACGATGCTCTCGGCGTAGCCGTATCCGTCGCGGTGCTGTTCGTCCGAGGGCTTCCAGGCGCGGCGGAAGACCAGCGACTCCCCTCCGGAGGAGGGCATCGACAGGTGGCAGTTGAAGGCGATCTGGCAGACGGGCGTGTCGTCCACGACACCGGGGAACTCCCTGACGACCTCGTCGAAGTGCATCTTCGCCCCGGCGTTGATCTCCCGGATCATGCCGGCGAACATCGGCCGCCCCTTCGATGTGGCACGGGCCACCCGTCCGCCCCACACCTTCTCCAGCTTGCGGATCGCCTCGTCAAGGGGGTCGCCCCCGTGCAGCAGACCGGACCGTGACGCGTCGGACTGCTCGGTGTGCTCCCAGTAGGCGGGCGGCAGTTCGACGTTGCCGTAGTAGTCGTAGGTGGCCGGTCCCAGCTTGGCGATGCGCGGCTGGACCAGCTGCTCGTCGTAGCTGCCCATGTCACATGTGTCGAGCCCCTTGGTGACGGCGTCGCACTGCTCGGTGGTGAAGAAGCCGGGGACGCGAGCGGCGCCGAGCGTTCCGGCGCCGATCCTGGCCAGGATGTCCCGGTCGAGGGTCTCGGTGACCACCGATTCGAAAAGCGTGTAGACGGGGGTGGCCGTGGAGGCGACGTTCTCGAGCTGCTGGTTCTGAATGGTGCTCATTGCACAGTCCTTTCGGAATACGTCGAGCAGATGTCCGGTCAGGCGTGACGACGGCGCACCCGTGCGGAACGGGCTGCAGGCCGGCGAGCGGAAACGGAAGAAGCGCCTGAATCACGGTGCGCGTGAAAAGGCCGGAAAGGGCCGACATGCTGGAGCGGTCGGCCATTGGCAGATGCTTTGCGCAGCCAAGCCCTTGTGGGGCGGTGTGAACGCGTTCCTCACTTTCACATGGGTCGCTCGCCGGGTGAAGTCACTTTTTCTTAAGTCGCCCCGCAGCACCTTCTTTCGGCTGCAAGGGCGCCGTCGGCTCGGCGGATCACTACGGCCGCACCGAAGAGGTGGATTCGATGTGTGCGGCAGAATTCTGCCGCACAGGTCAAACTCCCGCTTCACCGATTACGGGGTGACTTTCCCGCGAAAGAGGTCACCCGGTATCCCGGAATATGAGATGCGCTCCGGCGGTGCCCGTCCCGGCGGATGGCTCGAAGTCGATGACGTCGTACGTCGCACGGCCGCTGAGGCCGGGGCAGGGCGGGCAGGCCGGGGTGCCCCAATACTGCGCTTTGTCGGTGGCCCTCGCTGCCGCCCGCCATGACAATTCACCACCATCCACGCCCTCCGGCAGCCGAGCCCGGGCCGCAGTGCGGTCCGGGCTCTCGGCGTGGGGCCTGGCTCATTCCTTTCCCCGGCCCCACACACCCAGGGGCCGCATGACGGCGACCCCCTTGCGCGGGGCGGATGTGATCAAGAGGATGCTCGCATTGCGCTGCGTTTCCGCCGGTGCTCACGAGAGCACGGCTCGGACACTCAGACGGCAGACTCCATGAGGAGCATGACGGCAAGGAACATGAGGACGATGCCGATGACCCCCTCGACGAGCCGCCCGGCCCGAGGGGAAGCGAGGAACCTGCCGGCCGACGCGGCGGCCATGGCGACCGACGGGAACCACAGCAGGCCGCAGACGATGACGATCGCGCTGAGCGACAAGGTCATCGGCACGAACGGGGCGCCCCGGGGGATGAACTGCGGCATGAGACTGAGGAAGAGCACGGGCGCCTTCGGGTTGGCCGCGTTGGTGATGAACCCTTGAAGCAGGAAGGGCCGCAGCCCGGTCTTCCCGGCCACCATGGTGGCCGTGCCGCCGCCGACGGCGCCCGGTGCCGGGGTCTCTTCCCGGACCTCCTGCGACGGGGGAGCGGGCCGCGGGCCGCGGACACAGGCCGCGAGTGCCTTCCCGCCCAGATAGAGCAGATATCCCGCGCCGACCAGCTTCAGCGCTGTGAACAGCAGGTCCGAGGTGACCAGGAGCGCCGCGAGGCCGGCCGCCGCGAGCGCCGTGTGCAGTGCCAGTCCGCAGACGATGCCGACGGCCGTCGCCAGCCCGGCCCGACGCGAGGCCAGGGCATTGCGCAACACCACGGCGAGGTCGGCCCCCGGCATCACGATGATGCCGGCGGCCACTCCCGAGAAGGTAAGGATTTCGCTGATCATCGGCACCTCGCGAAATGCGGCTCCGGGGCCGCCGCGGGCTTCACTCCGTGTGCGGCCGGCCTCCGGGAAGACGGAAGATGGAAGAACATGAAGAACGGGGCGTCTCGCGCGGGTCGCCGGGGGCCGGGGCTCCGAAGAGCAGGCCCCGCCACGACTTCGACGCGTGATGACGTCGGCCGGGAGGCCCCCTGTTCAGCCGGCGGCGGCTGCAAGGCACCGGCCCGGACGCAGGAGAGTGGGAGCTTTTCATGCAGGACCTGAACCGCCTGCTCGCGCTGGTGGCGGTTGCGGAAACCGGTTCGATCTCCGCCGCGGCGGCCAGACTCGGATACACACCGCCCGCCCTGAGCCAGCAGATGGCCAAACTGGAGCGGGAGGCGCGCATGCCGCTGCTGGTGCGGCACCGCAGGGGCGCGCGGCTCACCGCGGCCGGTGAACTGCTGGTCCAGCGGACTCGCGAGATCGACGAGATCCTGCGCACCGCGGAACTGGAACTCATGCAGTTCCAGGACATGTCCGGGGGCCACCTCCGCATCGGGAGTTTCACCACCGGTGGTATTCATCTGCTGCCGCCGGTCCTCGCGGAACTGCGCGGACGGCATCCCGGAATCGCCATCTCCATGCAGGAGTTCGAGCCGCCCGAAGGGTACGACCCGCTCGTGGAAGGCGAGATCGATCTCCTCCTGACCCACTCGTACCTGCACGGCCACCAGCACCCCGTGCCGGCCGGGCTGTGCTCCGAGACGCTGCTGGACGAGGAACTGGTCCTGGTCGCGGAAGCCGGGCACCCCCTCATGTCCGACGACTCTCCCTTGCACTGGTCGGAGCTGGCGGGCGTCGCGCTGATCAGCGGACGTCCCGGACTGGCGAATCGTGAGGCGCTGGAGGCCCTGTTCTCCAGCAGGTCCATGGCGCCTCCCCTGGTCGCTTTCGAGACGTCGAACTACTCGGTGGCGTGCGCGCTCGCCAGCAGCGGAGTCGGTGCGGCCTGTGTGCCGCGCATGGCGGCGGACGCGAGTCCCGCCCCCATCAGCACGCGCCGGTTCGCCTCTCCCGCACTGCACCGCACAGTCAGCCTGTTGTGGCGTTCCTCGGACAACACTCCGCTGCTGCGCACGGCACGCCGCATGCTGCAGAAGGCCTTCGCTCAGGCGCCCGGCGATCACCGCCCGGTCCCGGACCCGGTCCCGCCCGGCCCGCCTTCGGAGGGACTCCACCGGCGGCCGGACACACCTGTCGGCAGCGAGCGCGGCAGCTAGGGCCCTAGATCGCGCTCTCGGCATGCTCCGCGGTGTAGCCGATCCGCAGGCGCCCGGACTTCACCTTGACGGAACGGACGGCGACGTCCGTCAGGAGCCCGAGATCGGTGACGTGAGTGCCGCCGCAGAATTCCGTAGCAAGGCCCTCGATGGTGATGGTGCGTCGTCCGTCCTGCTCTCCGGCGGTGACGGGCAGAGCTTCCGCGATGGCCTTGTCCAGCCCGGTGGTGAGGGTGGCCGCCAGCTCGTCCTTGTCGAACTCGGCGCCGTCGACCGCGTATTCGATGCGGGCCTGGCCCGGGAAATGATTGTTGCCCGTGTGCTGGAAGCCGTGCGGGCGGGCCAGGGCGTCCACCAGATGTCCGGCCGTGTGCAGGGCCGCGTGCAGTCGACGCAGGCCGGGGTCGATGCGGCTGTGCACCTCGACGCCCTCGGCCGGCTGCCCTGCCGGCCATTCGGTACCGGCCGGGAGCGTCAGCCAGACCCATCCGGATGCCGCGTCCTTGCAGGGGGTGACCTCCATGCCCGCGACTGTGCCGCGGTCATGGGGCTGCCCCCCTCCCTGCGGATGAAAGATGTTCCGAGCGAGAGCAATCCGTACTCGCGCGGAGGACGCGTCGATTCCGATGATTTCGGTGTCGGCCTCGTACGCGTAGGTGTCCGCCAGGTAGATCTGGCTCTGCTCGGTCACAACAATCGCCTCTATCCACGGTTCTCTTTGAGCGTGCGAGCCCGCGCCGTTGCATCAGAAACGGAGCGGGCTACGGGAGTTGTGGTGCACGCCCGGCCCATCTTTTCAGAGGACCCAGGATTTCCTGTAGGTCGCTTTTGTTTAGGGGGGCATAAAGAAAGAGTGCATGCACAGGTTGTCATGGGATGTCCCGCAGTGCCTGCCTCTGCGAAGAAACTGGCCTTCCAGATCGATGCGCAGCCCTCCTAGGCTGGTTGTCCCCCCGGCACGGCCCACCGCCGCCGCACAAGGAAGACGACGGGGCCGCCCCGTCGGCAGCACGCCGCGCGGGGACCGGCAGGCCGGTCCGCAGGCCGCGCGGGAGACCGGTCGGCCGGTCCGCACGCCGCGCGGGGGCCCGACCGGCCGGGCCCCCGCGCAACCACGGTGCGCGGCCACGCCCTTGATCCACCCGACGGCCGGTTGAACCACCCGGCGGCCGGAGTCGACCCGCCGGGGCGCACCCCACCCCAACGACGCATCCGAGGACGTTCCATGACCGCTTCACCCGACAAGGTCGCCGCTCAGCCCGGCGCGCCCCCGCACGAACCGGCCGCTCCGGCCCTGAAAGCCGGGCTGAAGAACCGCCACCTGTCGATGATCGCCATCGGCGGTGTCATCGGCGCCGGTCTCTTCGTCGGCTCCAGCACCAGCATCGCGATCACGGGGCCCGGCATCCTCCTGTCGTACGCCCTGGTGGGTCTGCTCGTCGTCTGCGTGCTGCGCATGCTCGGCGAGATGTCCGCGGCCCACCCCGCCTCCGGCTCCTTCTCCGCCCACGCCGACCGGGCACTCGGGCCCTGGGCCGGGTTCACCATCGGCTGGTTGTACTGGTTCTTCTGGGTCGTGGTCCTCGCCATCGAGGCGACCGCGGGAGCCGTGATCCTGGAGGGCTGGATACCCGCCGTGCCCCAATGGGCGTGGTCGCTCGTCGTGATGGTGGTGCTGACCGCCACGAACCTCGTCTCGGTCGGCTCCTACGGTGAGTTCGAGTTCTGGTTCGCCGGCATCAAGGTCGTCGCCATCGGGGCGTTCATCGTCATCGGCGCGCTGGCGGTCTTCCACGTGCTGCCGGGTGTCGACAGCCCCCAGGCCGGGCTCGGCAACCTGACGGGGCACGGCGGCTTCCTGCCCAACGGGCCCGGCGCGGTCCTCACCGGTGTGACCCTGGTCGTCTTCTCCTTCATGGGCAGTGAGATCGCGACCCTGGCGGCTGCCGAGTCGGAGGACCCGAGGCGGGCGGTGACCACATCGACCAACAGCATCATCTGGCGCATCGCCGTGTTCTACCTCGGGTCGATCTTCGTCGTCGTCTGCCTGGTGCCCTGGGACAGCGAGGCGGTCACGGACAAGGGCTCCTACGTGGCCGCCCTCGACAGTCTCGGGATCCCGCACACCGGCCAGATCATGAACGTCATCGTGCTGGCATCGGTGCTGTCGTGCCTCAACTCGGGCGTGTACACGGCTTCCCGGATGGCCTACTCGCTGGGGGAGCGCGGGGACGCGCCCGGCGCCTTCGCCCGCGTCACCGACCGCGGAGTCCCGCGAACCGCGATCATCGCCTCCGTGATGTTCGGGTTCGTCGCCGTCTTCCTCAACTACCGGTTTCCGGAGACGGTGTTCCTCTTCCTCGTCAACTCCAGTGGCGCGGTGGCCCTGTTCGTCTGGCTGGTGATCTGCTTCTCACACCTGCGGATGCGCAAGATCCTCCAGCGGGAGGCACCGGAGAGGCTCGTCGTGAAGATGTGGCTGTACCCGTATCTGACCTGGGCGACGGCGGCGGTGATCGTCTTCGTCCTCGGGTACATGCTCACCGACGCCGAACACGACGGGCGCCGGACCGTTCTGCTGTCCCTGCTGGTCGCCGCCGTGGTGCTGGCCGTCGCACTGGTCCGCAAGCCGGGCCGCCCACGGGCCGGCACCGACGGCACGGCAGACTGAGCTCGTCACGAGGGCAAGGGAAACGCCAACGTGCCCACCGGCTGCCGAAGCTGCCTGGTGGGCACGGTCGCGGAAGGACCCGGTTCAAGCGGGAACCGTCACCTCGCGCCCCGGTCGTTCCCATCGGTACCGGGCGCGCTCGACCCGTGGAGGACGGACTCCTGCGGGGCCCCGTCGGCCGTCCGGCTGGGCGGCACCTCTCGCGGAGACCGGTCCGGCGCACTTCCCCCCATCCGCGACACCGCGACCCCGCACAGGCACAGCAGACCACCCAGCAGCGAGAGCCAGTTGGGCACCTCATCGAGGAACAGCCACGACATGAAGACGACGATCACCGGCACTGCATAGGTCGTGGCGCCCATCTTCCCCGCCGTGGTGCGCGATATCGCATAGGCCCACGTGCTGAACGCGAGAGCCGTCGGGAAGATGCCCAGGTACACCACCTGCAGAGAGGCAGCCGCAGGAGCTCTGCTGACCTGCGACGCGAACTGGCCGGCGAACGGCAGGCAGGCCAGCGCCCCCACGAGTGCGCCGAACGTCGTGACCTGCAAGGGAGTCGCGTGCTTCAAGGTGGGCTTCTGCACCACGACGCCCACCGCGTACACCACCGCCGCGAGCAGGCACAGCAGCACGCCGAGGACGGACGTGTCCTCCCCGCCGGACGTGGCCACGCCGACGATCACGGCGCCGGCGAACGACACCGCCACGCCCGCCATCAGCCGGGGCGGGAACCCCTCCTTGAGCAGCCAGCCGCCCAGCAGAGCCATCAGGATCGGGCCCACGTTGACGACCATGGCGGCCGTGCCCGCGTCCACCTCCCGCTCACCCCAGTTCAACGCGACCATGTACGCGCCGAACCACAGGACCCCGGAGGCGGCGATGCCGGGCCACGCCTCGCGGGGCGGGAAACCCGCGCGCCGGACCAGCGCGATGGCGCCCAGAACGATCGAGGCCACCGCCAGTCTGCCGAAGGCGAGCGGCCCCGGGTCGAAGTGCGCGGCGGAGCTGCGGATCGAGATGAACGACGATGCCCACAGCACCACGGTGACGGATGCCGCGACGAGTGCCCGCCCGTCCATCGTGCCGGAGGGCGGTGCCCCACCGGCCGCCGAAGTGGTTCCCGGCTGTCGGCTCACGATGGTGTCCTCCTGATGTTCTTCGCGTGCTCTGTGCGCGCGTGTTCGACGTACGGGCCGGCCACCGTCCTCAACAGCGGCACTGCGCGGGGTCGTGCTCGATCCGGCTCGCCCCCGGCGCCGAACCGGACTCGGGCAGCAGCAGGACGTAGCGGAGTTCCTGCTGGTGCGCGGGCAGCAGAACCTGGGACGTGACGGTGATCTCATGTCCGGCGACATGCGGGAGCCGAAGGCGGAAACGATGCCCCTGCCGGTAGGCGACGACCTTGGTCTCCAGGTCCCACAGCCTCCGGCACTCGGGGTCGGCGAGCGCTTCGTCGAGTATCGCGCCGAGTTGCTCGTGGTCTTGGCTGCTGACCAGGGCGAAGCGCAACTGGGCGAGATAGAGAGCGGCATGCCTGGGCCAGTCGCTGAGCTGCTCGCGTGCCTCCGGTGCGGTGAGGGCCCAGCGCAGGAGGTTGGCCTCCGGTTCACGGACCCAGGGGAACCAGGACGCCATGGGGGCCGTGCAGTCGAGCATGTTCCACGCGTGGTCGACGACGTAGGCCGGGTACCGCTCGTGCGTGGCGAGCAGGTGGGTGAGCGCGTCGCGGGCCTCTTCCACTTCCTCCGGTTCCGGCGCACCCAGCTTGGTGTTCGCGTGTACGTGTCTGTACAGGGCCAGGCGTTCGTCCGGGCCGAGTGCGAGCGCGGTGGAAAGGCGTATCAGCGCTTCGGGGGTGAGGGGGGCGCCGACGTTGCTCTCCAGGTTGCGATACCAGCGCTCGCTCACTTCCATGCGCTGGGCGACTTCCTTCTGGGGGAGCGGCTTGCCGCGCTGCATTTTCTTTCCCGCCGCAGCCCGCCAAGCGCGGAGTAAGTCGGGAAGCCTAGTGGGGTGGTGCACCGGCTGGAATTACCTCTCTGTATTGCAGTCAGAGGCCGAACTCCGTTGGCGGCCCGCGATAGAGGAGCGTCGCGACTCCACTGCATGCTACCGGACCATTCGCATGGCGCAAGATGATCTCCCGTCCCGGCCACCTCACGGTTCCGTCGATGAGCGAGTGAGCTTCGGGACAGTCGAACGACCGGCAAATATTTGCCGGTTGACGCGGGATGAACGGAGTCTGCCCGCGGGCTGTCCGCTTGTCGGGTGCTGGGCAAATGAATTCAGAGGGCGTGTTGTGTGAGGCCGCTTCTCCGCCTGGGCGGCACATTATTGCCGCTTGACGGTGCTCCCTTTCCGCTGGAAGCATCTCGATCGGAGTCGCGGAGCTCTGCGGCAGAGGTATACACCCGCCCATTGTTTCCGCGGTATTTCTCATCTCCGAGTCCTCCCTCGATTTAAAACTCACCAGATGATGGAGAGTCATCCGTGCAAAAGGCCGACACCCTGTTACAGCAGGCCTGTGAGAAATTCGCTGACGCGACCGCGATCCGCTGTGCCTCGGAGTCCGTCCGGTTCTCCGAACTGTCCGCCCGCGCCGGGGCCTTGGCGGACGACCTGCGGGCGCGGGACATCGGGGCCGGCGATGTCGTCGCTGTGCTCGGCAGGCGCAGCGCGTCGGTGATCACGGCCGTGTTCGCGGTGTGGAAGGCCGGCGCGACCGTCATGCTCGTCGATGACGCGCTCCCCGAGGTGCGCCGCGAGACCATGCTGGCCTCCGGCCGCGCGCGGGCGACCGTCGACTGCGCGAACGGCCACCGGATCGAGTCGCGGCCCGGCTCCGAACCCCTGCCGGGAGGCGGCCCGGCCGGGGCGCTCCACCATCACGACGACTACGCCTACATCGCCTTCACCTCCGGATCCACCGGGAAGCCCAAGGCGATCGTCGGAAGCCACGAGGGCCTGTCCCGGTTCCTGGAGTGGCAGTCCGGCGAATTCGGCATCGGCCCGCAGGATCGCTTCGCCCATTTCACCAACCTCTCTTTCGACGTCTGGTTCCGGGACGCACTCACGCCGCTGATCTCAGGGGCCACGCTGTGCATCCCGGATGGACGGCACCTGGACGGCACCGCGGTGCGGGACTTCCTGCGCGCGGAGGAGATCACCGCATTCCACCTGGTCCCGTCACTGGGCAAGGTGTGGCTGTCGGGCCCGGAGGAGAGCGAGCCGATACCGGGAGTCCGCCTGTCCTTCTTCGCGGGGGAGCCCCTGGACGGCGCCCTGGTGAACAGGTGGCACGACCTCTTTCCGCACTGCCAGGTGGTGAATCTCTACGGGCCGACCGAGACGACCCTGGCCCAGCACTTCCACCGGGTGCCCCGGCCCCCGGCCCCCGGGATACAGCCCGTGGGACACAACCTTCCCCGGTCGCGCAGCCACGTCCTGGACGAGAGCGGCCAACCCTGCGCGGACGGAGTCTCGGGCCAGATCCACATCGCGGCTGACCACCCCTCGTACGGCTACCTCGTCGACGGCCGGATCGTCTCCCCGTTCGTCGAGCTCCACCTCGGCGGTGAGCGGGTCCTCGCCTACCCGACCGGGGACCTCGGACGGTACGGCGCGGACGGCGTCCTGGAGATCCTCGGCCGGGCAGACGACCAGGTGAAGATCGCGGGCGTCCGGATCGAGCTGCAGGAGGTACGGTCCGCCGTCCAGTCCCACCCGAGCATCCGGGACGCTTTCGTCTGCGCGCCGGAGGACCGGTTCACCAAGACCATCGTGGCGATCGTCGAGGGGGACGCGGCGGCGGAACGGGCCCTGCGGGACCACCTGAGCGAGCGGCTGATGAGCGCCATGCTGCCCTCGGCCTTCCTCTACCTCCCCGAGTTGCCGAAGCTCCCCAACGGCAAGACCGACCGCACGGCACTGACCGAGATCGCCCGCGGCCACGTGCAGGCACGGCGCGCGGACAGCGATCGGCGCGCCGGTGCCAGGAGCGGGCCGGCCGCCGCCCGGCTGGAGCGCATCTGGCTCTCCGTGGCCGGTGGCGGGACCTCGTCCCTGGCCGACCGTGAGTCGAACTTCTTCGACATCGGCGGGACTTCGCTGACCATCGTGGCTCTCCACTCGGAGATCCAGAGCGAGTTCGACGTGCGCTTCCCGCTCGTCCGGCTCTTCGAGTACGCCTCCTTCAACGCGCAGTGCCGGTTCCTCGACTCCCTGTCCGAGGAGCCGTACGGCCGGGTGCCCGGCCGTACGGCGGCGACGGCCCGCGCCGCACGCAGCCGTGTCCTGTCGTCCCGGCGCACCTGCCGGCGCTGAGCCCGGCCGCCCCTCCCCGACGCGCCCGCTGCGCGCCCGCCCCACTGGCACGACCCAAGGATGACCATGGAAAACGATGACGAGCTGATCGCGATCGTCTCGATGCAATGCCGCCTGCCCGAGGCGCCGGACGTCGACGCGTTCTGGCAGAAGCTGGTGAACGGCGAGACCGTCATCAGAGACCTCTCGGACCCGGAGGTCGCGTCCGCCGGGGTGCCGGCCGAGCAGCGGTCGCGCCGGGACTACGTCAACAGGGCCGGAGTCCTCGAAGGCGTCGCCGAGTTCGACTCCGCGTACTTCGGATACTCCCCCCGCGAAGCGGACGTCCTCGATGTCCAGCAGCGCCTCATGCTCGAATCGTCGGTGTCCCTGCTGGAGCGGGCCAACATCGATCCGCAGCGCACCGAGCAGCGGATCGGCGTCTTCGCCGGCTCCGGGATGAGCACCTACCTCTTCGGTGCGCTGCGCCGCAGTGACCTGGTCGAGTCGCTGGGCGAGATGGTCGTCCGGCACGGCAACGACAAGGACTTCCTGGCGACCCGCATCTCCTACAAGCTGAACCTGCGCGGACCCAGCGTGAACGTGCAGACGGCGTGCTCGACCGGGCTCGTGGCCGTCCACTCGGCGGTGCAGAGCCTCCTGCTGAACGAATGCGACGCGGCCATCGCCGGAGCGGTCCACATCCGCGTTCCGCAGGAGTCCGGGTACCAGTACCAGGTGGGCGGCGTGCTGTCGCCGGACGGGGTGTGCCGCCCGTTCGACTCCGGCGCGAACGGCACGCTCTTCACCAACGGGCTCGGGCTCGTCCTGCTGAAGCGGCTGCGCGACGCGATCGCCGACGGGGACGAGGTGCACGCGGTGATCGCCGGCTCGTCGGTGAACAACGACGGTGCGCAGAAGGTCAGTTTCACCGCGCCGAGCGTCTCCGGCCAGGTCGCGGTGCTCAGCGACGCCCTCCAGGTCTCGGGCGCCAAGCAGACGGACGTCTCCTACATCGAGGCGCACGGCACGGGCACGGCGCTGGGCGACCCCATCGAGATCGAGGCCATCAAGCAGGCGTACGGCGTCGACGGGGCCCCGTGCGGGATCGGTTCGCTCAAGGGCAACTTCGGACACGTCAACATCGCCGCCGGCATCATCGGGCTGATCAAGACGGCCCTGGTCCTCAAGCACCGGTACGTGCCGCCGACGGTCAACGTCGGTGAGGTCAACCCGGCGCTCGAACTGGACGGCTCCCGCTACTTCGTGACCACCGAGGGGCGGCCCCTGGACAGCGACACCGAGACCTGGGCCGCCGTCAGCGCCTTCGGCATGGGCGGCACCAACGGCCATGTCATCCTCAAGAGCTTCGAGCAGGCACCCGCAGAGCCCGCGGCGCCCGCCGACGGCCCGAGCATCCTCACGTTCTCGGCACGCACGGAGGAAGCCCTCGAAGGCCAGGCGGCCGCACTCGCACGGCACCTAGCCGCGCACCCGGACGGTTCGCTCGCCGAGTACGCCTACACGCTGCGCGAGGGACGGACACGGCACCCCCACCGGGCGTCGCTGGCCGCGATCGACCGGACGGAGGCGGTCTCCCGCCTGAGGGCCGGGCGGTACCACAGGGGTACGGAAGCGGGCCCGGACGAGATCGCGTTCGTCTTCGCGGGGCAGGGGACGCAACGCCAGGCGATGGGAGCCGTGCTCGCCGCGAACAACGAGCACTTCTCGCGCCGGCTCGCCGAGGCGACCGCCGCGGTCAACCAGCACACCGACGTCGATGTGACCGCGTTCCTCGGCCCCGACTCCCAGGTCGACGGCATCGACACCTCCGTGGCACAGCCCCTGCTGTTCGCCGTGGAGCACGCGCTGGCGTCCGCCCTGATCGACTCGGGTGTCCGGCCCCGGTACGTCTTCGGGCACAGCCTCGGCGAGATCGTCGCCGCGACCGTCGCCGGCGTGTTCGACCTGGAGGCGGCGGCCGAGTTCGTCGCGACGCGGGCACGGCTGATGGGGCGGTGCGAGACCGGAGCCATGCTCGCGGTCGACCGCCTGGAGCCGTTCACGGACCTGCTCGACGACGCCTCCCTCGTCGTGGCGGCTACCAACTCCCCCCAGCAGTACGTGCTGTCGGGCACCCACGAGGCGATCGCCACGGCAGCGGCACGAGCCGCCGAGGCCGGAACGCACCACCAGCGGCTGGCGACCTCGCACGCCTTCCACTCGCCGCTCATGCGGCAGGCCGCTGACGACTTCCTGGAGTTCCTCAAGCCCCGCGACTTCCGGGCACCGCGCATTCCGCTGGTGTCGAACGTCACCGGACGGTTCCTCACGGAGTACGAGGCCCGCAGCCCCCACTACTGGGCCGACCACCTGCTCCGTACGGTCGACTTCGCCGCATCGGTGCAGACGCTGCGGGACTCCGGCGTGAGCAGGTTCGTCGAGATCGGCCCGGGCCGGTCGATGAGCAACCTGGTGCGGGCGGGCTACGGGCCCGACGCCTCCCAGAACCTCCAGCTGGCCCAGGCGCTGGGGGAGCGGGAGCACGAGGACGAGTCCTTCGCGGACGCCGTCGCGCTCGGCTGGGCCACAGACTCGGAGGTTCCCCTCGGCAGGTACGCGACCGCCGCGCGGATGACGTCCCTTCCCACCTACGCGTTCGAACGCCGCGTCCACTGGGTCGAGCCGACTCTGGGCTTCGCGGCCGACGACCGCGCCGGTGAGCAGGAGGCCCCGCCCCGCACCGTACCGACGGGCACCGCCGAGGCCGTCCTCGACGGCGACCGGGTCCAGAACGCGACGACCACGCCGGCCGACGGCCCGCCGGACCCGGACGATCCGACCGAGGAGATCCGGCGCGTCGTCGGGCGGATCTTCGAAGGCTTCCTCGGGGAGGCCGCCGCAGCCGACAACCGGGGCTTCTTCGAGCTCGGCGGCAACTCGCTCATGGCCATCCAGCTGATCAACAAGCTGCGGGAGACATTCCAGCTGGACTTCTCCGTCCGTGACTTCTACGAGAACAGCTCGGTCACGGCGACCACCCAGGTGGTCACGGCACTGCTGCGGGAGGAGCCCGCACATGTCTGACGACTCCCTCCTGGACGCCGGACAACTGGCACGCCTGAAAGCGAAACTGAGGTCGGGGGACGCACCCGCACCAGCCGGAGACCAGCGGCCACCGGCGCCGGCCCTTCCCGAACTGGGCGTCATCTTCTTCTCCGGACTGAGCGGCGACAGCGATCCCTACGACCTCCTGGTCGAGGTCTCCCGGTTCGTCGACCGCGCGGGCTACAACGCGGTCTGGACGCCGGAGCGGCACTTCACCGAGGTCGGCGGCGCCTATCCCAATCCGGCGCTCCTGGGCGCGGCCGTCGCCGTGATCACCGAGAACGTTCGCATCCGCTCCGGAAGCGTGAACCTCCCGCTGCACGACACCCTGCGGGTGGCGGAGGAATGGGCCCTCGTCGACAACCTGTCGGGCGGGCGCGTCGATCTGGCGGTGGCGCCCGGCTGGCATTCACGGGACTTCGTCCTCAAGCCCGAGGCGTACGAGACCAGGGGCCAGGTGCTCAACGAGTCACGGGAGGAGCTGCGCAAGCTCTGGCGCGGCGTCGCCGTCGAGCGCACCGACCCCGCCGGGGAGCGCCACGACATCCTGACCTTCCCCCGGCCCGTGCAGCCGGACCTCCCCCTCTGGCTCACCTCGTCGAAGAGCGTCGACTCCTGGCGCTTCGCGGGGGAGCAGGGCCTCAACGTCCTGACGGCGCTCATCAACTTCGGGCCGGCCGAGCTCCAGAACCGCATCGGCATCTACCGCGAGGCACGCGCCCGGGCCGGACTCGACCCCGAGGCCGGTGTCGTCTCCTTGATGCTGCACACCTACGTCGGCGCCGACACCTACGAGGCCGTGGAACGCGTCCGGGGGCCGATGATCGAGTACCTGGGTTCCTTCGTCACGCAGCACGCGACGTCGGGACAGGCGGAGGCCCAGGACAAGGCGCGGACCCTGCAGAACCTCGACGCGGACCGGGACGAATTCCTGGAGATGGTGTTCCAGCGGTACGTCTCCTCCAGCTCCCTCATCGGCGATGTGAAGCAGGCCCGGCAGACGCTGGAGGGATTTCGCGACATGGGGGTGGACGAGGTCGCGTGCCTCGTGGACTTCGGACTGTCCAAAGACGAGGTGCTGGCCAGCCTCGGCCGGCTCTCGCAGCTACTTCAGAAGGGAGCCTGACCTGTGCGCACGTACAGCTTCCAGGGCATCGAGCCGCGCGTTCACCCGAGCGTCTACGCGTTCGACGACGTCGTGGTGATCGGGGACGTCGAGATCGGGGAGGACGTCAGTCTCTGGCCGGGCGTCACCGTTCGCGGGGACAAGGGGACGGTGCGGATCGGCCGGGGCTCCAACATCCAGGACCACGCGATGCTGCACTCGGACCCAGGCGCTCCGCTGGACATCGGACGGGACGTCACGGTCGCCCACAGCGCGGTTCTGCACGGCTGCTCGGTCGGCTCCGGTACGGTCGTCGGGATCGGCGCGATGCTGCTGAACGGCGTCTCGGTCGGCGAGAGCTGCCGGGTGTCGGCGGGCGCGGTGCTCAGCGCCGGCCCCGTCTACCCGCCCCGGAGCCTCATCGCGGGCACGCCGCCCTCCGTCCTGATGACGCTGAGCGACAGCGACGTGTCGGTGCTGGACGAGACGGCCGCCGAGTACCGGGAACTCGCCGCGCAGTACCGCACCGGACTGCGCCGGGTCGAAGCGGCGGGCCACGAGCAGCCCCGGACACGGGCCGCTGTCTGATGGAGCAGGTCACTTCCGAGGAAGCGCGACTGCTCAGACGGTACGGGCCCGGTCACCGGCAGGTGGCCGTCTGCTTCCACCACGCGGGCGGTGGCATGTCGTCCTACCGCGGCTGGGCGGATCGGCTCCGCACGCACGTGGACGTGGTCCTGGTCCAGCTCAAGGGGCGCGAGGACCGCACCGCGGAACCGCTCACCGACGACCTCGGTGAGCTCGCCGTGCGCATCGCCCGGGGGATCTGCGAGATGCCCTACGACGAGATCCTGCTCGTCGGCCACAGCATGGGCGCGACCGTCGCGTGGGCGGTTGCCGACGCGATGTGGGCGGTCTACCGGCGGCGCGCGCGTGTGGTGCTGTCGGCCCAGGCCCCGCCGCCGTACACGGACCAGGTCGGCCGGCAGCCGCCGCCAGCGGACCACGACCGCCCCGCGGAGGACCCGGGAGCCTGCGGCGACACCCTGACCAGTGCCGCCGACGCGTTCCACGCGCGTCTCCTGGCCGCTGACCTGGCCTGGATGGCACGCGAGTTCCCCGCGCTGGTCCCACGGCCGCTGCCGGTCGACGTGCACTGCCTGGCGGCCGACCGGGACCCGCTGCTGGCACCCGGGGACATGGCCGGCTGGGCGTCGCTGACGACCCGGCGCTTCTCACGGCGGACGGTGCCAGGGGGACACATGTACCTCCTGACGAATCCGGAGCCCGTCCTCGACCTGGTCGGGGAACTGGCGGTCCACGGCACGACAGACAGGGTGATCGGTGTTGTTCACTGACCCACACGACGGCACGACGGTGCGGGTGGGGCTGCAGCGCAGCACGCCACCGTTCTCCTACGCCCCGACGGCGGAATTCCGTCCCGTCGGCTACTCCGTCGACTTGGCGCGGCTGGCCCTCGACCGGGTCTTCTCCGGAGCGGGCGGGGTACCGCCGCTGGATGCGGTCGAGGTCACCTCCTCGACGAGACAGAGGCTGCTGGCAGAGCGCCGCATCGACATCGAATGCGGGTCGACGACCATCACGCGGGAACGCTCGCGGCGCTGCGCCTTCAGCCGGCCGGTGTTCCGCACCGCGCACCGGATCGCCCTGAAGCCCGGCGCGGACCTGACGGCGGGCCGGCCGCGCGTGGTCGGCATCCAGGGCTCGACGAGCCAGGCCGCCCTGGAGAGCCACGCGGACCTGGGCTTCGACCACGCCTTCGTCGGGGTCCGGTCCATCGGCGAGGCCAGGGACGCCTTCCTGGCAGACCGGCAGATCGACGCCATGGTGGCGGACGAGGTGATCCTCCGCGCACTGCTGCGCGGCTCCGGCGCGCCGGCGGGCACGGAACTTCTGGACGTGCGCCTCGGCGGGGAGAACTACGGATTCATGATGCGGCACGAGGACGCGGCGTTCGTCCGCGCCGTCGACGACGCCCTCGCCGACGTGTTCGCGTCCGAGGAGTACACCCGGCTCGTCGAGCGCTGGTTCGTCGACGAACTGCCCGGTCTCGGCTTCGGCCTGGGCATGGATCCCGCGGACGAGGCCTTCGTGCCGCGGACGAGGAAGACGGGGAAGCACCCTGCCGAAACGGGGGAGACCCTGGCGATGGGAACAGGCGGATTCGATGAACATCACTGAAACCACCGTGCAGGAGGCGTTCAAGGACGTCATGGCCTGCGTGGCCACACCCGTGTCCATCGTGACGGCCATGCCGCGCGACGGCGCGCCGTGCGGAGCGACCGTCAGCGCGTTCGCCTCGCTGTCGGTCACGCCGGCCATGGTGATGGCCAGTCTGGACAGGGGGTCGCGGACGCTCGCCGCGATACGCGACTCGGGGCGCTTCGGCCTCAACGTCCTCGGCGCCGACCAGGACGACCTGGCGATGTCCTTCGCGACCAGGAGCGGGACCGACAAGTTCCGTGACACCTCCTGGGACGTCGACCACGGAGTCCCGCGCCTGGCGCGGAGCTCGGCCTGGATCGCGTCGACCGTGGCCGGCCTGGTGGACGGCGGTGACCACGTCATCGTGCTCGGCCGCGTCGACGCGGCGGAGGCCGCCGGGGGCGAAGCACCGCTGGTCTACCACCGGCGCAGCTTCGGAACCCACCGGCCGCACGGCCTGACCGAGAGCGTGAGGGCGCCGGAATGAGGAACATCCGCATCGGACTGCTCGGCTGCGGAACCGTCGGGGAGGAGTTCGCCGGACTGCTTCTCGAACGGCGATCCGCGATCGAGGACGTCGCCGGGATCTCCCTGGAACTGGTACGGGTCGCGGTGCGCGATCCCGGCAAGCCGCGCTCCGTGGCACTGGACCCGGCGGTCTTCACCACCAACGCCTACGACGTCGTCAAGGCCGAGGACGTCGACCTCGTGGTCGAGTTGATCGGCGGCACCTCACCGGCCGGTGAGCTGGTGACGGCCGCGCTGAACGCCGGGAAGCCGGTCGTGACCGCGAACAAGGAACTCGTCGCGAGCGCGGGTCCCGACCTGTTCGCCGCGGCCGACCGGGCGGGCGTGGACCTCTTCTTCGAGGCGGCCGCGGTGGCCGCCGTGCCCCTCCTGCGGCCCGTCCGGGAGTCGCTGCTGGCCGAGGACGTGACGCGCGTCGCCGGTATCGTCAACGGCACCACGAACTACATGCTCACCCGCATGACGGCCGACGGTCTGGGCTTCGAGGAGGCACTGGCGAAGGCCCAGGAACTCGGATACGCCGAACCCGACGCGAGTGCCGATGTGGAGGGCGCCGACGCGGCGTCCAAGATCGCCATCCTCGCCTCGCTGGCGTTCAACCGGTCCGTCGTGGCCGACGACGTCAGCCGGGAGGGCATCACCGGCCTCCTCGCCGAGGACTTCGAACTGGCCGCCCGGTTCGGATTCGACATCAAACTCCTGGCGGTCGCCGAGCGCTTCACCGGCCCGCCGGATGCGCGGGGCACGATCGGCGCACAGGTCTTCCCCGCGCTGATCTCGCGCGATCACCCGCTGGCGAGCGTGCGGGAGAGCTTCAACGCGGTCTTCGTGACCACGTCCGCGGCCGGTGAGCTCATGTTCTACGGGCACGGCGCCGGCCCCCGCCCCTCGGCGTCGGCGATCCTGGGCGATGTCGTCGGCGCCGCGGAACACCTGGCGCGCGGGACCCACCGGCGCGTCCCCGTCGGCCGGCCGGCGGCCCTGCGGCCCACACGGGACCTGGTGCACTCCTACTACATCCGGGCCGACGTCGACGAGGCACCGGGCGTGCTGTCCGAGGTGACCGGGGTGTTCGGGCGGCACGGCGTGTCGATCCGCACAGTGGACCAGCACGGTTCGGAGTCCCAGGCACGCATCGTGTTCCTCACCTTCCCGGCACCCGAGCACGCACTCCACGACGCGCTGGAGGAGCTGCACGACCTGGACCACGTCCGGGCGGTCGGCCGGGTGCTGCGCATCTACACCTAGCGGCCGGCGTTCCGGCGCCCCGCGACATGTGACCAGGGCCCCGGCGAACCCGCCGGGCCACAGCAGGAGAAGAAGGGTTCGACAGATGTCCCAGCCGATACGGCTCGTCATCCACATCACCACGCTCCCGGGCCGGGGGAAGGACCAGATCGCCGCCTTCGAGCGGACCGCCCCGCTCGTGCGGGCCGAAGAGGGATGCCTCCAGTACGACATGCACCAGGTGTGTGACGCCCCCGACCGCTTCGTCCTGATCGAGCGGTGGTCGTCCGAGGAAGCGCTCGCCGCGCACGACGTCAGCCCGCACATGGTCGAGGCCGACGCGGCCGCCACCGCGTTCAGGGCCGGCCCGGCGACGGTGGTCCAGCTCGTCTCCGAACCCCTCGCCTGACGCACCTACCCACGGCACCCGTCTGCTCACCGGGCTCGCCCCGGTCGTCTCCCCGCCGGTTCGCGTCCGGCGGGGAGACTCGTCTCTTCCACGGAGGGAGAGGACGGGTGGGTGTCGTCACCACCCGGAGATGGGTACCGGCACCGATGGCGACGCCACCGGTGCCCGTGTGAGGCTGGCAGCACCGCCCGGACCGCCGCACCGGCCGTCACGGCCGCGGCCCCGGATCGCGCCGAGAGGCGCACCACGCCACCCCTCAAGGCCCCTGAAGGAGGAGCCCCTATCCATCCCTGCCCGGTGAAACGATCCGTCTGCGCGCCCTCGAAGGTGGTGATCCGTGGGACACGCTGACAGCCTTCTCGCCATGGGAGGAGCCTTCCTGGCCGCCGCCCTCCTCGCCCGCCTCGGCGGCAGGATCGGACTCCCCACCATCCCGCTGTTCATGCTCGCGGGCATCCTGCTCGGCCCCCACACTCCGGGCCTCGTCATCGTCGAGGACGCACACGACTTCGAGATGCTTGCCGCGCTCGGCCTGGTGCTGCTGCTGTTCTACCTGGGCCTGGAGTTCCACCTCGACGATCTCAGGAGCGGCGGCCGGCGCCTGCTGACGGCGGGTGGGATCTACCTGCTGCTCAACGTCGGCGCGGGGCTGGGATTCGGCTTCGCCCTGGGCTGGGGCCTCCGGGAGGCGCTGGTCCTCGCCGGTGTCCTCGGCATCTCCTCGTCCGCCATCGTCACCAAGGTCCTCATCGACCTGGGCCGCATCGGCCGCCCGGAGACGCGCCTCATCCTGGGCGTCATCGTGGTCGAGGACATCTTCCTCGCCCTGTACCTGGCCGCCCTCCAGCCGGTCATCAGCGGCGCCCAGGGCGTCGGCGACATGGTCCTGCAAGGTGCCAAGGCCTTCGGTTTCCTGCTGCTGCTGGCCGCGGCGGCCCGCTACGGCACGAAACCGGTCGGGCGGCTCATCGCGACCCGTGACAACGAACTGCTCGTCATCAGCTTCCTCGGCGTGGCCGTCCTGGTGGCAGGGGTCTCCGAGGTCCTCGGCGTCGCCGACGCCATCGGCGCGTTCATGGTCGGCCTGATCCTGGCCGGTACCCCCTCCGGCCCGCGCATCAGGGACCTCGTGCATCCACTGCGCGACGCCTTCGCGGCCATCTTCTTCTTCGCCTTCGGTCTCTCCATCGACCCCGGCGACATCGTCTCCGTCGTCGGACCGGTCGCCGCCGCGGCCGCACTGACCCTCGTCATGAACGTCCTCGCGGGTCTGCTCGTCGCCCGCGTGTACGGCTACGGCACCGACCCCGCCGCCGAGATCGCGACCACCCTCGTCGCCCGGGGCGAGTTCGCGCTCATCCTGGCAGCCATGGCCGCCGGCGCCGGACTCGACGCCCGGCTCGCCCCGTTCATCGCCGGGTACGTCCTCGTCCTCGCGGTCCTCGGCCCCATCGCCGCCGGACGCGCACACCTGCTCGCCCGTGCGCTCCGGGCGGGGCAGGGCTTCCTGCCCCGCGGCACGTCCCCGGCGCCCGGCACCGAGCCCGAGCACACCGCCCCACCCGCCGCTCCCCAGCACGCCGAGGCCGAGCGCTAGGCGTGCTGCGGCGCTGAGGGCCCGATCAGCCCGACGCGGGTGGCGTAGCGGGGCGGCGATCCCAGGCGGTCCGTCAGGCAGGCCTCACGAGCAGGTCGGCGCGGCGCCGCTCCATGCGACCGTCGCCATGGCGCGCGCCGGACGCGTGCCCTGCCCGGCCCCACGCGGCCATCCGTGACAGCACCCATCCCCGACCCGAACACCCCCTTTCCGGACCGGCGTTCATGAGGGTCGGCCACCGGGAAGAATGAGCATGGGGCCCGATGGCGTAAGCCGTTGGAGGAGGGAGAAGCTGAAGCCCTGGTGAGACAGCCGCGGCCGGCCGCACCGGCGTATCGGCGGCCCGTCTCCCTCCGTACCGCCGCAGGGCCCGACACCCCAGGACTTGTCATGACCTCGGTCGTGCCTGCCTCGAAGCGCTCGGGTTCCGGGAAGGAGAAGCCGTGCCCCAGTCCGAAGACCACCGCCTCGTCGATCTCGAAGCACGACTCGAGCAGGAGGACCCCCGGTTCACCCGGGCCATGAGATCCGGCCGCCCCGCCCGGCCCCGGGAGTACCGGCGTACCGGCGCCTGGTGGGGGCTGGCACTCGGCGTCGCCGTGCTGGCCTGCGGCATCGCCCTGGCCCAGGGGCTGCTCATCGCGGGCGGGCTGGTCCTCGTCGGCATGGCGGCCCAGCTGGCCGATCCGGACCCGGCCCGCATGGCGCACCGGGGCTTCGGACGGCGTTGACGGGGAGGGCCTCCGGGCCCCTCCGGCGCCCCCGGGACACCGGGGCGTTCCGCCGTCGGAGTGCCGTCGTAACCCGTGTGAACGCCCTGGATGGTGGGGCCGCCCGGCATGACTGACGGTGGTTCAGTCGAGGCCGGGTCTCGTGAGCTGGCGAGGCGTCAGCTGCCCGGGTCGCGACGGAAGGACTCACCGATGCGCTCTGCCCGCATGCTGCTCGCAACGGCCACCGCCACGGCCGCCCTCGCGATCACCGCGCCCGCCGCCTACGCCGAGGCAATGGGTGACTGGGACAACGACTCCAGTTCCTACAGCAAGGAGCACCACAAGGACGGCAAGCACCACGAGCCGCGCGGCGGCGTACACACGGGTGGCGGAGCCCTGGCCGCGGTGACCGCGGACGACGAGTGGGACGGCGACAAGGGCGACCACGGGGGCAAGGAAGAGGAGCACGGCAAGGAGAAGGGGCACGAGAAGGGCTCCTGGAAGGGCAAGCACCACAAGCCGCACGGCGGGATGCACACCGGCGGCGGAGCCCTGGCCGCGGTGACCGCGGACGACGAGTGGGACGGCGACAAGGGCGACCACGGGGGCAAGGAAGAGGAGCACGGCAAGGAGAAGGGGCACGAGAAGGGCTCCTGGAAGGGCAAGCACCACAAGCCGCACGGCGGGATGCACACCGGTGGCGGAGCCCTCTCCGCGGTGAACTCCGACGACTGGGGCAACTCCAAGCACGACACGGACACCTTCAAGGAGGACGACTGGGGCGGTAAGCACGACAAGGGCTCCTGGGAGGGCAAGCACGACAAGCACGGCAAGCACGACAAGCCGCGCGGCGGCATGCACACCGGTGGTGGCGGGCTGGCCTCCGCGCCGGGCGTGACCGCGGGCGGGATGGCCGTGCTGGCGGTGGCCGGCACCGGTCTGTACGCGCTGCGACGCCAGAAGGCCTCGCGCGGCACGGTGTGACCGACGCCTGATCCCACAGCAGCCGTGGCCGCCGCACGCGCACCTCGCGTCGCGGCGGCCCGGCTCGTCGTCCCGCGTTCCGTGCCCGCTGCCGTGCCCGAATGAGGTGGTCCTTGATGGCAGCCAGTCCCCCCGCTCTCCCCGGCCCAGACCCCGGCCCCGAACAGTCGAAGCGGCGGCTGCGCACCGTCGTGTCGGTGCTGTGGGCGGTGGCCGCCCTCGTCCTGGCCGTGAGCCTGGTCGGCGGCCGCGGTGGGTCGTCCGACGCCGCAGGCCCGCCGCACGCCCCGCCGGCCGTGGCCGCGAGCCCGGCCGTCCCCGAGGTGCCCGCCACGCCGCCCACGTCCGCCGCGCCGCAACGGTCCGCCGCGCCTCAACGGTCCGCCGCGCCGCAACGGTCCGCCGCGCCGCAACGGTCCGCCGCGGCCGGCGCCGGCCGGCATCTGCCGCGGTCCCGGCCGGTCCGCCTGCTCATCCCCAAGATCTCCGTCGACGCGCCCTTCACCGACCTCGCCATCGGCAGCTCGGGCCAGCTGGAGCCCCCGCCGTCGCACGACACCAACCTCGTCGGCTGGTACGCCAAGGGCCACACCCCCGGAGAGGCGGGTACCGCGATCATCGCGGGGCACGTGGACACCGCGACCTCCCCGGCCGTCTTCGCCGGGCTCAGCGAGCTGAGGAAGGGCGACCGGTTCCAGGTGGCGCGGGCCGACGGCGGCAAGGCGACCTTCGTCGTCTACGCCACGGAGTCGTTCGAGAAGGACGCCTTCCCCAGCGACCGCGTCTACGGCGACACACCGGACGCCCAGGTCCGGCTCATCACCTGCGCGGGTGCCTACGACCGTCAGGCCCGGGACTACACCGAGAACCTGGTCGTCTTCGCCCGCCTCGTCTGACTTCCGGGGCCGCGGCCTGACTTGGTGTTTTACAGTGACATCCAGTTCAGGCGACTGTGGGACCTGTGAGGGATTCGCGAACCATGACGACCGAAACGTTTGAGTTCCAGGTAGAGGCGCGTCAGCTGCTCCAGCTGATGATCCACTCGGTCTACTCGAACAAGGATGTCTTCCTGCGGGAGCTCGTCTCCAACGCCTCCGACGCGCTCGACAAGCTGCGTCTGGAGAAGCTGCGGGACGACTCCCTCGACGCCGATGTGTCGGACCTGCACATCGAGCTCGACATCGACAAGGAGGCCCGCACCCTCACGGTGCGGGACAACGGCATCGGCATGTCGTACGACGAGGTCGGGCGGCTCATCGGCACCATCGCCAACTCCGGGACGGCCGCGTTCCTGGAGGAGCTGAAGGAGGCCAAGGACGCGGCCGGGGCCGAGGGGCTCATCGGCCGGTTCGGCGTCGGCTTCTACTCCGGCTTCATGGCGGCGGACGAGGTGACGCTGGTGACCCGGCGCGCCGGCGAGGGCCAGGGGACCCGCTGGACGTCACGCGGCGAGGCCACGTACACCCTGGAGAGGGTCGACGACGCGCCGCAGGGTACGTCCGTCACGCTCCACCTCAAGCCCGCCGACCCCGAGAACCAGCTGCACGACTACACCTCCGAGTGGACGATCCGGGAGATCGTCAAGCGCTACTCGGACTTCATCACCTGGCCGATCCGGATGGTCCCGGAGGCGAAGGACGGCGAGGGCGCGCCCGAACCCGAGACGCTGAACTCCATGAAGGCCCTGTGGGCGCGTTCGCGCGACGAGGTGTCCGACGGCGAGTACCACGAGCTGTACAAGCACATCAGCCACGACTGGCGCGAGCCCCTGGAGACGGTCCGGCTCCAGGCCGAGGGCACCTTCGAGTACCAGGCCCTGCTCTTCGTCCCCTCGCACGCCCCGCACGACCTGTTCACGCGGGACTTCAAGCGCGGCGTCCAGCTGTACGTGAAGCGCGTCTTCATCATGGACGACTGCGAGGAGCTGCTGCCGCCGTACCTCCGCTTCGTCAAGGGGGTCGTCGACGCGCAGGACCTCTCGCTGAACGTCTCCCGCGAGATCCTCCAGCAGGACCGGCACATCCGGATGATGCAGCGCCGGCTGACCAAGAAGGTGCTCTCGACGGTCAAGGAGATCAAGGCCAAGGACGCCGACCGCTACGCCACGTTCTGGCGCGAGTTCGGCACCGCCCTGAAGGAGGGCCTGGTCACCGACTCCGAGAACCGTGACGCGATCCTCGCGGTGTCCTCGTTCGCGACCACCCACTCCGACGACGAGCCGACGACGCTCGCGCAGTACGTGGAGCGGATGAAGGAGGGGCAGGACGACATCTGGTTCATCACCGGAGAGTCCCGGCAGAGCATCGAGAACTCGCCGCACATGGAGGCGTTCCGTGACAAGGGCATCGAGGTCCTGCTGCTCACCGACGCCGTCGACGAGGTCTGGGTCGACGCCGTCGGCGAATACGAGGGCAAGAGGCTGCGGTCCGTCACCAAGGGCGAGATCGACCTCGACGGCGAGGGCGGGGAGAAGGCCGGCCAGGAGCGCGAGAAGCAGGCCGAGGAGTACGCCGGGCTGCTCGGCTGGATGCGCGAGCAGCTCGACGAGGACATCAAGGAGGTCCGCCTCTCCACGCGGCTCACGGTCTCCCCGGCCTGTGTCGTCTCGGACGCGCACGACCTGACCCCGGCCCTGGAGAACATGTACCGGGCGATGGGCCAGGAGGTGCCGCGCACCAAGCGGATCCTGGAGCTCAACCCCGGCCACCCGCTGGTGAAGGGCCTGCACGAGGCGTACGGGGCGAGCGGGGACCGCACGGAGCTCGCCGAGTCCGCCGAGCTGCTCCACACCCTGGCGGTGCTCGCGGAGGGTGGCCAGCCCAAGGACCCGGCGCGTTTCGTCAAGCTCGTGGCCGACCGCCTGGAGCGCACGCTGTAGCCACTGGGCGGATCAGGGGTGGTCCGGGGTGCCCGCCGTCCGGGCACCGGGCGGGGTCGTGCCGGTGCCGGGCGGGACGATCTCGCCCTGGACCACCCGCGGCGCGGGGGCCGTCCCGGCCTCCTCGTCCTTCGCCGCGCGGGCCTCGGCCTTGAGGATGCGGGCCGCCTTGCCGGCCGAGCGGGTCAGCTCGGGGAGCTTCTTGATCCCGATGACCGCTATGACGACGATGAGAATGATCGCGAACTCGCTCAGTCCGAACATGGTGTCCTGTCCTCTCTCGCCCGGGCCGGGCACGGCGAGAGCGTATCGGGCGGCGAACACGGTGTGATCGCCGTATCGGGATGCGGCAGCAGGTGCCGGCGCAGGTGCGGCAGCATCCCGCGGTCGAGCAGCTCCTGCCGCCAGACCAGCCGGGCGTGCTCCACCTGGTCGGCGGCCGGGGGCACGCCGCGCCGTCGCAGGGCCGTGTGCAGCAGGGCGGCCAGGGTTCCGAGGCCGGTCACGGCCGCCACGAGCGCCAGGGTCCAGCCGGCCGCGACGAGCGATCCGGGCAGCGGGCCGAGGGCGTCGGCGAGGTGCAGCAGACCGCCGGTCAGGAGCAGCGCCGCGGCGGACGTGCCCGCCACGAGCGGTGTGAGCACCGCGAGGGCCGGCAGCAGACTGCCGGTGTCCAGCGGACCCCGCGTCTCGTGCCGGGCGGCCCTGCGCACGGTGAGGTAGGAGCGGTACGGCACTTCGGCCGCCGCCGCGATGTCGTCGGCATGGGCGAGCGCGCAGGTGCGCTGCCGCCCGGCCGCCCGGGTCGGTGCCCAGGGCGCCACGGATGTCCGCGGTGCCCAGCGCGTGGTGCAGTACGGCTTCGAAGTCCGCGCGGTCGTCCGGGCGGAGGCGGGACGGGTCGGCCACATGGTCTCCCGGTCGGTTGCTGATGCGGTCGCCGGGCCCGGCCGCACGCGGTCGGGCCCGGCGGCGCGGTGGTCCGTCAGACGTTGACGCCGAAGTCGGCGGCGATACCGGCGAGACCCGAGGCGTAGCCCTGGCCGACCGCACGGAACTTCCACTCGGCGCCGTGCCGGTAGAGCTCGCCGAAGACCATCGCGGTCTCGGTCGAGGCGTCCTCCGACAGGTCGTAGCGGGCGATCTCCTGGCCGCCCGCCTGGTTGACGACCCGGATGAACGCGTTGCGGACCTGCCCGAAGCTCTGGCCGCGGTTCTCGGCGTCGTGAATGGACACCGGGAAGACGATCTTGTCGATCTCGGCCGGCACGGCGGCGAGGCTCACCTTGACGGACTCGTCGTCGCCCTCGCCCTCGCCGGTGAGGTTGTCGCCGGTGTGCTCGACCGAACCGTCGGGGCTCTTGAGGTTGTTGTAGAAGACGAAGTGCTGGTCCGAGGGGACCTTGCCGGACGCGTCCAGGAGCAGGGCGGATGCGTCGAGGTCGTAGTCGGTGCCGGTGGTCGTGCGGACGTCCCAGCCCAGGCCGACCAGGACGGCGGTCAGGCCGGGCGCCTCCTTGCTGAGCGAGACGTTGCCGCCCTTGGACAGGGAAACTCCCACGGGGTACTCCTTCTTGAGCGTTGACGTGTGCGGTGTGGATGCCACTGCGGATGTCACTCTGAATCTACAGCAATGTAGAAGCAGGCGGCATCGGCCCGACGGATCTATACGATGTCCGCAAGGGCAACGCAGGGCGGTGAAAGGGAGGCGGGGCGGTGACGGGTCCCGGGCAGCGTCCCCGGCGGGGACAGGGCGAGCTGGAGGCGCTGGTGCTGTCGGCGCTGCGGGAGGCGGACGGCCCGGCCACGGCCGGCTGGGTGCAGGAACGCCTCGGCGGTGACCTGGCGTACACGACGGTGATCACGATCCTGACCCGGCTGCTGGGCAAGAGCGCGGTCACCCGGGAGCGGGTCGGCCGGTCCTTCGCCTGGACACCGGCCTCGGACCAGGCGGGCCTGGCCGCCCGCAAGATGCGCAAGGTGCTGGACGCCGAGAGCGACCGAGGGGCCGTGCTGGCCAGCTTCGTCACCGGCCTCGGCCCGGACGAGGAGCGGCTGCTGCGCGACCTGCTGGATCAGGCCCAGAGTGAAGGGGAAGACTGAAGCCTCATGGGGGTCTTCGTCTTTCTGCCACTGATCCTGCCGCTCACCGCCTGGCCGGTCGCCCGCCTCGCCGAACAGCATCTGCATCCGCGCACCGCGACCCGCCTGCTGACCGTGCTGGCCGTGGTGCTGGCGCTGTGCAGCACGGTGTGCCTGGCGCTGGTGATGGTGGTCGGCACCGCGCAACTGCCCGGCAACCCGCTGCCGGACGGCTGGTCCGACCCCGAGGTGCGCGCGGCGGTGCCCTACGACGAGGTCGTGGGCAAGGCCGCGATTCCCGCGCTGTGCGCGGTCGTCGTCGCCTGTGTCCGGACGGTGCGGCGGCACGGGCGGGTACGCCGTCAGGCGCATCGCGCCCTGGCCGGGCTGCGGGAGACGGAGGTGGCGGTGCTCCCCGACGCCGTGCCCTATGCGTACGCGCTGCCGCCCGGAGGCCGCCGGGGCGGTGGGGTGTCGCGCGCCGGCGCCGGGCGTGGCCGTGTCGTGGTGACCACGGCCCTGCTGGACCGGCTCCCGCCGGCCGAGCGCCGTGCCCTGTTCGCCCACGAGCGGGCGCACCTCGCCGCACGGCACGACCGCTACCTGCTCGCCGTGCAACTGGCGGCCCGCGCCAACCCCTTCCTGCGGCCGCTGCCCACCGCCGTGGCGTACACGGCGGAGCGGTGGGCGGACGAGGAGGCGGCCCGGGTGATCGGCAGCCGCCGCACCGTGGCGAGGGCGATCGGCACGGCCGCGCTCGTCTCGCGGGGCACCCCGCTGCCCACCCTCGCGGGACTCGCGGCTCCCGGCCCGGTGCCGCGCCGGGTGGCGGCGCTGCTCGGCCCGGCCCCCGCCGTGCGCCCTTGGCCGCCGGCGTTCACGGCGGTCGGACTGGCCGCGTGGGGCGCGGCGGCGGGTACAGCCGTCTCGGCGATGTCGTCCGCGAACGCGGCCGTGACGATGTTCCTCATCCTGCACGCGGCGACACCGCTCTGACCAGCGCGCCCGAGCGGTAGGGCGCGCCCTGAGGGGCGCGGGGAACTGCGCGACAGGCCGCAACGGCGCCGCACCCGGCAGGTATCGGGAAGTTCCACCCCGGGAGCCGCCGGGGTCCGGCGTCAGCCCTTCCTCTTCCTCTGCGCGGCGGGCCCTGAGGGGCGCGGGGAACTGCGCGACAGGCCGCAACGGCGCCGCACCCGGCAGGCATCGGGAAGTTCCACCCCGGGAGCCGCCGGGGCCCGGCGTCAGCCCTTCCTCTTCCTCTGCGCGGCGGGCCCTGAGGGGCGCGGGGAACTGCGCGACAGGCCGCAACGGCGCCGCACCCGGCAGGCATCGGGAAGTTCCACCCCGGGAGCCGCCGGGGTCCGGCGTCAGCCCTTCCTTCCTCTGCGCGGCGGGCCCTGAGGGGCGCGGGGAACTGCGCGACAGGCCGCAACGGCGCCGCACCCGGCAGGCAACGGGAAGTTCCACCCCGGGAGCCGCCGGGGCCCGGCCTCAGCCCTCCTCTTCCTCCTCGTCACCCTCGAAGAAGTCCCCGACCTCGTCGACGACTTCGCCCGCGACCATGCCGCCGCCGACGCCGGCCGCGAGTCCCGCCGCACCCGCAGCGACGGCCGTGCCCATGCCCGGCCCCGAGCGGCGGCCTTCGCGGTGCCCGGCCTCGTGCCCGTGGCAGGGGGTGCGGGCGGAGGGAGGTCGCGCCGAGCGTCCCCGCGTGGCGGGATCGGCCGAGAAGGGGGCACCCCCGACGCGACAGTGCCGCAGCCCGCCTCCACGGCGGACTGCGGCACCCGGACCCGCTGACCCGGTGTCAGCAGTCGCGTCGCTCAGCCCACGACCCGGCCCAGCTCGATCCGGTCTATGTTCGGCGCCCAGGCGGCGGCGTTGCCGAACGTCACCTTGTTCGCGCCCTTCGCCAGATCGACCGGGACGCCGACCGTCCAGTAGTCGTCCCAGCTCCAGGTGTTCTTGAACGTGACCTTCCGCGGTGCGGCGTCCCCGACCCTGATGTCCGCCGTACGGGACATGATGTCCGTGTTGTAGGCGTGGCCGTTGTCCCGGCGGTCGTTGTGGGCGTAGTGGACGACCATCACATAGCGTCCGGACCTCGGCGCGGTCACCGTGAACTCGGCGGTGCTGGAAGGGCTGTTGCCGAGCCAGCCGATGTAGGAGCCGGCGGACGCGTGCGGGCTGTCCACGAGCTTCGCGCCACCCGCGAGCGTGGCCGAGGCCCCCTCGTAGGAAAGCGTGCCGGAGGTTGAGCCGTCGCCGGAGACGTCGAGGGAGCGGACCGCGGCATGGCCCGACGTCATCGCGACCCGGTTGTTGCCCGCGACGAGGTACAGCCGCAGCGGGCGGCCGGGCGCCGCCGTGACCCTCTCGCCGTGCAGGGCGAGCCCCACCGCCGCCGAGGTCCGCGGAGTCACCGTGTAGTAGCCGTCCCGCGGGGCGTACACGTCGAAGACGGCCTTGTCGCCGGAGCGCAGCACCAGGGCACCCGTGCCCACGCCGGACGAGGACGAGTAGTCGTACGACGGCTTGCCGCTGATGTCCGCCAGGGTGGCCTCGTACGACGCGGAGGCCGCGCCGGTGTCGCTCGTCAGGTCGATCCGGTCGAGCGTGACCTCGGCGTCACCCTTGGACAACACCAACTGGTGTTCCCCCGCCTTCAGCTGGATGCGGACGTCGTTCTTCGCGCGGTAGGTCCAGTTCTCGGTCGAGGGGTAGGTGACCGTCACCGGGTCGGCGCCGTCGACGGTCAGCTTCTGTGTGGCGGGGCCGCCGGACTGGTTGCCGTAGAGGACCGCCAGGTCGTAGGTGCCGTCCTTCGGCACGTTCACCGTGAACGCGACCTTGCTGCCGGGCTGGTTGAGGGAGCCGACGTCCTGGGTGCCGGAGGCGGCGTAGCCGTTGGCGTTGCTCACCGTGCCCTGGGTGTAGACCTTGCCGTCGGTGATGGCGGCGTTCTCGGCCTCGTACGACGCCGACCACGGGACGGAGGCGGCGGCCGGGCTGCCCGAGCCGCCGGGGGTGAGGACGATCCGGTACGCCGACATCTTGTGCAGCCCGCGCAGCGGGACCGTCGCCGAGCCGTCGTCCGCGACCTTCACCTTGGTGCGCGCCAGGACCCGCGGCGCCGCGTGCTGCCCCTCGTACCCCGACCAGGCCGCCTCGGCGACGGTCGCCGTGACCGTACGGCCGAACACGGACCGGGGGACGTTCTTCACGACCACGTCCGAGTCGCCGTCCGCACCGCCGAGCAGCACCTGGGCCTGGCGGCGGGAGGTGTCCAGGGAAGCGAGTCCCTGGAGGGTGTCGACGGTGTTCGGCTGCGGCGGCGTCACCTTCACGGTGTTCCCGGTCAGGCCCGCGTACCAGCGGAACAGCCACCAGCCGCCGTTGGGGATGTTGGAACGCACCACATGGCCGCTGAGATTGCCGGCGGCGTCCCAGTACGCCATGTTGGCGAACACCTTGTTGCGCTCGAACATCGACACCCACTGCACGAGCTGCCCGGGCACGGACAGGTCGCGGCGGTTGGCGTACTCGTCGATGTTGATCTTCAGGGGGGCGATGCCCGCCTCGCGCTCCAGCCTGCGGTAGTCGTCGTAGTGGGCCTGGAAGTCACGCAGGGAGCCGGAGCCGAGTTCGTGCCAGGTCATCACCTGGGGCACCACGTTCTCCCGCTTGGTGAAGGCGAGGAAGTCCTTCAGCAGACGTGTGTGATAGGCGGCTTCGTTGGGTCCGGCGATACGCGCGTCCGGGTCGATCGCGCGGATCCGCTGGTACACCGTCTTCCAGTCCTTGAAGAACCGGTCGCGGTTCTTCTCGTACTGGACCTGGTCCTGGACGTCGAGCTTGTACCAGATCTGGTCGGGCTCGTTGAAGGGGATGTAGACGAAGCGTTCGCTGTTCCGGTCGGCCGATATCTCCTTGACGATCTTGTCGACCTTGGGGAGGTAGTCGTCGATGCCGAGGTCCTCGTACGGCCACTTGGCGTAGATGTCCTGCATCATCACGTTGATCTCGCCGCCGCCGCTGCGGAAGAACGACTTCGAGACCGTGAGCGCGTCGCCGTTGGGGTGCTGGGCGCCGCCCTCCGGCTTCTGCGAGATGCTGGTGATCTTCAGGGGCTCCATCACGGCGTCGCTGGGCACCCCGTCGTCGCTGAGCCCGTAGAGGGAGCCGTTGGCGCCGAGCATCACGGGGCCCTCGGAGGCGCCGAGGTCGACGGTGAGGCGCTGCGGATCGGCTGCGGCTGCCGCGGGACCGGCCGCGGGAAGGGTGGCTGCCATGGCGGCTGCTCCAAGTAGTGCTGCGAACAGGGCGGTTCTGGTACGGGATCTCGTGCGGGTGGGGGTGATCACGCTGCTGGACCTCCAGTCATTTGACGGCTCCACTGGTGATTCCGGACACGATCTTTCGCTGGCCGACGAGGAACACGGCGACCATGGGCAGGCTCATCACCACGACGTACGCGAAGACGAGATGCCAGTTGTTGAGGTAGAGCTGGGCGCTGGCGACCTGGTACAGGTTGAGCGGCAGGGTCGCCCGGTCTCCGCCGCCGAGGACGAAGAACGCGTAGAAGACGTCGCTCCAGGCGTAGAGCGTCACCATGATCGTCGCCGTGGCGATGACCGGCCGGAGCAGCGGCAGGACGATCCGCCAGAAGATCCGCGACGGCGTCGCCCCGTCCATCCGGGCCGCCTCCTCAAGTTCCATGGGGATGGCGCGGATGAAGCCCGTCATGAAGAAGATCGACGTCGACAGGTACATGCCGGTGTAGACGGCGATCATGCCGGGCCGGGTGCCGGCCAGACCGAGCTGGCGCAGCTCCATCACGATGGTGATGACGGCCGGCGGCAGCAGCAGCCCGCTGATGCACAGCGCGTACGCCGCCGACACCAGCCTCGACTTCCGGCGCGCGAACACCCAGGCGGCACCAGCGCCCAGGATCAGCACCAGGACCACGGAAGGCACCACGACCAGCAGGGAGTTGAGGAAGCCGCGCAGCATCTCGCCCTCGGCCAGGGCGTCCGCATAGTTGGCGGCGGGCTGCCAGTGCCGGGGCAGGTCCAGGTTCGGCTTGATCGCCTCAGCCTGCGGCTTGGCCGAGGTGACGGCGACCAGCCACAGCGGCACGCCCACCGCCAGCCCGGCCAGCAGCAGGACCAGGGCGGGACGGCCGTAGCGCCACACCGGGGTCACAGCAGCTGCTCCCTTCGCCGGAGTCCCACGACCAGCGGGATCGCCACGGCGACCACGACGAGGAAGAGCACGAGACTCATCGCGGAGGCCTGCGCGTACAGGCCCTGACCGAAGATCCGGAACATGTAGATGTTGAAGACCTCGGTGGAGGCCGCGGGCCCGCCGCCGGTCGTGGCCTGCACGATGTCGAAGGTGTTCATCGAACCGATCAGCGCCGTGGTGACGTTGAAGGTGACGGCCGGCGCGAGCATCGGCCAGCGCACCGACCAGAACGTCCGCCACGGCCCGGCCCCGTCGATCCGGGCGGCTTCGAGCATGTCGCCCGGGATGCCCTTCAGCCCCGCCAGATAGATCAGCATGGCCAGGCCCATCCACTTCCAGCCGTGGATCAGGGTGACGATCACCAGCGTCCAGGTCGTCGAGCCCAGCCACGGGATGTCGGTGCCCAGCACCGAGTTGACGGCTCCGTCCTGGTCGAGGAGCGCCTGGAAGACGTACCCGGTCGCGAGGGCCGAGATCAGCACCGGCAGGAAGAAGACGGCCCGGAAGAACCGGTTGAAGCGGCTGTCGTCCTCCAGCAGCAGCGCCAGCACCAGCCCGAAACCGTTCTGGAACACCGCCGCCAGCAGCGCGTACACCAGCGTCGTGCGGATCGCGCGCAGCAGCGAACCGTCGTCGGCGATGGTCCGGAAGTTGTCCAGGCCCGTGAAGGCGATGTCCGCGTGGTACGACGACCAGTCGGTGAACGGGTAGTAGAAGTTGAGCAGGTTGGGCACCAGGAAGAACCCCGCGAAGACGGCGATCGCGGGGAGAGCGAACCACCAGGGGTGGTGCACCGCGGCGCGCGGGAGCCGTCCGACGCTCCTGGGCGGGCCGGCTGCCGATGGCTGCTTGCGTGTCCGTACGACCGTGTCCGCCATCGTCAGAACCCGGGTGCGCCCTGGGCCTTGGCCACCTGCGCGAACTGGTCCTGGATCGCCTGCGCGACCTGCTGCGGGCTCTTCTTGCCGAAGATCATGTCGGCCAGGTAGAGGTGCGTGTCGGGGGCGACGATGGCCTTGGCCTGGAACACGCCGATGGCCTTCGGCAGGGCCGCGACCTGGGCCTTGGACGTCTCGGGCAGCCCGCCGGGGGTGGGCACGGACGGCTGCACGGACGGGATCTTCATCGCCTTGATGTAGTCCGGGTAGTCCGGGCCGAGCCAGAAGGCGAGGAACTGCCGGGCCGCGTTCTGCCGCTTCTCGTCACCGGTCTTGAAGGCGACGACCCCGTTGGTCTGGTCGGGGGAGTACAGGCCGGTCGCCGAGGAGTTGGCGACCGGGAACCAGCCGATCTTCTTGTCGATCTCGGCGGTGGAGTACTTGGCCTGCAACTGGCTCTGGAAGGAGGTGACGTTGAGGACCATGCCGGCCTCGCCCTTCCACAGGGCGTCGGCCTGCCCGGTGAACGTGCCCGTGCGGTAGTTCTTCTGGGCGAGCCCGGCGCCGAGCAGCTTGTCCTTGTACTTCTTGACCGCGCCGACCACGACCGGGTCGGTCCACTTCTTCCTGCCGGCGTTCAGGTCCGCCCACCACTGCCGGTCGAGGTCGGTGAGCTGGACCTGCATCTGCCACTGGAGCGGCCACTTGTCGCCGCCGGCCTCGTAGAAGGCGGCCGCGTCGGTCTTGTCTGCGACCTTGTGGCCGAGTGCGAGCAGCTCGTCGTAGGACTGGGGGAAGTCCTTCTCGGCGATGCCCGCCTGCTTGAAGACGTCCTTGTTGTAGTAGACGCCGAGCATGGCCGGGCTGGTGACGATCGCCGCGTAGCGCTTGCCGTCGATGACGCCGAGGGACTTCTCCGTGTCGCCGAGCTTCGAGACCCAGGGCTCGCCGTCGAGCGTGAGGAGGTTCTGCCCTGGCTGGACGAACGGCAGCGTGGAGATGGACGGCTGCCAGAACATCAGGTCGGGACGGTCGCCGGAGGCCAGTTTCGTCGGCACGTTCTGCTCGTAGAGGTCCGGGATCGCCTGGGTGTCGACCTCGGCGCCGGTGGCCTTCTCGAAGGCGTCGATGACCTGCTTGGGCGCGTTGACCGTGTTCTGCGCGGTCCACATGGTCAGCTTCACGCCGTCCAGCCGCGCGGTCGGGTTCACCGCCGTCTGCTCGGCGTCGCCCGCACCGGAGTCCCCGGCGGTGGGATCACTGCACGCGGTGGCGGCCAGCCCCGCGGCACATATCAGCGCCAGGGCGGGGAGAACTCTTCTGTTCATCTCGAGCCTTTCCGAGCAGGCGGTTCGGTTCAGGAAGCGGGACTCACAACTGAGGTGCTCACGGGGGACGTTCAGGTGCCGGAGGGCGGAGGGCCCGAGCTTTCCCGCACCACCAGTTCCGGTACGGACACCGGATGCGGGGCGACCGGCGCGGACTCCTCCAGCGCCCCGTGCAGCAGGGCGAAGGCGGCCCGGCCGAGGCCGGTGAAGTCCAGGCGCACGGTCGTCAGGGACGGGGTGAGGAAGGCGGAGTGCGGGGCGTCGTCGAACCCGGCCACGCTGACCTCGCCCGGCACCGCGCGGCCCCTCTCGTGCAGGGCGCGGAGCACGCCGAGGGCGAGGTCGTCGTTGCCGCACAGGATCGCGGTGACGGACGGGTCCCCGGCCAGCTTCAGCGCCGCCGCGTGTCCGCCCGCAGGACCCCAACTGCTCTGCACCGGGCGGGGTTCCGGGGCGCCCGCCTCCTTCAGCGCCTGCCGCCAGCCGCTGGTGCGGGCACTGGTGCGGCGGGTGCTGGAGGGGATGGCGACGTAGTGCACGGTCTCGTGGCCGAGGGAGAGCAGATGCCGGGTCGCCTGGTAGGCGGCCTCGCGGTCGTCGGTCCACACCCACGGGCTCTCGCCGCCGGGCGGGCTCGCCGGGGTCTCGACCACGCCCACCACCGGCAGCCCGTCGGGCACGGCATCCAGCGCCCGCACACCGGCCGGATCGTAGGCGATCACGATGATCCCGCCGCCGGCGTCCGTCGCGCGTTGCACCTCGGCGGCGACGGCCGCGTCCTCGGCGGATTCCAGCACGCCGATGCCGACCGCGTAGGACGCGGCCCGGGCGGACTCCTCGATGCCCTGGAGGATCGAGGCGTAGCCGTAGTGGGTGGTGTTCGCGGTGAGCACGGTCACGGTGCGGGTGCGCCCGCTGGCCAGGGCGAGGGCGGTGGCGTTGCGCCGGAAGCCCAGCTCCTCGATGGCGGCCAGCACCCGCTCGCGGGTGGCCGGCCGGACGCTGGGATGGCCGTTGATGACCCGCGAGACCGTCTGGTACGAGACCCCGGCGGCCGTGGCGACGTCCCTGATGCTCGCCGGGCGCCTTGTGTGACCGGTCACATTCATGCCAGGATTGTGACCGGTCACACTTGGGTCGTCAAGAGACCGTAACGAGGGATTCACGCGGACCTCCGCTCCCCGGCAACGGGGCGGGGCCAGGAGGGGGAGCACCTTGACCGGCACGGCGGATGCGGCGCACATGGCCTCCAACCAGCGGCACAGTGACTTCACTTGGGGGCACGAGACACTCGCTGCCCGGTTCGCCGTCGCCGCCGACGGGACCTTGCGACTGCTCCGGCTGACCCACCCCGGCGATGATCGCCGCGCCGACCCGCACTCCGCGCTCCCGCTCGTCGAGCTCACCGCCCTCGGCCACGGCAGCGGCTGGTCCGGCCCCCGCTTCACCGGCACGGCTTTCGGCGCGCGGCTCGCCTACCGGAACCACCTGATCGGCAGCCGCGACGGCTGGGAGTGGCTGACCGCCGAACTCCACGACCCGGCAACCGGGTTGACGGCCTTCGTCGAACTCACCTCACCGGTCGGCCTGCCCGTCCTGCGCTCCCGCGTCCGGCTCCGCAACGACGGCCGTGCGCGCCTGGTCGTCCAGTCCGTCAGCAGCCTGCTGCTCGGCGGCCTGCCCGCCCCCGACGCCCTCGACGTCCACCGGGCCCGCAACGACTGGCTCGCCGAGTGCCGTTGGTACGCCGAGCCGCTGCGCGCGTCCGTCGCCGACATCAACACCGACGTCCACGAGCACGACAGCCGGGCCGCCCTCGCCCTCACCGGGCGCGGCAGCTGGCCCACCGACGGCCATCTGGCCATGGGCGCGCTGACCGAGCGGGACGGCGGCCGGGCCTGGGCGTGGCAGGTCGAGTCCCCAGCAGGCTGGCGCTGGGACCTCGGCGAACGCGCACACGGCACCTACCTGGCGCTGAACGGCCCCACGGACGCGGAGCACCAGTGGCGGATCCGTCTCGAACCGGGCGAGGAGTTCACCACCGTCCCCGGTGCCCTGGCCCTCGGGCCGGACCTCGACACCGCGCTGGGCGCCCTCACCTCCTACCGCCGGGCGATCCGCCGCCCGCACCCCGACCACACCGTTCTCCCCGTCGTCTTCAACGACTACATGAACACCCTCATGGGCGACCCGACCACGGCCAAGCTGCTGCCGCTGATCGACGCCGCCGCCGACGCGGGCGCCGAGTACTTCTGCATCGACTCCGGCTGGTACGACGACGACACCCGGGGCTGGTGGGACAGCGTCGGCGCGTGGCAGCCCTCACCGCGGCGCTTCCCCGACGGCGGCATCCGGGCCGTCCTGGACCGGATCCGGGAACGCGGCATGGTGCCCGGGCTGTGGCTGGAGCCGGAGGTCGTCGGCGTGCGCAGCCCCGTCGCGGCCGAGCTGCCGCCCGAGGCGTTCTTCCAGCGCGACGGCGTACGCCTCACCGAGCAGGGCCGCCACCAGCTGGACCTGCGGCACCCGGCCGCCCGCGCCCACCTCGACAAGACCGTCGACCGGATCGCCGGCGACTGGGGCGTGGGCTACCTCAAGCTGGATTACAACATCGTCGTCGATCCCGGCACCCAGGCCGCCGACGACCTCGCACCGGGAGCGGGCCTGCTCGGGCACGCCCAGGCCTACCTGGACTGGCTCTCCGCAGTCCTGGACCGCCACCCCGGCCTCGTCGTCGAGAACTGCGCCTCCGGCGGCATGCGCATGGACGGCGCCACCCTCGCCGTCGCCCAGCTCCAGTCCACCAGCGACCAGCAGGACCCGCTGAGCTACCCGCCCATCGCCGCCTCGGCGCCCGCCGTGGTCCCGCCCGAGCAGGGCGCCGTCTGGGCCTACCCGCAGCCCGAGTACGACGACGACCTGATCGCCTGGACCCTCGGCGGGGCCCTCCTCGGTCGCATCCACCTCTCCGGACACCTGAACCGCATGTCGGATCACCAGCGCGCCCTCGTCCGGGACGCCGTCGACGTCTACAAGTCGATCCGCGGCGACCTCGCCCGGGCCCTGCCGTTCTGGCCGCTGGGCCTGCCCGGCTGGACGGACGAGTGGCTGGCCCTGGGGCTGCGGGCCCCCGGGGACGGCACGGCGTACCTCTCCGTCTGGCGGCGCGGCGGACCGGCGCGACTCCGTATCCCCGTCCGGCACCTGGCGGGCAGGGACGTCCGGGTGGATGTCCTGCATCCGTCGTCGGCGGATGCGGGCGGGGCCGTCTGGGACGGGGAGGGGCTGACGGTGTCCGTGCCGCGCACGCTGGGGGTGTTGCTGATCCGGCTCGGTCAGGAGCCGTGAGACGGTCCGCTCACGCCCGTACGGCGTTCCGCTCCCGCGCCCGATCGCCCGCGTCCCGGCGGAACGCCCACGCCATGTCGGGTTCCATCACCCAGCGGAAGACCCGTCGCACCGGCGGAGTGCACAGTGCGGTCACGAGCACCGCGGCGGCGACCGTCACGAGGATCTCGCCCAGGGGCCGGTGCACCCACGCCGGCTCGTACCAGCCCCAGAACTTGGACCCCTGCGCGACGAAGCCGTGCAGCAGGTAGCCGTAGAGCGTGCCCGCGCCCAGCGCGGTGAACCAGGTGTGGCGGCCGGGCACCCAGGCGAGGAAGCAGGCGACCAGCACCAGCGAGCAGCCGAAGGTCGCCAGCGTCATGACGGGCCCGTACCAGGAGGGGGCGGCGAGTTCCTCGGCGCTGTCGCGGTGGTAGAACCAGGCGCCGCTCATCCGCGGCACGGCCCAGTAGGCCACCGCGAGCGCGCCGGCGAAGACCGGCACGGCCAGGATCCGCGCCGCGCGGCGCCGCACCAGATGGAAGTGCTCGGGCCGCAGCAGCAGACCCAGGACGAAGTACGGCAGGAACTGCAGCGTGCGCTGCAGATCGAGGTCGTTGCCGATGGACGGCGAGAGCGTCGCCAGCATCGCGACGACGAGGGCGATCGGCAGCGGCCACCGCACGCGCTGCCAGATGGGCGTCGTCAGCCGCCAGATGAACAGGGCCGCCAGGAACCAGGTCAGGTAGAGGGGGTCCAGCAGGGTGACCGGCCGGTCCGGCTCCTGGTCGGTCCACCGGGTGAACAGGGTGTACGCCGTCTCGAAGACGAGGTACGGCACGGCGAGCCCGGTGACCAGGCGCCTGATCCGCCCCGGGCTCGCGTCGAACGAGCGCGAGAAGTAGCCGGAGATGACGATGAACGCCGGCATGTGGAAGGCGTACACCACCATGTAGAGCGCGCCGGCCGCCCGGCTGCCGTCCCGCAACGGCTCCCAGGCGTGCCCGATCGCCACCAGCACGATCGCCAGGTACTTGGCGTTGTCGAAGAACGCGTCCCGCCGGCCGGCCGGTTCCGAGGCCGGTACGGGCTGCGGCGCTCGCCGTTCCGTCCCGCCGGCCGTGACCGCGCGCATGCGCAGGGTGTCCTCGCTCATCACGCCTCCCGTGCGGGGTTCGGGCAACCCGGACGAGTGCCTGCGCGTTGTGCCGGGGGTGCGGCGGTGGGGTGCCGGTGCGACATCCCCGCCGCCTGACCACTGCGGAACGACGTAAACCGCTTTCCCGTGCGGTGTAGCGCGGATCACAGCAACGGCGGTGCCGCCCGTGCCCGGAGCACGACGGCACCGCCGCGCCAGGGCGCGGTCAGCTCACGGCGCAGTCCGCGCCGTTGAGAGTGAAGGCCGTCGGGCTGGGGTTCGCGGCCGGCCGGGTGGCCGTGAAGCCGAGGGTGACCGAGCCCGACGCGGGGATCGTCGCCGTGTACGAGGCGGCCGCGACGCTCACCTCGGATCCGCTCTGGGTCGCCGTACCGCCCCACAGGTTGGTGATGCGCTGGCTGTCCGGGAAGGTCCAGCGCAGCGTCCAGCCGTTGATCGCCGAGGTGCCGGTGTTGCGGAGGACGATCTCGCCCTGGAAGCCGCCCGGCCAGCTGCCCGTCACCCGGTAGCCGACACCGCAGGCCGACGGTGAGCCGCCGGGGGAGGTCGTGACCGTCACCGTGCCGGAGCGGGGCGAGCGGTTGCCGGCGGCGTCGCGGGCGTAGACGGCGAAGGTGTGGGAGGTCGCGGGGGACAGGCCGGTGAGGGTGGCGGTGGTCCGGGTGCTGCTGGTGACGGCCGTCTCGGTGCCGCCGCTGATCCGCACGACGTCGTAGCCGGTGACGCCGGTCGCGTCGGAGGCGGCGGCCCAGGTCAGGGTGGCCGACGAGGAGGTCACCCCGGAGGCGGTCGGGGTGCCGGGAGCGGTCGGGGGAGTGGCGTCGCCGCCGTTGCCGGAGTAGATCGCGGCCTCCTTGGCGGTGGCGGCGATGCCGTTCGCGCCGTTGAAGAGCCGCCGGCCCCAGCTGGTCAGCTGGTCCGGGTCGAAGTTCGTGACCATGTCCAGGTACTCGACCCCGCCGCCGTTGCCGCTCCACGACCAGCCGAGGTAGCCGAGGCGGAGCTGCTGGGTGACGGCCAGGATGGTGTCCTCGTCGGGGTTGCCGTCCGAGTGGTCGTGGCCGAACTCGCCGACGACGACGGGCAGTTTGGCGGTCACGAAGCGGTTCAGGTAGTCGGTGATCTCGGCGGCGGTGTCGAAGACGCCATACATGTGGATCGAGAAGACCGTGTTGGCGTCGGGGTCGGCGGCGAAGACCGAGGCGGCGTTGTCGCGCATCGTGAATGCCCAGTCCTGGCCCCAGTTGGGTGCGTCGACCATGATCGTGTGGTCGAGCCCGGCGTTGCGGAGCTTCTGGATCGCGGCCTTGGTGTCGGCCGTCCACGCCGTGTAGTTGGTGTTGCCGTACGGCTCGTTGCCGATGTTGACGATGACGTAGTCCTCCTGGCCGGCCAGGGCGCTCTGCAGGCTGATCCAGTAGTCGGCCGCGCGGGACAGGGTGGTCGCTCCGCTCTGCTCGCCGTAGCCCGTGGTGTCGTGCACCTCCAGGACGCAGATCAGCCGGTTCTGCTTGCACTGGGAGATCACGTTCGTCACGTCGGCGGCGTCGTTGCGGGTCCAGCGGTCACCGTTGGACAGGACCACGCGGACGGTGTTGGCGCCCTTGGCCTTGATGTGGGAGAGGGAACTGATCCGGTCCGGATACCAGGTGTGGGCGTGGTTGACGCCCCGCATCACGAAGTCGTTCCCGCCCGCCTCCAGCAGCCGGCCGTTCTGCACCCGGAAGCCGGCGGGGGCGGCCTGGGCCGGCGGGGTGAGGACGAGGAAGGACACGAAGAGGGCGAACAGGGTGGCGGCCACGGTGGCCAGGCGTGGAGGGGTGGGGGTGGGGCGGAGTCTCATGACGGCTCCATCGGTGGGGGTCGGTCGGGGCACGTTGCCGGTCGCGCTGTGGTGCTGCCGTGCTGAACGGGTCCTGCCGGCGGGGTCGGTGCGGAGAGGCCCGTCACCGGGGGCGTCCGGCCCGGCGCGGCTGTCGTACGGCCGTCATGCGGCCGGTGCGGCCCCCGTGCAGGTGACGGTCGCCGCCGGGGTGCCGGCCGTTGCCGGGGCGGTGGCGACGAATCCGAAGGAGGCGCTCGCGCCGGGAGCGAGGGCGCCGTTCCACGCCGCGTTCCTGACGGTGGCCGTGCCGTCGGCGGCCGTGGAGAGGCTGCCGTTCCAGAGCTGGGTGAGACGCGCTCCGTTCGCCGGTACGACGGTCGCGGTCCAGCCGCGGACGGCGGAGGCCGACGTGTTCGTCACCGTCACCTCGCCCTGGTAGCCGCCCTGCCAGGAGGAGACGGCCCGGAAACGCGCGGTGCAGGCCGCGGGGTCCTCGCCCGGGTCACCCGGATCGTCCGGATCCTGCGGGACGCCGGCGTCGAGAACCGCCGACAGGGCCGGGAACCAGCGGGCGGCGATCTTGTCGTCGCCGGAGGCGTTGGGGTGCACGCCGTCGTAGGTGTCGGCGGCCGTGCTGAAGCCGGTCCACTGGTCGACCACCGTGACGGGGGAGCGGTCGGTGCCGGTCGCCCGGGCCCAGCCGGGAATCCGCGCGTTGAAGTCGACGACCCGCTGTGCGCAGCCGGCGCAACTGCTCGGGTTCATGGGGATGAGCTGCGCGACGAGGATCCGCATGTCCGGGTTGGAGGCCCTCATCTGCGCCACGAGCTTGGTGTAGGCGGCGAGGATGCGGTCGGGGGCGATGCTGCTCCACACGTCGTTCGTGCCGAAGTGCATGACAACGATGTCCGGGCGGGTGGAGGCCAGCCGGCCGGGCAGCAGGTTCTGGTCCGCCACGTTGGTGACCAGTTCGCCGCCGTGCCCCTCGTTGTCCCCGTCGTGCGCCTGGCCGCAGCCCTGCGGGGGGAGGGTGCCGACGAAGTCGATGTCCTGGTATCCGCTGCTGGCCAGCCGGTTCCACAGCACGGCCCGCCAGCAGCCCGGCGAGCCGGTGATCGAATCGCCGAGCGGCATGACGCGCACGGGGTCCGCCGTGGGCGCGGCCAGCGCTCCCGGGGCGAACGTCATGCCGAGGGGGAGGAGCAGGGTGGCCAGGAGGCCGAGAACGGACATGGCGCGTAAGTGCGGGGACGAGTGGGGGGTTCTGTGCATGGTGGTCCCTTCCCTTGATGAGGTGGGAGCGCTCCCACCTCATCAAGCCATCCTTGTCATTGACGCGTCAAGAGGTGTGGCGTCCCGACGGCGGGCCCGGGGGCCTCGAAGGCCCGGCGGGCAGCGGACTTCTCGCAGGTGCGGCCTGTGATCGAGTCACAGCTCCCTATGACGCAGCAGGAAGGACAGTCCCTCCGGGCTGCTCAGCCGCACCACGCGACGGCCGTGCTCTCGGAAGAGGTGACCGAGGCCCGGCCGTCATCGTGTGCTCGGATGACGTTGTCCAGATCATCGAGGCGACCACCAGTTCCCACTGCGGGGTGGATGCACCGGGCTCCGCCGCGGCGATGAAGTCGGCGCAGAACAGGGGCGCTCCGGTCGTCTTCTCGTAGAAGTGCCGGGCCTCGTCGGGCCGATCGCAGGCGAGGACCATGCGATGCGGAGCGCCCGCCAGGCCGGGAGGGAAGCTCCATCCTGGGAAGTGGCGCCGCTGCCAGAGGGAGAAGGCGGCGCCCTCAGGGTCGGTCAGTGTCGCGATGCGGCCCTGACCGCCCGCGTCGAAGGGGGATACGACAAGGCGAGCGCCATGGGCCGTCGCCGCTTCGACACGGCGCTCGATGTCGTCCACCGCCAGGTAGTAGGCGATGTGGGCGGGTGTACCTGGAGGGTAGGCCGGGCTCGCCACGTCGCTGACGCCACCGATCGGTCGGCCGTCGACGGACATCTTGATGGCCTTGCGCCAGTCCTCCTCGTCCACCGCGAAGCTCCAGCCGAGCGTCGTGGACAAGAAGGCGGCGGTGCCGGCCGGGTCGCGGGTTTTGAGGTCCATCCAGCAGAACTCGTTCAATGAACCCGGACGGGTCGTCATCTCGTGCTCCTTGTCGTCCCGATGCTGGGTATCGCGCCCCCGGACGGCTCCGCAAGGGAGTTTCCGCCACCGCGCACGCGGAAGTGCCGGCGGGGAAGCCGGAAGAGGGCCCCGCCCGTTGGCCGGAAACCGCCAGGACTTTTGCCGGGCCATGAGGCATTCATGACCGGATGCCCAGGGAGTCGAGTCCATGATGGTCGGCGTTGGTAAGGCATGCCTTGGCTAACCCGCCTGTGCGGGGCCGGGGCGTTGGGCCGGGAGGGCCGGTACATGTGGGGCGACGCGTTTCCGAGCTTTCTGATCGGGCTGAGGGAAGGACTCGAAGCCGGGCTCATCGTCTCCGTGCTGGTCGCCACCCTCGTACGGGCCGGGGCCAGGTCGCGACTGCCGCAGGTGTGGACCGGGGTGCTGGCGGCGATCGCGCTGTCGATGAGCTTCGGTGCGGTTCTGACCTTCACAGCGGCCTCCCTGCCCACCACCGCGCATGAGGCCTTCGGCGGAACGCTGAGCATCGTCGCCGTCGCCTTCGTCACCGCGATGGTGTTCTGGATGCGGCGATCCGCCCGCGGTCTCGCGGGCGAGATCAGGGAGAAGGTCACCGGGGCCCTGGCCATGGGCGCCGGTGTCCTGGTCCTCACCTCCTTCCTCGCGGTGGGGCGCGAGGGCCTGGAGACCGCGCTGTTCCTGTGGACCACGGCCCGCGCGGCGAACGAGTCGGCCGGGCCCCTCACCGGCGCCGGCATCGGACTCGTCCTGGCTGCGGCCCTGTGCTGGGGGTTGTACCGGCGGGTCCTGCGCATCAACCTCACCCGCTTCTTCACCGCCACGGGCGTGGTGCTCATCGTCATCGCCGCGGGCGTGCTCGGCTACGGGTTGCGCGACCTCCAGGAGGGCACGGTCCTGCCCGGCGGGACGGCCTACGCCTTCGACTTGAGCGGCAGCGTCGACGCCGGAGCCTGGTACAGCACGCTGCTCCAGGGCGTGCTCAACCTGACTCCGGCGATGACCTGGCTCCAAGTGGCCGGGTACGTCGGGTATCTCGCCGTGGTGATGACGCTGTTCGTGCGGGAAGTGCGGGAACAGTCGGGTGCGGGTGCGGGCGCCCCTGCCGGTGCCGGTGCCGATGCCGGTGCCGGTCAGCGTGTGGGCTCCGGCGGGGCGGTCGCCGGCGGGAAGCGTGCGGCGGCCCCCCGTGCGGCCCCACCGGCCGACCCGCCGTCCGCCCGGCCCCCCGCCGCCGAGCCGCCGCCCACCCTCACCAGCGCACCCACCCCCACCACCGCACCCACCCGCCGCCGCCCCGCCTGGCTGATCCCCGTCGCCGTAGTCGCCGTCCCGGCTCTCCTGGCCGGCCTTGTCGTCGCCCTGGCGGACCCCAAGCCCGCCGCCGGCGAGACCGTCGCCGTCTCCGAAACGGCCTGCGGGCAGGGGTTCACCGCTCCCGAACCAGGGCGGCAGGACTTCCTGATGCACAACACGGGGAACCAGACCTCCGAGGTGTATCTGATCGACCCGACCTCGAACGCGGTCTACGGCGAGATCGAGGGGCTGGCCCCCGGTACCACCCGGGACCTGGTCGCCACCGTGTCGGGCGGGACGTACGCCTGGCGCTGTGTGCCGGCCGACGGCAAGGCCGTCACCTCCAAGGTGGTCCGGGTCGGCGGCGCCGCCGGCGCCTACGCCGTCGTCCCCGTCTCCGAGCGGGATCTGGCCGCGCCGCTCAAGGCGTACCGGGCGTACGTGGACCGGGGGCTGGCGACCCTCGTCACCCAGACCGGGAAGCTCAGTGACGACATCCGCGCCGGGCACCTGGGCACCGCCCGCGCCGACTGGCTGACGGCCCACCGCACCTACGCCTCCCTCGGCGCCGCCTACGGCACCTTCGAGGACTTCGACCAGAAGATCGACGGGCGTCCCGACGGTCTGCCGGGCGGCGTGCACGACAAGGACTTCACCGGCTTCCTCCGCATCGAGTACGGGCTGTGGCACGGTGAGCCGGCGGCCGGACTCAAGGGCGTGGCGCAGCAGTTGGCCGAGGACGGCGCCGGACTGCGAAAGGCCTTCCCGCACCAGGACTTCGACTCCTCCGACCTGCCCCTGCGCGCCCACGAGATCCTGGAGAACACCCTCCAGTTCGAACTGACCGGCGACACCGACCAGGGCAGCGGCACCGGACTGGCCACCGCCGACGCCAACCTCGCCGGCACACGCGAACTGCTCGCCGTACTCAAGCCGTTGCTCACCACGCGCGCCCCCCGTCTGCTGCCCACCGTCGACGCGGACATCGCGCGGCTGCAGAAGCTGCTCGACTCCGCTCACCACGGGACCGGCTGGACCCCCGTCGACCGGCTCGACCACGCGGCGAAGGCCCGGCTCGACGGAGCCACGGGGCAGCTCCTCGAAGACCTCTCGCCGGTGCCGGACCTGCTCGAAGTCAGGAAGTCCGCATGAGCGCCGGGCGACGCGACCACCCCGCAGAAGACTCCGAAGGGAACCCCCTGATGCCGTCCGCCGACACGCCGCCGCCGGGCTGCCCCGCCCACGCCGGCCGCCGCTCCTTCGTGAAGACGGCCCTGGGCGCCGGGGCGGCCGGAGCCGTCCTGGCCGGGGGCGGAGTCGCACTCGCCGGGAGCGGCGGCGCGAGAGCCCATGCGGCCGAGCAGCAGAGCGCCGCCCCGGTGGCCTTCCACGGCACCCACCAGGCGGGGATCCTCACCCCCGCGCAGGCCGCCGCGGCATTCGTCTCCTTCGACGTCATCGCCGAGAGCCGCAAGGGCCTGACCGAGTTGCTGCGAACGCTCACCGACCGGGCCCGCTTCCTCACCTCAGGCGGCACGCCCGAGGATCTCGGTGTCGGTGCCCCGCCCTCGGACAACGGCATCCTCGGTCCGGTCGTCCCGGCCGACGCGCTCACCGTCACCGTGGGTGTCGGCGCCTCCCTGTTCGACGACCGGTTCGGGCTCGCCCGGGCCAAGCCGCGCCGGCTCACGCCCATGCGGACCTTCCCCAACGACAACCTGAATCCCGCCGAGTGCCACGGCGACCTGTCCCTGCAGATCTGCGCGGCCCGCCAGGACACCGTGCTGCACGCGCTGCGCGACATCGCCAAGCACACCCGGGGCGCGCTGCAGATCCGGTGGCGCGTCGACGGGTTCCAGAACGTGCCCCGGCCCAGCGGCACCCAGCGCAACCTGCTGGGCTTCAAGGACGGCATCGTGAACCCGGACGTCGCCTCGGCCCGCGAGATGGACCACCTGGTGTGGGTCGGCGAGGGACAGGGTGAGCCCTCCTGGGCGGCCGGCGGCAGCTACCAGGTCGTCCGGATCATCCGGATGCTCGTGGAGTTCTGGGACCGGGTCTCGCTGTCCGAACAGGAGCTGATGCTCGGCCGGCGCAAGGACACCGGCGCCCCGCTGGACGGCGCCCGCGAGACCGACAGCCCGAACTACGCCAAGGACCCGCGCGGCACCGCGATCCCGCTCGACGCGCACATCCGGCTCGCCAACCCGCGCACCGCGAAGACCGACAACTCCCGGCTTCTGCGCCGGGGTTACAACTACGACCGGGGCGTCGACGACGTCGGCGACCTCGACATGGGACTGGTCTTCTGCTGCTACCAGCAGGACGTGCGCCGCCAGTTCGAGGCCACGCAGACCCGGCTGATCGACGAGCCGCTCGTCGACTACATCTCCCCGACCGGTGGCGGCTACTTCTTCGCCCTGCCCGGCGTGCGGGACTCCTCCGACTGGCTCGGCAGGGGGCTGCTTTCGGCCTGACGCGCCGAGGCCCGGCCCGAAGTCCCGTCCGTGCCGGAGGTGTTGACCGCGCATTGAAAACGTTTTAGCTTCCCTTCACCGGACACGCCGACGTGAGGGGGAACCGTGGCAACTGGCTTACGGGAACGAGCAGGTGCGAAGGGGGTGAGTCCCAGCCGCCGCCCCTCCGGAGGGGCGCAGGGCGCGCGTAAAGGTTTTCAGAGCTGTAAGAACAGGACGCTGTTCCTGCTCATGCTCCCCGGCGTCGCCTACTTCCTGCTGTTCCACTACGGCGCACTCGTGGGCAACGTCATCGCGTTCAAGGAGTACGTTCCGTTCGACGGCCTGTGGGGCAGCCCCTGGGTGGGGTCCGGCAACTTCCGGCGCATGTTCGAGGACGAGGCCTTCTGGGACGCGGTCCTCAACACCCTCTGGATCGCCGTCCTCCAGTTGGTCTTCTACTTCCCGGTGCCGCTCGGCCTCGCCCTGTTGCTGCACACCCTCACCTGGAGCTCGGTGCGCCGGTTCGTGCAGTCCGTGGCGTATCTGCCGCACTTCATCTCATGGGTGATCGTCGTCGCGCTGTTCCAGCAGGTGCTCGGCGACACCGGCCTGCTCAACAGCGGCCTGAGTGGGGCCGGTCTGCACACGGTCGACATCATCGGCGATCCGGACGCCTTCAAGCCGCTCGTCGTCGCCCAGGTCATCTGGAAGGACGCCGGCTGGGGCACGATCATCTTCCTCGCCGCGCTCGCCCAGGTCGACGAGCAGCAGTACGAGGCGGCCGCCATCGACGGCGCCGGGCCCTGGCGGCGGTTCTGGCACGTCACCCTGCCCGCCATCCGCCCGGTGGTCGTGCTGCTGCTCATCATGCGGCTCGGCGACATCCTCTCCGTCGGCTTCGAGCAGATGCTGCTGCAACGCGACGCGGTGGGCCCCGAGGCCGCCGAGGTCATCGACACCTTCGTCTACCACCAGGGCATCGTCGGCGGCGACTACGGGTTCGCTGCGGCGGCCGGGCTGTTCAAGGGGCTCGTCGGCGCCCTCCTCGTCTACGCGGCCAACAAGGTCGCCCACCGCCTCGGCGAACAGGGGGTCTACCGGTGAGCGCGTCCGCCCGGCCCGGCTGGATGGAGAAACCACGGCCCCTCACCCAGGCCGCCAAGGCCCTCGCCCTGACCGCGGTCGTGCTGCTGGTGTGCGTGCCGTTCCTGGTGATCGTGTCGACCTCCCTGGCCTCCACCCAGGAGGTCGTCGACAACGGCGGCTGGGTGCTGTGGCCCACGGAGCCCACGCTCGACGCCTACCGCGACATCTTCGACGGCGGCATCGTCACCCACGCCCTCGGCGTCAGCGCCGGAGTGACGATCGCCGGCACCCTGCTCAGCCTCGCCTGCACGGTCACCCTGGCCTACGCGCTGTCCCGGCCCGGTGTCTTCGGCGGCAAGCCCGTCCTGCTGCTGGTGCTGTTCACGTTCCTCTTCCCGCCCGGCATGATCCCGAGTTTCCTGCTCGTCAAGGAACTCGGCCTGCTCGACTCCTACGCCTCGCTGGTCCTGCCCGTCCTGGTCAACGTGTTCAACCTGGTCGTCCTGCGCGGCTTCTTCCAGTCGATCCCCGAGGAGCTGTACGAGGCGGCCCGGCTGGACGGGGCGGGGGACTGGCGGGTGCTGGTGTCGGTGGTGCTGCCGCTGTCCAAGGCCGCGCTCGCCGTCGTCGGCCTGTTCTACGCCGTCGCCTACTGGAACTCCTGGTTCTACGCGTCGCTGTACCTGGAGAGCGACCACTGGCCGCTCCAGCAGGTGCTGCGCACCTATGTGGTGGCCGGGGCCGGGCTCACCGACGCGACCACCGGGGAGGCCACCGTCACCGCCCCGCAGACCGTGCAGATGGCGGTGCTCGTGATCGCCACCGTGCCGATCCTTCTGGTCTATCCCTTCCTGCAGAAGTACTTCACCAAGGGCGTGCTCACCGGCGCCGTCAAGAGCTGACACGAGGTGGTTCATCCATGCCCAGCATGTCCCGACGCACCCTCCTGCGCTCCCTGGCCGTGGGCGGCGCCGCCGTCTCCGCCCCCGTCCTGCTGACCGCCTGCTCCTCGGGCTCCGGTGACGGCGACGTCTCCAACGCCGGGAAGAAGCTCGCGCCGTGGCCGTCGTACCGGCCCGCGACGGGTCCGAAGCCCGATCTCGCCCCCACCGCCGCCGGTGTCCAGGCCGGATACACCTCCTACCCCTCCGACCTGGTCAAGTCCGTCTCCCGCACCCCCGGCGACGGCTCCACCGTCCGCGTCATGACCGTCTCCTTCGGTACGCCGCCCAAGCCCGCCTCCGCGAACCGGTTCTGGGCGGCCGTCGAGAAGGCCCTCGGCGTGAAGATCGAGTACACGATCATCTCCCAGGCCGACTACCAGAAGAAGATGGCCACCGTCATGGCGGGCGACGCCGACGCGCTGCCCGACATCATCAACATGTTCACCGGCTTCACCCTGCCCAGGGAGGCGCAGTTCGTGCAGCGCCGCGCCGAGGACCTCACGCCGTACCTGTCGGGCGACGCGATCACCGACTACCCCAACCTCGCCAACATCCCCACCCACGCCTGGCGCGACATGGGCCGTATCGGCGGGCGTATCCACGGAGTCCCGCTCGAACGCCCGCTGCCCGGCTCGACCCTGTGGATCAACCAGGACATGTTCGCCGACTCGGGCATGAAGGCGGGCTGGAGCGCTGAGGACTTCACCGCCGTAGCGAGGAGGGGCACCCGTGGGAAGACGCACATGCTCGGCGCCGCCAACGGCTCCCTGTTCGGCAACGGCTTCCACTCCGCCGCCCACAACGCGCCCCAGCGCTGGGCCGTCACTGATGACGGCACCTTCCTGACGGCGGCGGCCGACGAACGCTACAAGGCCTCGATCGCCTTCCAGGCACGGCTGCGCAAGAACGGCTCCTACCACCCCGACGCCACGTCCATCTCCCAGATCGACCTGACAACCCTCTACTACAACGGCACCGTCGGCTCCATGCAGGACGGCTTCGGCGCCTACCTGCCCAAGTACCGGGAGTCACGGGGCAAGATGACCCCGGCTCCGGCCCTCCCGTACGGCGTGGGCGGCGAGCCCGGCGGCATCGTCGCCGCCCGCCGCTCCTTCGGCTACACCGTCCTCAAAAAGGCGGACGAGGAACGCGTCCGGCTGCTGCTGCGCATCCTCGACTACCTCGCCGCGCCGTTCGGCAGCGAGGAATGGGAACTCGTCCACTACGGCGTCGAGGGCGTCCACTTCACCCGCGGCAAGGACGGCTCACCCGAGCCCACCCGGCTCGGCGAGGTGGAGAACAACACCAACCTGCCGCTGAAGTACCTCGCCGAAGGACCCCAGGTGCTGTTCGTGCCCGGCATGCCCGACGCCGTACGGGCCCTGCACACCTGGCAGCGCAAGGTCGTGCCGCACGCCATCCGCGACGCCTCCTACGGGCTCCAGTCCCCCACGAACAACTCCCAGGGCGCCACGCTCAAGACGTTCCTCGACGACACCGTGACCGGGATCATCGCCGGGCGCCTGCCGTTGTCGGAGTGGGACGCGGCCGTCAAGAAGTGGCGGAGCCGGGGCGGCGACAGAATGGCCGACGAGTACGCGAAGGACTACGCGGCCAACACCTGAACAGCGGTGGGCGGAAGAGGAGACGCGGGGGATGGGGAACGACATGGGGTCCAAGGGGCGGGTCACGATCCGCGAGGTCGCCGAGCGGGCGGGCGTGTCCACGGCGACCGCCTCCCGCGCCCTCAGCGGCAACCACCCGGTGCCCGCCGCGACCAGGGCCCGGGTCCTGCGCGCCGCCCGCGACCTCGACTACGTCGCCAACGCGCACGCCCGCGCCCTGGTCGGCGGCGGCCGCAAGATGGCCGCCGTCGTGGTCCGCCAGGTCACCAGCCCCTTCTACGCCCAGGTCGCCGAGGGGGTGGAGGCCGAGGCCGCCGACCGCGGCTGGCTGTGCGTGGTCGGCGCCACCGGCGGCGACGCGCAGCGTGAGATGGAGTTCGTGCAGCTCATGCGGGAGGAGGGCGCCCGGCTGGTCATCCTGGTCGGCGGGGTCGTCGAGGACGACGCCTACCGCGAGCGCGTCGCCCACTACGCCCACGCCCTCGACTCCTCCGGAGCCCGGCTCGTGCTCTGCGGCCGGCCCGCGCCAGGGCCCGAGATCCCCGCGCTGGTCGTGGAGTTCGACAACGAGGCCGGAGCCCGCGCCGTCACCGGCCACCTGCTGTCGGCCGGGCACCGGGGGATCGTCTTCCTCGGCGGCCTGCCCGGCAACACCGCCCTCGACGCCCGCGTCACCGGCTACCGGGCCGCCCTCGCCGAGCACGGGCTGCCGGCGGAGGCCGCGCAGGTCGTCGACTGCGGACTCGGCCGCGCCGCCGGCCACCGGGCGATGACCGAACTCCTCAAAGCCGAACGGGAGTTCACCGCGGTCTTCGCCGGGGACGACATGGTCGCCGCCGGTGCCCTGCGCGCCATCGCCGACGCCGGGCTGAGCGTCCCCGGGGACATCTCCGTCGTCGGCTACAACGACATCCCGCTCGCCGAGGACTTCAACCCGCCCCTCACCACCGTCCGCACCCCCGCCGAGGAACTCGGACGCGCCGCCGTGCGCATCGCCCTGCGCGACCCCGAGCACGCCGCCGGGGCCCATCATCTGCTCGGCACCCACATCGTCGTCCGCGACAGCGTCGGCCCGCCCCCGCCCGGGCGCGCCCTGTGACCAACGGAGGAACCGCACCCCCATGAGCGCGCCGCACGTGTCGCTCCCCGACCCGACGCACCTCCCCAACCTGCCCCGCCTGCCCCCCGCCGAGCCGTTGACCTCGCCCGTCACCGGCTGGACCCGCGCCCACTGGGAGGCCGTCGCCGACCGCCTTCTGGACGCCCTGACGCCCTACGCCTCGCCGGGCCTGGCCCAGTACCGTCTGCCGGGGCGGCCCAGCCACTCCGGGCCCTGGTCGGACGGACTGGAGGGCTTCGCCCGCTCCTTCCTGCTGGCCGCGTTCCGCATCGCCGGTTCGGGCGGGCGGGAGACGCCCGGCCTGATCGAGCGGTACGCGGCCGGGCTGGCGTCCGGCACCGACCCGCGCAGCCCCGACCACTGGCTGCCCGTCACCGACCGGAGCCAGCCCATGGTCGAGGCGGCCTCCGTCGCGATCGCCCTGCACGAGACCCGCCCCTGGATCTGGGACCGGCTCGACGACCGCGTACGGCAGCGGATCGCCGACTGGCTCGGAGGCTTCCTCGGAGCGGTCGTCAACGACTCCAACTGGCGGCTGTTCCAGGTCATCACCGAGGAGTTCCTCGCCTCCGTCGGCGCCCCGCACAGCCGCGCCGAGATCGACGCCGGGCTGGCCCGCCTGGAGGACTGGTACCGGGGCGACGGCTGGTACACCGACGGCGACGGCCGCAAGTTCGACTACTACAACGCCTGGGCCCTGCACCTGTACCCGGTCCTGTGGGCCCGTATCGCCGGGCCGCGCGCCGATCCCCTGCTGGTGGCGGGGCACCGCGCACGCCTGCGCACGTTCCTCCACGACCACCAGCACTTCTTCGGCGGCGACGGCGCCCCGGTCCACCAAGGCCGCTCCCTCACCTACCGGTTCGGTACGACGGCGCCCCTGTGGGCGGGCGTGCTCGCCGACGCCACTCCGCTCCCGCCCGGCCGTACCCGCCGCCTCGCCTCCGGGGCGCTGCGGCACTTCGCGGAGCGGGGCGTGCCCGACGAGCGGGGGCTGCTCACGCTCGGCTGGTACCGGCCCTTCCTCCCGGTCACCCAGCGCTACTCGGGCCCCGCCTCCCCGTACTGGGCGAGCAAGGCCTTCCTCGGCCTGCTCCTGCCCGCCGACCACCCCGTGTGGACCGCGCCCGAGGAACCCGGCCCGGTCGAGACGGGCGACGTCCGCCTCGCGTTACCCGCCCCGGGCTGGCTGCTGCACTCCACCGCGGCCGACGGGATCGTACGGCTGGTCAACCACGGCAGCGACCGCCTGCCGCCCCCGCCGGCGGCACCGGACGACAGCCCGCACTACGCCCGCCTCGCCTACTCCAGCGCCACCGCCCCCGAGACACCACCGGCCCCGCACACCGGCCCCGACAACCACATCGCCCTGCTGGCCCCCGACGGCACACCCACCCGGCGCGGCCGCATCCACCCCCTCGCCGTCGAGGGCGCCCGTGCCGCCTCCTGGCACCGGGCCGTGCTCCCCGGCAGCGGCGAAGGGCATCGCGTCGAGACGGTCAGCGTGGTGCACGGCCCGTGGGAAGTACGCGTGCACCGCGTGGACGCGCCACCCGGCACGCCCGTACGCGAGGGGGGATGGGCCGTCGCCGACGACACCGCACCCCCGCTCGGCAGGACCGGCCCGGGCAGGGCGCTGGCCCGGCGCACGGACGGTCTGACCAGCACGATCGTGGGACTGCACGGGTGGCTGGACGCCCGGGCGGCGGTGGCCCACGCGGCCGGCGCCAACGCCTACGGGCACCACTCGGCGACCCCGTACCTCACCCTGCCCGCACACCCGGGCGGCACCCACCTCCTGGTCACCCTCGTCGTGCTGAGCTCCGACCCGGAGGTGAACGGCGACCTGAACGTGAACGGCGACCCTGAGAGGAACGGCGACCGAGAGACGAACGGCGGCCGAAAGACGAACGGCGACCCGTACGCGCGAGGTTCAGGAACGCGCGTACGGGTCGCCGTGTCCGGTGAGGTGGAGATCCGCTTCCCGGACGGCACCCGGGAGCGGGTGCCGTGACAACCGGGTCAGGCCGCCTCGGCGCGGCCCCGCGTCACCGCCTTCCTCAGCAGCGGCCACACCAGCAGCAGCACGATCACCGCGTACACGGTCACCGCGAACGGCGTGTTGACCAGTCCCGTCACACTGCCGTCGCTGATCTGCAGGGCGCGCCGCAGCTGCTGCTCGGCGTTCGGGCCGAGGATCACACCGATCACGGCGGGCAGCACGGGAAGCCCGTAGCGGCGCATCCCGAAGCCGATCAGGCCGATGATCAGCAGGATCACCAGGTCGATCACCTCGCCGCCGACCGCGTACGCGCCGACCGCCGCGAAGAACATGATGCCCGCGTACAGGTACGGCCGGGGGATGCGCAGCAGCTTCGCCCACACCGGTGCCAACGGCAGGTTCAGCGCGAGCAGCAGCACCATGCCGACGAAGAGCGAGGCGATCAGGCCCCACACCAGGTCGGGTTCGCGCTCGAAGAGGAGCGGGCCGGGCTGGATGCCGTACTGCTGGAAGGCGGCCAGCATCACGGCCGCGACCGCCGTGGTCGGCAGACCGAGCGTCAGCATCGACACCAGGGTCCCCGCCGCCGAGGCCGACGCCGCCGACTCCGGGCCCGCGACGCCCTCGATGGCACCCTTGCCCCACTCGTCCTTGTGCTTCGACAGGCGCTTCTCCGTCACGTACGACAGGAAGGTGGGTATCTCCGCGCCGCCCGCCGGGATCGCGCCGAACGGGAAACCGATGAACGGGCCGCGCAGCCACGACTTCCAGGTCCTGTTCACGTCGTCGCGCCCGAGCCAGGGACGCCCCACCGGGATCGGCTCCGGCGGCCTGCGCCGCAGATGGGCCGCCACCCACAGGGCCTCGCCGATCGCGAAGAGCCCGACCGCGACGATCACCACGTCGATGCCGTCGGCCAGTTGGAGCGAGCCGAACGTCAGACGCTGCTGGCCGGTCATCTGGTCCAGGCCCACCAGCCCCAGCGTGAGGCCGATCAGCAGGGAGGCGAGACCCCGGATGCGGGACGATCCCAGCACCGACGTCACCGCGATGAACGCCAGCACCATGATGGCGAAGTAGTCCGGCGCGCCGATGTCCACGGCCAGTTTCGCGACCGTCGGCGCGAGCGCCACCAGCAGCAGCGTGCCGATCAGGCCGCCCGCGAAGTGCCCGACGGCGGCCGCCGCGAGGGCCTGGGCGCCGCGCCCGGACTTGGCCATGGGGTTGCCCTCCATGGCCGCCACCACCGCCGCGCTCTCTCCGGGCGTGTTGAGCAGGATGGAGGTGGTCGAGCCGCCGAACATCGCACCGTAGTAGATGCCGGCGAACATGATGAACGCGCCGATCGGGTCGAGCCCGTACGTCACCGGCAGCAGCAGCGCGACCGCCATCGCCGGGCCGATGCCCGGCAGCACGCCGATCGCCGTGCCGAGCAGCACTCCGATGACGGCCCACAGGAGGTTGATCGGCGTGAGGGCTGTACCGAAGCCGTCCAGAAGGGAGTTGAAGGCATCCATGTCACAGCACTCCCATCAGCGGACCGCCGGGCAGGGGCACTCCGAGCAGGTTGTTGAAGACGGTGTAGGTGACGAGGGAGAGCCCGGCCGCTATGAGCGGATCACGGTCGATCCTGCGGCTGCCCAGCGCGTAGGCCGCACCCCAGAAGAGCAGCGCGCCCGCGATGGGGAAGCCGAGCGGTTCGATCAGCACGGCCGCGCCGAGGAACACCCCGGCGAGCAGCAGCACGGTGCGCCAGTCGGCGGGCTCGGACAGGTCGATGTCCTCACCGCCCTCGGCCTGGCCCCGGCCGCCGCGCAGCACGTCCAGGGCGAGCAGGGCGGCGATGACCAGCAGTCCGGATCCGACCACGATCGGCACGGTCTTCGGGCCGACCGGGCCGCGCTGGGCGATGTCGACGTCCATGGTGAGAGCGTCGGTCAGGACGAGGACGCCCAGGGCCAGCAGCAGTGCGCACACGCCGAGTTCGGAGTGCTCCCGCAGCCACGAGCGCCGCTCGCCGCCGGTCTCGGCGGGGGGAATGTCGGTCTGTGTCGTCACAGTCCCAGCTCCTTCAGCACCGAAACCACGCGCTTGTCCTCGGAGTCGAGGAACGCGCCGAACTTCTCACCGGTGAGGAAGGCGTCGTCCCAGCCGTTCTGCTCCAGCGACTTGCGCCACTCAGCCGAGTCGTGGAGCTCCTCGACGAGCTTCACGAGCTTGTCGCGCTCCCCGTCGTTCAGGCCGGGCGGGGCGACGATGCCGCGCCAGTTGGTGAAGTTCACGTCGTAGCCCGCCTCCTTCAGCGTGGGCGCGTCCAGCCCGTCGACGCGCTTCGGGCCGGTGACCGCGAGGAGGCGCAGCTCGCCCGCCTTGATCTGGTCCAGGTACTCGCCCACCCCGGAGACACCGAAGGCGACCTTGTTGCCGAGGATCGAGGCGAGCAGTTCGCCGCCGCCGTCGAAGGGGATGTAGTTGACCTGCTTCGGGGAGATCCCGGCGGCCCGGGCCATCAGCATCGGCGCGAGGTGGTCGGGCCCGCCGGGCGACGAGCCGCCGCCCACCGGGAGCTTGCCGGGGCTCTCCTTCCAGGCGCCGATCAGGTCGTCGATCGTCTTGTACGGCGAGTCCTTCGCCACGACGACCACGTCCTGCTCCTCGGTGAGCCGGGCGATCGGCGTGGTGTCCCCGAGCGTCTTCGGCGCGTCGTTGGAACGGACGGCGCCCACGACTCCGAGGCCCATGGACATGGCGAGCTTGCCGTTGCCGTGCTCGCTCACCAGCCGGCTCAAGCCCACCGTGCCGCCGGCACCGGGCAGGTTGAACACCTCGATGTTGTGGGTGAGTCCGGCGTCCTCGGCGTTCTTCGCGGCCGTGCGGGCCGTGATGTCGTAGCCGCCGCCGGGCGTGTTGGGGACCATGAAACGCAGGCCCGGGATCTGTGTGCCGGTCTCGGAGCCGCTGCCGGTCGTCAGCAGCGGCGGTCCGACGAGCACGAGCACGGCGGCCCCGAGCAGGGCGAGGGGGGTGCGCAGGCGCACGAGTGCCACCACCTGTCGGTACGTCGATGCGGGTAGGGATACGCCCTGTGGGGGAGGGTGACGTGGGCCACATGGTGCCCGGGCTCCGGTGGGCTGTCTCCCTTCCGGAAGCAACGGAGGTTTTGGTCATTGCGGTCGCAGGAAGCGCCGCCGGGCGCGAGCCGAACGCACGGGGCCCCGGCGCGTGCGCGCCGGGGCCCCTCGATCAACGGTCACTGATCCGTGTGGACCTCCAGGGCGGCCCGCACGGCCGACTCCAACGCCCCCTCGATCCACGCCGGTTTGACGGACGTGTGGTCCCCGGCGAAGTGCAACGGCCCCTCACGCTGGGGGATGACGGGCAACAGCTCCGTGTGCTGCCCGGGCAACAGCACCGACGCCTCCCCGTAGGCGTACGGGTCGCGCAGCCAGCTCTGGGTACGCCCCGCGCCGGTGTAGAACACCTCGATGCGCCGGCCGTAGACCTGCTGCAGACCGCACAGCGCGTGCGGATACCGCGCCTCGTCGTCCAGGGAGTCCCAGCGCAGGGCATCGTCGGCCCAGCTGTAGGACGCCAGGACCACACCCCCCGCGCTGCCCGGGACCGGGTGGGACGGGTTGAACATGAAGCGGTTGGCGTTGTCCGACACCGAGCCGCCGCCCACGACACCGGCCGCCTCCGGCTGGTCGCGGCCGATCGCGCGGTTCGCGGCGTAGTGGGTGCGCTGAGCCTGCGTGATGTGCCCGCCGGGCACCGAGGGGTGCGCTCCGAGCAGGCTGCCGTCCGCGGGGGCCTTGCCGCTGCGGTAGGCGTCGTACAGGCCCGGGTCGACGGCGTTCAGCTCGCGCTTCCAGTCGTCCTCGTCGAACTCCCACCAGCGGCGGCTGAACTCGAGCAGCACCTTGGTCGCGCTGTCGTAGTGCAGCTCGCAGACCGCGCGGCGCTTGCGGTAGGACAGCGGCGGGTCGATCTGCACATGGCGCAGCCCGGAGAACGGCACCGTCACCACGGCGACGTCGGCCGTGAACTGCTCGCGGACGACCGGGCCGTCGCGCCCCTCGGACACGGTGTCCACCCACACGTGCGGGCCCTTGCTCCGCACATGCCCGCCGTCCGCGGAGGGCCGGTCGGGGTGGTGGTACTGGATGCGCGTCACCCGCCGGTCGAACCGCACCTCCTTGCGCACGCGTTCGAGCAGGGCGTCCGGCAGCACGGCCGTGCCGCCCTCCAGCTCGTAGAAGGGCGTGTCGGGGCTGATGAGGGAGGAGCCGATGAAGCTGTGGATGAAGGACAGCGGGAGACGTGAGGTGAGGTTCTCCAGGGTGCCGATCAGGTCGACGGTCCGCTCGTCGAGCCCCGCGTGCTCGGTGAGGAAACGGAACATCGACCAGTCGCCGAACCGCTTCACCACCCGCGCCCAGCCCCGCAGCCGCTCCGGCAGCGGTTTGTCGACCCGCTTGCCGTCCCGGCCTACGTGACTGAACTCGTCGCGCACGGGGTCCAGCGCGGCACGCAGGATCGCTGCGGCGGGGATGTCCCAATGGGCCTTCGGTACGCCGAAGGACCGGTTCACGCGCCGGGGGGAGCGGGCGTAGTCGGCGCGCCGCACGCGGATGCCGTTGACGTGGATCCAGGTGCGCGCGGCGGGACGTCCCTCCTCGTCGACGTCGACGTAGTGGAAGCGCTGCTTCTTCAGATCGAACCGGTCGATGAGTTCCATCACCAGCGGATGGCTGCCGGGGATGCGCATCGCGCCCGCCTCGGCGTACTGGCCGGGATCCGCGAAGGGCTGCCCGGCACCTTCGTGGCCGCCCTTTCGGAAGGTCTTGATGCGGCCGCCCGCCCGGTTGCCGTTGGCCTCCAGGACCGTCACCCGGTGCCCCGCCTCCTTCAGCAGCCAGGCGGTCACCAGCCCGGACGGGCCGGCGCCGATGACGAGGACGTCCTTGGGGCGGGTCCGTCGCGCCGGCAGTCCGTCTTTCAGGACGCGCACGTAGCGCGGAACGAGGGGGCGGTCGTCGGAGTCCAGGACGAGCAGGGCACGGGCGACGGCGAGGCATCTGTCGAAGTCGGCGCCGCGACCGCCGCCGGGAAGGGCCGGGGCGAGCGGCGCGGCCGACGCGGGCAGGGCCGTGGCGGTACCCCCGGCCAGGACCGTCGCCACCGTGGCCGTGCCGGCCACCGCCGCGAACTCCCGCCGGGAGAAACCATCTTCAGAGCACACCATCGCGTGATCATCAATCATGGCGATCTTTGTAACGGCGGCCGTGACGGGCCGCCGCCGTTCGCCCCGGCGTTGCCCCTAAGGAGCGAATCAGAGGCAAAACCCTCACGTCACAGCGGATCCACCGCCCACGACGTGCCCGGCGAACCCGAAGGGATGAACGCGCTGCGAACCGCGTCCGCCGCCGCGAACGGGCCTCCACACTGCGACTGCGTATCCACAACCCTGATCTCCGGCCGTCCCGCCCGGCGCATCGCGCACGCGGCGCCGGCGGGCCGCACGAGAGCCGGGGACGACGAAGGGGGAAGGGTGGCGCAGCGGCGCACTCTGTTGGGCGACCGGGCCCGTTACTGGTTCGACAGCACGCTTGCCCGCGGTGCCTCGGCCCTGGTCGGCTGGATGGCGCTGCTGTGTCTGACCGTCGTCGTACCGGCCAGCGCCCTTGTGGTGTGGACCGACCCGCACGCTCCGCAGTCCCTGCCGGACCGGCTGGTACAGGTCTGGCGCCTCACCGGGGAGACCCTGCGCCTGGGCGGGGCGACCGGCACGCCGCTGCGCGTGACGATGTCGGTGCTGCTCGCCCTGGTGGCGCTGCTGTACGTCTCGACGCTGGTCGGCCTGATCACGACGGCGCTCACGGAGCGGCTCACCGCCTTGCGGCGCGGCCGGTCGACCGTGCTCGAACAAGGGCACGTCGTGGTCCTGGGCTGGTCGGAGCAGGTGTTCACGGTCGTCGGCGAGCTGGTGGCCGCCAACGCCAACCAGCGGCGCGCGGCGGTCGCGGTGCTGGCCGACCGCGACAAGACCGCGATGGAGGAGGCGCTCGCCACGAAGGTGGGACCCGTCGGCCGGACGCGGCTGATCTGCCGCAGCGGCCCCACCACCGACCCGGCCGTTCTCACCCTGACCAGTCCGGCGACGGCCGGTGTCGTGCTGGTCCTGCCCCGCGACGAGCCCGACGCCGATGCCGAGGTCGTCAAGACGCTGCTGGCGCTGCGGGCGGCCCTGGCCGGGCTGAAGAACCCCCCACCCGTCGTCGCCGCCGTCCGGGACGACCGCTACCGCCTGGCCGCCGGCCTCGCCGCCGGCCCGGGCGGTGTCGTCCTGGAGAGCGACACCGTCACGGCCCGGCTGATCGTCCAGGCCGCCCGCCGCCCCGGGCTCTCCCTGGTCCACCAGGAGCTCCTCGACTTCGCCGGCGACGAGTTCTACCTGGTCGGCGAGGAGTCCCTGACGGGCCACCCGTTCGGCGACGCGCTGCTGTCCTATCCGACGTCCAGTGTCGTCGGACTGGTGCACGGCGACACCCCGCTGCTCAACCCGCCGCCGCAGACGACCGTCGGCGCGGACGATCTGCTCATCGTCATCTCCCGCGACGACGACACGGCCTGGCCGGGGGAGTGCGGGCAGTGGGTCGAGAAGGCGGCGATGGCCTCCGGACCCGCGACGCCCGCGCGGCCGGAGCGGGTCCTGCTGCTCGGCTGGAACCGCCGGGCGCCGCTCATGGTCGAGCAGCTGCGCCGCCGCGCCCGGTCCGGGTCGGTCGTCGACGTGGTGGCGGACGGCGGTGAATCGACGGTCCGGCAGGTGCGCGAGTCCCAAGTGCCCGAAGGCACCGGCCTGACCCTCACCCTCCACCCGGGGGACGTCACCCGCCCCGAGACCCTCCGGCGTCTGGACGTGCACTCCTACGACAGCGTGATCGTCGTGGGCGAGGACCCCGCTCCCGGACAGCCCCCGGACCAACCCGACAACCGCACGCTCGTCACCCTGCTGTTGCTACGACAGCTGGAGGAGGCGTCCGGGCGTGAACTACCCGTCGTCACCGAGCTGGTGGACGACCGCAACCGGGCGCTGGCACCTCTCGGACCCGGAGCCGACGTGATCATCAGCGGCAAGCTCATCGGCCTGCTCATGGCACAGATCTCCCAGAACCGGCGGCTCGCGGCGGTCTTCGAGGAGCTCTTCTCCGCCGACGGCACCGGCATCCGCCTGAGGCCGGCCGGCGACTACGTGCTGCCCGGCTGTGAGACGGCCTTCGCCACCGTCGTGGCCGCGGCACGCGGGCGCGGCGAATGCGCCATCGGCTACCGGAGCCACGACGACGCCTCCACGAGTCCGGATCACGGCGTGCGGGTCAATCCGCCCAAGTCCGAGCGCCGCCGTTGGACGGCCGACGACGAGGTGATTGTCGTGGGGACGGACTGAGGGAGAGCCGGGGGTTCGACGAGTGGAGAACAGCTCCTTGCGGCGAGCTGAACTTGGGGCGTGACGACCCCGCCCGGCACAAGCGATTCACATGCCCGTGATCCTTGTGAAGAAACCTGGGAATTCGACTGTGTGTTCGTCCATGTGCAGGGCACCAGAGGGAGCGGAGGTTGATAACTATGGTTCCCCTGCTTCTCGTCCTGCTGCTGGCCCTGGTCCTTTTCGGTGCGGGCTTCGCACTGAAGGCCCTCTGGTGGATCGCGGTGATCGTGCTGGTCCTGTGGCTGCTCGGCTTCGTGCTGCGTACCGCGGACAGTGGTGGCCGCCGGGGCCGCTGGTATCGCTGGTAGACCGGCGAATCGCCGCCTTGTGGCGAGCAAAACGTCAGGAATGGGGTAAACGAAAATGGCCCGATTCTCTTCCAGGAAAGGCGTTCCTTTTCCATGGCCGATACACAAGACGTCGTAGAACTCATTCTTCAGGACCACCGGCGCATGGAAGACCTCTTCCGGCGGATGCGCAGCGTCGAGGACGACCGGGCGGGTGCCCTGCGGGAGTTCGCGGACCTGCTGATCGCCCATGCGCAGGCCGAGGAAGCCGAGGTCTACCCGGCGCTCAAGCGGTACAAGAACATCGATGACGAAGAGGTCGAGCACGGCGAGCACGAGCACGACGAGGGCAACGAGGCCCTCCTGGAGCTCCTCCTGGTCGAGGAGGTCGGCTCCGACGAGTGGGACTCCAAACTCGAAGAGCTGGTGGAGGCCGTCAACCACCACGCCGACGAGGAGGAGCGCACCATCCTCAACGGCGCACGGGAGAACGTGGCGATGCAGCGCCGTCAGGAGCTGGGCCGGGCGTTCGTGCAGGAGCGCGAGCGTCAGCTGAAGGCCGGCTGCGGCTCCGTGGAGAACGTCCGCAAGATCGTCGAGTCCTGAACCGGCATGCCGGCCCTGATGGCCACCGCTCGCGGGCGGTGACCATCAGGGCCGGTTGCCGTCGCGGACGGCTCACCTGGCACGGACGGCCTGGCGCGCACGGCGCACCTAGTGGGTGTCGTGAGCGGCGCAGTCGGCGTCCCGCGCCGGCAGCCGCCCCGTGGCGAGGTACGCGTTGACCGCGGCGTCGGCACAGGCCGACCCGTAGACGCCGTACACCGCGTGCTGGTCGGCCCCCTTCAGGGTGACCAGGCGCGAGGAGGGCCACATCGCGCGGACGGCCTGGGCGCCGTCGTAGGAGGTGCGCGGGTCCCCGGTGGCGTTCACGAGGAGGGCCGGCAGGTCGTCCCGGATCCTGGTGGGCCGCTCGCGCGGCCGGTCCCAGAACGCGCACGGGTTGATGTTGTCGGTGACGGGCGCGAAGAGCGGGTCCCCGGCGCGGGCGCGCTGGACGTCACGCCAGTACACCTCGGGATCACGCGGCGCGGCGTTGTCGCCGCAGATGATCGCCGTCTGCGCGCTGCCGTAGCGGGAGTCGGCGCCGGTGAGCACGAACTCCAGCACCCCGGCCAGCCACGGCGACGGCGTCACCCGCTCCCCTCGCGAGGCCCGGAGCATGTCCCGCACGCCCTGGGCGAAGTCCCCGTAGGCGGCGTCGTTGTGCTGCGAGAGCCCGTTGAGGGCGACGAGGGGCATGACGTGCTCGTCCAGCCGGTGCTCGCCGAGCCGCAGCGGGGTGCGGGCTGCGGCGGCCCGGACCCGCTCCACCGTCGCCAGCACCTCGCCGCGCGTACGGCCCAGCCCGTAGGCCGTGTCGCGGGCGGCGGCCCAGGAGGCCCAGCCCTTCAGGGCGTGGCGGTTGGCCGGCTCGGTTCCCCGCCACAGCCGGGCGCTGTAGCGCTCCGGGTCGATCACACCGTCCAGGACGACCCGGTCCGTGCGGCCCCGGAACATCGAGGCGTACACCTGGCCGAGGTAACTGCCGTACGAGTAACCCAGGTAGGAGATCCGCCGCTCGCCGAGCGCGGCCCGGACGACGTCCATGTCGCGGGCGGTGTTGCGGGTGGTGGCGTGGGGCAGCGCGTCGCCCGCGTGGCGGCGGCAGCGGTCGGCGAGGCCCTTCGAGAAGGCCGCCATGCGGTCGAAACCGGCCCGGTCCTCACCCGCACCGCGCCAGGCCGATCCGGTCGGCCAGCGGCAGTCCAGCGGGGTGCTGCGGCCGATGAAACGGGGGTCGACGCCCACCACGTCGTACCGTGCGGCCATGTCCTTCATCGCCTCGCGCACCCAGGGCGGATCGCCGAGCGAGGTCCCACCGGGGCCGCCGCCGTTGAGGAGCAGGGGACCGACGCGGCGGGCGGTGTCCGTGGCGCGGATCCGGGAGACCGCCACGGTGATCGTCCGGCCGCCGGGGTGGGAGTAGTCGAGCGGTACGGTCACGTCGGCGCAGCGGGCGCCCGCCTGCGCCAGTTCCTTGCCGGTGGTGTCGTCCGGCCCGAGCACGCAGCTCTTCCAGGTGAGGTGCTGCCGGTGGTAGCGGGCGAGAGGGTCCTCGGCCGCCTCGGCCGTGGCGGTCAGCGCGGTGCAGGCCAGTGCGGCGGCCGTCAGGGCGAGGACGGCTCGTCTCGCGGTTCCCGGGGAGCGGGATAACACGTGGGGGGTCCTTTCTGTCGCCGATGTCCCCTCGGCGGGCCAGCAGGGACATGCCGCCGAGGGGTGCTGTGCGACAGAACGGTAGGGACGGCCCGCCGTCCGATCACTCCGGCTGGCAGCCGGTTCGTGGTGGGGTCAGCCCCACCGGAGAAGTGGTGGAATGCCGTTTCCACAGCGGGGGCGGCGCCCCGAATCTCCGCCCCAAGCTGGGACAATGCTCGGGCAGACCTTGTGCAGGTCGCCGCAGGGGGGTTGTCCAGACATTCTCTCGCGCCTAGGGTCCCTTCCGAGTGCAAGCGCTTTCCAAGCGCGTGTCCGCAGGCTGTCCGAGGAGCGCCGCATGTCCTTGTCCCCCACCCGCCGCCGCGTGGCCGTCGTCGGCACCGGAGCCATCGTCAGCGGCAGCCATCTGCCCGCGCTGCGGGCCCACTCCGACCGGGTGGAACTGGTGGCCGCCGTCGACGTGGACCAGGAGCGCCTCGACGCCTTCCGCGAGCTGGCCGGTGAGCAGGTCGCCGGGTACACCTCGATGGACGCGATGCTGGACGCCGTACGCCCCGACCTGGTTCTGATCGGGACGCCGCCCTCCCTGCACCGCGACCAGACGGTGGCCGCGCTGAAGGCGGGCGCCTGGGTGCTGTGCGAGAAGCCGCTGACCCTGTCGCTCGCCGAGTACGACGAGATCGCCGCGGCCGAGGAGGCCTCCGGTGCCTACGCGGCCGTCGTCTTCCAGCACCGCTACGGCTCCGGCGCCGTGCACGCCCGCGAGCTGATCGCGAGCGGCGAGCTGGGCGCCCCGCTGGTCGCGCACTGCCAGACGACCTGGCGCCGGGACGCCGCGTACTACGCGGTGCCGTGGCGCGGGAAGTGGGCCAGCGAGGGCGGCGGCCCGACCATGGGCCACGGCATCCACCAGTACGACCTCCTCCTGCACCTGCTCGGTGAGTGGGAGGAGATCCGGGCCATGGCCGCGCGCCTGGTCCACGACACCGAGAGCGAGGACGTCTCCACCGCCCTGGTGCGGTTCAGGAGCGGCGCCCTCGCCACCGTCGTCAACAGCGTGCTCTCCCCGGACGAGGTGAGCCGCATCCGCATCGACTGCGCGGACGCCACGGTCGAACTCACCCACCTGTACGGCCACAGCAACGACAGCTGGGCCTACACCCCGGCCCCGCACGTGGCCTCCGAGCGCGCCACGGCCTGGCGCACCCCCGTGGCCGACGTGCCGAGCTCGCACACCGCCCAGTTGGGCACGCTTCTCGACGCCTACGACACCGGCACCCGGCCCCCGGGCAGCGGCCGCGACGCCCGCGCCACCCTGGAGTTCGCCGCCGCCCTGTACAAGGCGGCGTTCACCGGCAGCTCGGTGCACGCGGGGGAGATCGGCCCCGGTGACCCCTTCTACGAGGCCATGCACGGCGAGTACCCCGACTGGGCCCCCAAGGAGCGCGCATGACCATCCGCGTCACCCACACGCACGGCGAGGCCATCGCCGTCACGGCAGGCGGCACGGAGATCCTCCGCTACGTCTACCGCCCCGACCCGGACCCCTTCGAGTCGCGCAAGCCCTACGCCCACCCGGTGCGCACCCTCTCGGGCCGCACGGTCACCGGCTACCGCCCGAACGACCACCGCTGGCACAAGGGCCTGCAGATGACCGCGAGCCATCTGTCCGGCCAGAACTTCTGGGGCGGCAACTGCTACGTCCACGGCCAGGGCTACCTCCGCCTGCCCGAGCGCGTCGGCTCGATGCGGCACGACGGCTTCGCGGACTTCACCGTCGAGGACGACCGCCTCGCCTTCACCGAGAACCTCACCTGGATCGAGAACGGCGGCGAGGAGTGGGCGCGCGAGGTGCGCGGCCTGACCGTCCACTCGGTGGACGAGGAGGCCGGCTCCTGGGCCCTGGACTGGTCGATCCGCCTCACCAACACCCGCTCCGAACCGCTGGTCTTCGGCTCCCCGACCACCGCGGGCCGGGAGATGGCCGGCTACACCGGACTCCAGTGGCGCGGCCCGCGCGACTTCACCGGCGGCACGGTCTTCGCCCCGGACACCGACGCCGACGCGGGCAAGCTGATGGGCACCCAGGGCCCCTGGCTCGCCTTCACCACCGAGCACGACGATGTCGACGGCCACTCCACCCTGGTCTTCGCGCACGCGCCGGAGAACCTCGACGCGGCCTCCCCGGTCCACGAGTCGCACTGGTTCGTCCGCTCCGAGCCCTTCCCCACGGTCGCGTTCTCCTGGGCCTTCTTCGAGGAGTTCGAGCTGCCGCCGGGCGAATCCTTCGCCTACCGCTACCGGCTGGTGATCGCCGACGGCGCCTGGGACCGCGACCGGGTCGGCACACACCTGGAAGGCCTGGCGTGGTGAGCGGACCCGGGCACGCCGCACTCCCGCACCCGCTGCCCGGCGCGATCGGCCTGTCGCACCTCAGCGCCTACGACTGGGAGGCCGCCGACGGTGTCTGCGGCGGCAGCCCGCACCTGCACCTGGTGTGTACGGAGGCGTACGTCGTCACCGGTGGCCGGGGCGCGGTCCAGACGCTGAGCCCCGACGGCTACCGGGACATCCCCCTCGAAGCCGGCTCGATCGCCTGGTTCACGCCGGGCACCGTGCACCGCATGGTGCAGGGCGGCGATCTGCGTATCACCGTGCTGATGCAGAACAGCGGCCTGCCCGAGGCCGGGGACGCCGTGTTCACCTTCCCGCCCGAGGTGCTCGCCGACCCCGACCGGTACGCCGCCGCCGCTGCCCTGCCGCCCGGCACCGGACCGGAGACGGCGGCGGCCGCCCGGCGCCGCAGGGACCTGGCCGTCGAGGGCTACCTCGGGCTGCGCGAGGCCCTCGTGAACGGCGACAACGGCCCGTACCTGGAGTTCCAGCGGGCCGCCGCACGGCTCGTGCGCGACAAGGTGCCCACCTGGCGGAAGCTGTGGCGGGAGGGTGCCCTGGCCACGGCGGAGCGCACCGGCGCCCAGCTCGACGCCCTGGCCGCGGGCGTTCCCGCCCACCTCGGCGAGGCCACGGCGTACGAGGCCGCGCCCACCCGGCTCGGAGGCTTCGGCATGTGCGGCCGCCGTGACGAGTACGCGCTGCCGGGCACCACGCTGCCGAACCACGGGGAGTAGCGGGGGCAGCAGGGGGCGAGGGGGATCCGAGAGGGATCCGAGCGGGACCAGAGGGGGGCTCAACCGAAACTCCGTATCGAGAGGAGTGACCTCGGCATGCCCGGAAACAGGACAAAGGGGTTCTGCGCGTCGGCCGTCGCACTGGCACTGTGTGCCGTGCTGGCGGGCTGCGGAGGATCCGGGGAGTCCGCCGGCGGCGGCAAGGTGGTGCTGCGCTACACGTGGTGGGGCAACCCCGACCGCGCGGAACGCACCGAGCGGGCCGTCGCGCTGTTCGAGCAACAGCACCCGGACGTCGACGTGACGACGTCGTTCTCCGGCTACGACGCCTACAAGCAGAAGCTCGCCACCCAGGCCGCCGGCGGTGACGCCCCGGACGTGATGCAGCTGGACTACCGCCAGATCGACCAGTACGCCTCCGGCGGAGTCCTGCTCGACCTCGCGCGCCAGAAGTCCGTCCTGCGCACCTCCGAGATCGACCCGGGCCTGCTCGCCACCGGCCGTGTCGACGACGTCCAGTACGCGATCCCGCAGGGCCGCGGCACCGAGACCGTCGCCTACGACGTCCGGACCTGGAAGAAGTCGGGCGTCCCGCTGCCCGGCAAGAGCTGGACCTGGAGCCAATGGGCGGACACGATGCGGGCCCTCGCGAAGAAGACCGGCAAGCCCGGGGCGACCGACCCCGGTCAGAGCGAGGACGCCTTCGAGGTCTGGCTGCGCGGCCAGGGCAAGGCCCTCTACACGAAGGACGGCGGGCTCGGCTTCACCGCCGCCGACCTCACCCGCTGGTGGACCTTCACCGACGAACTGCGCCGCGAGGGCGCCGTCTCGCCCGCCGAGCAGACCACCCAGCTCGACGGCTCCGTCGAGAACACCCCGCTGGGACGCGGCACGTCCGTCACCGACGCCAACTGGGACGCCCCCGCGAGCGGCTTCGTCGCCCTGATACCGACCGGCATCGCCCTCGCGCCCGTGCCGTCCGGCGAGGACGGCACGCCCGGCCAGTACTTCAAGCCGTCCATGTTCCTGGGCGTCTCGGCCCGCACCGGCCACCCGAAGGAGGCGGCTCAGCTCGTCGACTTCATGATCAACGACCGGGAGGCCGCGAAGATCCTCGGCGCGAGCCGCGGCATCCCCGTCAACGAGACGATCCGTGCCGAGATCGGCCCGCAGCTCAAGGACTTCGACAAGACCATCGCCGGCTTCCAGGCGTCCCTGGAGGGCAAGCTCAAGGACCCGCCCCAGGCCCCGCCCTCGGGCGACAACGCCCTCCAGAGCACCTTCCAGCGCGACTACGACCAGGTGTCCTACGCACGCATGTCGCCCCGCGAAGCGGCCGAGAACTACGTCACCGAGGCGAAGGCGGAGCTGAGGTCATGACCACCACCGCGATCCCCCCGGAGGCGAGGAACGCCCCGGCCGCCGCCCCGAAGCGCCGCCCCCAGCGTGAACGCGAGGGCGCCGCCTGGGTGTTCCTCTCACCCTGGGTGCTCGGCGCGATCGTCCTGACACTGCTGCCGATGGCCGTGTCGCTGTACCTGTCGTTCACCGACTACGACCTGTTCAGCCCGCCGAAGTGGGTGGGCCTGCGCAACTACGTGCAGATGTTCACCGAGGACCCGCGCTACTGGCGCTCGGTCGTGACGACCCTGATGTACGTCCTGGTCGCCGTGCCCCTGCAACTCGCCCTCGCCCTGGTCGTCGCCCTCGCCCTGAAGGGCATGAAGCGCGGCAAGGGCTTCTACCGCTCCGCGTTCTACGCGCCGTCCCTGCTCGGCGCGTCGATGTCCATCGCGCTGGTCTGGCGGGCGGTCTTCAACGACGGCGGCACGGTCGACAACCTGCTCGGCACCGGTGGCTGGGTCAACAAGCCCGGCTGGGCGCTGCTGGCCGTCGCCCTGCTGACGGCCTGGCAGTTCGGGGCGCCGATGGTCATCTTCCTCGCCGGGCTCCAGCAGATCCCCGCCGAGCTCTACGAGGCGGCGGCGGTCGACGGGGCCGGCAAGTGGCGGCAGTTCCTGTCCGTCACCGTGCCGATGCTGTCCCCGGTGCTCTTCTTCAACCTGGTCCTCCAGACCATCCAGGCCTTCCAGGTGTTCACCCCCGCCTTCGCCGTCAGCGCGGGCAAGGGCGGACCGGCCGACTCGACCCTCGTCTACACCATGTACCTCTACGACCGCGGCTTCGTCGCCTCCCACATGGGCTACGCCTCCGCCATGGCCTGGGTGCTGCTCCTCGTGATCGGCATCGTCACGGCGGTGCTCTTCCGCACCTCGCGCTCCTGGGTCTTCTACGCCTCCGAGGGGGACCGGTGACCTCTACGACCGTTGTCCGCAAGCCCGTTCGGTGGGGCCGCGTCGCCCTGCACGTGGGCTGCCTGGCCGCCCTGCTGGTCATGCTGTACCCGCTGGCCTGGCTGCTGGCCACCTCCCTCAAACCGGCCGACGAGGTCATCGCCAGCCTCGACCTGCTGCCCAGCCACCTGGAGTGGTCGAACTACAAGACCGCGCTCGACGGCGTGAACGACGTCTCCATCTGGCGGCTGCTCGCCAACTCCCTGCTGATCGCGGGCGGTGCGGTCCTCGGCAACGTCATCAGCTGCTCGCTCGCCGCCTACGCCTTCGCGCGCCTCAGGTTCCGCTTCCGCGGGCCCCTGTTCGCCTTCATGATCGCCACGATCATGCTGCCGCACCACGCGGTGCTGATCCCGCAGTACATCATCTTCAACCAGCTCGGCCTGGTGAACACCTACTGGCCGCTGATCCTGCCGAAGTTCCTCGCCACCGAGGCGTTCTTCGTCTTCCTCATCGTGCAGTTCATGCGCGGCCTGCCGCGCGAGCTGGAGGAGGCGGCCCGCATCGACGGCTGCGGACCGTTCCGCAGCTTCTTCCAGGTCGTCCTGCCGCTCACCCGGCCGGCCCTGATCACCACCGCCATCTTCACGTTCATCTGGACCTGGAACGACTTCTTCACCCAGCTCATCTACCTCTTCGACCCGGACAAGTTCACCCTGACCCTCGCCCTGCGCTCCTTCGTGGACGCTTCCAGCACCTCGGCGTTCGGCCCGATGTTCGCCCTGTCGGTGATCGCGCTGCTGCCGATCGTGCTGTTCTTCCTCGCCTTCCAGCGGTTCCTGGTGGAGGGCATGGCCAGCTCCGGACTCAAGGGGTGAGCGGGATGCCCCCACGCGAGGCGGACGAGGTGTTCGGCCCGCGCATGACCCTGTTCGCCGACGTGCTGGCCGTCGGACTCGCCACGGCCGCGGCCTGTCTGCCCCTGGTCACGGTCCCGGCCGCGCTGTCGACGGCGTGCGCCGTGCTGCGCGGGGCGGGACAGGGCCGGCCCGTCACGGCGGGGCGCTACGTCGCCCTGCTGCGGCGGCGGTTGCGCGCGGGTGACCTGGTTGCGGGAGCCGTTGCTCTCGCGGGCCTGCTGCTGCTCGCCGCCGACCTGGCGCTGGCCGGGGCCGGGCTGCCGGGGGCGCGGCTGTTCGCGGTGGCCGCCGCGGCGATCGGCGGGTGCGCGGCGGTGATCGGCCTGCGGGCCTGCGGGCGCCCCGAGTCCCTCACCGACTGGCGTGCGGCGGTGCGCGGGGCGAGCCGGGACGCCGTCACGGACGTGGGCGGCAGCGGTCTCGTCCTGCTCGCCGTGGCGACGGCCGCGCTGTGCGCCTGGATGCTGCTGCCGCTTGCCTTCCTCGCCCCCGGGCCACTGGCCCTGGCACTCACGGCGGTCGACGTACGCCGGTCCGCCGGCGTTCTCCTCCACTAGCCGGTAATTCAGCTGCTGTTGGGGCACCTCGGGTGTGAGCACCGGCAGGAGGTGGTCATCCTCTCGTCGTGAACCTGCGACGCGATGGCCTGGTCGCAGCCTCATGGAGGTGTGGGATGCACGAGGACCTCAAGAGGGTCTGCGCGGCATACGGCGGCGGTACCCAGACCTCCTGCCACGGCACGGCGTGGACGTACTGCCAGGCGGTCAGGGCCTTCGGCTGACGGCTCGTCCCTGCGGCGCGCGCCGGGCGCGGGGAAGCCCGCGCCCGGCCCGGGACTCACCGGCGCGGGGCGCCGCCGATGCTGATCCGCGGCCAGGAACGGGCCGCCGCGAGCAGCGCCTGTGTCCTCGCCGAAGGGGTGGCCGCTGCCGCCGCCAGGGCCGCCGCCGCGCTCGCGATGCCGAGGACCGCACCCGCCGCCACGTCGCCCGGGTAGTGCACGCCCGTGTGGACGCGGGAGTAGCCGACGGCGCTCGCCAGCGCCCCGAGCGGAACCGCCGCGGGCGGCAGGACCACGCCGACGGCGGTGGCGAACGCGACCGCCGACGCGGTGTGCCCCGACGGGAACGAGGCCGAGGTCGGCATCTTGACGTGCCGGTCCACCGTCACCCGCGCGGCCTCCCGGTCGGGCCGCGCGCGGCGCACCAGGCGCTTGCCGAGCAGATTGGCGGAAGCCGATGCCACGGCGATCGCGCCGACGCCGGCCAGGGCGGCCTTGCGCGGCCGCTTCCCGCTCAGGGCCAGGACCGCGGCGATGCCGAACGAGATCTTGGAGTGATCGGCCGCGTGGGACAGGTGGCGCAGCGTCCGGTCCAGGGTCGGCGTGGGAGTGGCGGCCACCGCCGCGTACAGGGCGCCGTCCACGGCCCTGAGATCGCCGAACACGGCGCTCAGGAGCCGGCCGGCTCCGCCCGCGGAGTCCCGGGCGTTCCGAAGCGGACGGGGGGCGTCCGCGTCTGTGATCGTCGGATCGGTCATGTGCTTCTCCCCGCAGTGGCCTTCCCCAGCAAGGTACCGGCTCACGCCCGGCGCACGCTCGGCGCCCCTGCGAGCCGGTACCTCCCGAGTGCCCGGACGGCGGACGGCCACCCCCGTGAGCCGCGACACTGAGCACATGTCACCTCTGCCCCGCCGGGTCCTGCACGCGCTGGAGCGTTTCCACGCCGCCCGCCCCTGGGACCACAACGCCCACTTCCACCCCTGGATCCTGCGGCAGCTCCCCGGGCGGGTGGGCAGCGCGCTGGACGTGGGATGCGGCACCGGCGACCTGGCCCGGCTGCTGGCCCGCCGCGCGCAGCGCGTGCACGGCGTCGACGCCGACCCGGAGATCACGGCCCGGGCGCGGGAACTGACCCCGGCGGCGGCCCCGGTGACGTACACGGCGGCCGACGCGCTGACCGGGCTCGGTGAGCGGTCGTACGACGTCATCACCTGCGTCGCCGCCGTCCACCAGCTGCCCTTCGACCGGGCGCTCAGGACCTTCCGCGACCATCTGGCCCCCGGCGGCACCCTGGTGATCGTCGGCGTGGCCCGGGAGCGGACGCCCGTCGACCATCTGCTCGGCGTCGCGTCGATCCCGCTCAACATCGTCATGGCGCTGCTGAAGACCCGGGGCCGCCCCGTGCCCCGCCCGGTCTCGATGACCGCCCGCACCCGTCCGGCGGACCTGACCTTCACCGAGATCGTGCGTGAGGCCCGGGCCGTCCTCCCCGGCGTCCGCCTGCGCCGCCGTCTGCTCTGGCGCTACACGCTGGTATGGCGCCGCCGGTGACCCGCCGGCGGTCCGGAAGGTGCGCGCCGGCACCTCAGCCGGCGGCCCGGAAGGTGCGCAGCCGCAGCGAGTTGCCGACCACGAAGACGGAGGAGAAGGCCATGGCCGCCCCGGCGATCATCGGAGTGAGCAGGCCGGCCGCGGCCAGCGGCAGGGCCGCCACGTTGTAGGCGAAGGCCCAGAACAGGTTCGAGCGGATGGTGCCGAGCGTCCGGCGGGCCAGCCGGATGGCGTCCGCCGCGGCCCGCAGGTCGCCGCGGACGAGGGTCAGGTCACCGGCCTCGATCGCGGCGTCCGTGCCGGTGCCCATGGCGAGGCCCAGATCGGCCTGGGCGAGGGCCGCCGCGTCGTTGACACCGTCACCGACCATCGCCACCGACCGGCCCTCGGCCTGCAGCCGTTTCACGACGTCGACCTTGTCCTGCGGGAGCACCTCGGCGATGACCTCCCCGATGCCCACCTCCCGGGCGACCGACCGGGCCACCGCCTCGTTGTCCCCGGTCAGCAGGATCGGCGTGAGCCCGAGCGCCCGCAGCCGGCCGACCGCCTCCGCGCTGGTGTCCTTCACCGCGTCGGCCACCTCCAGCACCGCACGCACCTCACCGTCCCAGGCGACCGCGATGGCGGTGCGCCCGGCTTCCTCGGCCGTGACTCGGGCCCGGGCCAGCCCCTCGGGAAGCTCCATGGCCCACTCGGCCAGCAGCCGCTCCCGGCCCACGAGCACCGCGTGGCCCTCGACGACGCCCTGCACACCGAGCCCGGGCACATTGGCGAAGTCCTCGGGTGCCGGCAGCGCACCCAGCTTCTCCAGCGCCCCGTCGGCGACGGCCCGGGCGATCGGGTGCTCGGAGGAGTGCTCCAACGCCCCGGCCAGCCGCAGCACTTCGGCCTCGTCCGTGCCCTCGGCGGTGTGCACGGCCAGCAGGGTCATACGGCCGGTCGTGACGGTGCCGGTCTTGTCGAGGACGACGGTGTCGACCCGGCGCGTGGACTCCAGGACCTCCGGACCCTTGATGAGGATGCCGAGCTGGGCGCCCCGCCCGGTGCCCACCATCAACGCGGTCGGCGTGGCCAGCCCCAGGGCGCACGGGCAGGCGATGACGAGGACGGCGACCGCCGCGGTGAAGGCGGCCGTCAGCCCGACGCCGTTGCCCAGCCAGAAGCCCAGCGTGCCCAGCGCGAGGGCGATCACCACCGGCACGAACACGGCGGAGATCCGGTCCGCGAGCCGCTGTGCCGCGGCCTTGCCGTTCTGCGCGTCCTCCACGAGCCGGGCCATCCGGGCCAGCTGCGTATCGGCGCCCACGCGGGTGGCCCGTACGACCAGCCGCCCGCCGACGTTGATCGTGGCGCCGGTGACCGGGTCGCCCGAGCCCACCTCCACGGGCACGGACTCGCCGGTGAGCATCGAGGCGTCCACGGCGGAGGATCCCTCGACGACCGTCCCGTCCGTGGCGATCTTCTCGCCGGGCCGGACCAGGAAGCGGTCGCCGGCCTTCAAGTCCGTGACGGGAACGGTCTCCTCCCGGCCGCCGTCCCGCAGCACCGTGACGTCCTTCGCGCCCAGCTCCAGCAGCGCCCGCAGCGCGGCACCCGCCTTGCGCTTGGCACGGGCCTCGAAGTAGCGCCCGGCCAGGATGAAGGCGGTCACGCCCGCGGCGGCTTCCAGATAGATGTTCCCGGCGCCGTCCGTGCGCTCGATGGTCAGCTCGAAGGGGTGCGTCATGCCCGGCGTCCCCGCGGTGCCGAAGAACAGCGCCCACAGCGACCAAAGGAACGCGGCCGAGGTGCCCACCGAGATCAGGGTGTCCATGGTGGCCGCGCCGTGCCGCGCGTTGGTGAACGCCGCCTTGTGGAAGGGCCACGCGGCGTACGTCACGACGGGCGCGGCCAGGGTGAGCGACAGCCACTGCCAGTACGCGAACTGCAACGCCGGAACCATGGCCATGGCCACCACGGGGACCGACAGCACCACGGCCGTGACCAGGCGCTCGCGCAGCGGCCGCAGCTCGTCGGTCTCGGGGGCCTCGTCGGTCTGCTCCGCGGGAGGTGCGGGCTCCCGCGCGGTGTACCCGGTGGCCTCGACGGTGGCGATGAGGTCGCCGACGGAGACGCCGCCGGAGTAGCTGACCTTCGCCTTCTCGGTCGCGTAGTTGACGGTGGCGGTGACCCCGTCCATGCGGTTGAGCTTCTTCTCGACGCGCGCCGCGCAGGAGGCGCAGGTCATACCGCCGATGGCGAGCTCCACCTCGGCGTCCGTGCCGGTCGTCGTACCCGTGCTCATGGCTCAGACCCTCCCGGTCAGCTCGTAGCCGGCCTCGTCGACGGCCTCCGCGACCGCGGCGTCGTCGGGCTCGGCGGAGCCGGTGACGGTGACGTGCCCGCTGTCGAGGTCGACCTCGACACCGCTGACGCCGTCCAGCTCGCCGATGACCCTGGTCAGCGTGGCCTTGCAGTGGCCGCAGGACATTCCGGAAACGGCGTAGGTGGTGGCGGGCATCGGGTGCCTCCTCTGGGTGAATCCAACAGATGCGGAGATACGGGGCGGGGGTATCCCCTCGCCGACTTCATGTATACCCCTGAGGGGTATATGATGCAAGTGTCGGAACGCCTTGACTGGATACCCCCCAGGGGTATTGTGACGTGTATGGAGGCCCCGCATCCGAGCGGGAGGCCCGGTACCTGAAGGAGCCGACGGCCATGAACACCGGACTGAGGATCACCACTTTCGCGGCCGCGCTGGCAGCGACCTTCGGCGCGGCCTACGGCGTCGGACAGGGCGTAGACCCCGTGGCCGCCGAGAACCAGCCGAAGCACGAGGGCGAACACACCCGGCCCGTGCCGGAAGGGGAGAAGGGCGGCGGCCACACCGGCCACGACACGCCCCCGGCCGGCGGGCTGCAGATCTCCGAGGGCGGCTACACCCTCGATCTCCAGACCCCGCGCGTCACCGCGGGCGAACAGGCCGGCCTGCGCTTCACCGTCCGGGACGCCGACGGCCGCGCGGTCACCGCCTACCAGCGCGAGCACGACAAGGAACTGCACCTCATCGTCGCCTCACGCGACCTGGTCACCTACCGTCATCTGCACCCGACCCGCGCCGCCGACGGCACCTGGAGCACCCCCGTGGACCTGCCCCGCGCGGGCGGCTACCGCGTCTTCGCGGACTTCACCCCGGCCGGGAAGGACGCCGAGAACCTCACCCTCGGCGCGGACCTCGCCGCCTCCGGCCCGTACGAGGCCCGGCCCCTTCCGCCCGCGAGCACCACGGCCCGGGTCGACGGCTACGAGGTGAAGCTGTCCGGCGGCCCGCAGCCGGGCAGGGCGAGCGAACTGAAGCTGAACGTCTCCCGCGACGGCAAGCCCGTCACCGACCTCCAGCCTTACCTCGGCGCCTACGGCCACCTGGTCGCCCTGCGCTCCGGCGACCTCGCCTACCTGCATGTCCACCCGAACGGCGAACCCGGCGACGGCACGACCAGGCCCGGACCGGGCATCTCGTTCACGGCCACCGCACCCAGCTCCGGCGCCTATCGCCTGTTCCTCGACTTCAAGCACGACGGCAAGGTCCACACGGCGGCGTTCACCGTCCGCGCCGGGGGAGCGGCGGCCGGCTCCGGTACCCCCGAGGGGCATGCGGAGGACGGCCACGGGCACTGAGCGTCAGCCGAGCGCCCGGTCCAGGTTGAACGCCGCGCTGATCAGCGCGAGATGCGTGAACGCCTGCGGGAAGTTGCCCTGCTGCTCCCCGGTGTGGCTGATCTCCTCGGCGTACAGACCCAGGTGGTTGGCGTAGGTCAGCATCTTCTCGAAGGCCAGGCGCGCCTCGTCGATCCGGCCCGCGTGCACCATGGCCTCGACGTACCAGAACGAGCAGATGGAGAACGTGCCCTCGTCGCCGCGCAGCCCGTCGGGGCTGGCCCGGGTGTCGTAGCGGTAGACCAGTGAGTCGGACACCAGTTCCTCGGTGAGCGCGTCCAGCGTCGACAGCCACTTCGGATCGGTGGGGGCGATGAACTTCGTCAGCGGCATCATCAGCACGGCCGCGTCCAGCACGTCACCGTCCTCGTGCTGGACGAACGCCCCGCGCTCCTCGGACCAGCCCCGGCTCATGATCCGCCGGTAGATCGTGTCGCGGCACTCCCGCCAGCGCGGCAGGTCGGCGGGCAGGCCGCGCCGGTTGGCCATCCGGATGGCCCGCTCGATCGCCACCCAGCACATCAGCCGCGAGTACAGGAAGTTCCTGCGCCCGCCCCGCGTCTCCCAGATCCCCTCGTCGGGCTGGTCCCAGTGCGCGCACACCCAGTCCACCAGCTCGCACACGTCGTCCCAGTGACCGCTGGAGATGGGCTTGGCCCACTTGTCGTAGAGGTAGATCGAGTCGATCAGCGCGCCGTAGATGTCCAGCTGGAGCTGGTCGGCCGCCGCGTTGCCGACCCGTACCGGCGCCGAGCCGTGGTGGCCCTCCAGATGTCCGAGGGTGCGCTCGGGCAGCTCGGTGCGGCCGTCGATGCCGTACATGATCTGCAGCGGGCCGGAGACCTTGCCGTCGCCCGGGCTGATGTGCCGCGTCACGAAGTCCATGAAGGCCTCGGCCTCTTCGGTGAAGCCCAGTCGCAGCAACGCGTAGACGCAGAACGCCGCGTCGCGCACCCACACGTACCGGTAGTCCCAGTTGCGTTCCCCGCCGAGTTCCTCGGGCAGGCTCGTCGTCGGCGCGGCCACGATCGCCCCGGTCGGCGCGTAGGTGAGCAGCTTCAGCGTCAGGGCCGAGCGGTGCACCATCTCCCGCCAGCGGCCCTTGTACCGGGACGCCGACAGCCAGCGCCGCCAGTACGCCACCGTCGCCGCGAACTGCTCCTCCGCCTCCGTGCGGGCACAGCGCCGGGGCGTCACATCGCCGCCGACCTTGTCCAGCGCGAACACCGCCGAGTCGCCCTCGGAGAGCTTGAAGTCGCCGCACACGTCCGGCCCGTCGGCCTCCAGCGGCACGGTCGCCGTCAGTGCGAGCGTCAGCCCGTCGGTCTCGAACTGTGCGGTGTCACCGGTCAGCCGGACGGTGTGCGGCAGGGAGCCGTAGTCGAACCGGGGCGCCACCCGCGTACGGAACGGGATGGAGCCGCGCACGCACACCACCCGCCGGATCAGCCGGTGCCGCTCCGCCTCGGCCGGCCCGCCGCCGACCGGCATGAAGTCCTGCACCTCGCCGACCCCGTCCTCGGTGAAGAACCGGGTGATCAGGACGTTGGTGTCGGGAAAGTAGAACTGCTTGGTCCGGGCCGGCACGGTCGCCGCCAGCTCGAAGCAGCCGCCGCGCTCCGCGTCCAGGATCGAGGCGAACACGCTCGGCGCGTCGAAGGCCGGACAGCAGTACCAGTCGATCGTGCCGTCGGTCCCCACCAGGGCGACGCTGCGCAGATCGCCGATCAGCCCGTGCTCGGCGATCGGTACGTACCGCCGGCCGCCCGGCACGCCCCGGTCCTGTGCCGTTCCGCCCATGACAGCCTCCCTGCCCGGTAGGCGCCTCAGCCCAAGCCTAGAGCCGCCGCCGGCGGACCGCCGCTGCCGGACGGCTGCCGGACGCCGCCGTCAGACGGTGACGACCCGCAGCCCGGCCTCCTCGAAGCGCCGCACCGCCTCCGGGTCGGCCGCCGTGTCCGTGACCAGGGTGTCCACCGCCTCGGCCGCGCAGATCCGGGCGAAGGCCCGCTGCCCGAGCTTGCTGGAGTCGGCGGCGACCACCACCCGCTCCGCCCGCTCGCACAGCAGCCGGTTGATCGCCGCCTCGGCCTCGTCGTGCGCCGCCGCACCGTGCGTGACGTCGAAGGCGACGACACCGAGCACCGCCACGTCGACGGTGATCTGCCCGAGCACCCCGTCCGCGAGCGGCCCGACCAGCTCGTACGACTGGGCCCGCGCCACCCCTCCGGTCAGCACGATCTTGAACTGGGGCCGCACGGCCAGCTCGTTCGCGATGTTCAGCGCGTTCGTCACCACGGTCAGCGCGGGCGCCCCGGACACCAGATCCCCGCGCACCGCCAGCGCCCGCGCCACCTCGGTCGTGGTGGTTCCCCCGGTCAGCCCGACCGCCTCGCCCGGCGCCACCAGCTCCGCCACCGCCTTGGCGATGCGCTGCTTCTCGGAGGCGTGGCGGGCCGTCTTGTAGCGCAGCGGCAACTCGTACGACACGCCGTGCACGACCGCGCCGCCCCGGGTGCGCACCAGCATCTGCTGCTCGGCGAGCCCGTCGAAGTCACGGCGGATCGTCGCCGCCGACACCCCGAGCTCGGCCGCCGCGTCCTCGACGTCCAGCCGGCCGCGCTCCACGAGCAGTTCCAGCAGCGCCTTCCAGCGGGCGTCGCGCGACATCCGCACCTCCACGTCCTCGATCTCAGGGCGACCCTAGCGCACCCGAAGCGGCCGAATGCTTGATGATGCTCGAAACATGGGACTATCTTGCAGGAACAATCAGAATGGAGGGTGCGGGATGACGCATGTCGAGGACGAGCTGACCAGTCAGCCCGAGTGCTGGGCACGCGCCGCGTCGCAGGCGGCCCACCACGCGAAAGTGCTGCCCGCGCCGGGGGAGCGGGTCGCGATCGTCGGCTGCGGCACCTCGTACTTCATGGCGCGGGCCGCCGCGGCCCTGCGCGAGGGCGCGGGCCAGGGCGAGACCGACGCCTTCGCCGCCTCGGAGTTCCCCCACGGCCGCCGCTACGACCGGGTCGTCGCCCTCACCCGCTCCGGCACCACGACCGAGATCCTGGACCTGCTGGGCCGGCTGAAGGGCGCGACCCGCACCACCGCCATCACCGCCGACCCGGACACACCCGTGCGGACGGCCGCCGGCGACCTCGCCGTCCTGGACTTCGCGGACGAACGCTCCGTCGTCCAGACCCGGTTCGCGACCACGGCCCTCACCCTGCTCCGCGCCCACCTCGGCCTCCACCCCGACGCGGCCGTCACCGACGCGCGCACCGCCCTGGCGGAGCCGCTGCCCGAAGGGCTGGTGGAATGCGGGCAGTTCACCTTCCTGGGGCGCGGCTGGACCGTCGGCCTGGCCGACGAGGCCGGACTGAAGATGCGCGAGGCTGCGCTGGCCTGGGCGGAGGCCTACCCGGCGATGGAGTACCGGCACGGCCCCATCAGCGTCAGCACCCGGGGCACGGCGACCTGGATGCTGGGCGACGCGCCCGACGGACTTGCCCAACAGGTGCGTGACACGGGCGCGTTGTGGATCGCCGGGCGCCTCGACCCGCTCGCCGAACTCGTCCGCGTCCAGCGCCTCGCGGTCGCCGTCGCCGCGTCCCGCGGACTGGACCCCGACAGCCCGCGCCACCTCACGCGCTCGGTGATCCTCGCGCCCTGACTTCAGGACTCCGCCCGGATCGCGCCGCCGTCGTGAGGCCTGACTCGTCGTCCGTCGCCGACCGCCGCCCGCCCGGCTGCGCTCGCACGGGAAGGGACCGCCACCGCGTCGACCCCCCTCCTCCGCCCTGCATCTGCACGCACCACGCCCCCTTCGGGCCGGCCGAAAGACGCAGTCCCTCTCGGCCGGCCCGATCCGAACGACAGGCCCCAGGAGACCCCGTGCCTCTGACCACCACCGGCGACCTCGTCACCCGCGCCGCCGCGGCCGGCTCGGCCGTCGCCTCCTTCAACGTCATCACCCTGGAGCACGTCGAGGCCGTCGTCGCGGGCGCCGAGTCGGTGTGCGCCCCCGTCGTCCTCCAGGTCAGCGAGAACGCGGTGAAGTTCCGCGCCGGACAACTGCTCCCGCTCGCCCGCGCGGCCGTCGCCGTGGCCGAACGTGCCGCCGTGCCGGTCGCGTTGCACCTCGACCACGTGCAGAGCGACGCCCTGCTGCGCCAGGCCCCGGACGCCGGCTTCAGCTCCGTGATGTACGACGCGGCCCGCCTGCCCTACGCCGAGAACCTCACCGCGACCCGGGCGGCGGTCGACTGGGCACACACCCAAGGACTCTGGATCGAGGCCGAGTTGGGCCAGATCGGCGGCAAGAACGGCAGACCCCCGCTGGACGCGCACGCCCCCGGCGCCCGCACCGACCCCGACGAGGCGCGATCCTTCGTCGCCGACTCGGGCGTGGACGCCCTGGCCGTCGCCATCGGCAGTTCCCACGCCATGACCACCCGCACGGCGGCCCTCGACCACGCCCTGCTCAAACGCCTGTCGGCCGCCCTGGACGTCCCGCTCGTCCTGCACGGCTCCTCCGGTGTCCCGGACGACGAACTCACGGCGGCCGTCGCCGGAGGCATCACCAAGGTCAACATCGGCACGGCCCTGAACATCGCGCTGACCGGAGCGGTCCGGGATTTCCTCACCGAACGCCCCGAGGCGGTCGACCCGCGCAGCTACCTGACCCTCGCCCGGGAGGCGATGACCCGAACGGTCGCCAGGACCCTCCAGACCCTGGGCTGCGCTAGCGCTTGACGGCCTTCAGCACCACGAACTTCGGATCGCTCGCGACGAGCCGGCTGTTGCCGAACAGCTTGCGCAGCTTGACGTGGTAGCCCAGATGCCGGTTGCCGACCACCCACAGCTCCCCGCCCGGCCGCAGCGTGCGCCGCGCCCCGGTGAACATCCGCCAGGCCGTGGCGTCCGTCGTCGCCTGGTGGGAGTGGAACGGCGGGTTGCTGAGGACCACATCGACACTGCCGGAGGGCACGCCCGCCAGACCGTCCCCGACCCGGAACTCGGCATGCCCCGGCGCGCCGTTGGCCTGGTACGTGGCCTCCGCCGAGGCCACGGCCTGGAACGACTCGTCCACGAACAGCACCTCGGCGTCCGGGTCGGCCAGCGCCACCGACGTACCCACCACGCCGTTGCCGCACCCCAGGTCCACCACCCGGCGCCCCCGCCCCTGCGGCAGATGCCCGAGGAAGAACCGCGTCCCGATGTCGAGCCGGTCGGCGCAGAAGACCCCCGCGTGATTGACGACGGTGCCTCCCGCGGCGGGGCCGATGCCGTCCGGCAGCGTGTAGACGTACGGCCACGGGTTGGCGGGCCGCTCCAGTGCCGGGTCCGGCGCGCAGAAGATCAGCCGGGCCTTCTTCTCGGCGAGCGAGGTGCGGGTCGGGCCGAGGATCCGCTCGAAAAGCTGCAGCGTCGAGGTGTGGATCTCCTTCACCATGCCGGTCCCCACGACGACCGTCCCCGCGTGCACGGCAGGCGCCAGCCGCAGCAACTGATCCTCCAGCAGCGCCAGGCTCTTCGGCACCCGCACCAGCAGCACGTCGATCCGCTCAGGCGGCGGATCCTGCGTGGTGAGCAGTCGCACCGCACCCGGCTCGGCACCCGCCCGCGCTACGTTGGCGCGGGTCGCCTCCTGCGCGAGGAAGGAGTCGCTGATCTGCACCGGCCGGTGCTCCGCCAGCGCCGTGACCAGCGCGCCCCACCGGTCCCCGACGACCACGACCGTGCCGTCCAGCGGCACCCGCTCCGCGGCCAGATGCCTCAGCAGGTACTCGTCGGAGGCGTCCCAGGCGCGCAGCCCGGCGCGCGGGTCCTCGGGGAAACGGGTCAGCGCCGGCTCGCCCCACGGCGTCGTCATACGGTCGTTCATCGTGCGACCAGGCTAGCCGAGCCGCAGCTCAGGGCGTGTCGTGCACCATGGAGGGCATGGACGCCGAGCTGTTCCCCAGGCCGCGAGCGCAGATCGCGCCCGGCGCCGTGCACCTGCCCGGCTGGCTGGACGCGGATCACCAGCGGGAACTGCTCGACTCCTGCCGCGAGTGGGCCCGGCCCCCCGCCGGCCTGCGCACGGTCCGCACCCCCGGCGGCGGCACCATGACCGCCCGCCAGGTGTGCCTGGGCTGGCACTGGTACCCGTACGCCTACGCCCGCACGGTCGCCGACGGGGACGGCGCGCCGGTGAAGCCGTTCCCGCGATGGCTCGGCGAACTGGGCCGCCGGGCGGTCCGCGACACCCTCGCAGGACCCGCTCCGGACTACGACATCGCCCTGATCAACTTCTACGACGCCGACGCCCGCATGGGCATGCACCGCGACAGCGACGAGAAGTCCGACGCACCGGTGGTGTCGCTGAGCCTCGGCGACACCTGCGTCTTCCGCTTCGGCAACACCGAAACGCGCACCCGGCCCTACACCGACGTCGAGCTGCGCAGCGGCGACCTGTTCGTCTTCGGCGGCCCGTCCCGCCTGGCCTACCACGGAGTCCCCCGCGTCCACGCGGGCACGGCACCGCCCGGGCTCGGCCTCACGGGCCGTCTCAACATCACGCTCCGGGTCAGCGGCTTCCGGCACCCGGCCGAGCGGAGCCCCGCGGCTCCGTGACGCCCGGCGGGCAGGCTCGGCCACCATCCCGGCGGATCATGGGAGACTCGCCCTCATGAGCGGGAAGGCGGACCCCCGGCAGGCGGGGGATGGGAGCACCTCGAGGACGCGGCTGGACCGGGGGCGCGCGGCGCTCGGACCCGCGCTGGAGCTCGTCCACACCGGACGCGCACCGACCCGGGCCGTGCTCACCGCCGAGCTCGGGGTGACGCGTGCGACGGCCGGCGCGGTCGCCGCCGAGCTGGAGGCACTCGGGCTGATCCGGGTCGACGCCCGGCCCGGCGCCGCAGCCGGATCGCAGGGCAGGCCTTCCCACAAACTGGCCGTCGCCGACGACGGACCCGTCGCGCTCGCCGCGCAGGTGCACGCCGACGGCTTCCGGGCGGCGCTGGTCGGCTTGGGCGGCCGGATCGTCGCCACCGCGCCCGGCTGCGAGGTCGTCGACGCCGACCCGGCCAAGGTGCTCGCCTCCGTCGTCACGGCCGGCGCCGAGCTGCTGCGCGAGACCGGACTCCGGTGCGTGGGCGCGGGCCTCGCCGTACCCTCCGCCGTCGCCGAACCCGAGGGTCTGGCGCTGAACCCCCTCCACCTGGCCTGGCCCGCGGGCGCGCCCGTGCGGGACATCTTCGCCGAGCAGGTGCGCGCGGCCGGCATCGACGGGCCCGCGTTCGCCGCGAACGACGTCAACCTCGCCGCGCTCGCCGAGCACCGGCACGGCGCCGGCCGCGGCGCCCGGGACCTGCTGTGCGTGGCCACCGGCCACCGCGGTGTCGGCGGCGCGCTCGTCCTCGACGGCCGCTTGCACCGGGGCAGTTCGGGCCTCGCGCTGGAGGTCGGGCACCTCACCGTGCACCCCGAGGGCCGCCCGTGCCACTGCGGCAGCCGCGGCTGCCTCGACGTGGAGACCGACCCGCTGGCCTTCCTCACCGAGGCCGGACGCGAACCGGGCCCCGAGGTCTCCCTGCTCCAGCAGTCCATCGACCTGATCCGCCACCACCACGACGACCCGGCCGTCCGCACCGCCGCCGAAGCGCTGATCGACCGCCTCGGCCTCGGCCTCGCGGGCCTGGTCAACATCCTCAACCCGGACCGCATCATCCTCGGCGGCCTGCACCGCACCCTCCTCGACGCCGACCCCGCCCGCCTGCGCGCCGTCGTCGCCGACCGCAGCCTGTGGGGCCAGAGCGGCGGCGTCCCCATCCTGCCCTGCACCCTCGACCACAACAGCCTGGTCGGCGCGGCGGAACTGGCGTGGCAGCCGGTCCTGGACGATCCGCTGGGAGCGCTGTCCTCGCGCGGGTGACCGGTCAACCGGGCGTGCTCCCGCGAGGCTGACCCCACGGGTATCAGGCTTGAGCGCGCCGCTTGCGGGAAGGCGCGCCGCTGAGCGGGCAGGCTGGGGACCGGACAGTCCGCCCGCGACCGCACCACCGAGGAAGTTGACGCAATGACCCACCAGCTCACCGTGAGCGTCCTGGGCACCGGCATCATGGGTGCCGCGATGGCCCGCAACCTCGCCCGGGCCGGTCACACGGTCCATGCCTGGAACCGCACCCGCGCCAAGGCCGAGCCGCTGGCCGCCGAGGGCGTGCGCATCGCCGACAGCCCCGAGCAGGCGGTGCGGGACACCGACATCGTCCTGACCATGCTCCACGACGGCCCCGCCGCCCTGGAGACGATGCGCGAGGCCGCTCCCGCCCTGCGCCCCGGCATCGCATGGGTGCAGTCCAGTACCGCAGGCCTCGACGGCGTCGCCGAGCTGGCCGCCTTCGCCCGCGAGCACGGCCTGCTCTTCTACGACGCACCCGTCCTGGGCACCCGCCAGCCCGCCGAGGCCGGGACACTGACCGTGCTCGCGGCCGGCCCCGTCGAGGGGCGCGAGAAGGTGACGCCGGTCTTCGAGGCGGTCGGCGCCCGGACCGTCTGGTCCGGCGAGGACGGAGCGGAGGGCGGGGCCACCCGCCTCAAGCTCGTCGCCAACAGCTGGGTCCTCGCCGTCACGGCCGCCGCCGGCGAGGCCCTCGCCCTGTCGAAGGCCCTCGGCGTCGACCCGCACGGCTTCTTCGACCTCGTCGCCGGCGGCCCGCTCGACATGGGCTATCTGCGCGCCAAGTCGGATCTCGTTCTCGAAGGCAGGCTCACACCGCCCCAGTTCGCGGTGAGCACCGCCGCCAAGGACGCCCGGCTCATCGTCCAGGCCGGCGCAGGCCACGGCGTCCGGCTGGACGTCGCCGAAGCGGCCGCCGCCCGAATGGAGCGCGCCGCCGCACAGGGCCACGCCGACGAGGACATGGCCGCCGCCTACTTCGCCAGCTTCGACGAGAAGACCGACTCCTAGGAGGTTCCCTCATGTCCAAGCCGCCGCTGCCGCCCGAGGCCGACGCCCTGCTGAGCCGGCCCAACCCGTGCGTCATGGCCACGCTGCGCTCCGACGGTGCACCGGTCTCCACCGCCACGTGGTACGCGTGGAAGGACGGCCGCGTCCTGGTCAACCTCGACGAGGGCCGGGTACGCCTGAAGCATCTGCGCCGCGACCCGCGCGTCACCCTCACGGTGCTCGCCGGCGACGACTGGTACACCCACGTCACCCTCATCGGCCGCGTGACCGAGACGTACGCCGACGAGGACCTGGCCGACATCGACCATCTCGCCCGGCACTACACCGGCAAGCCGTACCCCGACCGCGTCCGCCCCCGGGTGAGCGCCTGGATCGAGGTCGACCGCTGGCACGGCTGGGGCTCGATGAAGGACAGCGACCAGGCCGGCGGCTGAGGCCGGGGACCAGGCGGGTCAGGGCCACTCGGCCCCGAACGCCCGCCCCGGATTCTCCGTGAGGATGCGCCTCACCAGCTCCTCGCCCACGGCGTCCACGAGCCGGGGCCGCACGCGGCGCAGCAGGTACGGCATCCCGGGGCCGCCGTCCACCGAGCGAGCGGCGGCCGTGGTGGTGTCCGCGCCCAGCAGCAGCCGGTCGCCGAACCCGGCGTCGGCGAGGGCCCGTACGGCGTCCGGCATCCGCCAGTCCGTGGCGTGGTGGGCGAGCGACGGCCCGTCGAAGGCCAGATAACAGCCGTACTCCGCCGCCTGCCGGTGCACCACCAGGTCGGGGGAGCGGTTGAGGTGCCCGAGCACCACCCGGTGCGGCGGCACCCCCAACTCCCCGCACAGCAGGTCCAGTACGTCCAGCGCCCCGGTTCCCCTCTCCAGGTGCACGGCGATCGCCGCGCCCGTGGCGCGCTGCGCCTCGGCCGCCGCCGTCATGGTCCAGCGGGCGTGCGCGTCCAGGGTGTGGAAGCCGCCCGCGACCTTGACGAGCCCCGCCGGCACCCCCGATGTCCCGATGCCCTCGGTGAGTTCGGCGACGAAGACCTCGGCGAGCCGGCTCCGCAGCCCGGCGAGCGTGTCCTCGTCGTAGTGCACGGCCTGGTGCAGGCCGGTCGCGGCGACCACGTGCACACCCGTCTCCCGGGACAGGGGCGGCAGATCGGCGGCCCGCCGCCCGAGCCCGTACGGCGTCCACTGCACGACGGTCCCACCGCCCTGCTCCCGGAACGCCACCAGCTCCGCCCGCGCCGCCGCCATGCTGCGCAGCTCCTGGCCGGGCAGCCGGGGACTGCCGAAGAACAGATGGTCGTGGGCGTCGCACACACCCAGGTCTGCGGGGGACACGTCCCCCAGCACCGTGCGGACCGCGCTCACCACCGGCGTCCCCGGGGCAGCCGGTCCCGGCCCGGCGCGGACAGGTGCAGCACCTCGAACACCTCGCCGTCGGCCGTGGGCGTGTCATGATCCCAGTGCTCCCAGAGGGAGAAGTGCACCAGCTCCCAGCGGCTCGTGTCGACGGCCGCGGCGGCGAGGACGGCCCCGCGCTCCCCGGCCAGCCGCCGGGCCTCGCCCACGGATTCCGCCGCGGCGTCGGCCAACCGCCCGCTGTCCGGCACCGGTTGGCGCCGCCGCACCGCGAACCGCGCCTGCGAACCGCCCCCTTCCTCGTACGCGAGCCCCGTCCACTGCCGCACCGACGGACGCCCGAAGTCGTCACTGACCCCCTGGAACCCGCCGCCCCACAGGAAGGCGTTCATACCGTCCACGGTGTTCCAGAGGTAGAACGGCGCGTACTGGTCGACCGGCGAGCCGCGCAGGCCGCGCTCGCGTATCAGGTATGCCTTGACGCCGAGCCCTTCCCGGTCGTCGAGGAGGTGGCCGCGGCGGGCGACGCGGTCGCGGATGAGGCCCATGTCGTATCCGGCCGGCAGGGTGAGCTCGTACTGCATGGCGTACAAGGAAGCCTCCTCAAGAAGTCCGGGGTGCCAGCAGGGAGAGGAGCCCCCGGACCCCCGCGTCGAACGCGGCGGGGGAGCCGGACGCGCGGGCGAGGACGTAACCACCCTGGACGGTCGCGACGACCGCCGCCGCGATCTCGCCGCCGTCGAGCCCGGGCGCGAACTGGCCCTGAGCCTTACCTTCCTCGACGATCCCGGCGATCCGCCCGCGCAGCCAGTCGAGCGTCTCGTCGACCGGTGCGCGCAGCTCGGCGCTCGCGATGACGTCCGGATCCATCGTCAGCCGGCCGACCGGGCAGCCCCGCAGCACGTCCCGCTCGCGCCGCAGATACGCCTCGATGCGCTCGTACGGCGTGCCCGGGCCGTCGAGCACTCCCGCCGCGGTGGCGCGCATCTCCTCGGCGGTCCGGCGGATCGCGGCCAGTGCGAGATCGGGCTTGCCCTTGAAGTGGTGGTACATGCTGCCCTGCCCGGCGTCCGCGCGTTCCAGGATCGCCTTGGGGCTGGTGCCCACGTAGCCACGCTCCCACAACAGTTCGCGGGTGGACTCGATCAGCCGTTCCGGGGTGCTCATGCTCGCACTGTACATACCAGTAGTTACAGAAGTCGAGGGGTGCGGAGCAATGGAGAGCCGTCCGTCTACTCCCCGTGGGGTACGGGCGGTGCCGCTGGCCGTACGACGACCCGGGGCGCCTGCCGGAGGACTCTCGTAAGCGACACGAGCCATCGAGTGATCGAGGAGTCGGACGACATGCAGACCCTGGCGAACTTCGGCGACGGCGGCGGGCCCGGCCCGTGGATCCTGCTCTTCCCGGTGATCTGGGCGCTGGTGATCGGCGGCGGCGTCGCGCTGCTGCGCCGCTCCGTGTGGCGTGGCCGCCGCGGCGGTCCCTGGCGGCAGTCCGCCGTCAGGGACGACTCGCCCATCGCCGTACTCGGCCGCCGCTTCGCCTCCGGCGAGATCGACGAGGACGAGTACTGGCGCCGATTGTCCGTACTGAACGAGGAGTTCGGCCACAAGGGAGGTGTGGCGTAAGGGCGGCCGCCGCGACTCAGGGCCCTGGTCGTCGTGACCGTCGCGGCCGGCGCCCTCCCCGTGCCGCTTCCGGCCCGGCGCGCGCCGCCGGGCCCGAGCGTGCTGCCGGCGGTCGCCACGGGGTGACGTGCGCCCCCGGAGCGCCCCCGGGGGCGTACGCCCCCGAGGCTCCTCAGGGGAGGGTGGTCACCGCCCGGTCAACCGGCAACGGCGGACCGGGCGGGAGCATGGTCGGGCCGGAGCCCGTCGGCGGAAGCCCCGACCTCGGCGAACCGGCGCGCGGGCTTGTCCAGGACCGTGCGCCGGGCGTGAAGCGACGGCGCGGTCACCGCGGGGGCGGACGTCGGCAGGGTGAACCACACGACCTTGCCGGACTCGCCGTCCGGCCGGACGCCCCAGCTCTCGCTCATGGCGGCCACCATCGCGAGCCCGCGCCCGCAGGTCGCCAGCGGTTCGGCGTCGTCGACCACGGGCATCCGCGGGTCACCGTCGCGCACCGAGACGGTGAGCCGGTCGAGCAGCAGCTCTATCTCCACGGTGCACGTCTTGTCGGGCTGGGCATGGCGGTGGACGTTGGACAACAGCTCCGTCACGCCGAGCGAGGCCCGGTCGATCAGGGGATCCAGATGCCAGTAGCGCAATTGCGCAGATACGATTCTGCGGACCTGGCCGATCCGCGACGGCAGGGCTTGGAGCTCCACCGTGCAGTGCCTGCTTGGGTAGCTGATCACGGCTGCGACTCCCCGACGTGAGGTCCGGAAGAACACGGAGTTCGGATCCAGCAGGGCGCCTGCGTGACACTGCCGCCTGCTGTCGTGGCCGGCGGGCTGGTTCGCAGCGTTATCGCCGGTAAACCCAGAGTGACGTGAGACCAGAGTGGCGTAGGGGATGAAGTACCGCAACTCGCGGACATCTCAGTCGCCACGCCCCGCTGCCCTGCGCACGGCTTCGATGAACCGCCGCGCCGCCGGCGGGCCCGGCTCCCCCGGGGCGGGGTCGTGGTCGCCCAGAGTGAGCAGGTACCGCTGGCCGTTGAGGTCCGCCGTGGCCCGGTCATCGGGGCCGAACCAGGGCTTGGAGGCGCGCACGGCCTGCACCGGCGCGCTGTCGATCTCACTGCCGTAGCTGGTCAGCAGTTGGAGCCGGCCGTCGCTGATCCGGACCTGCCCGGCCCGGGTGAGCGAACGCAGCCGCTTTCCGATCCGCACGCCCGTGGCCCTGAACTCCGGCTCTCCCATGCCACCCGCCCCCTAGTGCGCGTCGGTGTACCGGCCCGCTCCGCGCGGTGCCCGGTACGGGGTCGTGTCCTGATCCAGTGTGCCCCGTCCGGCCGAAGGGTCCCCTCCGGGGTGGTGCACCCGGACGAAGGTTCCCCTCCGGGGTGGTGCGCCCGCTCGCCCGGTCCGGACCCGGCCCGGCCGTGCGGTGTGCCCCGCCGGCCGTCGCCCCCCGAGAGGGTGGTGCCCGTGCCCGAGGCCTGCCCCGGGAGGCGGTCGTACCCTGCGCTCACCCCGTCCGGGGCCTTGGTCCCGCCGAGCAGTCTGCCCCCGCCCGGCGTCGAGCACCAGTGCCCGCGCCCCCCTCTCCGGGGGCGCCCGCAGCACACTCGCCCATGCGCTCCCTGGACCGCGCGCCCCCTTGCCCCGGGCCCTGCCCCTGGGGGCGCTTTGGGGGGCTCAAAGATGCGTTTATGCAGGTGAGAAGCGTGCTCAAGGTGCTTATGATCGGTGTGCCGGCCGTGCGCCCCCTTGCCGGCGCGCAGCGTTAGGAGCCCCCGTGAGTACCCCCCAGCAGACCCGGACCGGCGTGACCCTCGACGTCGACCACAGCGACGCCGCCTACCGGGCGTGGCTCAAAGAGGCCGTCCGCAGAGTCCAGGCGGACGCCAACCGCTCGGCCGACACACACCTGCTGCAGTTCCCCCTGCCGCAGCGGTGGGGCATCGACCTGTACCTGAAGGACGAGTCCACCCACCCCACCGGCAGTCTCAAGCACCGGCTCGCCCGCTCCCTCTTCCTCTACGGCCTGTGCAACGGCTGGATCCGGCCGGACCGGCCCGTCATCGAGGCCTCCAGCGGCTCGACCGCCGTCTCCGAGGCGTACTTCGCGAAGCTGATCGGCGTGCCCTTCATCGCCGTCATGCCGCGCACGACGAGCGCCGAGAAGATCCGCCTCATCGAGTTCCACGCCGGCCGATGTCACTTCGTGGACGACCCCCGCACGATGTACGAGGAGTCCGCCCGCCTCGCGGCCGAGACCGGCGGCCACTACATGGACCAGTTCACCTACGCCGAACGGGCCACGGACTGGCGCGGGAACAACAACATCGCCGAGTCCATCTTCCGCCAGCTGCGCCTGGAGCGGTTCCCCGAGCCGGCGTGGATCGTCGCCACCGCGGGCACCGGCGGCACCTCCGCGACCCTCGCGCGCTACGTCCACTACATGCAGTACGACACCCGCGTCTGTGTGGCCGACCCCGAGAACTCGTGCTTCTTCGAGGGCTGGACCACCGGCGATCCGGACGTCACCTGCGACTGCGGCTCCCGTATCGAGGGCATCGGCCGGCCCCGCATGGAACCGAGCTTCGTGCCCGGCGCGATCGACCGGATGATGAAGGTGCCCGACGCGGCCAGTGTCGCCGCCGTACGCGCCCTGGAACGCGCCATCGGCCGCAAGGCCGGCGGCTCCACCGGCACGGGCTTGTGGAGCGCGCTGAAGATCGTCGCGGAGATGGTGTCCGAGGGTCGGCAGGGCAGCGTCGTGACCCTGCTGTGCGACCCCGGGGACCGGTATCTCGACAAGTACTACTCGGACGCCTGGCTGACCGCCCAGGGGCTGGACATCCAGCCGTACACGGCCGCGATCGACTCACTGCTGAAGACGGGCGTCTGGCCGGACTGAGCCCCCGGGTCCTCAGACCTTCAGCCGCCGGTCCAGCGCCCGCACGGCGTCCCGGAAGGCGCGCGCCTGACCTGCGCGCGCCACCTTCACCGCCAGCCGGTACGCAGCGGTCCCGTCGGTGGCGAAAATCCACCGCACCCGGGTGCCGCCGCCGGCCGGCGCGAGCCGCCACTCCTCGGCCAGCGCCCGCACGCCCGGCAGATTGGTGACGTCCACGCGGTAGGCGTACAGCCCGGGTCCCTTCGCCGCGATGACCGTCTCACGGAACCGGATGCCACCGGTGAGCGTGATGTCCCGCCCCGCGCCGGCGCCGACCGGGCGGGCGGCCGACACCTGCGCGAACCACTCGGCCCAGCCGGGCACGTCCTCCAGCGCGCCGTACACCGCCTCCGGCGGAGCGGCCATGTCCCGTTCGAAGACATGCCGGACGGGAGCCGTCGCCACGAAGTCGAGTTCCACCGGGCGCAGTCGACGGGGCATGGGCGCAGCCCTCCTGGACGGGAGCGGGCGATGACCGGGTGCGCCACCCTAGCTGAGCTACCGTCAGATGTCTGCGCCGTCCTCGGGCTCCCCGGCCACCACCAGCCGTCGCAGATGTTCCGCGACGACCCCGCGCGCGTCGTCCGGCAGGCCGGCGTCCGTCACGAGCGTGTCGATCCGCTCCAGCGAGGCGAACGAACTCAGCCCCACCTTGCCCCACTTGGTGTGGTCCGCGACCACGACCACGCGGCGGGCGGACTGCACGAGCCGCCGGTTCGTCTCGGCCTCCGCGAGGTTCGGCGTCGACAGGCCGGCCTCGACCGATATGCCGTGCACCCCGAGGAACAGCAGGTCGAAGTGGAGCGCCGCGATCGCCTGGTCGGCCACCGGCCCCACCAGCGAGTCGGAGGGCGTGCGCACCCCGCCCGTCAGCACGACCGTGGCCGCGCCCTGCCGCGGGCCCGAGGTGCGCTGCGCCGCGTGGAACACATCGGCGACCCGCACCGAATTGGTGACCACCGTCAGGTCCGGGACGTCCAGCAGCTGGTGCGCCAGCGCGAAGGTCGTCGTGCCGCCCGACAGGGCGATCGCGGCGCCCGGCGCGACCAGCTTGGCCGCGGCGCGTGCGATGTCCTCCTTGGCGGTCAGCTCCAGGCCGGACTTGGCCTCGAAGCCCGGTTCGTGGGTACTGGCCTCGACCACCGGGACCGCGCCGCCGTGCACCTTTTCCAGCACGCCCTGGCGGGCGAGCGCGTCGAGGTCACGGCGGACCGTCATGTCCGACACGCCGAGCTTGCGGGTCAGCTCGTTGACCCGGACACCGCCCCGGCGGCGAACCTCGTCGAGGATCAGGGATCGCCGCTGCTCCGCGAGGAGGTTCTGATTCTCGCTCACGTACGCTCCGGTCCTTTCGCCTCAATGCCGTCCGACACCCCCCGCACCGGCTCCGACTAGGGCATTCTCCCGGGCCGCGGTGCGAGGACGTCCCATCCTCGCATGTCGCGGAGCGGAGAGCGCCACCACGCCCACTCGTCGCGCACATGCCACCGGTGGCTCAGCCGTCACAACGCTTCATCACGGATCGGGGAGATTCCGTGACAGGAGGTGTGCGGCGCCGCGGAAGTGGAGATCCTTGTGCCCGCACGGACAGAGCCGACGGCGTGTCACGGGGGAAGTGCGAATCAGTGGAACGTGCGCAGGAACATGCGTCGACCGGCGGGTCAGACGGTCCCGCCACGCGGCCCGGCGAGCCCGGGACCGCCCTGGAACTCCTGGTCCACGGCGTCGGCGGAACCACGCCGCAGGAGATGCTCAACGATCCGCGGACGGTACGGATCACCGGCGACGACACGGCGGCCGTCTTCCGGCGCGCCGACGACGTCGACGCCGAGCACACCCCTGACGACCGTCGCCGTGAAGGGCCGGTGCCCGAGGCCTACGTCTGGTGCAACCTCACCTCCGGCAACGGCACCCGCGCCCTGTGGCTGTTGCTGCTGCCGTTCATGGTCGTCAACCTCGCGCACTGGATGCGCCCCTCCGCCCACGGCCGCCGCCGCACCGTACGCCTCTACGGCCTCCTGGTACGGCTCACGGCACTCACCCTGACGGCGCTGCTCGTGGCGGCCGCCTGTGAGGTCGCCCTCGACCTGGCGGCCTGGCAGTGCGCGGGCACCACCGCCTGCGCCGACCGCCACACCTGGCTGGGCTTCCTCTCGCCCACCGTCTCGGACGGCGGCTGGTGGAGCGCCCCCGGCCGCAGGCTCGCCCTCGCCGCCGTCGTGCCCACCGCCCTGACCGTCCTCCTCTGGTACCTGTCCCGGCGCACATGGAGCGACTACGAGTCCCAGCAGCCCATCGAACGTGCACCCGAGCCCGAAGGAGACGGCGGCCCGACCGCACTCGGCCGGCCCGGGTTCTGGTACGGGCGCCGGCTGGTGGCCCGGCTGCGCGCCGCGCACACCGCCGCCGGACTGATCACGGTCGCCGCCGCGGTCGGCAGCGCCGCCGCCCGCTTCGACCGGCGCCCTGGCGGCCCCGCCGTACTCGGCGTTCTGGGCCTGGTCCTGGAGGCGGCCCTCGCGGCCTGCGCGGTCGCCGTGGTGTGGGTGGTGTGCCGCCGCGGCCGCAGCGAGAGACGGCTGGACCGGAAACTCGACGAGCGTTTCGTACGGCGCCTGCCGCTCGTCGCGCTCGTCCTGCTCGCCCTCGCCCTGCTGTACGCCGGATGGGAGCGCCCCGGGTGGACGTCGGAAGGCCGGCTGCCGGGTGATGCGACCTTCGGCGGGATCGCCCTGGTCCAGGGCCTGCTCGTGATCGTCCTCGGCGTCGTCGCCCACGCCCTGCACCGCACCGACCCCGACCGGCGGGCGGTGCTGCGGGGCCTGGGCGGACCGGCCGTGGCGATGCTGGCCTGCGCGCTCGGCGGCGTCATGTCCGGCGGTGTGTCGCAGCGCGTGTCCGACTGGCTGGACGGCACCGGAGCGTCACTCGAGGGCCCGCCGGTCCTGCTGACCTGGCAGGCCTCCGTGATCCCGCCCCTGCTCGTCGTGCTGCTCGGGCTCATCGGCTGGCTGGCCCACCGCGCCTGGCAGCTCGCCCGCGCCGAGCGGGCCGCCGTGGCACTCGACTACCCGGACGAGGACCTCGACCCCGCCCGCACCCGCCGGATCGCCTACACCCGGGCGATGGCCGCGCTCACCGACCGGGGACCCCGCATCGTCGCCGTCACCTCCGGCGTCACCCTGCTGCTCGGCGCCGGAGCCCTCGTGGGCGCCCTCGCCACCGACGAGACCCCCGGCGAGGCCGCGCAGGGCGCCTACCCCGTCGTCCACGGCGCCGCCGAGACCTCGCAGGCCCTCGGCTCCTGGCTGATCGGCCTCGGCTTCCTCCTCTTCGTCACCTGGGGCCGGCGTGCCTACAAGGACGCCTCGGCCCGCCGCACCATCGGCATCCTGTGGGACGTGGGCACCTTCTGGCCCCGCGCCTCCCACCCCTTCGCCCCGCCCTGCTACGCCGAGCGCGCGGTGCCCGACCTGACCTGGCGGATGGCCACCTGGACCCGTGCCACCGGCGGACGGCTGGTCATCTCCGGGCACTCTCAGGGCAGCGTCCTCGCCGCCGCCGCGGCCTGGCAACTCACCCCGTCAGCCCGCAAACGCGTCGCGCTGCTGACCTACGGCTCCCCGCTGGAGCGCCTCTACGGCCGCTGGTTCCCGGCACACTTCGGACCTGACGCGCTCAGCTCCCTGCACCGTGACGTCGACTGCTGGCGCAACCTCCACCGGCTCACCGACCCCATCGGCGGCCCGGTGCGCCTGCCCGGCGACAGCGGCCCGCAGGTCGACCACACCCCCCTGAAGGACCCCCTCGCCTACGGCCGTACCGATCTCCTGCCGCTGCCCGCGCCGATCCTCGGTCACTCCGACTACCAGGCCGATCCGGTCTTCGCCGAGGAACGCCGCAGGCTGCTGGCGCGGCTGCGGCCCGAGGGCCCGGCGGCCGGGGAAGTGCCTGCGCCGCGCCACCAGCCCGAGCCGCCCGCCGCGTGAGGGGCCCTCAGGGCAGCTGGAGGCCCTCAGAGCAGCTCGGGCAGATCCTCGGCGTAGAGCAGGGTCAGGTCGTCCGTGCTCGGCTCCGCCACCTGGGCGACCCGGCTCGCATGCCGTTCGACCATGGCCTCGAACGTCTGCCGAGCGGTACGGCCGTTGCCGAACGCCGGGCCCTTGGGCAGCACCGTGAAGTACTTCCGCAGGGCCTCCGCCGCGCCCGGCGCCAGCCGGTACTCGTGCTCCTCGGCCTGCTGCTCCACGATCCGCAGCAGATCCTCAGGGCCGTAGTCGCTGAAGGTGATGGTCCGGGAGAAGCGGGACGCCACGCCCGGGTTGACCGACAGGAAGCGCTCCATCTCGGCCGTGTAGCCCGCGACGATCACCACGACCGCGTCCCGGTGGTCCTCCATCAGCTTCACCAGCGTGTCGATGGCCTCCTTGCCGAAGTCGCGGCCCGCGTCCTCCGGGGACAGCGCGTACGCCTCGTCGATGAACAGCACGCCGCCGCGCGCCTTCTCGAACGCCTCTTGTGTGCGGATCGCGGTGGAGCCGATGTGCTCGCCGACCAGGTCGACCCGGGACACCTCGACCAGGTGGCCCTTCTCCAGCACGCCGAGGGAGGCGAGGATCTCGCCGTAGAGCCGCGCGACCGTCGTCTTGCCGGTGCCGGGGGAGCCGGTGAAGACCAGGTGCCGCTTGACCGAGGCCGCCTTCAGACCGGCCTGCTGCCGGCGCCTTCCGACCTCGATCATGTCGGTGAGGGCGCGCACCTCGCGCTTGACGCTCTCCAGGCCCACCAGCGCGTCCAGTTCACCGAGGACGTCCTTGGAGGTGCGGGCCGGCTGCTCGGGCTCGGCGACCGGCGCCGGGGGCTCCGGCTCGGTGCGCTGTCCCGGGACCGCGCCCAGCAGGCCGGGGGAGTGGCTCACCGTCTGCACGGCCGTCGCCCGAGCCGTGGGCGTACGCAGCCCGGCGCTCTCGTCGCTCGTGCAGTCCTCGACGAGCGGGCCCGCCCCGGACGCGGCGTCCGCGCCACTGTCCGCGAACTCGTAGCCCCCGCGCGCGCACCGCTCCGTGCGGCACTTGCGCAGCGTCGTACGGCTGCCGTCGATCACGTGGAAGCCGTAGCCGCCGCTGCCCGTGACCCGGCAGTTCTGGAAGCTGCCGCGGCCGCCGGCCGAGACGTAGACGCCTGCCTCCGCCGGTGAGTCGATCGTGCAGCGCTCCACGGTCGGGTCGGCGCCCTTGGTGACGATCACGCCGGTCTGGGTGCCGTCCACCGTGCAGTTGCTGAGGGTGCCGCCGCTGCCGTGGTCGCGGAACCAGGCGCCCGTCGCCGCGTCCCGGATCCGGCAGTCGTCGAGCTGCGCGGTCGCGCCGTCGCTCACCGACACCGCCGTGTTGCGCACCTGGGACAGGTCGCTGTCGACGACGTCCGCGCGCGAGCCGCGGTCGAGGACGAACAGCGCGTCCGGCACGTCGTGCACCCGGCAGGAGTCCAGGACGGCGGTGGCGCCGTCGCTGACCCACACCGCCGGATAGTCGCCCGTGCTGTCGAAGATCTCGCACTGGTTGGCGTCCACCCGCGTGCCCGGGTCCCACACCGACAGGCCGTTGCGCCCGAACTGCCGCACCGTGGTGCGCGTCAGCGTGAGAACGGAACGGGAGCGCAGGTCGACCGCGTTCTCCGGGATGTCGTGGATGCGGCAGTCGGCGAGCGTCAGCACGGCGTCCGTGTCGAGCGTGACCCCGTCGGCCGTCGTGCGGTGCACGTCGCAGTCGGTGAGGTGCGCCGTGGCGCGGCCGGTGATCTGCACACCGCTGCCCCGCACTTCGTAGATCTCGCAGCCCACCGCCTCCAGCGCCGAGTTCTCCCCGGTCGCCGACAGGCCCGAGCCCGACGTGTGGTGGATCCGGCAGCGCTCCAGGCGGGGGTGGGCGCCGCCGCGCACCGCCACGCCCGCCTGGCCGGCCGCGACGACCTCGCACTCCTCGAACACCCCGCCCGCGCCGTCGAGTACGGCGATGCCGATGCCCGCAGGGTTGTCGACCGCGCAGCGCCGGACCGTGGGCCGGGCGCTGCCGCGTACCTCGATCCCGGCCGCCGACCGCGTCACGACCCGCACGTCCCGCAGCTCGGGGGTGCCCTCCTCCACCAGCACGGCAGGGGCGGCGGCGTCCTGGCCCTCCACATGGAGGTCCTGCACCACCGCAGAGGCGCGCACGGTCAGCGGCACGCCGTCCACGGGCGCGATCCGCACGGAGCCGGGGGAGCCCTCCGGGCCGCGCAGGGTCACCGCGCGCTGCAGGACCAGGTTCTCCCGGTAGGTGCCGGGCGCGACGGTGAGGACGTCCCCGTCGGCCGCGGCCTCCAGGGCGGCGGCGAGCGATGCGTACTCACCCGTGCGGCGCCGCCACCGCGACGTGCCGGTGTGCGTCACCTGGACCGTGCCCTGTGCCATGGTGTAGCCGTGCCCCCACCTCGGTCGTACTGATGGCTCGTCCGCCCTCGGGGCGCGTCCCTGGGGCTCGCTCGCGCGCGGGTTGTGCCGAACTGTTCGGCCGGACCACCGTAGCGTGCGCGCGGGCGGTGGGTTGACCAGAGCCGGAAGGCCGTCAGCTGCCGGTGCCCGTCCTGCCCCAGTCCGGGCCCGCCTTGTCCCATGCCTGGTCCCAACGGGCGTACCGGCGGCGGACCATGCGCCAGACGATCAGCCGTCTGCCGGCCTCGATGAGACCGCCCGTCGCCAGGGCGGCGCCGAAGCCGGCTAGGACCGCGTGCGTCGACGCCGTCGCGGAGTCGAGCGGGCGGCCCACCATCCGGCCGTGCCGGTCGGTCCATATCCGGAACTCGTCGCCCTGCTGGGGGTTCTTGAGGCTCGCCAGGACGGGACCCTGGTGCGGGGTGCCGTCCGGCGCGGTCCAGTCGGCGAGGACACGGGTGCGCAGATCCCTGCCCGACGAGGTCTCCGGGTCGGCGTCCAGCGGGGAGCGGTCCAGCTTGCGGACCACGGTGGCCGTCACCAGGTGCCGTGCCTCGTGCTGTGTCCGGACGGAGCGCTGCAGGGCGTCCTCCGCCGTCCCCCCGACGAGCGAGCCGGCCACCGGGGCGGCCAGCAGGATCAGCATCAGGGCGGCCAGTGCCACCCAGGCCTCGGCCAGGTCGGTCGCGCGGCACAGCGGATTGCGCCGCCAGCGCCAGAGTCCGCTGATCGCTCGCACCGCCTGCACCCCCTTCCCGCTCCGTGATACTCCCCCGGCGGAGCCGCCCACGCATGGACCCGGCGAAGAGAGAGCGACATCACTTCCCCCGGGGTCTCTCATGCATTTCTCACACAGGCCAACGGCCGGGCCCGCGGGACGGTTCCCGCTCGGCCCGAAGCGCTATGCGAGGATCCTGACCGGGTCCCCGACCCGGATCGTGCCGCGGGACAGCGGCACCAGGTTCTGACCGAAGACCAGCTTGCCGTCGAGGCGGCGGTGGCGGCCCAGGCTGAACAGGGGCTCGTGGCCACGCTCGCCGGTGCCCTGGTCGGTGGTGGTCACCACGCACCGGCCGCAGGGCTTGGCCACGCGGAAGGGCACTTCCCCGACGGAGATGCGCGACCAGTCGTCCTCGGCCCAGGCGGAGGTGCCCGCCACGACCACGTTCGGCCGGAAGCGGTTCATGGGCAGCGGGCCCTCGCCGGCGTGCTCGCCCTGCGCGATCAGGGAGTTGAGGGCGTCGAGCGAAGCCGTCGTGGCGAGCAGCAGCGGAAATCCGTCGGCGAAGGAGACTCTCACCGGGCCTGGCGTACTCCGGGGCGAGGGGCCGGCGGGTGGCCGGGTCGTCCATGTACACCAGGCGCGCGTCGGAGCCGAGGCAGGAGCTGACCCAGGCGTGCGCGGTCTCGTCCTCGGCCGGGACCGCCTCGACCTTGTCGCGGAAGATCTCCACCGGCACACTCGCGACGGGCCGGGGAACGGGCACCGCCAACGGCGGCATGCCGGGCGCGGACAGACGGACGCCGCCACCGGGCTGAAGCTCGGCGGCGACGAGCGCGAGGCGAGGGTGCCGGCGTTGCGTGACGACCTTTCCCCCGTCGTCGATCAGCACCCAGCGCCGGTCTCCGGCCAGGCCCCAGGGCTCCACGACGGCCTCCCGGGGCGCCAGGCCCCGGACCGCCTTGACCGGATGGATGTGAATCGAGTGCAGGTGAGCGTTCCCCATGGGGCCATCGTGCCAGCCGGCACCGGCAACCCCCGGAGGTCGGCTCAGTACCCGCGGTACTGCTGGTTGTTGTACGGGTCCTGATAGGGAGCCGGGGCCGGCCGGGGAGCCGCGGGGCGCATCGCCTCGTAGCCCGCGGGTGCGGCCGGGCGGGGCTGCTGCGGCTGGGGGCCGGGGTAGCCGCGCGGAGCGGTGGCCTGCTGCGGGATGTACGCCGCGGGCGCCTGCTGCAGCGGTGAGGGCTGCTGCGCCTGCGGATAGCCGTAGGCGGGCTGGGAGGGGGCTGCCGGCAGGGCGGGCAGCGCCGACGGGAGGGCGGGCAGGTTGCCGCCCGGCATGTCGTACTGAGCGGGGACCCGGATCGGTGCGATCTGCGGGGTGCCCCGCTCGGCGACGAGCTTGTCGTAGATCGGGGTGTCCGGGAAGGAGGCGGAGTAGTAGCCGCCGCCATAGGTGGAGCGGGGGGAGGTCATGGCACATAAGTTAAGCCCACGATGTGCTGGTTGGGGAGACCGATAAGAGGGTTGTTTTCCGTGTCCGCAGTGACCTGGGATCCCCAATGCGAGCGAACTCGGCAAAATGGGGCGCCGAACGAGGGTCTGATCGTGTAAAGGCCGAGTTCCGGGCCGGTTACCAGGGGTTGGCCGCCGGTCTTCCGGCCGCCGGCGTGGGGGACTTCGACGCGGCGGGGAATTAGGTTGTGCGCACGGAACTCGACGGACCGCCGGGACGGCCCGGCGCGGTGACACGCAATGGGGGCGGACATGCAAATGCTGAAAGGTTCAAATACTCCGGTGCCCACCGCGGCCTTGCGGGTGGAATTGGGGTGGCGGGCCGGAGCGGGCGTGCCCGACGCCGACGCCTCCGCTTTGCTGCTGGTAAGCGGAAAGGTCCGCTCGGACGCGGACTTCGTCTTCTACAACCAGCCCGCGCACTCCTCCGGCGCGATCCGTCACGAGGGAAAGCGCACCACCGACGGCCGGGTGACCGACGCGCTCCTCGTCGACCTCGCGCGCGTGGAACCCGCGATCGAGACGGTCGTCATCGCCGCCTCCGCCGACGGCGGCACGTTCGGAAACGTTCCCGACCTGTACATCGAGGTCCAGGACGCGGCCCAGGGCACACCGGTGGCCCGCTTCGACAACCCGGGTGCCACAACCGAAACCGCTTTCGTGCTGGGCGAGTTCTACCGCCGCCAGGGCGCCTGGAAGTTCCGCGCCGTCGGTCAGGGCTACAGCAGCGGCCTCGAAGGACTGGCCACGGACTACGGCATCACCGTGGACGAGCCGCAGCAGGCGGCACCGGCCCCGGCCGTCGCTCCGGCGCCCCCCGCGGCCACACCGCCCGCCGCGTCCACGCCCCCGCCGATGCCGCAGCCCGCCGCGCCGCCCCCGCCCGCGCCCGTCCGTCTCACCAAGGTGACGCTCACCAAGGCCGCCCCCTCCGTCTCGCTCACCAAGCAGGGCGGCACCTCCGGCGCGTTGCACGTGAACCTCAACTGGGAGGTGCGCAAGCAGTTCTCCGGGTGGAGCAGCAAGTTCGGGCGCCCGACCGCGCTGCACTCCGACCTCGACCTCGACCTGTGCGCCCTGTACGAACTCAACGACGGCAGCAAGGGCGTCGTTCAGGCGCTCGGCAACAGCTTCGGAGCGCTGCACCAGCCTCCGTACATCCACCTCGACGGCGACGACCGCACCGGCGCCGTGTCGGCGGGGGAGAACCTCACCGTCAACCTCGACCACAAGAACGCCTTCCGCCGCATCCTCGTCTTCGTCACCATCTACGAAGGAGCCCGTTCCTTCGCCGACCTCCACGCATCGGTCACGCTCCAGCCGCAGCACGGGGCGCCGATCGAGTTCTCCCTCGACGAGTGCACCGTCCCCTCACTCGTGTGCGCGCTCGCCCTGATCACCAACACCGGCGGCGACCTGATCGTCCAGCGGGAGGCGCGCTACCTGGTGCCCGAGCGCGGGGTGAGCCCGCAAAGGACCGTCGATTACGCCTACGGGTGGGGCATGAACTGGACCCCCGGCCGCAAGTGACCCCCTGGGTGCCGTCAGCCCTCGTCGGGCAGGGCGTCCGGGCGCGTGTAGGTGCGGCCCTTCCAGGCCGCACCCCGCCCCCGGTAGTGCTGCACCGCGGAATCGACGGTCATGAGGAGATAAAGGAACGCGGTGAACGGCAGCAGGGGAGCGAGCCACAGCGGCTGCCGGTAGTAGCGGAGCATCGGGACGTACGTCCCCGCCATGACGAGCCACGCGAGGCCGCCGAGGACCGCCGCCGGCGTACGGCCGGCGGCGAGACCCGCCAGGGCCGCCACGGGCGGGACCAGATACACCAGTGCCAGCCCGGCGACCGTCCCGGCCAGCAGCAGCGGACGATGCCGCAGCTGGGCGTACGCACTGCGCGACACCATCCGCCACAGGTCGCGCAGCCGCGGATACGGCCGCACGCTGTCCACCCGCTCCGCGAGCCCCAGCCATACGCGGCCCCCGCTCCCCTTCACGGCCCGGGCGAGCGCCACGTCGTCGATCACGGCGTGCCGGATCGCCTCCGGGATCCGCGCCCGCTCGGCGGTCTCCGCCCGCAGCAGGACGCAGCCCCCGGCCGCGGCCGCCGTCCGGCCCTCCCCGGCGATCCGCCGGAAGGGGTAGAGCTGCGCGAAGAAGTAGACGAACGCCGGCACCACGAGCCGTTCCCAGACGCTCTCCACCCGTAGCCGGGCCATCTGCGAGACGACGTCGAACCCACCGGAACGGGCCGCCGCCACCAGCTCGCGCAGACTGTCCGGCCGATGGGCGATGTCGGCGTCCGTCAGGAGGACGTACTCGGGCTCACGCGCGCGTGCCAGCCCGAGACCGTGGCGCACCGCCCACAGCTTGCCGGTCCAGCCCGCCGGCGGCTCACCCGGCGAACCCACGGTCAGCGGCAGCCCACCGTGCCTGCGCGCCAGCTCGCGCGCGAGATCACCGGTGCCGTCCGAACTGCCGTCGTCGACGAGGAAGATCTCCGCCCGCCCCGGATAGTCCTGCGCGAGCAGCGACGGCAGCGCGGCCGGCAGCACGGCCGCCTCGTCGCGCGCCGGGACGACGACGCACACCGACGGCCACTCGTCGGGCTCCACACGCGAAGGCAGCCGCACGTCGGTGCGCCAGAAGAAGCCCTGGCCGAGCAGGAGCCACAGCCAGGCGAGCAGTGATCCAGCGGCAGTCCACACAACGGCGCTCACGCGCGCAGTCTGCCCCACCCGGCCTGCCCGGGACGGCTCATCGTCTATCGTGATCGGGTGAAGATCGCGCTCATGGACTCCGGAATCGGTCTGCTGGCGGCCACCGCCGCGGTACGGCGGCTGCGCCCCGACGCCGATCTCGTGCTCTCCCTGGACCCCGACGGCATGCCGTGGGGCCCGCGCACTGCGCAGGACCTCACCCATCGTGCCCTGGCCGTCGCCGAGGCCGCTGCCGCGCGCCGCCCCGACGCCCTGATCGTCGGCTGCAACACCGCGACCGTGCACGCGCTCACCGCCCTGCGCGCCCACCTCGAACCGGCACTGCCGGTCATCGGCACCGTCCCGGCGATCAAGCCGGCCGCGGCCGGCGGCGGGCATCTCGCCATCTGGGCCACCCCGGCCACCACCGGCAGCCCCTACCAGCAGGGCCTGATCCGGGACTTCGCCGGGGGCGTGCCCGTCACCGAAGTGCCGTGCTGGGGCCTGGCCGAGGCCGTGGAACACGCGGACGAGGCGGCGATCGACGCGGCCGTGACCGCGGCCGCCGCCCTCACTCCGGACGACGTGACCACCGTCGTCCTCGGCTGCACCCACTACGAACTGGTCGCCGAACGCATCCGGACCGCCGTCCAGCGTCCCGGCCGCCCGCCCCTCGTGCTGCACGGCTCCGCGGGAGCCGTGGCCGCCCAGGCCCTGCGCCGGCTCGGCGAGCAGCCCGCGCCGGGAGCCACACCGCACGGCACACTCACCGTGCTGCTCAGCGGACGCGAGGGCACACTGCCCGCCCCCGCCCTGGCGTACGCCGAAGGGCGCTTGATGCAGGCGGTCACGCCCGCCCGCTGACCGGGACCCGTCACCGACGGTCATCGGCGAGCCGGATCAGCCCGGCGCCCGGCCGGCGCAGTCACCCTCCGCCACACGGTAGCTGCGGAGCGAAATCTGAGTACCCTCAATGACATGAGGGACCACCGCCACGGCGAGAACGCCGCCCACCCGCCCTCGGCCGTCTGGACCGGCCGTGCCACCAACCGGGTGCAGTGGCTGCTGGCGCTCGTGGGTGCCGCCTGCATGGGGCTCGGCATCGAGCTGGCCGTCGACTCGGCATGGACGTCCGGCGTCGCCCCGCTGGTCATGGCCGTCGTCGGGTGCATCGCCGCCGGGCTGCTGGTCCTCTTCGGAACGCTCGCCTTCGTGCACGTCGCCCTGCGGGTCGACGAGGAGCACCTGGAGGTGCGCTGCGGCCACATCGGCGTACCCCGCCGCCGCATCCCGCTCTCCCAGGTGGCCGGCGCCACGTACATCTCCCACGTCACCCCGCGCCACTGGGGCGGCTGGGGATACCGATGGCGGCCCGAGAAGGGCACCGCGGTGGTCGTCCGGCGTGGTGAGGGCGTCGAGCTGGAGCTGTGGGACGGCCACACCTTCACGGTCACCGTGGACGACGCTGAGGCGGCCGTACGGGTCATCGAGGCACGGCTGCGGCCGACCAAGCCGGGGGCTCCCGCGCACTGAGGCCCCGCCGGTCACCCGCCGGCGGCCGTGATCACCGGCTGTCACCACGCGGGGGTGCGTCCCGCTCCCCGTGCCTGTGTCTCCGGAGTACGGCTCGACGGTTCGAGGGGGCGCGCCGTGGCCATGCCCGCCAGCAGGCCCGCTCCCACCGACACCGCCGTGAAGCTCAGCGCGTTGCCGATCGCGGCGATGGCGGCGAGCGCCGTCAGGGCCGCGCCGGCGGTGAGCGCCACCGGGGTCGGACGCGGGCCGCGCCACAGCGCGTACAGGACCCAGCCGAACGCAGTCGCGAGCAGGACCACGCCGACGACCCCCTGCTCTGCCGCCTGCTGCAGGGGTGCCGAGTGGGGCTTGCCGTCGGACAGCAGCGACTGGGCGGACGTCGTGCTCAGCTCCCCGAAACGGCCCGGGCCGGCCCCCAGGGCGGCGTCGTCGCCCAGCAGATGCCACGCGTCCTGCCACAGCAGCACGCGGTGCGGCGTCAGCCGCCCCTCCAGAGCGGCCAGGAACCCGCCCGGTACGGCCTGCGCGGCGACCGCCCAGACCAGCCCGGTCACCATGGCGGCGACCGCGGCCAGTACGGCCATCCCGGCGCCGCGGTGACGGGTGCGGCCGGCGGCCAGAGAGCACACCAGCACCGCGAGACAGGTCACGAAGCCGGTGGTCGAGCCGAGCACGGCCGCCAGCACCGCCGTGCCCGCGGCCAGCAGACGCAACGCGAACCGAACGGCCGGAACCGGCGCGGACCAGGCCGCACAGCACGCGGCACCGGCCGCCAGCGTCAGGACGGCGGCCGTGCCCCCTGCGTGCCCGAGGGGCGCGGCGATCTGCGGGCCCGGAGCGAGGTGCGGAACGGCCACCGTCAGCGCGATGCCGGCCAGCGCCCCGGCGAAGGGCGCGCCGACCGGCAGCAGCGCCCCGCTGATCCGCCCCGCGGCGTACCCCGCGGCCACGGCAAGCACCGCCAGGAGAACCCCCTCGGGCCTGCCGTCGTGCACGGCCGCCGTGATCAGTGACCAGGCTGCGCAGGTGCCCAGCACCACGACACCCGCCGCGTCGGAAACGATTCGTCTCTCGCCGTCCGCGTCCGGTCCGGACACGGACGTCACCCCACTGGAACCCACCCCGCCCGCCCCCCGGCGCACCATCGCCCCCGACTTGTGAAGACCCCGGCCGCACGGGCCGCCGAGGGCCGTACGACTGAGGCTTGGCACACGGTAACGGCTGGTGGGCGGTTTGGGGATGTGTCGTGACGAAATGAACAGGGAGTCCACGACGCCTACCGCGCTGTCGGCCCCAAGGTCACGCGCCTTAGACTCCGGGAGTGACCGTCACCGCAACCTCCGTCGGCGAGTCGGACCAGCTGGAGCCGCGGACCGCGCCCGGGGCGCGGACGTGGGCCCGGCGGCTCGTGCGTCTCGTTCCGGCCGCCGCAGCCGCGCTCTCCGGCCTGCTCCTGTACGTCTCCTTTCCGCCCCGCACCCTGTGGTGGCTGGCGCTGCCGGCCTTCGCCGTCTTCGGCTGGGTGCTGCGCGGCCGCGGCTGGAAGGCCGGGCTGGGCCTCGGCTACCTCTTCGGCCTCGGCTTCCTGCTGCCGCTGCTGGTGTGGACCGGAGTGGAGGTGGGGCCGGGACCCTGGCTCGCGCTGGTGGCGATCGAGGCTCTCTTCGTCGCCGCCGTCGGCGCCGGCGTCGCGGCCGTGTCGAAGCTGCCCGGCTGGCCGGTGTGGGCCGCCGCCGTGTGGATCGCCGGCGAGGCGGCACGCGCGCGTGCGCCCTTCAACGGCTTCCCCTGGGGGAAGGTCGCGTTCGGTCAGGCGGACGGCGTGTTCCTGCCGCTCGCCGCGGTGGGCGGCACCCCAGTGCTCGGCTTCGCTGTCGTGCTGTGCGGTTTCGGCCTCTACGAGGTCGTCCGCCTCGCCGTGGAACGGCGGCGGACCGGTGAGGTACGGCGCTCCGCCGCTGCCCTGGGTCTGCTGAGCCTGGCCGTCCCGGTCGTGGCCGCCGTCGCCGCCCGGCCCCTGGTCAGCGACACGGCGGAGGACGGCAGCGCCACCGTCGCGGTGATCCAGGGCAACGTGCCCCGCGCCGGACTCGACTTCAACTCACAGCGGCGGGCCGTGCTCGACTACCACGCGCGCGAGACGGAACGCCTGGCCGCCGAGGTCAAGGCGGGCAAGGTCGCGCAACCCGACTTCGTGCTGTGGCCGGAGAACTCCTCCGACATCGATCCCTTCGCCAACCCCGACGCCCGCGCCGTCATCGACACGGCGGCCAAGTCCATCGGCGTGCCCATCTCGGTCGGCGGTGTCGTCGAGCGGGACGGCAAGCTGTACAACGAGCAGATCCTGTGGGACCCGGCGAAGGGCCCCGTCGACACCTACGACAAGCGCCAGATCCAGCCGTTCGGCGAGTACCTGCCGTTCCGTTCGCTGATCGGGGCCATCAACAGCAACTGGACCTCGATGCAGCGACAGGACTTCAGCCGGGGCACCAAGCCGGGCGTGTTCACCATGGACGGCGCCAAGGTCGGGCTCGTCACCTGCTACGAGGCCGCCTTCGACTGGACCGTGCGCTCCGAGGTCACCGACGGCGCCCAGATGATCTCCGTGCCCAGCAACAACGCCACCTTCGACCGCAGCGAGATGACGTACCAGCAGCTCGCCATGTCCCGCGTGCGCGCGGTCGAGCACAGCCGGACCGTGACCGTGCCGGTGACCAGCGGAGTCAGCGCGATCATCATGCCGGACGGCCGCATCACCCAGAAGACCGGCATGTTCGTGGCCGACTCCCTGGTGCAGAAGGTGCCACTGCGGTCCTCGCAGACCCCCGCCACCCGGCTCGGCATCCTGCCGGAGATCGCCCTCGTGCTGGTCGCGGCCGGCGGACTCGGCTGGGCCGTCGGCGCCGGACTGCGCGGACGACGCGCCGGTGACGTGTAGCCGTACGCAGTCCCCACACCGCCTGAATCGCGCCGGGGCGCCGGAGGCGGCCCATTAGGGTCGACGGCATGGCTACTCCCGACTTCATCCGCACACTCCGTGCCTCGGCCGGTCATCAGCTGCTCTGGCTCCCCGGGGTCACCGCCCTCGTCTTCGACGACGAGGGCAGAGTGCTGCTCAACCGCCGGGCCGACACCCGCCGGTGGTCCGTGCTCGGCGGCATCCCCGACCCGGGGGAGCAGCCCGCGGCCTGCGCGGTACGGGAGGTCTACGAGGAGACGGCCGTGCGCTGCATCGCCGAACGGGTGGTCGTCGTCCAGGCACTGCAACCCGTGACGTACGAGAACGGTGACACCTGCCAGTACATGGACATCACCTTCCGCTGCCGGGCCGTCGGCGGGGAGGCGAAGGTCAACGACGACGAGTCGCTGGACGTGGCCTGGTTCGACGTCGACGCGCTGCCCGAGCTGAACGAGTTCGGCCTGCTCCGGATCAAGCAGGCCCTGTCGGACGACCCCACATGGTTCGACCCCACTGCCTCCAGCTGAACTATGGGGCGTGACCACATGGGGTGGGGCAGGGACGCTGCCTAGGGTCGAACCATGACCGCGCCCCATGCCCTCCCGGCCCCCCACGCCTCCCCGCTCGACCTGGGCGGCCGCACCGCGCTCGTCACCGGCGCCGCCGGCGGCATCGGCCGTGCCTGCGTGCTGCGGCTCGCGGCAGCCGGGGCCAAGGTGAGAGCCGTCGACCGGGACGCCGCGGGCCTGGAGGCACTGGCCGGACACGGGCGCGGCCTCGCCGGCACGGTGGAACCGCACGTCCTCGACCTCACCGACCTGGACGCCGCCGAAGTCGCCGCAGCGGGCACCGACGTCCTCGTCAACAACGCCGGGCTCCAACTGGTGCGCCCCATCGAGGAGTTCCCGCCGGAGGTGTTCCACACGGTGCTCACCGTGATGCTGGAGGCACCGTTCCGGCTCATCCGCGGGGCCCTGCCCCACATGTACGGGCAGGGGTGGGGCCGCATCGTGAACGTGTCGTCCGTCCACGGCCTGCGCGCCTCGGCCTACAAGTCGGCCTATGTGGCCGCCAAACACGGGCTGGAGGGACTGTCCAAGACCACCGCCCTCGAAGGCGCGCCCCACGGTGTCACCTCGAACTGTGTGAACCCTGCCTATGTGCGCACCCCACTGGTCGAGAAGCAGCTGGCCGACCAGGCACAGGCGCACGGCATCCCCGCAGAGCGCGTGCTGTCCGAGGTGCTGCTGCAGGACAGCGCCGTCAAACGGCTGATCGAACCGGAGGAGGTCGCCGAGGCGGTGGCGTATCTGTGCGGTCCGCAGGCCTCCTTCGTGACCGGTGCCTCGCTCGTGCTCGACGGCGGCTGGACCGCCCACTGAGCAGCCACTTCCGTCCGCCCGGGGGAGTTGTCCACAGGGCTGACGGGACCGGCCGGTCATGGTGAATCCTGTGAGCATGTCCAGCGATCACGTGCAGTCCGCCGAAATGCCGTTCCTCGAGCTCCTGGCCCGGGGCGCGTCGGCCGACGCCTACGAGCAGCCTGAACTGCTCGCGCGTGCCGAAGGGCGCCCGGCGGAGTGGATCGCCGCGCTCCGGCAGGCCAAGCCGCTGGCCCTGCGCGTACGCGCCGAACTGGAGGGACGACGGCGGCGCGAGGCCGAGCTGTCCGCCCTGTTCGAGACCGCCCACGACCTCGCCGGGCTGCGGGACCTCGACGCCGTGCTCCAGGCGATCGTGCAGCGCGCCCGCTCGCTGCTGGGCACGGACGTCGCCTACCTCAGCCTGCACGACACCGAGCGCGGCGACACCTACATGCGGGTCACCGAGGGCTCGGTCGCGGCCCGGTTCCAGCAGCTGCGGCTCGGCATGGGGGAGGGGCTCGGCGGCCTGGTCGCACAGACCGCGCGCCCCTACGTCACCGACGACTACTTCAAGGACGACCGTTTCCAGCACACCCTCACCATCGACGCGGGCGTGCGGGACGAGGGGCTGGTGGCCATCCTCGGCGTGCCGCTGACGCTCGGGCACCACGTCATCGGCGTGCTGTTCGCCGCCGACCGCCGCGCCCGGGTCTTCGAACGGGAGCAGATCGCCCTGCTCGGCTCCTTCGCCGCCCTCGCCGCGGCCGCCATCGACACCGCCAACCTGCTCGCCGAGACCAGATCGGCCCTGGCCGGCCTGGAGCGTGCGAACGAGATCATCCGGGACCGCAGCGGCGTCATCGAGCGCGCCTCCGACGTGCACGACCGGCTCGCCGAACTCGTCCTGCGCGGCGGCGGGGTGCACGACGTGGCCGCCGCCGTCTCCGAGATCCTCGACGGCACGGTCGAGTTCGCCGAGGCCGCCGCCGCACCCGCCGGGGCCCTGGAGAAGTCCGGAGCGCAGGGACACGCGGTGCTGCACGATGACGACTGGATCGCCGCCGTCGCCGCCGGGGGCGAACTGCTCGGCGCACTGGTGCTGCGGGGCCACCCGGGGCTCGACCCGGTCGACCAGCGCACCCTGGAGCGTGCCGCGATGGTCACGTCCCTGTTGCTCCTGGCCCGCAGATCCGCCGCCGAGGCCGAGCAACGCGTGCGCGGTGAGCTGCTCGACGACCTGCTGGACGCCCGTGACCGCGACCCGCGTCTGCTGCGGGAGCGCGCGGCCCGGCTGCACGCCGACCTCGACGCTCTGCACGTGGTGCTGGCCGCGCGGCCGGCGGGCGATGCCGCCGACGCCGAGCAGGAGACCGACGCTCGCAGACGCCTGGCAGCGGCGGCGTCCCACCTGGCCGCTACCGGGCACGGCCTGGCCGCCGCCCGCGACGGCGGCACCGTCCTGCTGCTGCCCCTCGGCTCCGGCGACACCGCCACGGACGTGGCCCGCCGTGCCGCCCGGCATCTGGGCACGGCGGTCCACGCACCCGTCACCGTCGGCGCGTCCGCACCGGTCGAGGACCTCGCCACCCGCCCCGAAGCCGTGGCCACGGCCTACGCGGAGGCCCGCCGCTGCCTCGAAGCCCTGTGTGTCCTAGGCCGCTTCGGGGACGGAGCCGCCGCCGAGGACTTCGGCTTCCTCGGGCTGCTCCTGGCCGGCGACCGGGACATCCCGGGCTTCGTCGACCGCACCATCGGCGAGGTCGTCGCCTACGACCGCCGACGCGGCACGGAACTGCTGCGCACCCTCGACGCCTACTTCGCCTGCGGCATGAGCCCCGCCCGCACCAAGGACGCACTGCACGTCCATGTGAACACCGTCGCCCAGCGTCTGGAACGCGTCGGCCGCCTCCTCGGCGACGACTGGCAGAGCCCGGCACGGGCACTGGAGATCCAACTCGCCCTGCGTCTGCACCGGTTGTCGGCACCGGAACAGCCCTGACCCCCGTACGCGGAACGTACGGGGGCAGGCCGGCCACAGTCCCGGGCCGATCAGGCGCGGGCGTCCTCCGGGGCGGCGGCCGTCCGCTCTGCTCCCTGGCCTGAGGGAGGAGCGACGTCGGCCAGGTCCCGGTGGCGCGTTTCCTTGGCCGCCGCCACTGCGACGACCGTGAGCACGGCGGCGGCGATGACGTACAGGGAGATCGGCGTGGAGCTGCCGTAGTCGGACAGCAGCGCGGTGGCGATCAGCGGGGCGGGCGCACCCGCCGCGACCGAGGCGAACTGCGCACCGATCGAGGCACCGGAGTAGCGCATGCGCGTCGCGAACATCTCGGAGAAGAACGCGGCCTGGGGCGCGTACATCGCCCCGTGCAGGACCAGCCCGACGGTCACGGCGAGGATCAGGTTGCCGAAGCCGCCGGTGTCGATCAGCGCGAAGAAGGGGAACATCCACAGCCCGACACCGACCGCACCCATCAGATACACGGGCCGGCGGCCGATCCGGTCGGACAGCGCGCCCCACCCGGGGATGACGGCGAAGTGCACGGCCGAGGCGATCAGCACCGCGTTGAGCGCGGTCTGCTTGGAGACACCGGCCGAGGTGGTGGCGTAGACGAGGATGAACGCCGTGATGACGTAGTAGCTGATGTTCTCCGCCATGCGCGCGCCCATGGCGACCAGGACGTCACGCCAGTGGTGCCGCAGCACGGAGACGAGCGGCGTCTTCTCGGCCTCCGCGGCCACGTCCGCCTTGCGGGCCTCGGCCTGCGCCAACGCCTGCTTGAAGACCGGCGATTCATCGACAGACAGACGAATCCACAAACCGACGATCACCAGCACCCCGGAGAGCAGGAACGGGATCCGCCAGCCCCAGCTGCCGAACGCTGCGTCCGACAGCAGGGCCGTGAGCAGCGACAGCACACCGGTGGCCAGGAGCTGTCCCGCCGGCGCGCCGGTCTGCGGCCACGACGCCCAGAACCCACGCCGCCGCGCGTCGCCGTGTTCCGACACCAGCAGCACGGCACCGCCCCACTCACCGCCGAGCGCGAAACCCTGGACCAGCCGGAGCACGGTGAGCAGCACCGGCGCGGCCGACCCGATGGTGGCGTGCGTCGGCAGCAGCCCGATGGCGAACGTGGCCCCGCCCATCAGCAACAGACTCAGCACCAGGAGCTTCTTGCGCCCGAGCCGGTCGCCGTAGTGCCCGAACACCAGCGCGCCCAGCGGCCGGGCTGCGAACCCGACGGCGTACGTCAGGAACGACAGGAGAGTGCCGACGAGCGGGTCGGAGTCCGGGAAGAACAGCTTGTTGAACACGAGCGCTGCGGCGGAGCCGTAGAGGAAGAAGTCGTACCACTCGATGGTGGTGCCGATGAGGGACGCGGCGACGATGCGCTTGAGGTTGCCCTGGGGTGGGGGAGCGGTGGGTGCGGAGGCCATGGGCGCCACTTCCTCGTGTGCGGTGGGGACGGGTACGTGTCGGCACACGGTAGGAAGATGCAGGTCAGGGGCACATGTGGTGGGACTACATAGTTCGCGGGCGGGGTGTGCGTGTCGCCCCCATGCCAGTGCTTCAAGGGCCGTCCTGAGGGCTTCATCGGCGGCTGATCAGACAGAGTCCATGTTGCGTAAATTGGGGGGATTTGATGCTGGCGTGCTTACTCCCGTGCTGGTTCGGTAGCGACAGTCACATGGTTTGACAGGGAGCTGAGACCTGGGGGGGGCATGAAGATCGGCTCTGCGGTGAACGAGATGTTGGCCTGCGCATGGTCCGCAACTTGGACTTGTGATGCGGCGGGCGTCCCAGCCTGCGACCAGGTCCGTTGGTAGACCGCACGGGGCGACGCGAATGGCGACTCCTGCACTCTCCACTGAGGGCTGCCTGCCGGGAGTGTGCTTGCCGGGGGGGCGCCGAATCGACCGCTGGGAAAGGATGTTGACGGGGGCCACAAGCCGCGGACGGCTGGTCCGGGTATGTCCGGATCTTGGTTCGAAAGTGTTCGTGGTGATGAGCGCTGCTCGGTGAACTTCGCGAGATCACAGAATCCGGTCCTCCGACTGGGCCGCTCGTCCGGTGCGAGCCGAGCTGCCCCGTCACTGGCGCAATCGGTCGAGAGTAGACCTCGTTCGGGTGAAGCGGCGCTGCGTGTCCTGAGACAGCGGCTGCATCTGGTGATCCTCAGGTACGTCGGTCTGTGACATCGAGAGGAGTGGGACTGCTCATGAGTCCGGATGTGCATAGTGGCGAAGGGGCGGACACAGCCGACTCGCGACGCCGCAGGTTGACGATCGCCGGCGGGCTCATGGTCGGGGGCTTCCTTCTCAATGTCATCTTGACCGCCGCACTTCATCCTTCAGGGGAGGAAGACGACCATCCGGCGATCTTCACTGAGTACGCAGAGAGCGGCGCCTGGATCGCGGTTCATCTGGGCCAGTTCATCGGCGTCCTGGTGACGCTGAGTGGCCTGCTCGTGCTGTACCGCGTCCTGCGCGGTGCCGACGGGCCTCCCCTGGTTGCGCAGCTCGCGGCAGCGGCAGCTGTTGCGACTGCCGCAATCTGGGCTGTTCTGCAGGGACTGGATGGCGTGGGGCTGAAGCAGGCCGTCGACTCATGGGTCGGCGCGTCGGGCACTGAGAAGGAGATCCGCTTTGCCAACGCTGAGACCGTGCGCTGGCTGGAATGGGGATTCCAGAGCTACTTCCGCATCATGCTTGGCCTGACCCTCGCGCTCTTCGGGGCTGCGATTCTCGTTGGTCGCCGGGTTCCTGGCTGGCTGGGGTGGACGGCGCTTGTGGCAGGGGTGTGCTCTTTGATCTTCGGCGTCGACGTGGGCTACAGCGGCCTGGCCAGTGGGCTTCAGGACGTCCTCGGCATCGCCATTTTCATCCTCGTCCTGGTCTTCGCCATCGGAGTGCTCGTCACTGGAGTGCGCGTGCGCGGCCGGCACCACAGCTGAGCGAAACACGCGCGCCAGCGGTCGCCGTGCCTCGTCTCCATCGATGAATCGCTGCCCCGTCGGCACTGCGGAGATCCGGCCGACTTGGGCGACCGGGTCTCTTTCTGCTCGAAGCCAGAACGCCATGACGACGACACCGGCAGCCTCCGGCGGACTCATCACCCTGCTGCTGATGCGCAAGGGTCCTTCACCACTGGCCAGTCAGCCCGTAAAACAGCCGCAGAACGAGTCTACGGGTGCGTAGGCCGGCCTGGGCAGCCGGAGGATTCCACACACGACTCACCCCGAGGCCGTCTGCCACCGGCACCAGGCGGCCCTCGCCATTCCGATCGCGGTGAACTCCGCGCTGAAGCCGAACCGATCCCCCGCGCCACGGCGATCGGTCACCCAGCGATGGGCAGGGAAGCCGTCGGCGCGACACAGCCGTCGCCGCACACCACACTGCCAACTAGGGACGCATCCCAGGAGATGCCATGAACACCGCAACGAAGGTCACCACGTTCGCCGCCTCCTTCGCCGTCGTAGTCGGCGCCGCTTACGCCCTGGGCACCGTCATCGGGCCGGTCGCGGCTATGGTCGACCCTGCCGGCCATCCCACCCGCAAGCCGTCGGAAGGGCATGCGGACGGTCACCAGGCCAGCGCCCATGAAGCGCCTCCAGCCGGCGGGCTGCAATCATCCGACGGCGGCTACACCCTTGAGCTGAAGACCCCCCACCTGGAAGCCGACCGACGCGCTGAGCTGCGCTTCGCCATCCGCGACAAGGAAGGCCGGCCTGTCACTGCCTACCGCACAGAGCACGGCAAGCAGCTGCACCTCATCGTCGCCTCCCGCGACCTGTCCTCCTACCAGCACCTGCACCCCACCCGCGCTGCGGACGGCACGTGGAGCGCACCCATCACGCTGCCCGACGCAGGCGACTACCGGGCCTTTGCCGACTTCACCCCGGCTGCCGAGGGCAGCAAGAACCTCACCCTCGGAGCCGACCTTGCGGCCTCCGGCACCTACCAGCCCAAAGCCCTGCCCGCACCGTCCCGGACCGCCGAAGTCGACGACTACACCGTCACCCTCGACGGCCGACTGCGCCCCGGCTCTGCCCAGGAGCTGACGCTGACGGTCTCCAAACAGGCCCGTCCCGTCACCGACCTGCAGCCTTATCTCGGCGCCTACGGCCACCTCGTGGCGCTGCGCTCCGGCGACCTGGCCTACCTGCACGTCCACCCCCACGGCACGCCCGGCGACGGCACCACCAGGCCCGGCCCGGACATTTCCTTCACCGCGACCGCCCCCAGCGCCGGGGCATACCGCCTCTTCCTGGACTTCCAGCACAAGGACACCGTGCGCACCGTGGCCTTCACCGTCCACGCTGCGGAGAGCGGCGAAGAGCCGTCGGGGCCCGCTGGCGGGTCGGACAGCGGTGATCACCAGCACTGACCCACGGTCACCATGATCATCGCGTACCGCCGACACCTACCCACTGCCGCTGGTGGACGCCTCAGTAGACGGCTACCGCACGGAGAAGGTCTTCCGTGAAGCGACCGCAGGTAATCAGCCTCGACGGCCATGCCGGGGTGCCGGCATCCGTGACCGGGAGGCCGACTCATTGCGGTGAGCGCGACGACTCAAACTGCGCTCCCTTCTGGCCTTCGCCGTGGCACGGCCTCGCCTCCTCCTCGACTTCCGCTGGCGCGCCCGTAGCAGACGCCTCAAGCGCGGCGTCCCCGTTGAAGTAGTGCCCCGGGGAGGTGCCGACGGTACGGCGGAATGCCACGAGAAACGCGCTTGGTGTCGCGTAACCCACGGCGTGTGCGACCCGGGAGACGGATGCCTTCGGCCAGGAGGGGCAGGGCGGCCCGCAGCCGCATATGGGTGCGCCAGCGGTTGAAGCTCATGCCCGTGTCGTGGACGAACAGCCGTGTCAGAGTGCGTCGGCTCACTCCGACGGCCCGTGCGTGCGCCTCCAGGCTCCGCGGGATCGGCAAGCAGGGCGTCGGCCACGGCGCGTACGCGTTCGTCGACGGGATGCGGCACATCGATGGGCCTAGTCGGCAGAGGGTGCAGCAGATCCAGTTCGACTGCCTCGGCCCGCAGTCGCACGTCGTCGGCGAGGTCCTGGGGTTGAGGTAGGCGATCAGGTGGGCCAGCAGCCTGTCGACGCTGACCGGAGTGGGTTCCGTCCAGTCCAGACCGCACCGGTCCGGTTCGAGGTAGAGACTGCACAGCACCGCATCGCGGGTCGCACCGGTTCGGTGGACGACCCCCGCGGGCAGCCACAGTGCCCGGGTGGGCGGCAGAACCCGATAGGCGTCGTCGACGGCGACGCCGAGCACACCGCGTCGAGTCCAGGCCAGCTGGTGCTGTGGGTGGCTGTGCGGGGGGATCCACTCCCCAGACGACAAAGGAAAGCAGGGGCGGGCGCCGAACAGCGCCCGCCCCAGTGGGGCAGCGTGCTCCGCTCCCACTGGCCAAGCCGGTGGCGCCCGCGGACCGGCTACGCGGCCTCTCCGTCTTGGGATGTGAGAGTCCCGGGTCCCGCGCTGACCGATGCTCCGCCGCCCGCCACTTGAGACATACCCCCGGGGGGTATATGGTTTCTGGTGTGAGGCCCCCGGGAACGGGCCACACTGGACGGGATTGGGGATGAAAGGTCATGGACCACAGCGCTCATCACGCCGGCACGGAGCACGATCACGCCGCCCACCACGCTCCCGCTGATCAGGCGGCGCACCACGGCGGGCACGCAGGGGCGTCCTGGGGGACGGCGGCAAAGGCGACGCTGCACTGCCTGACCGGCTGCGCCATCGGCGAGATCCTCGGCATGGTGATCGGTACCGCCCTGCTGTGGGGCAACGTGCCCACCATGGTCTTGGCGATCACACTCGCATTCCTCTTCGGCTACTCCTTCACCCTGTTCGCGGTCCTCCGGGCCGGCTTGGACCTCAGGTCCGCGATCAAGGTCGCGCTCGCCGCCGACACCGTCTCCATCGCCGTGATGGAATTCGTCGACAACGCGATCATCGCTCTCACCCCGGGCGCGATGGATGCCCATCTGTCCGACGGGCTGTTCTGGTCCGCCCTGCTGGGCGGATTCGGTGTCGCCTTCCTGATCACCACCCCGGTCAACAAGTGGATGATCGGCCGCGGCAAGGGCCACGCCGTCGTCCACGCCTACCACTGACCTGCCCGAGCCGGCGCGCGCCTGGGGTGCCCCCTGAGGGGGGCGCCCCAGGCGCGTTTGTCACGCCTCCTGATGGCTATCCGGAGAGTGCAGCGCCGCAAGTCGAAGAATTAGGCCGCCCCGCCCGCCGGCCTGCGGCAGACAGAGGAGACGATCCCTGACGGCCACGTCAAGGACATGCTCGCCACGTACCCGGCCGATCTCGGCGACGTCGGCCGCGAGAAGCTCACCCGCTGCATCGAAGAATGCTTCGCCTGCGCCCAGGCATGTACGGCATGCGCCGACGCCTGCCTGTCCGAGGGCATGGTCGGCGATCACACCAAATGCATCCGCACCGACATGGACTGCGCCGACATCTGCAACGCCACGGCGTCCGTCCTGTCCCGTCGGTGCAGCAGAGGTGAGGCTCGGGCTTCTGCAGAAGATCACCGACGAGTACACCCCCGACCGGTTGGTCCTGCGGGACCCGGTCTGGATGACCGACTTCCGGCTCCACAACCGCGGCGCCGCCCACTACCGCTCGGGCCCCTGCCTCCTCGCCGGCGACGCGGCCCATATCCACAGCCCGGTCGGCGCCCAGGGCATGAACACCGGCATCCAGGACGCCCTCAACCTGGGCTGGAAGCCCGCCCTCGTGTGCCGGGGCAGGGCACCGGAGGGGCTGCTGGAGACGTACGAGATCGAGTGCGCCCCGGTCGGCCGCAGCGTGCTGCGCTTCACTGACCGCGCCTTCACCATCGGCACCAGCCGCAACCCGCTCATCCGCCTGGCCTGCACTCGACTCGCCCCGCGCCTGACCCCGTTGGCGCTACGCGCGACAGGACCTCGTGGGCGGGTGTTCCGTACGGTCTCTGAGCTGGGCATCCACTACCGACGAAGCCCCGCCTCCACCGCGGGCTCGCGGCCACCGAGGAAGGGGCCGCGAGCGGGCGACCGGCTCCCCGACATTCCGCGCGGGCTTCAGGCGCGGAGTTCGGGGCCGGGCTGGCACCTGCTTCTATCCGGGCCGCCCGCGCTTTGGCCCGACGAACGCTTCGCCTCAGTCTTGCGCGGACGGGACGACCTGATCAGCGTGCACCGGCTGGGCGGGGAGAGCCCGTGGCCGGACGCGGCCCAGGGGCTCGTACGCCCTGACGGCTACCTCGGCTAGTCGCGCGCGGTGCACACCTCGAAGGGCTGCGCGCTTACATCGAGCGTTGGCTGCCCGTACAACAGTGTTGATTCGTACGGCGCGCAGGCCCTTGAGTGGGGCGCATGAGGCATGGGCGGGCATGTGCTTGTCGCTCTTGGAGTCGAGGCCGAGCCGGGCGTAGAAGGCGCGGGCCGCCGCCATGTCGGCGACGACGATGCCCACGGGGTTGAGCCGGGGCTCTGGCACGGCAACCTCCAGAAGGTGGTCAGGCGCGCGGATGGGTCTCGTACATGCGGATCGCGACGACGATGCCGGAGGCGGCGGTGAGGGCGGCGACAGTCCAGATGGCGGTGGTGAGGCTGTAGGCGTCGGCAAGGACTCCGGCGACCAGCGCGCCCACGGCGAAGCCGCCGTCCCGCCACAGGCGGTAGACGCCCACGGCTCGGGCGCGCCAGGCGGGGTGGGCGACGTCGCCGATCACGGCGAGCAGGGTCGGGTAGACCAGCGCGGTGCCGATGCCAAGAAGGATCTGGGCGGTGGCCCACAAGGAGAAGGTGGTGGAGGCGGCGACGAGAGCGATGGCAGCTGCCTGCAGCAGCATGCCCGCGGTGATGAGGTGTTTGCGTCCGATGTGGTCGGACCACGAGCCGGTGAGCATCTGGCCCGCGCCCCACACGGCGGGGTAGAGGGCTGCGAGGACGCCGATCTGGGCGATGGACAGGCCGTGGGCGGCGAAGAGCAGGGGGAAGATGCCCCAGGCGAGGGCGTCGTTGAGGTTGTTGACCATTCCGGCCTGGCTGGCTGCGGACAGGGCCTTGTCGCGGAGGCTGGTGAGGCGGGCGATCTGGCCGGTGGTCAATTCGGCTTCCGAACCCGGCTGTGCGGGGTGCTGGGCGGCCTCGGCGCGGGCGTGCTCGCGAGTCTCGCGGACGAAGATGGTGGACAGACCCAGGGCGCGGTCGACGCGATCTCACCCGAACCTGGGAAACGGCACACACGGGATCCGAGGGTCATGCGAAGGCCGGGCATGAGGAGAAGGGTGGCGATCATGAGGCCATGACGCCGGGAGGCCTCCAGATCTGACGGGGCGGCTACAGGCTCGACCTGAAGACCCCGCGACTCGAAGCCGGAAAGAAGACCGACCTGCGCTTCGCCGTCGCACAAGACGGGACAGGCCGAAACGTCACCGCGAACCAGCGCGAACACGGCAAGGAACTCCACCTGATCCTCGCCTCACGCGACCTCACTGGCTACCGGCACCTACACCCCGCCCGCGCGGCAGACGGCACTTGGTCCACCCCGGTGGACCTGCCCAAGGCCGGCGGCCACCGCGTCTTTGCAGACTTCAAGCCCAAGGGCGGAGACGCGCTCACTCTCGGCGCGGACCTCGCGACGTCCGGTCCTACGAGCCCGCAGCACTACCCGGGCGCAACACGATGGCGAGGATGGACGAGTAAGAGGTGAAACTCGACGGCGACGCGACCCCTGGCAGGGCCAGTGACCTGACGCTGACGGTGACGAAGGATGGCAAGCCGGTCCGCAACCTTCAGCCTTGCCTGGGTGCATACGGCCACCTCGTCGCCCTGCGGTCCGGCGACCTCGCCACGGCGGCCGGATCAGGTCGCCTGAGCACTCCCCGCAGCAAACAAGCCATTCATCTGACAAGTTAACCCAGTGTTTCGGCACGGGTGGTCGATCACTTCCAGAGAGCCGCTAGGATCACGGCATGGTTACGGCTTGGTCGCCCTGGCGCATCGTCAGGACCCGCTCTGGTGCGGGTCCGCTGCTGCGCGTACTGGCCATGGCCGTGCTCCTGTTCGGCGTCCTCGTGACGCACGGCGTGCACGTGGATAGTGTCAAGGGACACCTCTCCCCAAGCGCAACGGCCTTCACCGCACCGTCGGACGGCGGCGTTCGCGATGCAGGCCTCGTGCCGACGCTGTCCGCCGCGGATGCCGACGATCACCATGGGAGCCATGGGCCGTCACATCCTGGCGAGCACTGCGTATCCGGACAGCCTCAGCAGGCTTCTGCCCTGGTATCGCCCTGCTTTGCAGCGTCGGTTCGCGAATCGACCAGTTCCTACGACGCCTCAACCGTTCGAGGGCCGACCGCTGGTGGGCCCATGGACGGTGAGTCTCCCGTGGCTCTCAGAGCAGCCTCCGTGGTGCGGCAGGTCTAGAGGTACGCAGTTCCTCCAACCGGCCTGCCGGATGTCACCGGTTCGGCTGGTAACGCGCGACGAGCGTCCTGCCCCGTACTCATGATGGGTCGTCCCCGTTCGTCGAAGCCGTCCTGCCCCCACCCATGTCTGCGCCTCACTCCGTGCTTGCCGGAGACGTGGCAGCAGCGCGGAGGACCTGTGTCGACCCATTCCCGTACGCCCTTGCACGCCCTACGGACCCCATGCGGCTCACCGTCGTCCCGCCGATTCGTCTCGGCGATCCGCGGCGCCCTCGTGATGGCGCTCGTGCTCTGCGCCGTCCTGCATGGCGTATCTGAGGAGACGCACGAGTCGGTGTCCGTGTCCGCCGCATTCTCCGCGACGGCAGCGGACAAGGACCCTCACGGCCCCCACGCTCCCCACGGGGCCGAGGAGTGTGCGGCGGACGTGATCGTGCGCACCGCGGCCCAGCCGGCCGAGGAACGAGCCCTCGGCGCGATGGCCGTCGTACTCCTTGCCGTGTCCGTGGTGGCCGGGAAACCCCTCCTAGGGCGCGACCGCCGTAGACGTCGGAGCGCACGCACCGGCCGCGCGGCGCTCGCTCGCACGTCGCGGTGGCGGATCTAGACCACTTGCTTGCAGCCGACCGACTTCACGGCTGCCGCGTGCCCATGGCCTGAGCACGGACGCCTCGTCCGCCCATGACCAGGACGCGCGAGATGAACCGCACAGGTATTCATCGAGCGAGAGTGAACACACAGACATGCAGTCATTGACCAAGGCCGCGACCTCCTCCGGCCGGTCCGCCCTGTCCGGGCTGGTGGGCAACACCCCGCTGCTGCGAGTGTCGGAGCCGCTGGCCCCGACCGGGCGTGGCTTCTGGGCGAAGCTCGAAGGCTTCAACCCCGGCGGCATCAAGGACCGTCCCGGGCTGCACATGGTGGAGCGGGCCCGTGCCCGTGGCGACCTGCGGCCCGGCGGACGGATCATCGAGTCCACCAGCGGCACCCTGGGCCTGGGGCTGGCCCTGGCCGGGATGGTGTACGGCCATCCGGTCACCCTGGTCACCGATCCGGGGCTGGAGTTGTCCATGACCCGGCTGCTGACCGCGTACGGCTCCCAGGTCAACGTCGTCTCCGAGCCTCATCCCACGGGCGGCTGGCAGCAGGCCCGCCGCGAGCGCGTGCAGCGGCTGTTGGCGCAGCACCCCGGCTCCTGGTGCCCGGACCAGTACAGCAACCCCGACAACGTCGCCGCCTACACACCGCTGGCTCTAGAACTCGCCTCCGAGATGGGCCACATCGACGTGCTGGTGTGCAGCGTCGGCACCGGCGGCCACTCGGCCGGAGTCTCCCGCGTCCTGCGCCAGCTCTACCCCGAGCTGACCGTCGTCGGCGTGGACACCATCGGCTCCACGATTTTCGGCCAGCCCGCCCGGCCCCGGCTGATGCGCGGCCTCGGCTCCAGCATCTACCCCCGCAACGTCGCCTACGAGAACTTCTCCGAGGTGCACTGGGTCGCCCCGCACGAGGCCGTGTGGACGTGCCGCCAACTGGCCGCCTCCCACTACGCCACCGGTGGCTGGAGCGTGGGCGCGGTCGCGCTGGTGGCCGGCTGGCTGGCCCGGACGATGCCGGCGGACGCACGGATCGTCGCGATCTTCCCCGACGGTCCGCAGCGTTACCTGGGGACGGTCTACGACGACGACTACTGCGCCGCCCACGGCCTGCTGGAGTCGCCACCGTCACCCGAACCGGAGCTGCTCGGCCGCCTGGACGAGAAGGAGGTCACCCGCTGGACCCGGTGCACCACGGTCGTCGATCCCCTCACCCTGCAAGGCGCCCAGGGCGGATCGGATGTCGAGGCCGACGCTTCGGAGGAGGACCGGTGAAGGGGCTGCTCACCCAGGTCCGTTCGTACGAAGGCAGCGTCCAGCTGTTGATGGTGAACCAGTTCACCATCAATCTCGGCTTCTACATGTTGATGCCCTATCTGGCCGCCCACCTCTCCGGAACGCTCGGGCTGGCCGGCTGGATCGTGGGACTCGTCCTCGGCGTACGGAACTTCAGCCAGCAGGGCATGTTCCTGGTCGGGGGCACGCTCGCCGACCGGCTCGGCTACAAGCCGATGATCGTCGCCGGGTGCGTGCTGCGCACCCTCGGCTTCGCGACGCTCGGACTCGTCGACTCCCTGCCCGCCCTGCTCGCCGCCTCCGCGGCCACCGGGCTGGCCGGTGCGCTGTTCAACCCGGCCGTGCGGGCGTACCTCGCGGCCGACGCGGGGGAGCGCAGGGTCGAGGCGTTCGCCCTGTTCAACGTGTTCTACCAGGCAGGCATCCTGCTCGGCCCGCTGGCCGGCATGGTGCTGACCGGCGTGGACTTCCGCATCACCTGCCTGGTCTCCGCCGGGATCTTCGCCCTGCTGAGCGTCGTACAGATCCGCGCGCTGCCCGCCAGGAGGTCACAGGACGCCAAGCAGCGGGACGCTCACGCCGGCCAGGGTGTGCTCGCCCAGTGGCGCGGCATCCTCGCCAACCGGCCGTTCCTGCTCTTCTCCATCGCCATGATCGGTTCCTACGTCCTGTCCTTCCAGGTCTACCTGGCATTGCCGCTGGAGGTGCGCCGGCTCGGCGGCGACGGGGAGTCCGGCACGGCTGCCGTGGCGATGCTCTTCGCCGTCTCCGGGCTGACCACGATCCTCGGTCAGACGCGAGTGACGGCGTGGTGCAAGGCGCGGTACGAGCCAGGACAGGCACTCGTGCGCGGACTGGCAGCGTTGGGGCTGGCCTTCGTGCCCCTGCTGCTCGCCACCGCCGTGCCGGTACCGGAGTCAGGGGTCGGATTGTGGCTGCTCGCGGCGGTTCCGCCGACGCTCGCCGCGCTGCTGCTGGCCATCGGCACGATGATCGCCTACCCGTTCGAGATGGACACCATCGTCCGCCTCTCCGGTGACCGCCTCGTCGCCACCCACTACGGGCTGTACAACACGATCTGCGGCATCGGCATCACCGTCGGAAACCTCGGCACGGGCGCCGCGCTCGACGCCGCCCGCGCGGCCGGGTTGCCCGCGCTGCCCTGGATCACGCTGTGCGCGCTCGGCCTGGCCTGCGCGGCCGCCCTGTACGGCCTGCACCGCACCGGCCGACTGGCGCCGCCGGCCTCCGAGCCGCTCGCCGCGACCGTCTGACCCACCAACCCTCCGGCCCCAGGGGTGGGGCACCACACGGTGCCCCACCCCTACTGGGCCCTGCCCTCTTCCAGGAGTCATTCATGCCCGCTCCTGCGGTGCCCTTCCCCGAGCCGACCCCGTTGCAGCTCCGCCCCTTCCGGGCAGTGCGCTACGACGCGGACCGTGTCGGCGACCCGTCCGAGCTCCTCGCCTCGCCCCACGACAGCCTTCACCCAGCCCAGGTTCGCGCGCTCCGACGCCACCCGCACCACGTGGCGCGACTGCTGTACGCGGACGCACCGCATGGCGCCGCATGCGAAATGGCGCGCTGGCTGCGACGCGGCGTACTCCGCCGGGACGAGCGGCCCGCACTGTACGTCTACCAGCAACAGCGTGGCGCCCGGATCCTCCAACGTGGCCTCATCGGCGACCTGTTGCTGCCACACCAGGCGGGACAACTGCTGCCGCACGAAGACGTGTCGGCTCATGTGGTCAGGCAGCGCGCTGCCCATATGTCAGGGCTGCGCGCCCAATTGGAGCCGCTGCTGCTGGCCCACCGAGGCACAGAGTCGACGACCGCACAGCTCGTGGACCACACCACCCGCCGAACGCCTGTCGCCGTCGCCCGGACCGGACAGATCACCCACATATTGTGGGCCTGTGACGACCCCGCGGAACTCGCCCGTCTGGTCAGTGGTCTGTCCGTACGGCAGGCACTCATCGCCGACGGCCACCACCGCCACGCCGCCTGCCTCCAGCTGAGCGGCGATGCGGCAGGCCCGTGGACCAGCAGCCTCGCTCTCCTGGTCGATACCGTCACGTCTCCGCTTCGGCTCTCCGCGATCCATCGACTGCTGCCGGCACTGGAACCGGAGAAAGCCGCACGCAACGCGGCCGAAGTGGCCCGAGTACTCCCGCTGCCAGGAGGGCCGCATCCGCCCGAGCCCGGCGAACTCATACTGACCGGCGGGGGAGAGGCCTGGAGCATCACACATCCTGATCCTCGAGCCCTGGAAGAAGCCCTGGCGGATCGTCCAGCCAGTGGGCGCAGCTCCCCGCTGCCGTCAGCGACCACCTGCTGCTCCGCCACGCCTGGTCCGTGCCTGACCTGCCCGGTGCCGTGACGTACTTCCACGACATCCGCCAGGCCACGGCCGCCGTGTCCGCTCCTGGTAGCGGCAGCGCGCTCCTGTTGCCGGTGATCAGTCAGGACACGGTGTGGGAACTGGCCGGTGCCGGCGTGCTGTTGCCCCGGAAGTCCACCTCGTTCGGTCCCAAGCCGACGGCCGGTCTGGCGATGCGCGTGCTGGGCCTGTCGTAGCGCCGTTTCGGTGGTTTCGACGGGGTGTGCCGCTATGTGCTCTGTGGGCTGTAGTGGCCCAGGAACATGTCGACGCCGCTGGTGATGAGACGGTCGGTCAGGTCCTCGTCGATATGTGTGCCGTAGGAGCTGAAGACCATGTGGGGAAAGACCAGAAGCCCGTAGAACTGGATGATCGCCACCTGTAGCTCGGGGATCACGAGTCGGCCTTGATCCGCAAGGGTGCGCAGGGCGCCTGCGACTGCGGGGTGGTGGCTTTCCGTGCCGCGGTGTCTCCAGGCCTCGCCCAGCTCGGGGAAGCGGTGGAGCTCGGCGGCGACGAGGTTGCGCAGGGCGGTGACCTCGCGGTTGGTGCGGACGGCGTGGACCCAGGTGCGGGCCGCCTCGACGAGGGCGGCCCGCAGGTCCCCGGCTTCGGCCAGGCCCTCCAGCGCGGCCGACGACTCTCCGGCGAGCGGCTCGTCGAGCGCGGTCGTGATCACCGCGGTGAACAGGGCTTCCTTGCTGCCGAAGTGGTTGTAGACGGTCACCTTCGAGACGCCTGCCTCGGCGGCGATGCTGTCCATTCCCACGCCGAAGCCCTCCCGCAGGAACAGCTCGCGGGCGGCCCGCAGGATGGCCTGCCGCTTGAGCTCTGCGCGGGGCCCGCTGGGGGGCCGTTTGACGCTGTCCACGCTCATGACCTCGACCCTAGCACTCACCTGAACTGAACTGTTGAGTTCATATGAACTGAACGGTACGGTTCAGATTGGAGCCGGTCGAGCAAGGCCGTGCGCGCGAAAGGGGACTCCGTGCCTTCTGTGACTCATACGGTGACCGCTTCACCACAGACTGGCGACCCGCCGGTCCGGCGATGGCTCACCCTCGCCGTCGTGAGCGTGAGCCTGCTGGTCGTCGGGCTCGACACCACCGTGTTGAACGTCGCCCTGCCGACCCTCGTCGGTGATCTCGGCGCCTCCACCAGCCAGTTGCAGTGGATTGTCGACAGCTATGCGCTGATGTCCGGCAGTTTGGTGTTGTTTTGCGGCAGTCTGGCGGACCGGCTGGGCCGCAAGTGGATCTTCATGTCGGGGCTGGCGCTGTTCACGGTGGCGTCCGTGGTTGCCGCTTATGCCGGCTCGGTCACCACCCTCGTGCTAGCGCGTGGAGCCATGGGTGTCGGCGAGGCGTTGATCATGCCGACCACGCTCGCCGTCATCGGGAACGTATTCCCGCGCGGTGCCGACCGCACCAAGGCGATCGGCATCTGGTCGGCGGCCGTCGGCGTCGGGACGGTGATCGGGCCGATGGTGGGTGGCTGGCTGCTGAGCCACTACTGGTGGGGCTCGGTGTTCCTGATCAACCTCCCCATAGGTATCGCGGGTCTGATCGCCGCCGCCCTCGTGGTGCCCGACTCTCGCGCCCCCGAGAGCGGACGGCTGGACCCGGCGGGGGCACTGCTGTCCGTCGTGGCCGTGGCGAGTGTGCTGTGGGCAGTCATCGAGGGGCCCGACCGCGGCTGGACGAGCCCCGCAGTGCAGGCCGCCTTCGCGGCGGGCGCCCTCCTGCTGGCCGCCTTCGTCGCCTGGCAGCGCAAGACCGGCTCGCCGATGCTGCCGCCTCGGATCTTCCGGCACCGTGCGCTCGCGGCTGGTGACTTGCTGGTTTTGCTGGGAGCGTTCACGCTGATCGGCACGCTCTTCGTGGCCGTACAGCACTTCCAGTTCGTGCTCGGATACAGCGCCGGGCAGACCGGAGTGCGGCTCGGCCCCGCCGCGCTCGCCCTGCTGGTCGCCGGCCCGCTGGCGGGTGTCCTCGCGCCGCGCCTCGGCATGCGTACGGTATCGGCCGGCGGGCTCGCCCTACTCTCCGCCTCCGCCGCGGTGCTCGCCACCACCGAGGCAACGGACGGCTACGACCTGGCGCTTGTGGCGATGTTGCTGCTGGGAGCGGGCGCCGGGTTCGTCATCACCGCCACCAGCGACGCCATCGTCGGCTCGCTGCCAGAAACCGACCTCGGCGTCGGCTCGGCCACCAACAGCGCCGCCATACAACTCGGAGCGGCGACCGGAGTCGCGGTCATGGGCAGCCTGCTTTCCGACCGCTACCGCAGCGGACTCGAAGCCACCCCTGCCCCTGTTCCCGAGGGACTCCTGGAATCCGCCAAGGACTCCCTCGGCACCGCGCTCGCACTCGCCGAACGCCTGCCCGGCGAGGCCGGAGCCTCGTTCGCCGAAGCTGCCCGCCGTGCCTTCGTCGACGGCATGGGACCAGCGATGTTCGCCGGAGCAGGCGTCACGGCGGCAGGTGTGCTCCTCGCCCTTCTCCTCGCGCCGTCCCGAGGCGCGGGCACGACCGGAACAACGCACCAGAAGGACTCGTCATGACCCACTCCGCAGCCGGTGCCCCGCACACGGCCGAACACGACCCTCCTCCGCCCGCCGACCTGCGCCGCTGGGCAGCCCTCGCACTGATCTGCCTCGCCCAGTTCATGCTGATCCTCGACGTCACCGTCGTGAACGTCGCCCTGCCCGACATGGCGGCCGACCTCGGCCTCGGCCGGGAGACGCTGACCTGGGTGGTCACCGCCTACACCCTCTGCTTCGGCGGGTTGATGCTGCTCGGCGGCCGACTCGCCGACGCTCTCGGCGCCCGCCGGACCCTGCTCGTCGGCCTCGCTCTCTTCACCGCCGCCTCACTGGTCACTGGTCTGGCCCAGAGCGCCCCGGCCCTGCTCGGTGGCAGGATCGGCCAAGGCGTCGGCGCGGCCTTGCTGTCCCCGGCCGCGCTGTCCATCGTCACCACGACCTTCCACGGTGCGGAACGCACCAAGGCCCTCGGTGTCTGGGCGGCGATCGGCGGCACCGGTTCGGCTGCCGGCGTGCTCCTCGGCGGGGCTTTGACCGACGGTCCCGGCTGGCAGTGGGCCTTCTTCGTCAATGTGCCGGTCGGACTGCTCCTGTTGGCCGCCCTGCCCACCCTCGTGCCGGCCCGGGCCCCGCAGCCCGCGCGGCTCGACGTACCTGGTGCGCTCCTCGTCACCACGGGTACGGCCGCCCTGATCTACGGCCTGGTGAAAGCGGGGGACGCCGGCTGGGCGGCCGCCTCGACCCTGCTGCCGCTGGCAGGTGCGGCGGTCGCATACGCGGCCTTCGCGGGGGTCGAACGAACCAGTCGCGCCCCACTGATGGACCTGCGGATGTTCACTCGGCGGCCGGTGCTGGCGGGAGCGTTCTTGATGTTGATCGCCACGGGCCTGCTGATCGCGTACTTCTTCCTCGGGTCGATCTATCTCCAGCACATCCGCGGCTTCAGTGCACTGAAGACCGGCGTGGTTTTCCTGCCCGTCGCCGTGGGCACCGGTATCGGCGCCCACCTCGCCTCCCGGCTCGTGGGCCGGATCGGCAGCCGTCCGACGGCCGTCGCCGGCATGGCCGTCGCGGCCGTCGGCACCATCCCACTGACCCGGTTGTCCGAGACCGGCGGTGTGTACGGCGGGCTTCTGCCAGGCTTCGTCATCGCCTCCCTCGGCCTCGGCGCGGTCTTCGTCACCGCCACCACGACCGCTCTGGGCATGGTCGGGCACCGGGAGGCAGGGCTCGCCTCGGGAGTCGTCAACACCTTCCACGAGGTGGGTGGCTCGGTCGGCGTCGCCGTCGTCTCGACCGTCGCAGCCTCCGGCTTCGAGCGTGGCTCGGTGGAAGGCTTCGGCGACGCGTTCACGGTGTGCGCCGTGGCGGCCGCTATCGGCGCCGTCGTGTCCCTGGGGCTCGTCCCGCGAGGCAAACCGCAGTCGACGGGTGGCCCGCATGTGCACTGACCAGAGCCCCTTTCCACACCTGGCTGCCACCCGCTCAGACCGACGCCCCGTCCGCCGGGTCGGCGATCCTCGCCGGGGTGTCGCTGAAGATGGGGACGTACGGCTTGCTGCGCATCGCCATGCCCGTCCTGCCCCGACGCCTGGCGCGAGTACGCCCTTGTCTTCGTGGTCGTCGGTGTGGTCTCCGTGCTCTACGGCGCTCTGATTGCCCTGGACCGTGAGCCACATCCACGGTCTCGGTCTGGACCTCGCCGACCAGCGCCTGTACGTCGCCACCCACGAAGGCGTCTACAGCCCCGACGCCGAGGGGGAGCCGGAGCTGGTCGGGAACAGCAAGGACGACTTCATGGGCTTCACCGTGTCCGGTGCGAGGACCTTCTACGCCAGCGGCCACCCGACCTCTGGTGGCAACAAGGGGCTCATCAAGAGCACCGACGCAGGCAAGACCTGGAAGTCCCTGTCCTTGTCCGGCGAGTCCGACTTCCATGCCCTGGACTTCGCCCGCGGCACGGTCTACGGCTACGACTCCACCAACGGTCTGGTGCGCACGACCAAGGACGGCGTCTCCTGGAAGGAGGGCGCGCGGGTGGAAGCCGTCGACATCGCGGTCAGCCCGCAGGAACCCGACAACGTGCTCGCCACCACCGCCGACGGCGTAGCCCGGAGCGCCGATGGCGGCAGCACCTTCGCCAAGGGTGAGAAGCCCGTGATGGCCTTCCTCTCCTGGGCGGCGAAGGACGCCTTGTACGGCATCGACACCTCCGGCGGCGTACACCGCAGCAGCGACGGCGGCAGCACCTGGAAGAAGGCCGCCACCGTGCCGGGCGGCCAGCCCCAGGCTCTCACCGCCGTCGGCGCTGAGCACATCCTGGCAGCCACCCAGACCGGGGTGTACGAGTCGAAGGACGGCGGCAATGCGTTCACGAAGCGCCTCGCCGTCGAGACGAGCGGCGCCCACTGAGCGGTATCTCCCCACGCCGGAGACCCCGTACCGGAGTCTCCGGCGTGCACGTACGCCCTGCGGTGCCCCGAGAGTTCCAGGGACTGTCCGCAGGAGCTTCGGCCTGTGAGTCATGCACCCCGGGCGGGACGCCCGGGCGGAGTCCGCAGCCTCACGGCAATGAGTGACGCAGGGAAGTCGGGGCGACGGAGGCGTCAGCCGGCCATCATGACGAGCATGGCGCACATTGTGCCGCCCATGCCGATGTGGGCCGTCAGCGCTGCGCCCGGTGACGTACCCGGCGGGCGACGGCGGCTGCCTGCTGCCGCGTGTGCCCGGCGCTTGTTCCCTCCTGGCCGGGCCTTGTCCCATACGGAAAGGGCGAGGGACGCGACGAACACCACGATCGCGTCGGGCAGGGCGAGAAGCCGCCGTGCCCAGCGGCCCCTTCCTGCGCCGCGGCCCGCACCCGACTGCCGATCCGTGCCGCGCAGTCGTGCCCAGACGGACGCGACGATCGATAGCAGGAAGTACACGGCCAGAGCGAGCAGAACGGCACGCCACACAGAAGCGGAGCCTCCCGCCGCAGCGCTGTGGGCGGCGCCGGCCGTCATGTCGTGCGAGGTCATCCCAGAGGAGTGCTCCATGCCCGCCATCCCGGCGTGGCCCACGCTCTCGGAGGCGTCGGACGTCCCGGCGGACCCCTGGCCATGCCCGTGGTTCATGCCCGCCATCGAGTGCCCGCCCAGAGCCAGAGCCGGCGCGGAGTCGGTGCCCGGCATGGCCAGCGTCATGATCACCATCGCGGCACTGCCGATGACGTGGTGTGCCCAGCGGCGACCGTGTTGCCAGCCGTGCAGCCGGGCGTGGCGCACGGACAGGGCCACACCGCCGAGGCCGACGGCGGTGAAGGCCGTGACCCACCACAAGCCGTGGTCTCCGAAGCTGGCTGCCGTCGCGGGAAGGAACATCACGGCCATGCCACCGGCCATGACGACGTCGCCTCCGGCCGCGAACCGGGCCTCTCCGCTGTCCGCCGCGGCGAGCCGGGCTGCGCTCACGACAGTCACGAGTACGGAGACGGCCGCCAGCGTCCACGTCAGAGCCGGACTCCCCATTGCTGCCCTCCGCATCGACCGGCCGTCGCGTGCGCTGTGGTTAGCGGGCGCGTCGACGTGGGTCGTCCTCTGGCTGTCACCTATGGATGCCCTCAGTACGTAGTGGGGCCAAGAGGTGTTCAGCGAGCGGGAGTTTCCTCTGTGGGTGTCAGTGCGGTTAAGACCGTGTCCTACGTGGTGAGGCGGACGAATCGTTTGTAGCAGCAGTAGGAAGATGCAGGTCAGGGGCACATGTGGTGGGGCAACATAGTTCGGAGGGCGGCTATGCGTGCGCCCACCATGCCGACTCACCGGAAGGGCGACTCAGGGGCTTGAAGGTGGTCGCAACGAGTGCTGTCCGTGACGCGCAGTTCGGAGTGAGGTGGTTACGAGGGGGGCGCGGGCGCCGTTGCACTCGGTTGTTCTCTTGGGAGCACCCCGTTCTCCGGCTCCTCCGCAGCGGTTCGGCGTTCCGGTTGCTGTCGGCGGGCGGCCGATGCGGCGGCGGTGACTTGGTCGATCGGGGTCTGAGCAGGAGGTTCCCGGGAGCGGTGCAGGAATCCTGCGCGAGCAGCCGACCCGCCGCACGACGGCAGGCCCCGGTGCGACATACTCTCCCGATGAGTTCACGCCACTCCCCGGTCAGCCGGCCGATCACGATACGGAGGGCCGTCGCGCGGGATGCCAAACGGCTCACGCGGCTCGTGCGTGGCTCAGGCGCCTACGCGGGTAAGTACGCAGCCGCAGTCGCGGGCTACCGGGTCGGGCCTGATTACATCGAGGCCCACCGCACCTTTGTGGCCGTCGGCGCCGACGAGTATGGAGGCCGGATCCTCGGGTTCTACTCGCTCGTCCTCGCTCCACCGGAGCTCGACCTGCTGTTCGTCGACGACGAAGTGCAAGGACGGGGTATCGGACGGCTGCTCGTCGCGCACATGCAGTCCGAGGCCCGTGCCGCCCGGCTCGACCGTGTCAAGGTCGTGTCGCATCTTCCCGCCGAGGACTTCTACCACCGCGCAGGTGCAGTGCGGATCGGGACCGCGCTCGCGAACCCGCCCGCTGTGCCGTGGGACCGTCCCGAATTCGAGTTTCGCGTTTCTCCGGAATGACGCGGTGTGCCGGTTCGCACTGCGGGCCAGCGGCGCACCTGGGCCGGACAAGGGCATCGGGCGGACCGGTGTGTGACGCACGGATCGCCGTCTCGGTGCATCGAGAGTAGCTGTCATGGGCAGGTATTTGGGCGTTTGATTCCTCCCCCACGAGGAGTGAGCGCGTGATGAGCGCCCCCACCACGGCCCCCGTCCCCACCCCCACGGCCCCCGGCGGACTGCCACTGATCGGGCATGGACTCCGCCTCGTCCGTGACCCCCTGCCGTTCATCACCTCGCTGCGCGAATACGGCAGGGTGGTGCGCATACGCATCGGCCCCACACCCGCCTACGTGGTCACGGACCCCGCACTGACCCGCCAGGTTTTGGTGACCGACGCCGCCCACTTCCCCAAGGGCGGCAAGTACTACGATGCGCTGCGGGTCTTTCTCGGTGATGGAGTCGCGACCGTCGCCGACGGCGACACTCATCTGCGCAACCGCCGTCTGATGCAGCCCATGTTCAGCAGGGCGCATATCGCCGAGCGCGGCAACGCCATGATCGATCAGGTGCGGACGATGGTCGGCGCCTGGCCCGCGGCCGAGCCGCGCGACATGTTCGCCGGCATGAACGAGATCACCCTGGCTACGTTCCTCGTCGCCGTGTTCGGCGCGGACCTGCCCGCACACCTGGAGGGCGAGTTCACCGCCCTCATGCCCGAGATCATGAAAGGGACGATTCGGCAGGTCATCCTTCCGCCCTGGATCACGCGGCTGGCGCTGCCCGCCAACCGCGCGCACGCCGACCGTGTCGCCCGCCTGCGCGCCCTCATCGACCAGGCCATCGACCATCACATCGATGTCACCGCACCCGGATCCGCTTCGGCGGACAGTGCGTCCGGCGCCGAGGCGTGCCCGCATGCGTCCGAGGCGCGCCGGGAGCAGAGGGGCCTGTTCGAGACCCTGCTCGGTGTTGAAGACCAACTCGGCCGTCGGCAACTCCAGGACGAGGCCATCACCCTCCTGGCCGGCGCGATCGAGACCACCGGCACCACACTCGCCTGGGCGCTGTACGAGATCGCCGGCAATCCCGCCGTCGAACGACGTCTTCGCGAGGAACTGGCCTCGGTGTGCGAGGACCGGCCGCTGCGCTACGACGACATCGACCAACTCCCGTACGCCCGACGGGTTCTGCAGGAGGCCATCAGAAAATACGGACCGTCCTGGATGGTGACGCGGACCGCCGCGCGCGACATCGTCCTCGGCGGACACCTCATACCCGAGGGCGCCGATGTCGTGTGGAGTCCCTATCTGCACCAGCATGACTCCTCCCGTTTCCCCGACCCGGACACCTTCGATCCGGACCGTTGGGAGGCAGACCGCGTCGCGGCCACCCGGGGGTCCTTTCTCGCCTTCGGCGACGGCCGCCGCAAGTGCATCGGAGAGAACTTCGCGTGGATTGAGCTGCACATCATCCTCGCGACCGTCCTCCAAACCTGGCCCCGGTTCAAGGTGATCTCCCGTCCACCGCGGGCCCAGGCCGTCATCACAGTAAAACCCGACGCCTTGGCCATGGAGTTCCACTCGGACTCGGCCGGCTGACGGGTCGGTCGAGCAGCCCTCATGAGGGCCCCGTCCGCCTCCGCCCGCTGCGCAGCCGCTTCCTGACCTGCGAGGTCTACGACGGCAGCCTCACCCCCCGGATCCGCCGCGCGAGTCATACCGGCGAAGGCGGACGCGGCCTGCAACTCGTCGCCGCGATGTCGCGGCGCTGGGGCGTCCGCTACCTCCACGACGGCACATGCATCTGGGCGGAGCAGGACCTGCGGCCCACTCGGGCCGCGGGGGAAGGTGGGCGTGCGGGCGTTCCCGCGTAGCCGCGGGTGCTGCCGCACTGTTCAGCGCGTTCAGCAGTCGATGGTGACGCCCCTTCCCATGACGCGGGAGACGCACACGCACATCGCCCGGCGGGGCATCACGGCCGGCAGCGCGGCGGCAGCGTAGCGCTCGGACGTGCCGGGCAAGAAAGTGCGGCGCCTCGGCACTGACACCGTTCTCGAACTGTCACCGGCCTCCGGCCGGGCCGCAGGATGACGCAGGCGGCCGGGCAGGCGGCCGGTCAGTTCTCCTGGAGCACGGAGAGGACGTTCCCGGCGGGGTCGGTGAACCAGGCGATCGCGGCAGGGCCGCCGTTGCCGACCCGGACGATGCCCTTCGCGTCGTGATCGAATTCCGAGTAGCGCTCCATGGTCACGCCGCGCCGATCCAGTTCGTCGACGGCGGCCTCGATGTCGTCCACGGGGAAGTTGAGGATTGTGAACGTGGCAGGAGTGTGCGTCTCCTTGGGGTAGACGAAGACCTGCGCGCCGCTGCCGAGTCTGATCGTCAGCATCCGCATGTCCCCCTCCCCGGTCTCCTCCACCTGGAGACCGAGCGTCTCACCGTAGAACCGGCGGGCTTCGCCGAGGTCGTCGACCGCGAAGCCACTGAACGCCTGGGACTGTCCGAACATGCCGTGTGTCTCCTTCGTGCGTGAGCCGTCCTGACACTTCAGGCCACACCACACGCGCCCCAGTCCCGCGCACGCCACGCGGACAGCGTCCGGATGGTCGCCCCCCTTCACCCCCGAAACCGTGAAGACGCGGGACACGAGTCCTGCCGCGCCGCCGTCACCTGGCGTTGCCGGCCCTGCGGGCCATGAGGGTGATCAGGTCGAACAGCACGGTCGCGGCGGCGATCGAGGTGATCTCGGCGTGGTCGTAGGCGGGAGCCACCTCCACCACGTCGCCGCCTACGATGTTCAATCCGGTCAACCCGCGCAGGACCTGCAGGAGTTCCCGGCTGGTCAGGCCGCCGGACTCGGGCGTGCCCGTGCCCGGTGCGAAGGCCGGGTCGAGGACATCGATGTCGACGGACAGGTAGACCGGGAGGTCGTCCACCCGTTCGGTGATCGCCTGGATCGCGCCGGCCGTGCCGAGCAGATCGATGTCGCCGGCGCGGATCGTACGGAAGCCGAGCCGCTTGTCCGCGTCGAGGTCCGCCCGGTCGTAGACGGGGCCGCGGATGCCCACATGGATGGAGTGGTCCTCGATGAGCAGGCCCTCCTCGAACGCGCGGCGGAACACCGTGCCGTGGGTGGTCGGCGCGTGGAAGTAGGTGTCCCAGGTGTCCAGGTGCGCGTCGAAGTGCACCAGGGCGACGGGACCGTGCCCGGCCACCGCCGTCCGCAGCATCGGCAGCGCGATCGTGTGGTCGCCGCCGATCGCCAGGACCCGGCGTCCGCCGTGCGCCACGTCCCGGGCGTGGCCGGTGATCTGGCCGAGGGCCGTGTCGATCGAGTACGGGGTCACCGGGACGTCACCGGCGTCGACGACCTGGAGGGCGGTGAACGGCGAGATGTCCAGCTCCACGTGGTACTCCGGGCGCAGGTGCCGGGACGCCTGACGGACCGCCATCGGGCCGAACCGTGCGCCGGGCCGGTAGGACGTGCCGGCGTCGAACGGTACGCCCAGGACGGCGACGTCGTAGTCGCCGACCCGGTCGATCTCCGGCACCCGGGCGAAGCTTCCGCTTCCGGCGAAGCGCGGAACGGCCATGCCGTCCACGGGGCGTACCGGGTCACGGGACGGGTCGGGCATGGGGGTTCCTCTTCCGGGTTCCGGGAGTGTTCAGGCACGGGCGCGGGTGGAGCCGCCGTTGGGCTGGAGGATCTGGCCGGTGATCGCTCCCGCGCCGGGGGAGGCCAGGAAGGCGACGGTTGCCGCGATGTCGACGGGCTCGGCCAGTCGGCCGACAGGCATCAACCGCCGGTAGCGCGCCCGCATCTCCTCCAGTGTCACGCCGGCGTCGGCGGCGTCCACCCTGAGCTGATCGGTGTCCACGTAGGACGGGGCGACGCAGTTCGTGCGGATCCCCTGGGGACCCAGTTCGCGGGCCAGTCCCTTGGCCAGGGCGATCAGCCCGGCCTTCGAGGCGGCGTAGGCGGTGGCGTTGCGCTGCCCGATCACGCCCCACTCAGAGGCGATGACCACGATCCGGCCGTGGCCGAGGGCCCGCATGCCGGGCAGGACGGCCTGGACGACCCGGAAGTGCCCGGACAGGTTCACCTCGATCTGGTGCCACCAGTCCTCGGGTTTCTGGTCGAGGAACGGGCCCATCGACATCGTGGCGGCGTTGGCCACCAGAACCTCCACCGGGCCGGCCAGCCGCCGGAGCCGGTCCAGCATGGCGGCCACCGCGGCCGGGTCGGCGATGTCGGCGGGCGCGGCGATCCCGCCGATGCGCTCGGCCAGTTCGGACAGCCGCCCGTCGTCGGTGACGTCGTTCACGGCCACGGTGTGACCGTCGGCGGCCAGCCGCAGCGCGCAAGCCCGGCCGATGCCCTGGGCGGCTCCGGTGACCAGGGCGATGCCGCTGTGCCCGGGGGGTGCAGCCGATGTCATGTCAGATCACCGCCCCGGCGTTCGGGGACAGCACGTCCCCGCAGTACATGCGGCCCTCGGTGGCCAGGTGGAGCACTGTGTGCGCGACCTCGGCCGGGGTGACCAGCCGCCCGAGCGGCAGCGTGGCCAGGTAGGCCGGATCGCGCCAAGCGGAGTCCGGGGCCAGCAGCGGGGTGTCCGTGGGGCCGGGAGCGACGATGTTGACCCCGATTCCCGAGTCGGCCACCTCCAGGGCCAGCGACTTGGCGAAGCCGAGCACCGCGCCCTTGGCAGCCACGTAGTGCAGGTCGCCGGTGCTGCCCGCGAGGGCCAGCTCGGAGGAGATCACCACCACGGTGCCCGTGCCGGCGGCGAGAAGGTGCGGCAGGGCGGCGGCGCAGGTGTTGACCGTGCCGCCCAGGGCGACGGCGAGCATGCGGTTCCACTGGTCGGTGGTGATGTCGCCGACGTCGACGCCGTCCTCGTAGTACCCGGCGGCGGTCACCACCAGGTCCAGGCGGCCGAACCGGCCGGCCGCGCGGTCGACGGCGTCCGCGACCGCGCCGCGGTCGGCCACGTCGGCTATCAGCGGCAGGTCCGTGGGGGAAGGGCGGAGGTCCAGCCCGGCGGTACGCCAGCCCGCCTCGCGCAGCACCTCGGCGGTCGCGGCGCCGATACCGCCCGCGGCGCCGGTGATCAGGGCGACCGGAGCGCTCATGCTCCGCCCTCGTCGAGCGCCACCGAGCGGAGGGCGGGGGCCGCCGGTGCCTCGCGACCGGGCCGGAACGCCCACCGGCTCACCAGCACGCCGATCACTCCCAGCACCCCGGTCATGATCAGCAGCCCCCAGTCGAGGTACCACACTCCGTTCAGGGCGCGCGGCCAGGCGATGTTCACCGACTCGAAGACCACCCATGCCCCGGCCGCGAAGGTCACCGGCGTGCCCCACCGGCCCATGGACACCTCGCCGGGCTCCCAGGTGCCGCGCAGCCGGACGTAGACCGCGCCGAGCACGGGCAGCGCGTAGGAGAGGTAGAACCCGGCGTTGGCGAAGGAGAGCAGCAGGGCGTAGATCTTCGACGTGCTGATGAAGAGCAGGGATCCGGCGACGACCACGGTCAGCGCGATCGCGTTCCGCGGCACCCGCTCGGGTCCGGACAGGGTGCCCAGCAGCCGGGAGCCCGGGATGACCCTGTCCCGGGCGCCGGCCCAGATGGACCGGCTCACCGCTGCCTGCACCGCCATCAGGCTGGCGGTGAACCCGACGACCAGGGCGATGAGCAGTGCCTTGCCGGTCGAGGAGCCGAGCCGTGTCTGCAGGGTGGTGGACACCGGGTCCGCGTCCTTCCCGCTCAGTACGGTCGCGATGTCCGGCATGGCCAGCAGGATGCCGAGGCTGGCGAACATGACGAGCAGGCCGACGGCCGCCAGGGCCAGCGGCATGGCCTTGGGCAGCACCCGCCGGGACTCCTTGACCTCCTCGGCGATGGAGCCGGCCGACTCGAATCCGACGAAGGACCAGCCCGCCATGGCGACCGCGCCGAGGAACGGCCCGAAGAGCCACTGGGCGCCGTGTGCGGTGTCGCCGCCGCTCAGCAGGGTCGAGAAGGCGTGCTCCCGGTGCACGAAGAGCAGCACGATCCCGATGCCCAGGGTGGCGACGAGCTCCGCCGCAAGGCTGCAGTACAGCAGTACCTTCAGGACCCGGCCTCCGATCATGTTGGCGGCCGAGCCGAACAGCAGCACTCCCAGCGCGATCAGCGCCTGCGTCGTACCGCTGACGCCGGTGAGGCCGATCGCCTCGATCAGGAATCCGGACGCCGCGTAGGACAGGGCCGACAGCGCGAGGGTGAGTCCCCACATGTACGCCCAGTTGGTGAACCATCCGTAGCGGGGACCGATCAGGTGGCGTGCCCACTGGTAGACGCTGCCTTGCAAGGGCCAGCGGGACACCAACTCGCCGAAGACGCCGGAGACCAGCAGCTGGCCGACGAGGACGACCGGGAACGCCCACCAGAAGGCGGGGCCGGCGGTCACGACGCCCAGGGCGAACACGCCGTACAGGCCGACGATGGGGGAGACGTCCGAGAAGGCGAGGGCGAACGCCGATCTCAGCGTGTACTGCTGCTTGAGTTCTTCGCCGGCGGTGGTGCCGGTTTCGGCGGCGGGCAGGCCCGGCGGGGCGGTGGTGGTGTTCTCGGGCATGACGGTTCCTGTCGAAGGGGCGGCCGGCCGGGCCGCCGTGGGCGTACGGACGTACACGACAGGCGCCGTTGCCCGTGGTGCGAGAAGTGGGGGGGAGAGGCAGGACACACGTGGCCCCCGGTGTCAGGGGCGCCGCGGTACCCAGTACGCCTGTTCGGGGATCCGGGGCTGCGGACACGTGCGCGGGACGAGGTCCAGGGAGGCGGTGTGGCGGGCGACCTCGGCGACCGTGGTGATCCACAGGCCGGGCAGCTCCTTCATCCGCTCGATGAGCCGCTCCAGCGCCTCGGCGCGCGAGGGGCGGCCGGACAGGAACGGGTGGCAGGTGAGGACGAAGCAGGCGCCGAGGCGGTGCATGGCCTCCAGCTCCCAGGTCCACATCTCCAGCGCCTTGGCCGGGCTCTCGATCACACCGGAGCCGATGAGCCCGGGCAGGAACGCGTACTGCTCCCAGTCGTCCAGGCCCCAGGAGACGGGTACCTGCACGATGCTGCCGGCCTGCGGCCGTTCGTCCACCGCCAGCCGGTAGGGATGGTCGGCGTCCATGAGGCTGGAGTCGTACAGGAATCCGCGATCCTCAAGCAGCCGCGGCGTGTGGTAGTTCAGCTCCCACATCGGCGCCCGGTAGCCCACCGGCGTGACGCCCGCCACCTCCTGGAGGGCCTTGATCCCCAGGTCCAGCATGTCGGCCTCGGTCCTGGCGTCCATTCCCGCGGTGTTCTCGTGGAAGTAGCTGTGGTGGGCCACTTCGTGACCTGCCTCGGCCACCGACCTGACGGTCGCGGGGTAGCGGTGTGCCGTGTATCCGGGGACGAAGAACGTGGCTTTGAGGCCGTGGCGTTCCAGCATGTCCAGGATCCGGGGCACCCCGACCAGCGGTCCGTACGACTGGTGACTCATCGGGCTCATCCGGTCGACCGACGAGATGTCGGTGCTGAGCACGGCGGCTTCGGCGTCCATGTCGAAGGTGAGACAGGCGGCTGCGGTGAAGCCCTCGGGCCAGCCGATGGGGCCGGCCGCGGTGTTCACGTCACGCTGGTGGCCATCGGATCGGGTCATCGCCGCACACTCCGCTCGCTTCTGGGTGCGCACAGCATGCGAACGGGACCCGCGGGTCCGCCATGCGACCCGGACGCAGATCTTCCGCCCCGTGTCATACCCAGGTATGAACGGTCAAGCTGCCCCAGCGCCGGTAACAAGGAATTCACGCCGGTCTCATCACCGGAGTGACCGGCGTGCATAGGTTCACCGCCGGAGAAGCCGCAGGCCGGGGTCCGGGAGGCGAGGCAGCGATGGCGGTGACCGTGGGCGAACTTCTCGCGATGCCGCACCTGCAGATGTCGTTGCACGCCGGGGCCCGCGGCCTGGACCGCGAGGTCAGCTGGGTGCACCCGTCCGACCTGCCCAACCCCTGGGCATGGCTCGCCTCGGGCGAGTTGCTGCTGACCAACGGCACCGGCATGCCTGCCGATCCACCAGGTCAGGCCTCCTTCATCGAGCAGCTCGCCGAGGCGGGCCCCAGCGCCTTCGGGCTGGGCCTCGGCACCGGGGGCCCGCCGCTGACCCGTGCCCTCACCGAGCGGGCCGACGCGCTGTCGCTGCCGGTGGTGTCCGTGCCGTACAGCGTGCCGTTCAGCGCGGTCGCGCGGGCGGTGGCCGACGTCAACGAACGTGAGGGCGCCCGGCAGCTCGCGAGTGTCGCGCGGCTGTACGCGTTGCTGCGGACCTCGATGGCCAGGGGCCTGTCCGGACCGGAGATGTTCGACAGGCTCGGCCGGGAGCTGGACGCGCGACTGTACCTGGTCGATCCCGAGACCGGCCTGTCGCTGTTCGACGACGGACCCGAGACCGGCTTCGCCGACGCGCTGGCCGCCGAGTTCGCGGCCCATTCCCGTGCCATGCCGGGCGTGCTGAGGCTGCGCCGCCGGGAGAGCGACGGCCGGTGGGCCACGGCGCTGGCCGTCGCCGTGCCGGGCGATCAGCCGACGGCGCTGGTCGCCGAGCCGACCGGGGAACAGCCGCCCGGTCTCGGACTGCTGCAACACGTCGCGACGGTCGGCGCGCTGGAGCTGGCGCAGCTCGCGGCGGACCGGGAAAGCCGCCGTCGCCGGGGCGCCGACCTGCTGCTGCACCTGCTGGAGCGCAGGCTCGATCCGACGGCGGCCGAGCACCAGTTGGCGGACAGCGGCATCGCACCGGCCGGCTCCGTCTTCGTCCTCACCCCTGCCGCCTGCGACAGCGTCGCCGACGAGGTCCACCGCCGTCTGTCCCGACCACGGGTCCCTCACCTGCTGTTGCGCCGCGACGACAGCCTGCACATCGTGATGGACGACCGTCCGGAGCTACTGGAGCAGATCTCGCTGGGAACCTCGGCGCCGATCGGCGTGAGCGACCGGATCGGCACGGCGGGGCGCGTCGCCGAAGCCCGGCAGGAGGCCCGCTGGGCGCTGGGCGCCGCCAAGGCCGAGAACCGGCGTGTGGTCCGGTACGGCGACGAGACCGCGCTGCCGCTGCCCCGTACCCCTGCCGAGGCCCAGGTCCTGGTGTCCAGGGTGCTGGGCGCGCTGATGGCGCACGACGCCGAGCACGGCACCGAGTACCTGCATACGCTCCGGGTCACCCTGCGCAGCAATCGGTCGTGGCGGCTGGCCGCCGACGAACTGCACATCCACAAACAGACCCTCGGCTACCGGCTGCGCAAGATCGAGCAGTTGACCGGACGCGGGGTCACGCAGACCGATCACATTGCGGAGCTGTGGTTCGCCGTGCGGGCCCACGACCTGGTCCACAGCCGCGGTCCGGTGCGCGGCTGACGCCGATGACCGCGGCACGCGGGAAGGCCCCGCCCGACCGTCAAGTACCAGCCGGGGAACCTGAGATCGAGGAAAGGGCGTCGAGGCGCCCCTCGGCCGCGGTGACCTCCCAGCGGCGGGCGTACGGGGCACCTCCCGGACCGGTGTCAGCGAGCAGCAGCCCAGCGGATCCGACAAGGCCGGGGGCGAGGGTCCGGCCCACGCGGTGCGGCAGGGTCGAGCGGTGCAACGTCCAGCGGTGGCCCACGACCCGGCCGAGTGACACCTCGCAGTCGAGCATCTGCCGGGCCCGGCCGAGGTCTCCGGCTCCCGCCACCAGTTCCGCCAGCGGGGCGTGGGCCGGCAGCGGCTCGGGACGGCTGCGGCCGTAGCCGAACCACGTTCGCGTGCGCACCAGCAGGGCGATGGCGCCGGAGTCCGGATCCGCCAACTCCACGGCTGCGCAGGGCAGGCCGGCGCCCGCGCCGGGAAGCCAGTGCTCGGTGTACGGAGCGTGCAGGCCTGTCTCCATCAGCATCGGTCCTCGCCAGGTCAGCACCCCGGCGTCCGGAACGGACGTGGGCGCGAAGTCGACGGCGCGGTTCCAGTGGAAGGCCCCGTCGGCGTGGTGCAACCGCCCGGCGAACCCCTCCTGCCGCGCCAGGTCGAGCAGCTGTCCGAAGCTGAGGTCACCGAGGCTCCGGCTGCCTTGGGGGTGCGGCCGGTCAGCGGCCTGACGCAGGTCGGCGTAACGGGTGGGCCCCTGGAGCCAGGTGACGGTGCTGGTGGCATCGCGACTGCCGTCGCCCTCGACAAGAAGGGAGCGATGCCAGGCCCCCGTCAGCTCGGCGAGGACAGGACTGGTGTGTGCCACGCGGTCCAGCAAAGCGGCGGCCTGTTACGGCCCTGGCACTGCCGCATGACGTTCCCTTCCCCGATGCCGCTGGTGGTGCCGCGCCCGGGCAGCCCCCGTGTGGCGCGTTCCCGTTCATACCCGGGTACGGACGTGCCCCGGAGTTCTGTGTCCCGGTCGCATGGCCGAGCGCCATGACCGCCCACCAGCCTGGTCGCAACCGCCGGGTGACCGGGTGCGCAGGACACTGTCCGACGGGCCCCGGCCGCCCCGAGACTCTTGCTGGAGGACCCATGGAATCGTCGAGGCCGACGAACCGCGCCGTGCGCGAGGCGCTCATCGAGAGGCTGGGGAGACGGGGCTTCCTGCGCGCCGCGGCAGCCGTGACCGGGGCCGCCGGGAGCCTGCTGGGCGCCCAGGCCGCTTCGAGTGCGCCGAGTTCTCCGTCCGCCGCCGCGCCTTCCCTCTTCCCCCGCGAGATCCTGCAGCCCGGCAAGGGACCCATCCACGGGCAGCACTACCTCCGCTCCCTCCCGGACCAGGTGCGGTGGGGCTACGTGCCGGCTCTGGACAGCGAGCCCGTGGCGCGTATGCGGTCCGGGGAGACGATCACCGTGGACACGGTGTCGCACGAGGGCATCCTGGAAGACCAGGGCCGCGACCCGGTGGCGTACTTCGGACGGCGGGGAGTACCGCGCGACCAGGTGCTCGACGACGCCGTCGCGATCGCCGCGGACTACTCCCGCACCGAGCGCGACTTCGACGTGGACGGTCCGCACGTGGTCACGGGGCCGGTCTACGTGGAAGGCGCCGAGCCGGGAGACGTCCTGAAGGTCGAGATGCTCTCGATGCTGCTGCGCGTACCGTACGGCGTCGTCTCCAGCCGCCACGGCAAGGGCGCCCTGCCCCGGCTCGCCGGAGGCGGCGTGCCGGCGGGGATCACCCTGGAGGAGATCATGCCGCCGGTGGGCACGGACGGGCGGGCCACCGGTGATCCCACCCGTTACGGCGACGTCTCGGTCTTCACACCGGTGCGCCGCGGGCGGAACGGCGTGCCCAGTGGTGTGCTGCCGCGCGGCGGTTCCGGCGAGGTCGTGTTCCCGCTGCACCCGTTCATGGGGATGATGGGTGTGGCGTTCGCCCCAGCCGACACCCTCACCGCCCCCTCGCTGAACTCCATCCCGCCCACGCTCGGCGGCGGCAACATCGACATCAACCTGCTGGGTGTCGGTGCCACCTTCTTCCTTCCCGTGTACGCCGAAGGCGCGCTGTTCTACACCGGTGACTCCCACATGGCCATGGGCGACGGCGAGGTGGCGCTGACCGCCATGGAAGGGTCCCTGCGCGCCACGTTCCGGCTCACCGTGTGCAAGGCGGGTTCGGGCGACGCGCCCTCGGTCGCCTTCCACTACCCGTTCGCCGAGACCTCTGACGCCTGGGTGCCCATCGGACTCTCCGACCCGGACGGTTCCCGGAACGGCCAGGTCAACGACCTGAACATCGCGATGCGCCGGGCGGTGGTCAACGCGCTGGACTTCCTCCAGGACGACATCGGCATGGACCGGGCGGTCGCCTACGCCTACCTGTCCGCGGCGGCCGACTTCGAGATCTCGCAGGTCGTCGACCGCACCGTGGGCGTGCACGGGGTCATCCGCAAGGACCACTTCACCGCCCAGTAGGACGAGACACCCCAAGTGCCACCCGGATACACGAAGTTAACTTCTGGGACGCAGGCGTGAGACCCGTCCACCCCACCATCGCAATACCTGTCACTCGACAGGTAACCCTGATCGATCGGAGGTGCCGCGATGGGCCGGCCTGAACTCGCCCCTGAGCAAGGCCCCGACGGTGGCGTCACGAGCAGTCCCGCTCCCGTCGGCTACCAGCAGGAACTTCGCCGGGGGGTGGGCAGCTTCGCGTCGTTCGCCGCGGGCTTCTCCTTCGTGTCGATCCTCACCACCGTCTTCCAGCTGTTCGGCCTCGGCTTCGGCCTCGGTGGGGCGGCGTTCTTCTGGACCTGGCCGCTGGTCTTCGCGGGCCAGCTGCTGGTCGCGCTCTGTTTCGCCGAACTGGCGGCACGCTGGCCCATCTCCGGGGCGATCTACCAGTGGTCGAGCCGGCTGGCCGGGACCACGACGGGCTGGTTCGTCGGCTGGATCATGATCATCGGCCAGATCCTCACCGTCGCGGCGGCCGCGATCGCGGCGCAGGCGGTGCTGCCGGGCATCTGGTCCGGATTCCAGATCGTCGGCGGAGCGGGAGCCGACCCGTCGGTCGGCTCCCCGACCGGTGCGCAGAACGCCGTCCTCCTGGGCTGCCTCCTGCTGGTGATCACCACGGTGGTGAACATCCTCGGCATCCGCCAGATGGCCGCCGCCACCAGCATCGGTGTGGCGGTCGAGATCGTCGGCGTGATCGCACTGGTGCTGGTGCTCTTCTTCCTGCCCGAGCGGGGCCCGGAGGCGGTGGCCCACACCACCGGCTGGGCCGGAGACGGCGGCTACTTCGGGGCCTTCCTCGCGTCCTCGCTGATGGCGGCGTACGTCATGGTCGGCTTCGACTCGGCGGGCGAGCTGGCGGAGGAGACGCACAGCCCGCGCCGGACCACTCCCCGGACCATCCTGCGGGCACTGGTCCTCTCGGGCGTCGGCGGTGCGCTGCTGATCCTCTCGGGACTGATGGCGGCGACCAGCCTGACCGACGGGAACCTCGCCACCGGCGGTCTCTCCTGGGTGCTCACCGACCGGCTCGGAGACGTCCTGGGCCGACTGCTGCTGTGCTGCGTCGCGGTGGCGGTGTTCGCCTGCACCCTCGCCGTGCAGACCTCCGGCGCACGGATGATCTACTCCATGGCCCGCGAGGGCGCCCTGCCGTTCCACCGGCACCTCGGCAAGGTGTCGGCCCGCACCGGTACGCCGATCACCACGTCGGTCGTGGTGGGCGTGGGTGCCGCGATCGCGCTCGTGGTCAACCTCCGACAGTCGGCGATCTTCACCGCCCTCGCCAGCCTCTGCATCGCCATGCTGTACCTGGCCTATCTGGGCGTGACGCTGCCGCAGTTGGCCGCCCGGATCCGGCACCGGGGGCTTCCCGCGGGCGTCGACGAGACGGGCCGGCCGCTGTTCTCGCTGGGGCGCTGGGGCCTGGCGGTCAACACGCTCGCCGTGCTCTACCAGGTCGGCATGACGGTCAACCTGATCTGGCCCCGTCCGGAGATCTACGACCTCACCGACGGCACGTGGTGGCTGCGGTGGAGCGCCCTGCTCTTCATCGGGCTCAGCCTCGCCGTAGGCGCCGCCTACTTCCTCGCCCGCCGGCTGCACCGCCGCATCGAGTTGAGGCACGTACCCCACACGCACGTCGAGCCGCCCGCCCAGGAGGCCGCAGCCGTCGCCGAGCCCGCCTGAGCCGCTCGGCGGCCTGCGGCCCTGACGACGCGACCGTACGCACCGACGACGTAACCACGAAGGGATGACGGGACATCCATGACCACAGCCGAAGAGCCGACGGCCACCGCACCGCACGACCAGGACCCCACCGGGCAGCCGTCCGGAGACGTCACCGCCCAGGACGTCACCGGGCGGCTCTCCGCCGGAGTCCGTGATCTGCACCAGACCGACAGTGTCCGAAGTGCCCAGGACGACGCCCGCGCCCAGGGCGGGCAGGCGAGCGAGTGGATGCCGTACCTCCCGGCGTCCGGCAGCCCGCACTGCCCGCCCGGCGTGGACCCGGCCACCCTGGTGTGGGCGGAGACGGTGGCACCCGGCGGCTACACCCACAAGGTCCTCGCCCGCGGCACCCGGCTGCGCTTCGACGACCCGACCGGTGACGCCTGCGCCCACCTGCTGCTCTTCAACGCCCTGGAACCGGCCGAGCGCATCAACGTCGCCGACACCCAGAAGATCCCGTGGCAGGCCTACCTGGGCGAGAGCCACCCGCTGCTGTCCGGCGACGGCCGGGTCCTGGCCGTGATCACCGGTGACTCCTCCGGCCGGCACGACGCCTTCTGCGGCACCACCACCGACGCCTGGAACGAACGCAAGTACGGCGACGCCCGCCCCCACGGGCCGTCACCGTCCGGCCGCGGACTCTTCCTCAAGGCGGCAGCCAAGCACGGCCTGTCCCGGCGCGACCTGCCGCCCAGCCTCTCCTTCTTCCAGGGCGTACGCGTCGAGGCGGACGGCGCCCTCGCCTGGCGGGGCAGCGCCGGCCCCGGCACGCATGTCGAACTCGTCGCGGAAATGCCCCTGTTGGTGCTGGTCGCCAACGTCGCCCACCCCTTGGACCCGCGCCCCGGCTACGTCGTCGGGCCGCTGCGCGTGCACGCCTGGCGGTCCGCCGCCACCGGACCGGACGATCCGCGGTTCACCGCCACACCCGAGCTGCACCGGGCGTACCTCAACACCGTCGACTACTGCGAAGCCCGGGGGCTGTGACATGGCGACCACGCAGACCGAGAGCACGCCGACCACCTACCCGACCGCCTCGGGCGGCACCCTCGCCTCCACCGTCCCGGTCGGCGCGGTGTACGCCGAGGGCTCCCCCTTGCACTGGGGAGCGAGCCTGGTGGAGGGCGCCGTCGTCCTGGACGAGGAGGTGGCCCCCAACGCGCCCTGGTCGGCGGTGGTGAAGGAGGGACACATCCTGACGATCGTCGACGTCGGCGGCAACCAGTCGGGCGACTGCCTGCTCTACGACGCCGACGACCCCGAGGAGCGCTACAGCGTTCCCGACACCCTCGCCTGGCAGGGCAACGCCTATGTGCGCACCGGAACCGTGCTGCGCAGCAACGAGGGCCGCCCGCTGATGACCGTCGTCGCCAACGAGATCGACCGGCAGGACACCATCGGGGGCGCCTGCGGCAAGGAGTCCAACACCCTGCGCTACGGCCACCACGTGATGTTCCATCACGGCTGCCGCGAGAACTTCCTCGCCGAGGCCGGCCGGCGCGGTCTCGGGGTCCGGGACATCGTCTCCAACCTCAACTGGTTCATGAACGTGCCCGTCGAGGCGGACGGCGCGCTGGGCATCGTGGACGGCATGTCGGCGCCCGGCCGCCGGGTCGCGGTGCGCGCCGAGACGGACGTCCTGGTGATGGTGTCCAACTGCCCGCAGATGAACAACCCGTGCAACGACTTCAACCCGACCCCGCTGCGGATGATCGTCGTGGACCCGCAGGGCGCCGGCAGCCCGGCGAGCCCCGTTGCGGGCCGCCTCGGGTCCGCGACCACCCCAAAGGACGCCGCGTGAGTCGCCCCACCACTGTTCTTGTCGCCAACCGCGGTGAGATAGCCCGCCGTGTCATCCGCACCGCCAGGAAGATGGGCCTGGGCACCGTCGCCGTCTTCTCCGACGCCGACCGGGCCGCCCCGCACGTCCGCGAGGCCGACCACGCCGTCCACCTGGGTCCGGCGCCCGCACGCGACTCGTATCTGCGCGGCGACGCCATCATCGAGGCGGCGCTCACCCATTGCGCCGGAATCATCCACCCGGGGTACGGCTTCCTCTCCGAGAACGCCGCCTTCGCCCGTGCCGTCGAGGAGGCCGGCCTGCGTTTCGCGGGCCCGACCGCCGACCAGATCACCGCCTTCGGCGAGAAGCACACCGCCCGCGCCCTGGCCAAGGCGGCCGGAGTTCCGCTGCTGGCCGGGACGGAGCTGCTCGCGAGCGCCGAGGAGGCCGTCGCCGCGGCCGAGTCGATCGGGCTGCCCGTGATGGTCAAGGCCACGGGCGGTGGCGGCGGCATCGGCATGCGGGCCTGCGCCACCACCGACGAGGTGCACGAGGCCTTCGCCGCCGTGGCGGCTCTCGCCGCGTCCAACTTCGGGTCGGCCGGGGTGTTCCTGGAGCGCCTGGTGCGCCCGGCCCGCCACATCGAGGTGCAGGTCTTCGGCGACGGCACCGGCCGGATCGCCGTGTTCGGCGACCGCGACTGCTCGCTGCAGCGCCGCAACCAGAAGGTGATCGAGGAGGCCCCGGCCCCGGCCCTGCCCGACCGTGTCCGCGCACTGCTGCGGGACTCGTCGCACCGGCTCCTCGCCTCGATCGGCTACCGCGGCGCGGGGACCGTGGAGTTCGTCTACGACCCGGTGCGTGAGGAGGCCGCCTTCCTGGAGGTCAACACCCGGCTCCAGGTCGAGCACCCGGTGACCGAGGAGGCGTACGGCGTCGACCTCGTCGCACTCATGCTCACCCTGGCCCGCGACGGCAGGGTCGACGACGAGGTGTTCGAGCGGGAGTGGACGCCCGCCGGACATGCCGTGGAGGCCCGTGTCTACGCCGAGGACCCCGGCAAGGACTCGGCTCCCTCCCCGGGCCTGATCACCCGGGCGGCCTTCCCCGGCCAGGGCGCCGACGAGATGCCCGGCGTCCGCGTCGACGGCTTCGCCGAGACCGGCCTGGAGGTGTCGCCGTACTACGACCCCATGCTCGCCAAGGTGATCGCCAAGGGCCCCGACCGCGACACGGCGTTCGACGTGCTCGGCCGGGCCCTGGCCGCCAGCCGGGTCGACGGCGTCGTCACCAACCTGGGCCTGCTGCGCTCGCTGACCGTGCGGGACGAGGTGCGCGGGGCCGTGCACAGCACCAGCACCCTCGCCACCACCGCCGACCCCGAGCCGCGCATCGACGTCCTGGTGCCGGGAGCGATGACCACCGTCCAGGACCTTCCCGGCCGGCTCGGCCACTGGCATGTCGGCGTGCCCCCGAGCGGGCCCTTCGACCCCGTCTCCTTCGCCGAGGCCAACCTGGCCGTCGGCAACCCGGCCGGGGCGCCCGCGCTGGAGGTCACCGCGGGCGGGCTGACCCTGCGGTTCTCGGCCGCCTGCGTGGTCGCCGTCACCGGCGCCCCCCTCCCGGTCACGGTGGACGGCACCGCGGCGGCCCTGTGGGAGCCGGTGCCGGTCCCGGCGGGCGGCACCCTGGTCCTCGGCGCCTGCCACGGTCCCGGCCTGCGCAGCTACGTGGCCGTCCGGGGCGGCCTCGACGTACCCGCATACCTGGGCAGCGCCTCGACCTTCACCCTCGGCGGCTTCGGCGGGCACGGCGGGCGTGCCCTGCTCGCCGGAGACGTCCTGCGGCCGGGGGCCGGAGCAGTCGCCGGTGGCGGCCCGACCCCGCCCGAGCGCCGGCCCGCGATCCCCTCCCACTGGCGGATCGGTGTCACCGAAGGCCCGCACGCGGCCCCCGAGTTCTTCACCCGCGACGACATCGACACCCTCTACGCCACCGATTACCGGGTGCACCACAACTCGGCCCGCACCGGTATCCGCCTGATCGGGCCCAAACCCCAGTGGGCCCGCCAGGACGGCGGCGAGGCCGGGTTGCACCCCTCCAACATCCACGACACGCCGTATGCGGTGGGCGCCCTCGACTTCACCGGCGACACGCCCATCATCCTGGGCCCCGACGGGCCGTCCCTCGGCGGTTTCGTCTGCCCCGCGGTGGTCGCCAGCGGCGAACTGTGGAAGCTCGGACAGCTGTGCCCCGGCGACACCGTCCGCTTCGTACCGGTCAGGGAAGCCGAGGCCGCCGCCCTGGACGCCCGCCGTGCCTCACCCGCGCTGATCAGCGCGGGCGGAGACGGCGACGACGGCATACTCGGCCGTGTGGAGGCCACCGACGACCGCCCCTGCGTCACCTACCGCCGGGCCGGAGACGACAACGTCCTCGTCGAGTACGGCCCCATGGTGCTCGATCTCGGCCTGCGGATGCGCGTGCATGCCCTGCAGGAGGCCCTCGCCGCGCACGCGCCCGACGGAATCGTCGACGTCACCCCGGGCATCCGCTCCTTGCAGATCCACACCGACGCCCGCCGGCTGAAGGCCGGCGACCTCACCGTCCTGCTGCGCGAGCTGGAGGACGAAGTCGCGCCCACGAACGAGCTGGTGGTCCCCTCCCGCACGGTGCGATTGCCACTGAGCTGGGACGATCCGGCGACCCGGCTCGCCATCGAGCGGTACATGGCGGGGGTGCGCGACGACGCCCCGTGGTGCCCGTGGAACATCGAGTTCATCCGCCGCGTCAACGGCCTGGACACCGCCGACGACGTCTACCGCACCGTCTTCGACGCCTCCTACCTGGTGCTCGGCCTCGGCGACGTCTATCTCGGCGCCCCCGTCGCCACCCCACTCGACCCGCGGCACCGCCTGGTGACCACCAAGTACAACCCCGCACGCACCTGGACCGCGGAGAACTCCGTGGGCATCGGCGGCGCTTATCTGTGCATCTACGGCATGGAGGGACCTGGCGGCTACCAGTTCGTCGGCCGCACCGTGCAGATCTGGAACCGGTTCCGCAAGGGCGGACTGTTCGAGGACTCGCCGTGGGCGCTGCGCTTCTTCGACCGCATCGAGTGGTACCCCGTCACCGCGGAGGAACTGCTCGAACTGCGTGCCGAGACCGACGCCGGCCGCGGCGCCTTCCCGACCGAGGAAGGGGTCTTCTCGATCGCCGAGTACAACGCCTTCCTGTCCGCCGAGGCCGACTCGATCGCCGCCTTCCGGAAGCGGCAGAGCGCCGCGTTCGAGGCCGAGAAGCAGCGCTGGCGGGCCGCCGGCGAGTTCGACCGGGACGACGATCCCGGGCCCCCGGCCGCGAGTGCCGCCACGGTCACCGTTCCGGACGGCGCGTTCCCGGTCACCGCGCCGTTCACCGCCACCGTCTGGCAGACCGTCGCCGAGCCCGGCGCCGTCGTCGCCGAGGGTGACCCGATCCTCTCCCTGGAGGCGATGAAGATGGAGTCGAAGGTGAGCGCCCCCGCCGCCGGCACGCTGGAGATCTACGTGAAGCCCGGCGAACAGGTCGCCCCCGGCCAGGTCCTCGCGGCGGTGAGGGCATGAGCGCCCTGACACCGACCGCACGCGTCGAGGCCGCCTATGACCGCATCGAGAGCGCCGGCCGGCCCGAGATCTGGATCCACCTCAGGCCCCGTGACGAGGTGCTCGCCGAGGCGGCCGGGATCGACCCGGCGCTGCCGTTGGCCGGCCTGGTCGCAGCCGTCAAGGACAACATCGACGTGGCCGGCCTGCCCACGACCGCGGGCGCCCCCTCGTACGCCTACCGGCCGCAGGCCGACGCGCCCGCGGTGGCGAGGCTGCGCGCGGCCGGCGCGGTGGTGCTCGGGAAGACCAACCTGGACCAGTTCGCCACCGGCCTGGTCGGCACCCGCAGCCCCTACGGCGCGGTCCGCAACGCCTGGGACACGGCCCGCATCTCCGGCGGGTCGTCCTCGGGCTCCGCCGTCGCCGTCGCGCTGGGCATCGCCGACATCGCGCTCGGCACCGACACGGCCGGTTCAGGACGGGTGCCCGCCGCGCTCAACGGCATCGTAGGGGTCAAGCCCACCAAGGGCCTGGTGCCGGTGACCGGGGTGGTCCCCGCCTGCCGCACCCTCGACTGCGTGACCGTCTTCGCCCGCGACCTGCGGCTCGCCCGCATCGCCACGGAGATCGCCGAGGGCCCCGACCCTGCCGACCCGCTCTCCCGCACCGGCCCTCAACTCCCGCCGCCACCGGCGCGCCCAAGGGTCGCCATCCCGGCTCAAGAACATCTGGCGGGCATGGCCGAAGGCTGGCGCGAGGCCTTCGGCGCCACGGTCGCCCGCCTGGCGAGCACCGGAACGGACATCGTCGAGGTCGACATCACTCCGCTCCTCCAGGCCGCAGAACTGCTGTACGGCGGCGCGTTCGTCGCCGCGCGGTACGCCGCCGTGGGCGAGCACCTGGAGAAGCACCGCGACCTGACCGGGACGGACCTCGACCCCACCGTGGCCTCCATCGTGCTGGCCGGCCGGGAGAAGACCGCCGCCGACTGGGCCGCGGACACCGCCCGGCTCGCCGCCCTCGGCGCCGCCGGACGCGCGGCCCTCGACGGCTGCGCCGCGCTCCTGACCCCGGCCACCACCTGGCACCCCACCCTCGACGAGGTGGCGGCCGATCCGGTCGGTGCCAATGCCCGGATGGGGCGCTTCACCAACTTCGCCAACCTGCTGGACTACGCCTCGCTCGCCGTTCCCGCCGGGTTCGTGGACGGCCTGCCGTTCGGCGTGATGTTCACCGGACCGGCGTTCTCCGACCGTGCCCTGGCCGCCCTGGCCGAGCGGCTCGCCAATCCGGGGCTCGACCTGTTCGTGGTGGGCGCCCACCTCACGGGGCAGCCGCTCAACGCCCAATTGGTGCAGGCCGGCGGCACGCTGGTGGGCCCGGCGCGCACCGCAGACGGCTACCGGCTGTACGCCCTGGCCACCGAACCGCCCAAACCGGGCCTGGTCAGGGTGCCCGAGGATGGTCCGGGCGCCGGCACCGGGCCGGGCCGAGGCCCCGTAGCGGGCGGCGGGGCGGTAAGAGGTATCGAGGGCGAGATCTGGCGGCTGCCGGCTTCGGGGTTCGGGACGTTCACCGCCGCCGTTCCGGCGCCGATGACCATCGGCACCGTAGAGCTGGCCGACGGACAGCGAATCAGCGGCTTCCTCGTGGAGCCGTACGCCGTCGAAGGCGCACCCGACATCACCCGCTTCGGCGGCTGGCGGGCCTACGCCGCGTCCGCGTGACCGTCGGGCGAGCGGGCCGTGCTCCGGCTGCCGAGCACGGCAGAGGTCCGCGACCGGGGTGGCAGGATGGGGTTATGTCGATCATGCGTCCCCGCCAGGGCAGGCCCCGGCACACGCCGCCGTCCGACCCTGGCACTTCGGCCCGGGAACAGATCCTCGACGCCGCCGGAGCGCTCTTCGTCGAACGCGGGATCGCCAGTACCAGCACCCGGATGATCGCCGAGCGGGTGGGCATCAGACAGGCCTCGCTCTACTACCACTTCGCCACCAAGGAGGAGATCCTCGCCGAGCTGCTGGCCACCTCCGTGCGGCCCAGTCTGCAGATGGTGGAGCGGATCCAGGCGCTCGTGCCCGAGTTGGCGACCCCGGCCGCGGCGCTCTACGCGGTGGCCGCGATGGACGTACGCACCCTCAGCCGCACTCCGTACAACATCGGCACCCTCTATCTGCTCCCGGAGGTACGGACCGAGCGGTTCGACGCCTTCCGCGCCGAGCGGGGCCGGCTGCAGGAGAGCTACGGCACCCTCGGCGCCCTGGCGGCAGCCGAGGGTGTCGCCCGCTCCCTGCCCGCCGAGCGGCTCGGCGAACTGCTGATCCAGTTGGTGGAGGTCGTCATCCAGATACGGCGTTCCCGTGAGCCGGAAGCGGCCGATACGGAGGTCATCGCGTCGGCGTGCCTGCGGCTGTGCGGGCTCGGCGAGTCGGAGGTGGCCGCCGCCCGGGATGAGTCACAGGTCCTGCTGAGCCGCTTGGAATGACCGGCGGCGCACCGGGCGCACCACCATGCGCATTCGGTACCGGCTCAGCGAGCACCCTTCGGCCGCGCACCCTGCCGACGGGCGTACAGAGGGACGGTGTCTACTTGTCCCAGATCCTGCGGTACGCCTCGCGGTAGCCCTCCGAGTCCCAGGACAGTGCGCCGCCGCTGGTGGCGGCGGTGGTGACGTGGACGGGGGCGACGTATCCGCTGGCCGGCTTGCCGGCGAAGGAACGGTTGAACTCGTCGATGATCTGCCAGCCCTGTTCGGACAGCGGTTCCGGCACGGTGGCGGCCTGGAAATCCTTGCTATTGATGCGCTGGAAGGCCGAGGGATCACCGTCACCGGCCCCGATGTTGAGCGGGGCACCGTCGCCCTGCCTGCCCGCAGCACGCAGGGCGGGGGCCGCGTGGTCGAAGTACAGGTCGTTGATGGCGGCGGAATGGGTCCACCTGTCGCCGAAGCGGGAGGCCAGGGAGGAGACCCTCTTGGTGGTGAGGCTGCCCGCCCGGGGGATGGGCACGTTCTCGTAGCTCAGCAGTCTGACGCCGGAGCAGGTGGCGAGCTTCTTCTTGATCAGATCCGACTTTCGCTTGGCGAAGGGGATCGTGGCGTCGGTGAACAGGACGACGCCCGCGCGGCCATTGGACCGGGCGATGATCCAGTCGGCGCTGATCTTCGCGACTTCCTCGACCCTGGTGGTGATGTTGCTGAACAGCTTCGGATTCCTGCTGGGGCCGGGAGCGGCGACGGCGTGCCAGCCGATCAGCGGGATGCCGTCCGCGTTCGCCTGCTCGACCTGTGCGGCGACGGAGGTGGGATCGAAACCGCCGATGACGATGCCGTCGGGTTCGAGGGCCAGGGCCTCGGCGAAGGCGGCCTTGATTCCGGCGGGCGTGCCCTGGCCGTCGAGGGTGCGGACGCGCCAGTCGATGATGCCGGCGGCTTCCTGGACGCCCTTGGCGACGCCCGCCGCGCCGGGATTGGTCAGCGTCTGGGCGATGTAGACGATGGTCTTGCCGGGGACGGCTCGGGGCCCACTGGTCGGCCCCGACCAGGGGGCGTTGACGTCCTCGGCCGTCTTGACGGCCCGCTTGGCCTCGGCGAAAGCGGTGGGGCATCCGGGGCTGGACGAGCCGTTGGGGGAGGCGGCGACGGATCCGCCGGCGGTGGAAGCGCTCTCGCAGCCGGTGGTGAGGGTGATGGCGGCCGAGGCCAGGAGAGCTGTGGCCGTCACGGCCGCCTTGCGGGTGGGGTGCACGGGGTCTCCAACACGTTCGAGGCAGGGCAGGGCTTGGGGGGGAGCGTGGGTCGGCGGCGATTCCCGCGGGTGGCCACGGTCGTGAGGATCAGACCGGCGACGGGAGGAGGGGACCCCGAGTCCCGCGGGTGGCGATGCCCGGCGGTGGCCCGGGTGGCGCAGGGCGGCAGCGCGTTCCCGGGCCGAGGGGCGCGTTCGACTGGTCGGCCCGCGCCGACGTCCGCACTGAGCACCCTGGATCGATCAGCGGTGTGCCGTACGGCGGGCGCCTCACCGGGCGAAGCATTGCACTGGGGAGATACTTCGCAAATATTCCGTCATCGATTCTTTATGGCCCAAACTTTGTCATGTCATGGTAAAAGCGGTACTCTCGCCCAGTTGGTTCCGGACACTTGGCGCGATCCCTTCGCTCCTATCAGCGACGAAGGCCGCGAAAATGTCACGTCCGGTGCCGGCCGGTCGGCGGTCCGTGAGCACGGCATCCCCGTCACCGCTCAGCACCACACCGAAGGAGGCCCGGGTGTCCGCCACCACTGGGAACCCGCCGCACGCGCCGGACCCGCCCAGGCATGCCCGCCGGACTCCGCGGTTTCGCCGCAGGGCGGCGACCCTTCTCGACCGGTGGCCCTTCCGGCGCAAGCTCAACGTCCTGGTGATCGCGCCCATCGCGGTCGTCGGCGTGCTGCTCGGCGTCGGCGCCTACGGCCAGGTACAGCAGGCGCGGGACGCCGACCGGATCGCGGACCTGGTGCGCGACAGTGAACAGGTCGCGCGGCTCATCAACGACGTACAGGCCGAACACCGGCAGGCGCTTCTGCTCTCCGTGCAGTACGACTCGGCCCGCCCCGGAGCCCCACTGCCGCCGACCTCCGACTACCGACGGGCGCAGCGCAGCACCGACGCGCAAGCTGCCGCCGTGCGTTCGGCGTTCGCCTCCGGCCTGCCGCATGAGGAGGCGCAGGCGCTCGACTTCATTCGCGGCCTCGGTGTCCTGCGCGAAAAGCTCGAACGGGGCTATGTCCCCGCCGCCAACATCGACCCGGCGTACGCCTCCGCGGTCGAGTACCTGATCGACGGCATCGGCCTGGGGCGCTACTCCGGCACCACGTCGTCCTCGGTCATGACGATCCTGGACACGGTGCTGCGCGCCGACGCGTCCCATGCGGCCTTTGAGAGCGCCGTGTTCTCCGCCCAGACCAGGGACGCCAACGCCCTCACCGAGTACAGCCGGGCGGTCGGCGCCCGCAAGCTCTACGACCATCAGCTGGACCGGTTCGAGCGCATCGCCGCACCGGCGCAGGTCCTGCGCATGGACGGTATGCGGCGCAGTGCCGAACAGTACGGTGTCGAAGCCCGGTTCGCGGAGCTGCAGATCGATCCCGGGGCCCTGCAGGGCCAGACGCCGAAGCAGCTGCGCAAGGCGATCGCCGATGGGACCCGGCAGTCCGAAGCCCGGCTCGGCATCACCAGGTCGCTGATCGAGCAGACCGCCGCCCGGGCCGACGCCGTCTCCGCGGATGCCTTGCGGAACGCCGTCTACCTGCTCGGTCTGACCCTGCTCGGCTTCGCCGCCTGGCTGACCTTGTGCGTCCTGATCCGGCGTTCGGTCGTGCGCCCCCTGGAAGCCCTGACCCGCTCCGCCCAGGAGGTCGTCGACGTGGCGGGCGAGGAACTCGCCCGGGTCTCCGACGACGAGTCCGACGACAGCACCCCCCTGCGACCGAGGTCGATCCCGGTCCCGGTCCGTGACGAGATCGGCGAACTGGCCGAGGCGTTCAACCAGGTTCAGGTCACCGCCGCCCAGTTGCTGGAGCGGCAGGTGCTCAGCCGGCGCAACGTCGCCGAGATGTTCGGCAACGTCGGTCGCCGGGTGAGCAACCTGACGACTCGTCAGCTCATGCTGATCGACGCCGTCGAACGCGAGGAGACCGACCCCGAACTGCTGGAACGGCTGTACAGCATCGACCACATCGCCGTACGCCTCCAGCGCAACGCCGACAGCCTGATGCTGCTCGCCGGAATCAGGGAGACCGGCGCGGAGGCCCGGCCGACCCCCCTGGCCAACGTCATCAGGGCGTCGCTCGGCCAGATCGAGGGCTACCAGCGGGTGTCCCTGCGGGCCGAGACGGAGGTCACGGTCGCGCCCGACATCGTCGGTGACCTGACGCTGATGCTCGCCGAACTGCTGGAGAACGCGGTCGCGTTCTCGCCCTCCCATACGCCCGTCGAAGTGGCCGTCCGCCCCGGGACCGACGTCACCGAGGACGGCGGGGCGCTGATCGAGGTCATCGACCACGGCCTCGGCATGAGCGCGGAGCGCCTCGCCGAGGAGAACGCCCGGCTCGTGCGCCGGGAACGGCTCGACCTCGTGCCGACCAGGGTGCTCGGCCTCTTCGCGGTCGGCAGTCTTGCCCGGCGGTGGGGCGTGCGCGTGTCCCTGAGCCGCACGCCGGGCGGCGGGGTCACCGCAACCGTCTGGATCCCCGCCTCGCTCCTGCTGGCCATGGGTCCCGAGGGCCCCGAAAACGCCGGGCAGCCCGTGGTCGTCAGGCAGTCCGTGGACGTCAAGCAGCCCGCGGACGCCGAGCAGCCCGTGGACACGGGCCTGATCGGGGCCGTGGCGGCGTTCCCGGTGAGGTCCGGGCAGGAGACCGCCGCGCCCGCGCCGTCGCGCGTACCGGTCTCCGGCACCGGTGTCACCGAGCCGTCGGCGGCCCCCTCGTCGCACGACGCGCTTCCCCGGCGCCGCCCGGCGCGCACCGCCGCAGGACCGGCCGTCGCGGAACGGGCCGTCGAGGACGCCGACGGGGAGCGGTCGCCAACCTCGGGCGAACAGCGTGCCGCAGACGACTCACGGCCCCTGCGGCGGCGGGTACGGGGCGCGACGCTCGCCAGGACCTCTCCGCGGGCGGACCGGGGGGCGCCGCAGGTGCGGCAGCCCGCCGACGCCGAGGCCGTCCGCACGGAGCTCGACGAGTTCGAGGCAGCCGTACGCAGGGCGGAGCAGGACAGTGCTCATGCCCGGAGGGAACCAGCACCATCGCACCATCGGCAATCCCAGAAGGAGTCCGGCAGTGACCACGTCGACAGCTGACAGCAGTTCCGAGCGGCCCGAACCCACCGATCTGCGAGCCGCCGCAGCCGATTTCACCTGGCTGCTCGACCGGTTCGCCACGGAGACCGCCGGTGTGGTCGACGCCATCGCCGTGTCGTCCGACGGCCTGCTGATCGCGGTCTCCCAGCTGCGTGAGCACGCCGACTCCGAGCGGCTCGCCGCGATCGTGTCCGGCCTGACGAGTCTCGCCGCGGGCGCCTCCGGCAACTACGGGCTCGGCAGCCTCAACAAGGTCATCATCGATCTGGAGGGCGGCCATGTGCTGGTGTCGGCCATCGGCTGCGGCGCCGTCCTGGGAGTGGTGACCTCCAAGGAGGCGAAGCTCGGCAACATCGCCTACGAGATGACTCTCTTCGCCAACCGGGCCGGGGCCGCGCTCACCCCCCAGCTGGTGCTGGAGCTCAAGAACAGTGTCGGTGCGGCCCCGGCCGGCTGACCGTCCCCCGCCGGGGCACGGATACAGGCAGCCGGGGCACGGACACAGACACTTCGGAAAGGGATCGTGATGGCCGTCGGCGGACTACCACCCGACGCAGCGGGGCACGCCGGGGGCTCACCGGACCCGGCCGGCGGCCGCGCCCCCGCGATCCGGCCGTTCCTGCTGACCGCAGGCCGGGTGTCGGGGGGCGGCGCGGCGTTGCCGATCCCGGTCGAGACCCAGCTGGTGTCGACCTCGGCGGGGCTCGCCGTCCTGCACTCGCTCACCTTCGAACATCACGACATCATCGCGGCCTGCCGACGGCCGCAGTCGGTGGCGGAACTGGCCGCCGGGCTGCGACTGCACCTCAACGTGGTCCGCGTGCTGGCCGAGGACCTGCGTGCCGCAGGGCATCTGGCGGTCCACCGGCCGAACGCCGGAACCGCCCAGGATCTCTCCGTACTGCGAAGGGTTATCGATGGTCTTCGTGCCGTCCCCGACTCACGGGGGACACTCCGTGACACCAGTTGAACAGCCGCCGACGCCGGTCAAACTGGTCATAGCCGGCGGCTTCGGCGTCGGCAAGACGACGACCGTGGGTTCGATCTCCGAGATACGGCCGCTCACCACGGAGGCCGCGATCACCGAGGTCGCGGCAGGAGTGGACGATCTCACGCACACTCCGGGCAAGACCACCACCACGGTCGCCATGGACTTCGGCTGCATCACCATCGACCCGACGCTCAAGCTGTACCTGTTCGGCACCCCGGGCCAGGACCGGTTCGGCTTCATGTGGGACGACCTGGTGGAGGGCGCCCTCGGCGGTCTGGTGATCGTGGACACGCGCCGACTGGACGACTGCTACGCGGCGGTGGACTACTTCGAGCACAAGGACGTCCCCTTCGCGGTCGCCGTCAACGCCTTCGACGGGCAGGTCGAGCACGACCTCGACGAGGTGCGGTGGGCACTGGACATCGCCGAGCACGTTCCGCTGATCGTCTTCGACGCACGGAAGACGGGCTCGGTCCGCGACGCGCTGCTGGTCGTACTGAACGTGGCCCTGGCCCGGGCCGAAGCGGCCCTGGCACCTCGAACGTGAATGACTGCCGGCGTGTGCCTGGTCAAGCACGGTCCCAGACGACCCGGAGTCCTTCGGCGGCGGCGAATCGTTCGAGGTGCACGGCGATGACGTGCCGGACATGGGACAGGGCCTCCTCGTCCGGACCGGTGGAGGCGAGGCGCAGGGTCGTGTCCTCGTACGTCATGGCACAGGAACCGCCTGCGAGCTGTCAGTCCGTCCGGGGCAAGGGCCGACTGGGGGAGCAGGCCGATACGGCGGGCGGCCTCCCGGGCGGGCAGCCGCGCCAGGTCCCGGCCGTCGAGCAGTACCGCGCCGCCCGCGGGCCGGTGCAGTCGGCTCAACCCGGCCAGGAGCGTGCTCTTCCCACAGCCGTTCGGTCCGACGACGGCGGTCAGGCGGCCGGGTGGGAGAGCGAGCCCGACGGTGTTCACGGCGATCGCCTGTCCGTGGGCGAGGGTGAGGTCGTCGGCGCGTAGTACGGCCGACGGGGTGGCCGCGGTCGCCGAGGTCTCCGGCATGCGGCCAGCGGCGCCGTTCCCCGAGGGCGTCGTGGGTGTCGCCCGGGCGGAGTGACGGCCGCCTGCGCAGAGGTCGGTAGTGAGGGCGTGGCGGGCAGAGGCAGGGGCAGGGTCGTCGCGGCATCCGGGGACGGAGTCGTGGCGGGGCGGGTCATGGCAGCCTCCGGGGGCGCGATGCGAGCAGGAGCCAGAGCAGGTAGGGGCCGCCGATGACGGCCGTGACGAGGCCGGCCGGGACTTCGACGGGTGCGGCGAAACGTGCGTCCGGCGGTGTCGGCGAGGAGGACGAGCGTCGCTCCGGCCAGTGCGCTGCCGAGGACGGGAACGCCGTGCGGACCGCAGATGCGGCGGGCGGCTTCGGGGGCGAGCAGGGCGGCCATGCCCAGCGGTCCGCCGACGGCGACCGCGAGCCCGGCGCACACGACCGCGACCGCGAGCGCGCCGAGCCGTACCGCCCGCACCCGCACTCCGAGTCCGGCCGCCACCGAGTCGCTCAGGCGCGGCACGGTGAGCCGCCGTCCTGCCAGCAGGGCGAGCGGCAGGCACCCGGCGAGGCCGTAACCGAGCAGGGTCACCGGCGTGGCGGGACGTGCGTTGAGGCTGCCGACCGCCCACGGGAACGCGGCGTTCGCGGCATCGATCGGCGCACGGACCAGCAGCAGGCTGGTGATCGAGGCGAGCACCGCGCCCACCCCGAGCCCCAGGACGACGCAACCGATGCCGAGCTTCTCCGTGCGGGCAGGGCCCGGCTATGCGGGCGTGAAAAGCCCCAGCGACGCACTGACGGCAGGACAAGGCCGTGCCGCAATCCATTGCGCAGCCTCAGTAACTGGTTCGCCTCAGGTGTGGCGGCCGGCAACGCCGCCGACGGAATGAACGCTGCCCACTCCACCCCAGTGATCACGACGCCACGTGTACCACGTCATGCGGCCGGGGCCCTCTGGCCGCGCATCCGCACTGGGCGACAACCGGTGAGGCGTGGCCCAGACTCGAAGGGAGACTGCCCGAGCGCGTCCGAGGGGCCGGGCCCATGTATGACGTTCCGTTCTGGTTGTGGGCGGTGTTCGCCGTCACCGTGCTGGTGTCGCTGGCGGTCGATCTGCTGGCGCACCGGCAGGCTCATGTGATCGGTTTCCGCGAGGCCGCCGCGTGGAGCGGGGTGTGGGTGGGACTGGCGATCGTCTTCGGTGTCGTGGTGTATCTCGTGGTCGGCACCACGGCCGGGGTCGAGTACACGACCGCCTGGCTGCTGGAGAAGAGCCTGTCCGTCGACAACCTCTTCGTCTTCGCGCTGATCTTCGGCTACTTCCAGGTGCCGCGCGCCTACCAGCACCGCGTGCTGTTTCTCGGCGTCCTGGGCGCTCTCGTCTTCCGCGGCGTCTTCCTGGGCGCGGGCGTGGCGGTGGTCAGCCGCTTCACAGCCGTGCTGTTCGTCTTCGCCGCCATCCTCTTCTGGAGCACCTACAAGATCCTCAAGGGCGAGGAGGAGAGCTTCGACCCCGGCAAGAGCCTGGCCGTGCGACTGCTCCGCAAGGTCGTCCCGGTGCGGGACGAGTACGCCGGGCCGCACTTCTTCGTCAAGGAGGCCGGGCGGCGGGTCGCCACCCCGCTCCTGGCCGTCGTAGCCGCGATCGAGGCCGCCGACCTCGTCTTCGCCGTCGACAGCGTGCCGGCCGTGCTGGCCGTCAGCAGCGACGCCTTCATCGTCTACACCAGCAACGCCTTCGCCATCCTCGGCCTCCGCGCCCTGTACTTCATGCTGGCGCGGCTGCTCGACCGGTTCCACTACCTCAGCACGGGCCTGGCGGTCATCCTCGCCTTCATCGGCGTCAAGCTCATCCTCCAGGCCACCCACGAGACGATCAGCACCGCCGTTCCCGAAATACCCTCGCCCATCAGCCTCGCCGTCATCGCCACCGTCCTGGCCGTCTCCGTCGCGCTCAGCATGCTGCGACCACCGCTCGGCGATGCAGACGGCACGCATTCCGCTCAGCCCGCCGAGCCCGGCAGGCCCGAGAGCTCGCCCCAGGGTGGCACCACCGAACTGCCTGCCCGCCAGGACCCCGATGCACCGCCCGACGTCAGGTGACCACACCCACGGGACGTCAAGCAGACCGCAGCGACTGATTCAGCCCCGGAAAGCCATGCCAAAGCTACTCCAAAGTTACGCAAAGCGGTCGTAAAGTATCAGTTATGAGTAGTGAGCAGAAACCACCGGCGACCACGCCGCCCACCTACGTCTGCCGCTCATGCAAGCAGCGGGTGGATGCCGTGGTGGAACGACACAAGAGCATGGGCGTCTACGTCCCCCACTGGACCGCAGGCCCCTGCCACAACCCGCGATGCGACCACTATGTACCGGAGCAGATACCGATCAGCTCGGTCCGCAGCAGCGTCTGGAAGGACGTCGCGGGCTGGACCGGCCGCTGACCGGAGCGCGCTCTGCGAGTGATCATGTCACCGCCCTGAGTGCACTGGCAGGGTAGCGGGTTCCAGAACGCGAAAGCGGCTGAGCCATAGCCCCTGGTGGCAGGGCACTCCGCAGCGTCGACCCTGGCGTGGCCGGCCGCCGACGCACGATCGGGGAAGGTGGCCAAGATCGCCCTGACCGGCGACTTCCCCGCCGCCGATGGGCGGGCCTACGCCGATCACTTCGCGATCGAGGGCGGTGCCATGCCCTTCCCGGGCTGGAATTCCTTCGAGGGCGCGGACGCCGCCGACCGGGACCAGCAGGCCCGGGACCGCTTCGAGTCCGCCGCGCTTCCTGTCCCCGAGGCGGTCGCCAGGGGAGTCGTACGCCTGACCGACGAGCGCCGTTTCGACGTCCCTTTTGTTGTTGTCTGCCCCGAGTGCACTCCTGCCCAGGTCGAGGCGTGGATCGCCGCCCTGAGAGTCCCGAGCTCGCCCGCGTTACCCACCTTGAGTACGTGGACCTCGACTCGGGCCGTTCGGTCTGCTGACCCACTGAGGGGGAGTGAACCGGTGTCGCGGCCCCGGCCGAGGCCGCCGATCATCGGTGAAGGACCCGTCGTGGGAAAGCCGCTACCCGGGACGCACCACCATCGACATCGCGGGACTCACCACCTGGTCGCTGTTCGAGCCGTACGCGGACAGCGCCTGGATGCGCCGGGGCGCCGACTACGAGCGCCTCAAGGACAGGCTGACCGAGGAACTGCTGGGCCAGGTCTTCCGCTTCTGCCCCCAGCTGGAGGGCCGCATCGACCACACCGAGCTGGCGACGCCGCTCAGCTTCAATCACTTCCTCGGCAGGGAGAGGGGCGACTTCATGTCCCTCGCCCACACCCCGCAACGGTTCGCCCTGCGTGACCTCGGCGCCCACACCCACGTCTCCGGCCTCCTCCTCACCGGCCAGGACGTGGCATCGGCCGGCGTCAGCGGCGCCATCATGGGCGGCGTCGTCGCCGCCTCCGCAGCCCTGGAGCGCGACGCCCTGGAAGACCTCGCGACCGCGTGACCTCTTGCTGCGCCGCCCGGACGTGAGCAGGCCGGGACGACGGTTCGGTGACGACACAACGCCCGGAAGGGAGCCGGGCGTTGCTGCCCGAGTCCGAAGGCGAGCACGACCAAGAGCGGACGCACCCAGGACGAGGCCGCCACCCGCCTCGTGACCGCACTGCGCGGCGCCCTCATCGGCTGGGCGGAGGGCCGGAGAACTCCCGCCCGGCTGACGGGACAGCCGGGCAACAGCCTCTCCTGCGACACCGGGCAGCGCTGCGGAGCGCCGCCCGGTGAGTATTTCGGCGCGCTCACGCGTGGTGGTGAGTGTCCGCCATCACGAACAGCCGAGCACCCGGCCGGCCCGAGCCCGGCCCGCACCTGAGCGAAGAGAGACCACACACATGGACGTCAGCGCCCACATCGAAGCCGTCTACGAGAACCTCCGCCGACGCGACCCCGGCGAGACGGAGTTCCACCAGGCGGCACAGGAAGTCCTGCACACGATGGGGCCCGTGCTCGAGACGCACCCGGAGTACGTCGAGGCCCGCATCATGGAGCGGCTCTGTGAGCCGGAACGGCAACTGATGTTCAGGGTTCCGTGGGTGGACGACCAGGGCACGGTACGGGTCAACCGCGGTTTCCGGGTGGAGTTCAACAGCGCCCTCGGACCGTACAAGGGCGGCCTGCGCTTCCATCCCAGCGTCAACCTCGGCATCGTCAAGTTCCTCGGCTTCGAGCAGATCTTCAAGAACGCGCTGACCGGCATGGCGATCGGCGGCGGCAAGGGCGGCGCGGACTTCGACCCCAAGGGCCGCTCCGACGGCGAAGTGATGCGCTTCTGCCAGGCGTTCATGACGGAGCTGTACCGCCACCTCGGCGAGCACACGGACGTGCCCGCCGGGGACATCGGCGTGGGCGCCCGCGAGATCGGCTACCTCTTCGGCCAGTACAAGCGGATCACCAATCGCTACGACGCCGGCGTGCTCACCGGCAAGCCGGTCGGCTGGGGCGGATCCCACGCCCGCACCGAGGCCACCGGCTACGGCGCGGTGTACTTCGCCCAGGAGATGCTCGCCACCCGGGGACAGCACCTGGACGGGCGCCGCGTGGTGATCTCCGGGTCGGGCAACGTGGCCGTGTACGCCGCCGAGAAGGTGCACGCGCTGGGCGGCCTCGTGGTGGCCTGCTCGGACTCCTCCGGCTACGTGGTCGACGAGGACGGCCTCGACCTGGACCTGCTCAAGGAGATCAAGGAGGTGCGCCGGGACCGGATTGCCGCCTACGCCGAGGCCCGGCCGGCCGCGCGGTTCTCCGCCCGGGGTTCGGTCTTCGACGTGCCGTGCGACATCGCCCTGCCGTGCGCGACCCAGAACGAGCTGAACCAGCAGGACGCCGTGGCCCTGGTGAAGAACGGCGTGCTCGCCGTGGCCGAGGGCGCCAACATGCCCTGCACGCCCGACGCGGTCGAGGTGTTCCGGGACGCCCGGATCCTGTTCGGACCGGGCAAGGCGGCCAACGCGGGCGGGGTCGCCACCTCCGCGCTGGAGATGCAGCAGAACGCCGCCCGTGACAGCTGGACCTTCGAGCGGACGGAGGACCGGCTCGCCGGCATCATGCGGCAGGTCCACGCCGAGTGCCGGACCACTGCCGCGACCTACGGGGGCGACCCCGACGACTACGTGTTCGGCGCCAACGCCTCCGGCTTCCTCCGCGTCGCCGAAGCGATGACGGCACAGGGAGTCGTATGAGAACCGAAGCACGCCGACAGGCCCCTTGCCCACCGACTCGCTGACTCCGACCGGCTGGTGGCGCTCGCCGAGAGGCGGAGCATGAGCTTCGCCGTCGGTTTCCACCAGCGCTACGCCCTGGGCGCACAGGGCGCGGACCATCCGCGCGAGCTGATCCTGATGCAGAAGAACCGGGTAGGGGGCGGCCCGCACGGTACGTCGCGGTGGCCGGTCAGTCCCCCCCCGCGGCCAAGCCGTCGGCCACGGCAAGCAGTGGACGCATCCGACCGAGGAGGCTTCCCGGCTGATGCGGCAGTCGGTCGGACCCTGCCGGGGGAGGGGTGGCCGCGCTGGGCGCCGGCCGGCATGAGGCTGCGCGGGATGACCTCCTGGGGCAGGGTCGGTCGCGCTGGCCGAGGTGATCAGACGCCTGTCCAGTACGGGATGCGCCGGCCCGCTCAGTGCTGGAGCGAGGTGGACCGGTGCGGGCTGCGGAGCACGAGGAGGGTGATCTCGCTGGGGGCGAAGACGCGGAACGGCGGGCCCCAGAAGCCGGTGCCTCGGCTGGTGTAGAGGAGGGTGCGGGGGCCGTGGTGGCTGAGGCCGGCGAGGGCGGGCTGGTCGATGCGGACCAGGTGGTGGAAGGGCCAGATCTGACCGCCGTGGGTATGGCCGGAGAGCTGGAGGTCGATGCCGGCGGCTGCCGCCCGGTCGACGAACTTGGGCTGGTGTGCCAGGAGCAGGACGGGCACGTCGGGGTCGGCGCCGTTCAACGCTCCGGCGAGATGGGCGCGGTGGCCTGCCAGGCCGGAGGACTCGGCGGTGACGTCGTCCACGCCGGCGACCACGAGGGTGTCGCCGCCGCGTTCGAGCAGCAGATGGCGGTTGCGCAGGGGCTCCCAGCCCAGCTCGTCCATCAGGTCGACCCATCCCTGGGCCTCGCTGTAGTACTCGTGGTTGCCGGTGACGTACACCCGGGCCCGGGTGGCCCGCACGGTGCCCAGTGGGGTGGCCTGGGCGCGGCGGCGTTCGGCCGTGCCGTCCGCGATGTCGCCGGTGTGGCAGACCAGATCGGCTTCCAGCGTGTTCACCGTCTCGCACACCTTCGCCGACCAGCGGGCGCGATCGAGCGGGCCGTAGTGGGTGTCGGTGATGAGGACGACGCGCAGCCCGTCCAACCCGGCACCCAGTCGCGGGAGCTGAACGTCGAGTCGGCGCACGCGCGGCACACGGCGGGCCTCGGCGTACCCCCAGGCGAGCAGTACGGCGGTCACGCCGAGGACGGCCCAGGTGACGATCCTGGCGCGGTCCTGAGTCTCGCCGACGCCGACCACGGTCAGGGCGAGCCGCAGCAGGACGCCGAGCAGAACGGACCAGGTGAACAGGACCCAGCCGGCGCCCAGCAGGGTGTCACCGACGATCGCCGCCCGGTCCTGCTGGCGCCTGCCGTGGCCGCGTGCCATCGCGAGCGGCATACCTACGAGACCGAGGGCGAACAGGGCCGTGCCGAGCAGCGTGACGGGCAGTGGCCAGTGCTGGCCGCCGTGCAGGAGCACCCAGCAGGGCACGGCCCACAGCAGAACGGGGGCGATCAGGGGGATGAAGCGCATCAGGCGGTGCAGTCGGCTCGGCCGCGGTGCCGGCGCTTCACCTTCGGTGGGCCGGGTGCTGCTGGTGTCGGTCACGCTGTTCCTCCCTGACCGGGCTGCCGTCTCGCGCACTGTATCCGGTCGTCCTCGGCCGGCCGGAGTGGCGTTCATGGGGCGCCCCCTGGGGCAGGCGAAGGCGGCGGAATCCGCGACGCGGCAAGTGGCAGGGGGGCATCAACTCGGGGCTCACTGACCGGACGAATCCGGCTCACGTAGTGATTCGGCGCGCAGGGCGAGGATGAGGTCGAGGCGGCTGTCCGGTTCGTCCAGCGCGTCGCCGAAGAGCTGCCTGAGCCGACGCAGGCGGTAGCGGACCGTTTGCGGGTGGAGGTGGAGACGGGCGGCGACGTCAGGCACGTTGCTGCCGCTGAGCAGCCACGCCAGCAGCGTCTCGGCGTGCCGCGAACGCTGTCCTGCCGAGACCGTGTCCAACGGCGCGAGCACATGCGACCGCAGTTCGCCGAGCAGCGGTTCGTCGCTGTGCAGCAGGAGTGTTGACAGGTGGTCCACACAGCGCACGACTCCCTGCCGGGGCAGAATCCCACGGCCCATCAAACCGAGCGCGCGCGTGGCCCACAGCAAGGACCGTGCCGCCTGTGTCACGGACACCGTGGGACCGACCGCGGCGGGGCGGTCGCGTAGGGACAGTGCGAAAGCCCGCCCGGCGGAGTGGCTCTGGTTGTGCGGATCCGGCACCAGCATGCGGGGTGGCCGGGACTCCATGTCCACGAGGACGTCAGAGGCGGTCAGCGGCCACGTCTCCTCCCGCAGGTCGGTCGACGTCGCGAGGGCGATCACCGCGACCTGCCGGGGGACCGGCCAGCGCGCGGCGTGCGCACAGTCGTGCACGGCTTCCGGCGACACCGGACGATCGCCCAGCAGCAGGCCGATCAGACGGCGCCGGTTTCGCTCCACCTGGTCGGAACTGCGCAGCTGTTCCTCGGCATACCCCCGGGCTGCCGCCTCCGCCACTTCGTGCGCCGTGTGCAACGCCAGCTCGCCGAGCGCGGAAACCACCGCCGTGCCCAGCCCCAGGCCCTCCGCCGTGTGGCTCAGCCGGCGCCAGGCCTGCATCCCCCCTACACGCAGCGCAGACTGCAGGGCATCCAAGCTGCGGTCTGCTTTGGCCATGGTCCGCCCCAGTTCGTGGTACCTCGCGGAGACGGCGTCACCTTGACTCTGGGGGTCGGCGATCAGATCGACGAAGAGCGTCAGCGCCTCCACGGCCACGGATCGGAGTTTCGGTGTGGAGGGCCCGGCATACTCGGGAACGTGCTTGAGTATCGCCTCTACCACCTCGTCGGCAACCTCCTTGAGGTCGTTCCGTAGCGGTTCGGCCAGCGCGGGCGGTATCGAACCGGCTTCAGGGCTGCTCGGCACACCGTGCGGAGCGGGTGCTGCCACGGGACGTTCCTTTCGGCCGGAGAGGATTCACCGGCTGGCTGTCGCCGGTGGAACGGCCTGGCGGCCTGACATTGGACGCGCGATCGCCATCGGTGTCCGGGGAGGACAGGTGGAGACTAGTCAAACGGCAGGGATGGGCCAACACGCCTGCCGCTGTCGCCGTAGCCGTCGCTGCAAGCTGTTCACCTTCCAGCCCGTCGGCGGATCGCGGCTGTGCCCACGGCCTGGGCGGGCGGGGGACCGGCGAGCGCGCTCTCCCACAGCAGGCCACGGGCGGTGATGGCCGGGCCGGACCGGCCCCACCGCGTTACGCGTCGCGAGCGCCCGCCTGCCGGGTAGCCGCCCGCAGCAGGGGGCGGCTCAGGCCGCCGGCCCTCAGGATCCCACCGACACCGGCGGCGGAGCACGCCGCGAGACTGAGGACGGCTGCCCGGGGCGCCGGTCCTTCAGGCCCTGCTGGCCCAGTGGTCCGAAGCACTGCCGGGCCTGCTCGACGGCCGCGCGGCGCGACGTGCCGCCGAGCATCAGGGGCAGCGCCGCCCCGGCCGTCACCGTTGACGGTCGGCGGGATACCTGCCGGCGGCGGACCGCAGTTCGGACACCATGCCGATCTCCAAGGCGCGCTGCTCCTCCTGTAGGTGCCGGATCCGGGTTGACCGATCCCAGGACTGGTACATCGGGTTGGTCCAGCAGCCGCAGGATGCTGGGCGGGATGTACGACGGCACCACGTCGGGGCCCGGGAGCACCTGTTCGAGGCGGGTGACGTAGTCGACGGAGATCTCGGCCAGCAGGGCCAGCCCCTCTCGCCGCAGCCCGGCCGCGCGCCGCTGTCCGCCGGTCGGCAGCCTGGTCCGGCCGCTTACACGAGCTGTCGCTCGATTCAGAACGCCGTGTAGCCGCCGTCCACGGGAAGGACGGCGCCGGTGACGTACGACGACTCCGGGCCGGCGAAGAAGAGGACCGCGTCCGCGATCTCTTCGGGTGTGGCGAGCCGGCCCATCGGGATGGAGTTCTCCCTGCTGCGCCGGTAGGCAGCGGGATCGGGCTGTCGCTGGAACGATGCCTCGATGACGGGCGTCATGGTCAGACCGGGCGCCACCACGTTGACGCGGATGCCGCGGTCCGCCCATTCGACGGCGGCGCCGCGCGCGAGCGCGATGAGGCCGCCCTTGGCGGCGGAGTACAGGGTCTGGTTCGGCATGCCGACCATGCCGAGACGCGAGCCGACGCACACCATCGAGGCCCCCGACTCCGGTGCCAGCGGCATCAGGTGCTTCATGACGAGGAAGGCACTCAGGAGGTTGCCGTGCAGCACCTCGCGTGCATCTGCGTAGCTCATCTCCTGAAGGGGGCTGGACGCCTGGTGCCCGTGACAGAGGACGACTACCCCGACCCCACCCAGGTGGTTCGCTGCCCGGTCGGCGAGCTCGGACACGAACGTCTCGTCGTTGAGGTCTCCGGGGAGGTAGACGTCGTCGGAATGATCCTCGGGCGGCTGGGGCCGCCGTCCGGTGAGCAGCAGGTTGCCTCCCTCACGGCGAAAACGGGAGGCGACTGCCTGACCGATGCCGCTCGTCGCTCCGGTGATCACGGCGTTGACGTTCTGAAGTCTCATGTGTGCCCTCATCGGACCTGGGTGTCGGACGGACCGGTAGTACGGGGGACGCGGTTGACGACCGGCCGGACCAGCCCTCGGGCTGGACGATGTGACGAAGGAGCGGCGCGCCCCCGTCGCAGCAGGGTCCCTATGCCACGGGTACGGCGATGTACTTGTACTCGAGGAACTCGTCGATGCCGATGGTGCCGCCTTCGCGGCCGAGGCCGGATTGCTTGATGCCGCCGAAGGGGGCGGCGGGGTTGGAGACGAGGCCGGTGTTGAGGCCGATCATGCCGCTTTCGAGGCGTTCGGCGACGCGCAGGGCGCGGTTGAGGTTCTGGGTGAACAGGTAGGAGGCGAGGCCGAACTCGGTGTCGTTGGCGGCGGTGACGGCTTCGTCTTCGGTGTCGAAGGTGCGGATCGCTGCGACGGGGCCGAAGATCTCGGTGTCGGTGATCTGGGAGTCGGGGGTGATGCCGGTCAGGACGGTGGGCGGGTAGAAGCAGCCGGGTCCTTCGGGGAGTTGCCCGCCGGTGAGGACGGTGGCGCCGCGCTTGACGGCGTCGGAGACGAGGTCGTGGGCCTTGCTGCGGCCGGCGAGGTCGATGAGGGGGCCGACGTCGGTGCCGGGCTCGGTGCCGTCGCCGACGGTCAGGGCGGCCATGCGGGCGGCCAGGCGGGAGGCGAACTCTGCGGCGATGGAGGTGTGGACGAAGATGCGGTTGGCGGCGCAGCAGGACTCGCCCATGTTGCGCATCTTGGCGACCATGGTGCCTTCGACGGCGGTGTCGAGGTCGGCGTCGTCGAAGACGATCAGGGGGGCGTTGCCGCCCAGTTCCATGCTGGTGCGGATGACGGTGTCGGCGCACTGGGCCAGCAGGATCCGGCCGACGCCGGTGGAGCCGGTGAAGGACAGCTTGCGGATCTGGCCGCCGCGCAGGAGGGGTTCGACGACTCCGGCGGCGTCGGTGGTGGTGATGATGTTGAGGACGCCGTCGGGCAGGCCGGCTTCGGTCAGGATCGCGGCGAGGGCGAGGCTGGTCAGGGGGGTTTGGGGGGCGGGTTTGAGGACGATGGTGCAGCCGGCGGCGATGGCGGGACCGATCTTGCGGGTGCCCATGGCCAGGGGGAAGTTCCACGGCGTGATCAGCAGGCAGGGTCCGACCGGCTGGCGGGTGACCAGCAGACGGTTCTTTCCGTCCGGGGCGGTCATCAGGCCGCCGTCGATGCGGACGGCTTCCTCGGAGAACCAGCGGAAGAACTCCGCGCCGTAGGCGACTTCGGCGCGGGCCTCGGCCAGGGGCTTGCCCATCTCCAGGGTCATCAGCAGCGCGAGGTCCTCGGTGCGCGCGATGATCAGGTCGTAGGCGCGGCGCAGGATCTCGCTGCGGGCGCGGGGTGCGGTGGCGGCCCAGGCGGCCTGCGCGGCGACCGCCGCCTCGACGGCACGCTGCCCGTCGGCGGGTGAGGCGTCGGCGACCCGGCACAACTCCTCACCCGTGGCCGGGTTGTCGACGGACAGAGTCCGGCCGGACTCCGCGTCCCGCCAGCCACCGCCGATGAACAACTGCTTGGGAACATCACGGACGACGGTCGTGGTCATGACTGTGTCTCCTAGAACTTGAGTCGCGTGATGGGCAGCGCTGAGGACAGCCGCGGCCGAGGAAGCACGGGGCCCCGGGGGGGGGAGAGAGAGGGGCTGGGCCCCGTGCTTGGTCGACGGTCGTGAGTGAGCCTGCTTGCTGTTGAGCACCACGCCTACGGCAGGGAAGGGCGCCGGGGCTGGAAGCCTGTGGCTCAGGTGAGGGGTTCGACGGGGAGAACGCCGCCTTGGGTGTTGCGGTGGCCGCTGAGTTTGCGGACGAGGGCGACCAGGGTGAGGGCGAGGATGGCCAGGGCGATGAGGACGGCGCTGACGGCGGTGACGGTCGGGTCGACGTCGAACTGGAGGGCGTTGAAGACCAGGACCGGCAGGGTGCGGGTGTCGGGGGTGGACAGGAACTGGGCGATGAAGAACTCGTCGAAGCTGGTGATGAAGGAGAAGATCGCGGCGGCGATCAGGCCGGGGGTGGCCAGGGGGAAGGTGATACGCCGGGCGATGGTCATGCGGCTGGCGCCCATGCTGGCGGCGGCGTCTTCGAGGCGTTCGTCGATGCCGCGCAGGGTGGAGATCATGATGAGGACCGCGATGGGTGCGGCGAGCACGGTGTGGCCCAGGGCGATGGCCAGGGGGCTGCCGAGCATGCCGGCGGGTTCGAAGAACAGGAACAGCCCGAGCGCGATGACGACTTGGGGGATGAGCATGGGGGCCAGGACCAGGCCGTAGACGGCCGCGTGCAGCGGGAGCCGGCCGCGGGCCAGGGCGGTGGCGGCGGTCACGCCCAGGATGAGGGAGAACACGGTGGTCAGGGCGGCGATGAGGCTGGACAGGGCGATGGAGGTGGCCCAGTTCCCGCCGGGCGCGGCCATCTGCTGATACCAGCGGGTGCTGTACTCCTGCGGCGGGAAGGTCCCGATGCCGTCGGCGCCGAAGGAGGTGACCAGGATGATCACGATGGGCAGGGCCAGGAACAGCAGGATCGCACTCGCGCTCAGGGCGCGGCCGATGTGTCCGGCCCGGGTGGGAGGCAGTTCCATCATGAGCTGCTCCTTCGCTGGTGGGTCCTCTTGCGGCGGAGCCTGGCCAGACCGAGCACGCCCAGGCCGGCGAAGGTCAGCAGGAGCAGGATCACGCCGAAGGCGGCGGCGGAGTTCCACTGGTCCTGCTTCATCACCTGCTGGTCGATCAACGCCGCGACCACGGTCTGCTTGTCACCGCCCATCAGGGCGGGGGTGATGTAGTAGCCCAGGCACAGGATGAAGCTGAGCAGCCCGGCGGTGCCGATCCCCGGAGCGACCAGCGGCAGATACACCCGTCGGAAAATCGTCAGGCGGGAGGCGCCGAAGCCTGCCGCGGCGGCCAGGAGCCGGCCGTCGACCCCGCGCATCACACCCTGCAGTATCAGGACGGTGTAGGGGAGCATCACGGAGGTGGTGCCGATGACCACACCGGTCTCGTTGTAGAGCAGGGAGAACGGTGCACCCGGGACGTGCGCGGAGGTCAACAGGGTGTTGATCAGGCCGTGTTCACCCAGCATGATGATCCAGCCGTAGGTGCGCACCAGAGCACTGATGAAGTGCGGCACCACCACGATCAGCATCGCCAGCGCCGCGAACACCGGCCGCATCCGTGCGATGGCATGCGCCAGGACGAACCCCACCAGCAGGCTCAGCACCGCGGTCTCCGCGGAGATTCTGAGCGTGGAGAGCAGAACCGACAGGTTCACGCCGCTGAGGGCGTCGATGTACCAGTGGAAGGTGAAGCCGCCGCTGTCGCCCTCCAGGCTCAGGGACAGCACGCCGATGATCGGGTAGACGAACAGCACCAGCAGGAACACCGTGACGGGCACGGCGTTGACCAGCGCGATGCGGGAGCGGTGTCCGCGCTTGGCGGATGTTTTCACGCGCACCTTGCCGGGTGCGACAACAGTGCCGGCCACAGCATCAGCCCCCGTCCCTGGTGTCGAAGACACTGACGTCCTCAGGGTCGGCGCTCACACACACCCGCTCACCCACCCGTGGCGGGACGGCTGCGGTCTCGATCCGCAGCGGGGGCGTGTCCGCAGCCGCACCATCGAGACGGACGGTGATGCGGGTGAGTGAGCCGACGTAGACGGCTGTTTCGACGGTGCCGGTGCAGCAGCTTTCCTCGACACCGGTCAGGCGCAGCTTGCCCGGCCGCACCGCGGCCCGCACCTGCTGCCCCGGCGCGCAGGCGTGTGCGCGGGCCTTGAGCAGGCCGCCGGTGTCCAGCCGCACCGGCGTGCAGCCGTCCGCGGTGGACTCCTCGACCGTGCCCGACAGGAAGTTCGCGGAGCCCAGGAAGTCGGCGACGAAGGGGGTGCGGGGGTGTTCGAACAGGCCGCGGGGGGTGTCGAACTGCTCGATCCGCCCGTCCTTCATGATGGCGATCCGGTCCGACAGGACCAGCGCCTCCTCCTGATCGTGGGTGACGTAGATGACGGTCAGGCCCAGTTCACGCTGGATGGTCTTGATCTCGGTCTGCATCTGATCGCGCAGTTTCTTGTCCAGCGCACCCAGCGGCTCGTCCATCAGGACGATCGGCGGGCGGTAGACCAGGACCCGGCACAGGGCGACGCGTTGCTGCTGGCCTCCGGACAGCTCACGCGGTTTCCGTCCGGCGAACTTCGACAGGCCGGCCGCCTCCAGGGTTTCCCCCACCCGGCGGCGGATCTCCGCCTTCGCCACCCCCCGCAACTGCAGGGGGAAGGCGACGTTCTCCTCGACGGTCATGTGCGGGAAGAGCAGGTACTGCTGGAAGACGAAACCGAAGTCACGCTTGCCGGGGTTGAGCTGGGTGATGTCGCGGCCGTCGACGGTGATGGTGCCGGAGTCGGGCTCGGTGAACCCGGCCAGCATCATCAGCGTCGTCGTCTTGCCCGAACCGGACGAGCCGAGGAACGTGACGAACTCACCCGCCGCGATCTCCATGTCCACACCATCGACCACCGTCGTCCCGCTGTAGGACTTCCGCAGCCCCGCCACCGACAACGACCTACCCGTCGGCGCGCTGGACGCCGGGGCCAGGACGGCGGCGAGATCGTCGGCTGACAGCTTCCCGGTGGTCAGACTCTGGGTCCGCTCAGGCATCGGCCCACTCCTGCCAGCGCTTGGCGACGGCGTCACGGTTCTTGTCCCACCAGGCGACATCGGCGTCGAACCCGGTCTTCAGGTTCTTGGGCGACGTCGGCTGGTTGACCAGATCGTCCTCGGAGAGCAGCTTGATGGCCGCCGGCACGACCGGGCTGCCCGAGTAGAGCTTGGAGAACGCCGCCTGCACCTCGGGACGCAGCGAGAAGTCGATCAGCTTGTAGGCGGCGTCCGTGTTGTCCGCGCCCTTGGGGATGCCCCAGCCGTTGGTCATTCTGCGGGCGCCGTTCCACTGGTAGGCGACCGGCTGGCCCTGCTTGATCAGCTCATCCGCACGACCACCCCACAGGCTCGTCGCCACGACTTCCTTGCGGCCGAGCAGCACCGCCGGCAGGGCGCCGGTGTTCCAGAACTTCTTCACATCGCCACGGATCCGCGACATCGACGCGAACGCCCGGTCCACGTCCAGCGGGTACAGCTTGTCCAGCGGCACACCGTCGGCCAGCAGCGCGAACTCCAGCTCGGGAAGGTCGACCTCCACACTCTGCAGAGAGCGCGGGCCGCTGAAGGAGTGCGTGTTCCAGAAGTCGGCCCAGTTCCTCGGGGCGCGCTTGAGGCTGTCCGTACGGTAGGCCATCACGCTCGCCCAGACGTTCTTGCCGACCGCGTGCTCCGGCAGCTGAGCCTGAGCGATACCGGAGCCCTTGACGCTCTTCAGCCGGTCGTAGTCCACGGGCTCCAGACAATCCAGACGCGCCATCTTCTGGAAGATCAGCAGCCCGTTGTCCATCAGGTCGACCTGCGGACGACCCTGCTTGACCTGGGCGATGACCTGCGCCGACTGGTAGTTGACCGTGGTGACCGTGATACCGGTCTCCTTGGTGAACGGCTCATAGATCGCCTTCACCAGCGCGTCGTTGTAGGCGCCACCGCTGTTACTGACGACCAGCCGCTTCTTACCGCCGCCCGACGAGGTGCGGCTCTCGCCGCTGCCCATGAGGGTGCCGCATCCTGTCACTGCCGTGGCTGCGGCCAGTGCGCCTGCGGTGCGGAGTACGGTTCTGCGTCCTATCCGGTTGCCTTCCATGGCAGGGCCTCCTGGAAATCGCTGGGTATACGGGGGGAATCCGTGATGCGGGGACGTATTGGTCCCGGCGGAGGGGGGCTGGAACGCCGTAATGACGGACGGAAACGCGCGGGGCTCAGGCCGCAGTGCGCGAGACCGGGGGAAGAGAAGGAAGGAAATGGAGCGCGCGGTGGTGCGGCACGCTATCGCAAGAGCGGCAGTATCACGACGGTGCATTTCTATCGTTTTGATTACCGTCGGGCCGGCAGTGCATTCGGAGAATGGGGGAGGAGAGGCATTCGCCGGGTTATCGCCCCGCACGGCACCACAAGTCGTCAGAAGGGATCGGGTGTGTGCCGTGCGGGACAGGTGTAGCCACGGATCAGATGCCGAGCATCGTGTTGAGGTCGTCCAGGGACTTCACCGTCACGTAGTCGTATCCGTGAGTCACCGGGTCGTATCCGCGGTCCAGCAGAACCAGGTTGCGGAAGCCCATGTCGTGCATGGACTGGTGGTCGTAACGGGTGTGCGAGGCGACGTGCACGAAGTCCTCGGGGGACGCGTCGAGCTTCTCCAGCATGTACTCGAACGCGGCGTACCGGGGCTTGTAGTAGCCGGCCTGCTCAGCGGTGAGGACCGCGTGGAAGTCCGCGCCGAGCTTGGGCACGCTCTCCGCGAGGAAGGAGTCGTCGGCGTTGGAGAGGATCACCAGCTTGTAGTGCTCGGCCATCTTCTTCAGCGGCTCCACCACGTCCGGGTGGGGCCCCCAGCTGCGGACGCCGTCGGCGAAGCGCTTGCCCGCCTCCGGGGCGGCCTTGATGCCCCACTTGCGGCAGACCCGCTCGAAGGAGTCCTGCAGCACCTGCTCGTAGGGGTAGTACTCGCCGCGGACCTGGTCGTAGCGGTAGCCGCGGAACTCCCGGACGAACTGGTCCCACTGCTCGGCGGGGATCTGGTCGCCGACGAGTTCGTACGTGATGGGGGTGATCGGGTATTCGATCAGCGTGCCGTAGCAGTCGAACGAGACGTACTTCGGTCGGAACTGCAGTGAGGGAATGGCCATGGATATGCTCCAATCTCTTTCTTGGGGGTCGGACAGTGCCAGATTTTCAGGAATGCCCGGGATTGGCTTCCCTTAGGTGCGCGACGACGTCGTCCAGGCGCACGGCCAAGGAACGCTCGACATTGATCCAGTCGTCCTTGGCGTGATCCAGGATGTACTCGCGCCGTTCGGGTGCGCGCTCCGCGCGCCAGTTCGTGATCAGCGCGCGCAGAGTGAGTCGTGCCAGCGCGGCAATCGGGAGCAGTGGAAGTTCCGCGTCCTGGATCGGCCGCTCTCGCTGGTAGCCGGCGACGAAGGCGCAGGCGTCCCGCCAGGGATGTTCCGGCGTCGTGCCGAGCAGGTTCGCCATGGGAACGGCGGGGTCGAAGATCACCGCACTGCGCACGGTGTCGCCGAAGTCGATGACTCCGGTGACGAAGTGATCACTGTTCGGATCCACCACAATGTTGTAGGGGCTGAAATCGCCGTGGATCACTTGCGTCTCGAGATCGCTCAGCCTCGGGACGACGGCGGTATCGAAGTGCCTGAAGACGGTCTCGGCCATCCGGCGGTGCTCGGGGTTCGGTGTGTACTCGAGCAGACCGGTCAGCTGGTGGAAGTGCCGGATGTCCCAGACCAGGCCACGTCGGTCTGCGGGGTGCGTGAACGCCATCAGTGCCTCGTCGACCCGCGCCAGCATCTCGCCCGCCTTGGCGAGCTGCTCGTCGTCCGGGCTCGTGTGTGCCATGACCGGACCCGCGACGAACTCGAACACCCGCAGGATCCGGGTCCTGCCGTCGCTCAGCCGGATGGCCACGCTGTCTCTGCCGTCGGCGGTGAGCTTCACCCGCTGGATCGGCAGCTGCGGTGCGGCGCTTTCGAGGAAGCGCATCGCAGCGGTCTGAAGATCGACGACCGCTTCCGCCTCGTCCGGCGGTGAGACCTTTACGAGGTGGTCGCTCGTGTCTGTCCGGAGCCTGAACGTATCGTCCTTCTCTGTGGCCAGTCGCCCCAGGCGTCCGTTGAGGCCGTAGTGCTTCTCAAGGAAGATGCTCACCAGCATCACGTCGATGGGCTCGTGGGACGACGTCAAGCCGCTCTCCTCGAAGAGGCGTCGAGCAAAATCGGCAGCCGGTGAGGTGTTCACGGGCAATCCCTTCAGACAGCCTGCTACAGACGGTTTTTCGCGACCTCGGCGAAGGTCTCCAGGAAGCGGGTCACATCGGCGGAGTCGAAGGCCAGCGGAGGGCGGATCTTCAGCGTGTTCGCCGACGTGCCCGTGCCGTTGATCAGGATGCGGCGGTCGCGCATGTCGTTGATGACGTCTTCGGCAAGTGCGCGGTCGGGCTCGAGAGTCTCCCGGTCCTTGACGATCTCCACACCGACGAAGAGACCGGCGCCGCGGACCTCGGCGACGTAGGGAGAGTCCTTGGTGATCTCCCGCAGCCCCGCGCGCAGAGCGTTGCCGTTCTCTAGGACGCGCTGCTGCACGTTCTCCTTCTCGATGACGTCCAGCACCGCGGCGCCTGCGGCCACGGGGATGGAACTGCCACCGAAGGTGTTGAAGTAGCGGACGTTGCGTCCGAACTCCTCGCAGACCTCGGGGCGGAAGACCACACCCGAGATCGGCAGGCCGTTGCCCATCGGCTTGCCCATCGTGACGATGTCCGGCAGCACGCCGTGGCGGCTGAAGCCCCACATCGAGTCCCCCAGCCGGGCGAATCCCGACTGGACCTCGTCCGCGATGTAGACCCCGCCGGCCGCGTGCACCTCCTCCACCACGGCCTGCATGTAGCCCGGGGGGTCGGTGAAGATGCCGTCACTGCTGTAGGCGCAGTCGGTGATCAGCGCGGCGAGCCGGTAGCCGTGGCGCTCGAGGTCGTCGATCGCGCCGCGCACCTGCTGCCGCATGTGCTCGTCGAGCGTGGAACCGGGCGCGACGAGGCGTGGGTCGGGGGCGTCGATGAGCCGGACGTTCGGGCCGAGTGGCGAGCCCGCACCCAGGGTGGGTGAGAAGCTCGCCACCTCCCGGGTGATGCCGTGGTAGGCCCAGCGGGTGACGATGATGCCCTCGCCGCCCGTGTGGAACCTCGCCACCCGCATGGCCAGGTCGTTCGCCTCCGAGCCGCTGCACGCGATGCTCAGCTTCGACAGCTCCTCGGGGAAGGTCGCGAGAAGCCGCTCCGCGTAGGCGACCAGTGCTTCCTGGACGTAGCGCGTGTTGGTGTTGACCGCCGTCATCTGCCGGGCGACGGCCTCGGCCACGTGGGGGTGGGCGTGCCCGACGCACGGGACGTTGTTGTAGGCGTCGAGATAGTCGTTGCCGTCACGGTCGACCAGGTGGGCGCCGTGACCGGAGACGAACTCGACCGGCTCCTTGTAGATGAGTGTGTAGCCGGGGCCCAGCACCCGCTCGCGGCGGTGGATGGTCTCTTGGATGTGTTCGGGGAGTCCGCTCACCGCGCCCGGGTCGAAACGGTTGGGGTAGTGGGCGATCGCCCGACTGAGCGTCGAAGTCATCTGCAGGCACACCTTCAGTCTGGTTTCGTCGAGGTTGCTCGCTGCTGTGGCTGAGACCTTACCATCGTTCGTTCCAGTTCCAATCTGAAACTAGAAAGATTTTTGGCTGGCTCTGCATGGCGGTTCAGGCATTGAGAACCCGCTGGTAACGCCCTTGGGGGAAAGGGAAGTTGGGGTCCCGCCCAGGCGGGTCGGAGCGTCGCTCGTCGGCCTGTGGCGCTGGCCTGTTTTGAGCCACTGCGGAACTGAGATCCGGCGCCCGGCCTGGGGGAGGGGAACGGGGGGCGGGGACCGGCTTCACGGGAGGGAGACCGCGTCGACTTCGGTGGGCGAGTGGTGAGGGCGGCCCTTACGGGAGCTGAGACCGGTCGAGGAGATGGGCGGTGCTCTGTGCCCCGGGGTTGGGGTCGAGGAGTTCGGCGAGGTGCAGGGCGTGGGTGTCCTGGTCGCCGGTGAGGTGGTCGATCTGGGTGGCGCAGCTGAAGCCGTCGGCGATGACGGGTCGTCCGTCGAGGCGGTGGAGGCGCGGTGTGAGGGCGAGGTCGGCGACGGCGACGGAGGTGTCGTAGTGCTGGGTTTCGAAGCCGAAGTTGCCGGCCGGTCCGCAGCAGCCTTCGGCCTCGTCGACTCGGTGTACGCCGAGACGGCGGAGGAGGTCGGCGGGGCGGTGGCCCTTGAAGGTGGCGTACTCGTGGCAGTGGGTCTGGGGCACGACGTTGTCGGGCAGGGGCGGTGGGGTCCAGCCATCGTGGGCGAGGTCGGTCAGGGCGCCGGTGAAGGTGTGGACGCGGTCGCCGACGCGGATTGGGCGGGCTGCGTATCCGGCGAGGGCCGAGGTCTTGGGGAGCCAGCCCAGGGAGCAGTGGGAGCGGGGGCGCAGGCGGAAGCCGATGCGCACATGCACGCACCCGGCGCCGGGTGGCCGTACAGCACACCCGTCAGCTCGCGCGTGACGAGCGCCCGCGGCGGAACACGGTAATTCGAGGCGTCATAGGCATACGGGCCCGTCGCCCCCGGCCCCGTCTTCACTCGCAGACCAGGCGCCAGCTCGGCGAGACGTACGACCAGGGATGTGAGGGGGGCCCTCATAGGTCCACCGCCCGTGCTCTCAGCGTCTGTCCGACGCCTACTTGATGACGTCCATGAACTTGTAGAACCCGCCGGCGAAGGGCAGGAACCAGGGTGGGCCGAAGTGGCCCGGGATCCGCTTGAAGGGCAGGTCGCTCCACGGGTTGGCGGCCACGGTCCCGTTCATGTACTCGGCCATCTGCCTGCCCATGTGCGTCGCCATCTGGACGCCGTGGCCGGAATAGCCGAGCGAGTAGAAGAGTCCGTCCTGTTCGCCGGCGTGCACCATCCGGTCCATGCTCATGTCGACCAGCCCGCCCCAGCAGTAGTCGACGCGCGTCTTCGAGAGCTGCGGGAAGACCTCGGTCATCGCCTTGTGGAGGATGCGTCCGCTCTTGGCGTCCGACTGCTGGTTGGATCCGGCGAACCGGGCGCGGCCACCGAACAGCAGCCGGTGGTCCGGCGTGATCCGGAAGTAGTTGAGCAGGTTGAGGGACGTCGATGCCATCCGCCGGTTCGGGAGAAGCATGTCGCAGACGTCCTGGCCCAGCGGTTCCGTCACGATGATGAAGCTGCCGACGGGCGCGATCCTGACCTGATGCCAGCGGAACGGCCTGCTGGTGTAGCCGCTGGTCGCCACGAGCACCTGGTCCGCCTCGATGGTGCCGCGCGGGGTGACCAGCTTGTGCTTCGTGCCGCCGAGCCTGTCGATCTTCTCGACCGGTGCCTTCTCGTGGATGGTGACGCCGGTCCGCGCGGCCGCCTCGGCAAGGCCCTTGGTGAACTTGCCGACGTGCAGCCCCGCGCTCCTGGACTCGACCATGGCGCCGTGGTAGCAGTCGGAGCCGACCTCGGCAGGGAGTTCGCTCCGGGGAACCAGGCGGGTCTCGAGCCCGAGACGGCCGGACATGATCTCGTGGGTCTTGCGCAGACCGTCGAAGTGAGCAGGCTTGGATGCCAGGTTCAGCTTGCCCGTGCGGGCGAAGTCGCAGTCGATGTTCTCTTCCTTGACGAGGGTCTCGAGAGTGTCGACCGCGTCGTGGTAGGCCATCAGGTACGCCTTGGCGGTGTCGAATCCGTAGCGGGAGACCGCGGACCGGAAGCCGATCGACATTCCCGTGGTGGCCATGCCGCCGTTGCGGCCCGATGCTCCGAATCCGACCGTGTCCTTCTCGAAGACGTGCACGTCGGCGCCCTGGCGTGCCAGGTGCAGTGCGGCCGACAGGCCGGTCAGGCCGGCGCCGATGATCGCCACGTCGACGCGCCCGCCGATGTCTGTCCTGGACCGGTCCGGTCCCTGGGGAGCGGTGTCGAGCCAGTAGGGGGTGAACTTCATGTCGCTGCTCTCTCCTGCCAGTGCCGTCAGCCGCTCGGGGTGTCGGAAGGTGCTCGCTGCTGCGCCCAGACCCTACCACTCTTAGTTCCAGTTCCAACCTGAAACAATAAGCTCTTGGATATGCGGTCCGGCGATCGATGCGGGCAGGGGATGTGGACGTGGCGATCCTGGGGCGATCCGGAAGCTGCGGATCCGTGTACAGCGGCTCAATCTAGACGCCGAGCGGACGGGCGACCAGCGTCTTGCGCAGGGGATATACCGCTGGGCGGCGTCGGACGCGGGCGGGAAGGGGTTGATCACGAGTGGTAGGGTCGCCGGCACACGGTCAAGTCGCCCTGCATCATGGGGCGATCAGCCCGGCGGCGTCACTGCGCCGCGGCTGCTGACCACACAGGGGTCCACCGTCTGATCGATGTTCGCTGCCGACAGTCAGTTGGTCATCGACCCCCGGCCTCCTGGCCTGCGCCGCGGTGCGGCGAATCTGGCGGGAAGGCTTCGGGGACCCTTCGGAGTGCATGACAGATGAGCCGAGAACCGTCCGGCACGACAGAAGACGAGGGAGAGGGCCCTGAGGGCACCCTCCAGCGGACCCGATCGACGACCGCAGGCGGGCGCGGACAGCCTTACGTCACTCCGCCGAAGCCCGCGATCATCACACCCAGGCCGGTCCCGGCAGGACCGGCGCACCGCGCTCGCTATGGTCGTCACGTGACCTCGAACCCCACTCCCCGCGACCACAACAAGGCGTCGGTTCTCGACGTCGTCCTCTCCCACGCGCCCCTGACCCGGAACCAGCTGATCGAGCTGACCGGTCTGAGCAAGGCCACGGTGTCCAGAGCGGTGGAGGAGCTCAGGGCCGACGGGTTCGTCGTCGACGGCGGAATGGACGAGGTCACCGGCCGCGGCCGTCGTTCCACCTATCTCGATCTGCCCGGCACGACCGGGCATGTCGCCGGCATCAGCTTCGGTGCGCAGACCACCGGTGTACTGGTGACCGACCTCAGGGGCCGCGAGGTGCACCACCTGGCTGTTCCCACCGCAGACCACCAGGAGGTCGAGGACGCCGCACGCTGGCTGGTCGACCTGATCGCCGAGGCCGCCGACTCCGCGCAGGGCCCGCTGCGTCAGATCGTCGCCGCGGTTCCCGGCCGGGTCCGGGGCGGCACGGAGATCTTCGGCCCCGCGGAGTCGATGAAGATCTTTGAGGGCTCCGGTCTTCACCGGGCCATCCAGGATCTCGTCGACGCCCCCGTGCTTCTCGACAGCGATGCCAACGCGGCCCTGCTCGGGATCCTCACGAACGACGCCACCATCTCCAATGCCGCGCTCTTCAGCGTCAGCACCATACTGAACTTCGCCAGTTGCACCGAGCACGAGCTGGCCCGGGGGAACACGCCCACCTTCGGCGACATCGGTGTGCTTTCCTCCGGGGCCGGCAACGAGATCCTCGACGAACTGCTGAGTACCAGGGGCCTTCTCAGGATCGCGCGTAAGCGCGGGCTCGAGCTCGAACGCATCGAGGACCTCTGGCTGGAGCCCCAGCCCGAGGGTCCGCGTGCCGAGGTGCTCGAGGCGTTCACGACGGCGATCGTCACTGCCGTCAGCGTCGTCGCAGTGACGCTGGACCCCGAGTCGGTCTACTTCGTGGGCCGTCTGCGTCCGCTCGTCGACGAAGTGGTTCCCGAGGTGCGCCGGCGACTGGAGCGGAGTCTTCCGGCGGTCCCGGAGATCAGGACGGTGCCGCATCTGATCGGTATCTCGACCGCGCAAGGGGCGGTCTACGCGTGCCTGACGATGGCTCAGGAAAGGCTGCACGAGGCGGTACTGGGGGCGCGCCGCCAGGGCCAGGCCGCCGAGCAGTCCCCGCCGGCCTTCTGAGCCGACGGCCGCTACGACCAGGGCAGGACCAGCGTGCCCCAGGCGACGACCGGGCCGAGGGCGACGATGCCGCCGGTGTAGCCGATGACCTGGCGGTAGAAGCGGCGGGGGTCCACCCCGCGGGCGTTGCTGAGGACGAGTGCGCCGTTGGTGGAGAAGGGAGAGGTGTCGACGATCGTCGTGGAGACGGCGAGAGCGGCGATCAGCCCGGCGGCGCTGAGGTGGCTGGAGAGCAGCAGCGGTACGGCGATCGGGATGATCGCGGTGAGGATCGCGGTGGATGAGGCGAAGGCGGAGGTGATGGCCACGGTGAAGCACAGCAGCAGGGCGACGGCGACCGGTGCGCCCAGGCCCGCCGCGTGCTCGGAGATGTTCTCGATGATGCCGGCCTTCTCCAGCATGGCGATGTAGGTCATCATGCCCGCGACCAGCAACAGGGTGGACCAGCTGACGCCGTCCACGGCCTTCTCCTGCCGCTTCATGTCCACCAGCGCCAGCAGGGCACCGGCCGCGAGGGCCAGGAAGCCGATCTCCAGATGGAAGCCGAGAGCACCGACCACGAGCGCCACCAGGCAGGCGAGGGTGAGCCACTGACGCCAGTCGGGCCTGCCGGACACGGCGAGGTCCTCGCCCACGGCCGTTTCCTCGGAGCCCTCGGCCGGTGGGGCGGGGCGCTTGGCGAGCAGCACGTACGTGAGTGCCGAGAGCACCAGGTTGATCAGGAAGCTGGCGCTGAACAACGTCACCGCGGAGACGTGCAGTTCGGTCTTGTCGACCAGGCCGAGCACCAGCGCACCGGACACGGCGAGCGGGGAGAACGCGCCCGCGTGTCCGCCGCTGATCACCATCATGCCGACGACCAGCGGGTTGAGCTTGTAGCGGTAGGCGAAGTTCATGCCGATCGGCGCGAGGATGGCGACCGCGGCAGGGGTGAAGGTGCCGAACGCCGTCAGCAGGGCGGCCACCAGGAACAGCACCCAGGGGATGAGCGCGACCTTGCCGCGCACCAGCCGTACCCCGGCCGCGACGAGCCAGTCGATGGTGCCGTTGCGGCGGGCGACGGAGAACAGGTAGGTGACCCCGACGATGGTGACGAAGAGCTTCGCCGGGAACCCCTCGAAGATCTCGTCCTCGGTGAGGCCGAGTGAGGCGGTGCCGACGGCGAAGGTGGCGACGAAGGCGAGGATGCCCAGGTTGATCGGCAGCATCGTGCCGACCACGAACATCACCAGCAGCGCGCCTATGGAGATCACTTCAGCAGACATCTTTGTCCTTGGTGCGATGGGGGAGGGGCGCGCCCGGGGGCGCGAGGGGTGTCCCGGTGCGGACGGCTGGGGGACCGGCCGACCGAGGTGATGTCCGTCCCGGTTCAGGCGGCTTGCGTGCGGCCGCTTTCCGGGACGTAGATACGGGCGTCGGCGAGCAGCCGTGCCGCGCGTTGCACGGTGACCCGCTGCGGCAGGCCGTCCCGTACGTCGGTGCAGCGGACCGCGACGATGCCGGCGGGTGTGCCGAGACGCAGCCATTCCTCGGGCGGGCCGCTTGCGGTCCGGCAGACCACGGAGCCCTCGACGAGCCCGGCCGCCGCGACGGCGACGGCGGAGGTCAGGCCGATCGCGGGGTGCGGGGCGTTCATGCTGAGCATGCGCACCGAGATGTCGTAGTCCCCGGCCGCGATCTGCTCGCCCAGGGTGGTGGTGTACGGCACCGGCGGGGCCACCAGGCCCACCTTGGGCACCGCGTCACCGGGTTCTTCGCCCGGCTTGAGCAGTCCCATCAGCGGTGCGGCGGTATGACGCACCGCGCGCAGCCAGGGCACGTCCGCGGCCATCCGTTCCAGTGGTTCGGCGGCAGTGCGTCCGGCGCCGAGGGCGTCGATGAGGACGACGGGTGCTCCGGCGTCCACCATGCTCACCCGTACCGGCTCGGCGGCAGCGATCGGCAGATCTTGCGCGGCCTGCCCGGTGGGGAGCAGTGAACCGGTGGAACCGCCGGCCGGATCGCGGAAGGTGAGGCCGACGGCGACCCCGCCGGCCCGGGTGCCGGGTACGGTCTGGCGGCCGAAGTGGTGCACGACGCCACCGGTGGTGTCCACCAGCCCTTCGAGGACCGCGCCGGTGTTGGTGTTGCGCATCACCACACGGGTCCGGTCGCCGGTGATGGCCACCATGCCTTTCGCCACCGCGTACAAGGCGACGCCTGTCGCGCAGTTGCCGCAGTTGCTCGTCCACTCGACCGAGCCGGTGCCGATGCCGACCTGGGCGAAGAGATAGTCCACGTCCACGCCGGGTTCGGGGGAGGCGCCGACCACCGCCGCCTTCGAGGTGGTGGGGGTCGCCCCGCCCACGCCGTCCAGTTCCACGGGATCGGTGGCGCCGTACGCGGAGACCAGCAGCTTCCCCAGTTCGGCACGGCCGGCGGGGACGTCGACCTGGTTGAACAGCCAGCACTTGCTGGTGCCGCCACGCACCAGGGTCGCGGGAGTGTGCACGTCTGAGCTCTTCCTTGGTCGACGGGGGGAGGGAAGGCCGGGGCGGTGGTTGCGGGCGCATTGCCGGCCGGTGAACCGCTCGGCGATTGCGGAGACCTTGGCAGAGGCGTGACTTCGGAACAATCGCAGTTCGCTTCACCTGGGTTTAGTTCAGCTAAAGTCGCAGGCATGCTGAACGTGCGCCGACTGCTGCTGCTGACCGAGGCCACCGAGCGCGGTTCGCTCACCGCCGCGGCCGGGGCGCTGGGCATGACCACCTCCGCCGCCTCCCAGCAGATGTCCCTGCTGGAGCAGGAGGCCGGGCAGCCCCTGATCGAGCGGCTGCCGCGCGGGATCCGCCCCACCCCGGCGGGTGCCGCGCTGGCCGAGCGCGGTCAGGCGATCCGCCGTGAACTGCGCGCGGCACAAGCCGACTTGGACTCCTTCACGGCCCTCGACCAGGGCACTTTGCGGCTCGGTTCCTTCCCCACGGCCAGCGCGTCCCTGCTGCCGCTCGCGCTCACCCGCTTCCGTCGCCGGCACACCGGCATCCGTATCGAGGTGCGTGCCGGGGTCCTCGCCGAGCTCCGGGAAATGCTGCACACCGGCGAGGTGGAGCAGGGGCTGCTCTGGGACTACGAGTGGAACCGCCTCGACGATCCGGCGCTCTCCCTCACCCACCTCCTGGACGACCCCACGGTGCTGGTCGTCCCCGCGGACTCACCGCTGCGCAGCCATCCCGCCGTGCGCCTCGGCGACCTCGCCGACCAGGAGTGGATCATCCGGGCCGACAACCACCCCGTCGCCGACGTCCTGCGCCGAAGCTGCCGCCAGGCGGGCTTCGAGCCGCGCATCGCCTACTCCTCGCACGACTACCAGGAGGCACAGGCCATGGTCGCCGCCGGGCTGGGCATCGCCCTTGCCCCTCGCCTGGCCCTCACCAGCCGCCGCAGCGACGTACGGCTCCTGCCGTTCGCCTCCGACGTACCGACGCCCACCCGCCGCATCCTCCTGGCCCGGGCCACGGCCCGTCCCGCCACCCCGCCCGCCCAGGCGATGGCCCGCGTCCTGCGCACGGTGGCGCAGCGGTTCACCGCCCCCGGGCTGCACCGGGCCCAGCTCGGTGCGGTACGGCGCGGCTGAGAAACGGAGCGGCCCATGTCCGGGCCGGCCGGTCGGCCGGTCTCGGGGACGGCTGCCGACCGCCTAGGGCAGGGCCTGCTCGGCCCAGATCACCTTGCCCTGCGGGGTGTAACGGGTGCCCCAGCGCTCAGCCATCTGCGACACCAGGAACAGGCCCCGGCCACCCTCGTCCGTCGACGCGGCGTACCGCAGATGCGGTGACGTGCTGCTGCCGTCGGCCACTTCGCAGATCAGCGTGCGGTCGCGGATCAGCCGCACATGGATCGGCCCGGACCCGTAGCGGATGGCGTTGGTGATGAGCTCGCTCAGGATGAGCTCCATGGCGAAGCCGAGCTCCGCCAGGCCCCATGCGTCGAGCCTTCGGGACACGGCGTCGCGCATGCCCGCGACGGCGGCGGGGTCCGGTGGTACGTCCCAGTCGGCGACCTGGTCGGGCGGCAGTTGCCGCGTGCGGGCGACGAGCAGGGCGACGTCGTCCTTGGGACGCTCGGGGAGCACACGGTCCAGCACGTCCCGGCAGGTCTCCTCGGGCGGTCGGCCGGGGTGGCCGGTGAGCACATCGCGCAGCAGCGCCATTCCCACGTCCAGGTCGCGCCTGCGGTCCTCGATGAGGCCGTCGGTGTACAGGACGAGCTGGGTCCCCTCGGCGAGGCACAGTTCCGCGGTCTGGAACGGCATGCCGCCGAGGCCAAGGGGCGGGCCGGCGGGCACGTCCGGGAAAGTGACGGTCCCGTCGGGCCGGACCAGCGCCGGGGCCAGATGCCCGGCCCGCGCCATGACGTAGCGGCGCGTCACGGGGTCGTAGATCCCGTACAGGCAGGTGGCACCCACGACACCCGCCGCGCTCTGAGTCGCCTCGTTCTGGTCGATGCTTCCGACCAGGTCGTCCAGATGGCTCAGCAACTCGTCGGGTGGCAGATCCAGGGCGGAGAAGTTGTGCACCGCGGTACGCAGCCGTCCCATCGTGGCGGCGGCGTGGAGGCCGTGACCGACCACGTCGCCGACGGCCAGCGCCACCCGGCCGCCCGGCATGGGGATCACGTCGAACCAGTCTCCGCCCACGCCCGACTGGGCGGGGAGGTAGCGGTAGGCGATGTCGAGGGCGCTCTGCTCGGGCATGGCCTGCGGCAGCAGACTGCGCTGGAGGGTGACGGCCAGGGCGTGCTCGCGGGTGTAGCGGCGGGCGTTGTCGATGCTGATCGCGGCACGGGCCACCAGCTCCTCCGCCAGTGACACGTCCTCCTCGTTGAAGGGCTCGTGCTGCCGCGTGCGCCAGAAGCTGGCCATGCCCAGCACGACGCCACGGGCCTGGATGGGGGCGGTGATGAGGGAGTGGATGCCGTAGTCGATGACCGCCTTGGCCCGCTCCGGGTCCTGCACGCGCCAGCCCGTGGCGGAGGGCAGATCGCTCACCAGCTGGGAGCGGCCGCTGCCGTAGCCGCGCGCATGGGGCGTGGAGGGAAGGTAGTCGAACAGCCGGCCCTGTTCCGTGAGCGGATGGTCGTCCACGATGCCCGACACCGCCGCGCGTCGCATGTCCGTCCCCGTGGGGGCCGGCTCCTCGCCGTGCAGGACGGCGTCGGCCAGGTCCACGGTGACGAAGTCCGCGAACCGGGGGATCGGGACCCGCGCCAGCTCGTCGGCAGTGCGCAGCACGTCCAGGGTGGTACCGATGTGGAGCCCGGCGTCGTACAGCAGCCTGAGCCGCTCCCGGGCCACCTCCGCCCGGCCCGTCACCGCCTGTAGCTCGGTGGAGTCGCGCAGGGTCACCACCGTTTCCCGGGGGCCGCCCTCGCGACCCGTTGGCCGCTGGTTGACCGCGAGCAACCGATCTCCGGCGAGGTGCACCTCGTCGGTGGCCTCGCGCCCGGAGGCGAGCAGCGCCCTCATCTCGGGATCGAGGCCCGGCAGTTCCGGGACGAGCCGCCCCTCGATGTCCGAGGGCAGCTCCAGCAGCCGTCTGGCCTCGTCGTTCGCCAGCATCAGCCGTCCGTCGGCGGCCACGATCAGCACCCCTTCCCGAACGGAGTGGAGCACGGTGTCGTGGTGCTCGTACATCAAGGTCATCTCGTCCGGGGCCAGGCTGTGAGTCTGCCGACGCAGCCGTCTGCCCAGCAGTGCCGTCACGCCGATGGACAACAGGAGCGCTCCGGCCCCGGCGCCCAGGATGATCGGTAGTTGCCGGGTCAACTGACTTTCGACGTTCTCGACCTTCATCCCGGCCGAGACGAGCCCGACGACCTCGCTGCCGGCGCCCTTGATCGGCACCGTGGCCTGCACCTCGCGACCGAGCGGGCCGTCGACGCTCTCCACGTAGAGCTTCCCCGCCAGCGACGGTGCGATCTCGCCCACGAACCGCTTTCCGATGCGGTCCGGCAAGGGGTGCGTGTACCGGATGCCCTCGGTGTCCATGACCACGATGAAGTCGACGTCGGCGGCCCGGCGTGCCGCTTCGGTGAGCGGCTGGAGGATCTTGCTGGGGTCAGGGGTCCGCAATGCCGCGCGGACACCCGGTGAGTGCGCGAAGGTCTGCGCCACGGCCGTGGAGCGGCGCCGCGCCTCGGCGCTGGTGTCCCGCTCCGACTGCAGGATGAGGGCGAAGACACCGCAGGCTACGAGCAGCACCACCAGGGCCACCTGGAAAACCAACACCTGCCCGGCCACGCTGCGCGGGCTCTTGCTGATCAGGCGCTTGACCGACAGGCGTCGAAAACGGGCGATAGGACTCGCCATGCGACCTTTCTAACACCGGTGATCCCGACTGGCCAGGGCGCGCCCCGGCCGGCCCGGCTGACCGCGGGCGTCTGGCCGGCCGTACCTCGCGTGGACTCGACCCCTCCAGGTACGGCCTCGACCCCTCCGGACGCGGCCGTGACCCCTCCGGGCAGGGCCGCCGGCCGCGCAATCTCGCGCAGGTCGCATGATCCCTCCGCGCCCCGTGTCCCATTAGGTCGATATGATGCTTTTTGTGATCTCGTCTGCACGGCTGTGGCGCCGTCGCCCCGCCTACAGCGGCCGATGGGAAGCCTCCAGGCTGTCGCCCCTGGTCCTGACCGTTCTCATCGCCGGCCTGGCGTTCTCCACACCCAGGGAGATCGCCTTCAGCCGCCTTCTGCCCGCCGCGCCCGCACTCGCGGCCGCGATGTGGCCCGTGCTCCCCACGATGGTGCTGGGGGCGTTCTGCTTCCTGCTCATGATCGTCCTCAGCTTCTTCCACACCGATCTGGGGACGCAGTACACCTCGGCCGCGATCATCGCCGTAACCTTGGCCGCCGCCTACGGCAGCCATGTACGGCTTCAGCGGGAGGAGACGCTCTTCCAGGTCCGTCTCGTCGCCGACGCGGTCCAGAAGGTGCTGCTACGCCCCCTGCCGCGCCGCATCGAGGGCATCGAGCTCGAATCGCTGTATCTGGCGGCCCAGGAACAGGCCAGGGTCGGCGGCGACTTCTACGAGGCGATCGGTACACCGCACGGGGTCCGGCTGCTCATAGGCGACGTACGAGGCAAGGGCCTGTCCGCGGTGGGGGCGGCCTCGGCGGTGATCAGCTGCTTCAGGGAGGCCGCCTACGACGAGCCCGACCTGCGGGGCATCGTCCACCGCCTGGAGACCACCGTCACGCGCCACAGCGCCGCATTCCCCGTCCAGGACCAGCCCGAGCACTTTGCCACGGCCCTGCTCGCCGAGATCCCGCACGACGGCGACCGGCTCCTGATTCTCAACTGCGGGCATCCCCCGCCGCTGATCGCGCATTGCGGCAAGGTCCGCATCCTGGAGCCCACCCTCCCCTCCCCGCCCCTCAACCTCGCAGCGCTCATCGGTGACCGCTACTGGGTCGACATCGTCCCCTTCGCCCCGGGCGACCGATTGCTGCTCTACACGGATGGCGTATCCGAGACCCGGGACCATGCCGGGCGGTTCTTCCCGTTGCCGGACTGGATGCGGCGGCAGGACACGGAGCGCCCCCGCGAGCTGCTCGACCGGCTGCACGGGGATCTGCTTCAGCACAGCGGCGGAAGGCTCGGCGACGACATCGCGGCCCTCGCGCTGAGACGCACCACCGCGCAGGACAGGGGAGCCCTCGGCGCCGCGGACTGAATCCCGGTGCCGGGTGGAGGACCTCCTGTGTCACACGGGAGCCCGGGACCCCCGGATCGGCGTGGGCGCTCACTGCCGTGATGCCGCTCCTCTGGATCCGTCCGCCTGACAGGTTTCCGGAGCCGACCCCGCTCCTGGTCGCTGCTCAGCCCGTGTGCAGGACGCGCAGGCGGTCCGGCTGTGCCGGATCCCGGTCGACGACCTGGATCGGGGCGCCGGCCCACTGCCACACATCGATGCCCGGCACGCGGGAGAACCGGATCTGCCCGCGCGTGCCGTCGGCCGCGGCACGCGGCCAGGGTGCCGCGATGCGCGACCGGTCGGTGCCGTGAGCACGGAGCACCTCGGCGAGGAGGGTGACCGTGTCGTAGCCCTCGAAGGCGACGAAGGAGGGCGCTTCGGCCAAGTGCTCGCGCAGGGCCGCCCCGACCCGTGCGCCGAGGGGGGTGAGCCGCTCGGGCAGGTAGCGCAGGAACGGGATTCCGGCACCGTCGACGCCCAGCAGAGCCGCCCACTCGGTGAACTCGGGTTGCCCGGCCGGAGCGCCGATCAGGAGCTGCGCGAGGCGCGGGTCGCGGCGGACGGACCTGACGATCGACACCGCCGGATCCGGAAGGCCGGCCAGCACGAGGAGGACTGTGGCGCGCTGGTCGACCAGCTCGTCGCACACGGCCGCGGGGGAGAGGGCGCGCGCGTCGAGTTCGACGACGCTGCCGCCGCGTGGAGTGACGTACTCCCGCAGAACGCGGGCCCCGGACGCCCAGTAGACACTCGGCTCGGCCGCCACGGCGATCCGGTCGCGGCCCGCGCGGAGGAGAAAGTCCGCGTAGACCTGCCAGCCGCGGGACTGCGGCGGGGAGAGGCGCGCGACCCAGTCCGTCGGCCGGTCGGTGAGCGCGTCGAGAACCGCCGACGAGCAGAGGAACGGCAGGCCGAGGGCGTCGGCCCGGGTGGCGGCGGCGCGCGCGACGACACTGTGGTACTCACCCGCCAGAGCCGCCACGCCAAGGCGGGTCAGTTCCTCGACCGCAGCCTCGGCCTGCCGCGGATCAGCCGCGGTGTCCCGGACGACGAGTTCGAGCGGTGTCCCGGCGATTCCACCGCCGTCATTGACGTCGCGAACGGCCGATTCGAGCCCGGCGAGCAGGTGTCGGCCCGCCTGGACCCAGCCGGGCCGAGTCAGCGGGACGAGGGCGCCGATCCGGACGGACTCGCCGGGATCGCCGAGGGGCATGGCCCGGTCGTACGGCTGCATGTCGTCTCGCCGCGTCGGGCGCTGGTGTTCGGCCATGCCGGCCATTGCATACACCCCGCCGCCGGCAGGCAACCGGTTTGGTGAGGGCTACTGGGCGACCGGTTTCCTGATGCGGTCCGTCTCGTCCTGGACGAGCAGGGAGAGCAGGGAAGCCACGGACAGGCCGGCTTCGGCCGGGTGGCGCAGCACCTTGTCCGGCTCGATGCGGTAGTTGTTCGTGCGCCCGTCCCGGGTGTGGGACAGGTAACCGTCCTGCTCCAGGTCGGAGATGATCCGCGAGACCGCGCGCTCCGTGAGCCGGCAGCGGGCGGCGATGTCGCGGATGCGGGCGTTCGGGTTGTCGGCAATGGCTGCCAGAACGCGCGCGTGGCTGGTGATGAACGTCCATCCGGTGTGGGACTCGGGCACTCCGACCATGCGCAGCATTTTAAGGGACACCGTTGCCGGAACGTAGATACGTGACATACTTTTCATGCAACAGATGACGTGCTCCCGTTCGGGAGAGCCAGACAAGGAGCTCGAAGGTGCCCTGGGAAGAGGCCGGTATGCCCGCGCTCACGCGTGACACCGGTGCCATGCCGCTGCCGCAGCGGGCCCCCGCGCTCACCCCTCCGGGGGCTGCCCTGTCGCAGTACGGCCGGCACGGAGCCCGGGTCGTCGTCGCCCGTGGCGCCTACGACATGGACTCGATCACGCCCTTGGCGGACGCGCTGGACGCCGCGGTCAGGGAGTGCCCGAAGGTGATCCTGGACGCCTCCGGCATCACCTTCGCGGATTCGACGCTGCTGAACCTGCTGATCCTCACCCACCAGGCGGGCACCCTGCGCGTGGTCGCGCCGTCACCGCAGCTCCAACGGCTCTGTGAGATCACCGGAGTCGACAGCATCCTGGAGACACGGGATTCGGTCGATGACGCAGCCGTCTCCTGAGCCGCCTCGGCGTGCTCACGTCTTCTTCACAGAAGAGGGCCGGCGGCATAGCCTGCCAAAGATCCGTCCGGCAGCGGCGGAGACAGGCCTCGCCCTGGCGTGTGCGGCACTGCCGTAGACCTTGATCCAGGCGTCGCCTGAAGGGCTCGGGACAGGGTGTCGCTGTTCGGCCGAGGGCGGCGGCTCCTGCTTTGTTCAGGGCTTGAAACGTGGGTTAACCTGCGGCGTATTTCCACATCACATACACATCCGTGACGGCGGAGATACATGCACGACAACCGGGCCGCCCATCGGCCCGGGGGTTCCGAGTTCTCGGATTCCGAGGGCTCTTGGGGAGCGGAACGAGGGTGCGCATGACCAGCGACAGCACGGGCGTCGTCGATGCGGTGCCGGGCGACCAGGAGTTGCGACGACTGCTGGCCGGCCTGACAGCCGTACGCGACGGGGACTTCGGCACCCGGCTGCCGGACGACGCGGACGGCCTCATGGGCGACATCGCCAAGGTCTTCAACGGCATGGTCGACCAGCTGTCCGTGTTCACCTCCGAAGTCACCCGTGTCGCCCGCGAGGTCGGCACCGAGGGCACGCTCGGCGGTCAGGCGGAGGTGCCGGGCGTCTCGGGCACCTGGGCCGACCTCACCGACTCGGTCAACGCCATGGCCGGCAACCTGACCACCCAGGTCCGCGACATCGCCCAGGTGGCCACGGCGGTGGCCAAGGGCGACCTCTCGCAGAAGATCGACGTGCCCGCCCGCGGCGAGATCCTCCAGCTGAAGGAGACCGTCAACACGATGGTCGACCAGCTGTCCGCGTTCGCCGACGAGGTCACGCGCGTCGCCCGCGAGGTGGGCAGCGAGGGACGGCTCGGCGGGCAGGCCCAAGTGCCGGGCGTGGCCGGGGTCTGGCGCGATCTGACCGACTCCGTGAACCACATGGCGGGCAACCTCACCAGCCAGGTCCGCTCCATCGCCCAGGTCACCACGGCGGTCGCCGAGGGCGACCTGTCGCAGAAGATCACCGTGGACGCGCGGGGCGAGATCCTGGAGCTGAAGAGCACCATCAACACGATGGTCGACCAGCTGTCCGCGTTCGCCGACGAGGTCACGCGCGTCGCCCGCGAGGTCGGCACCGAAGGCCGCCTCGGCGGCCAGGCGGACGTCAAGGGCGTCAAGGGCACCTGGCGCGACCTCACCGACTCGGTGAACTTCATGGCGGGCAACCTCACGGGTCAGGTCCGCAACATCGCCCTGGTGGCCACGGCGGTGGCCAAGGGCGACCTGTCGCAGAAGATCACCGTGGACGCGCGGGGCGAGATCCTGGAGCTGAAGAGCACCATCAACACGATGGTCGACCAGCTGTCCGCGTTCGCCGACGAGGTCACGCGCGTCGCCCGCGAGGTCGGCACCGAAGGCCGCCTCGGCGGCCAGGCCCAGGTGCGCGGTGTGTCGGGCACCTGGAAGGACCTCACCGACAACGTCAACGTGATGGCGTCGAACCTGACCGGCCAGGTCCGCTCCATCGCCCAGGTCGCCACCGCCGTGGCGCGCGGCGACCTGTCGCAGCGCATCACCGTGGAGGCCGCGGGCGAGGTCGCGGCGCTGGCCGAGGTCATCAACACGATGGTCGACACGCTGTCGGCCTTCGCCGACGAGGTCACGCGTGTCGCCCGCGAGGTGGGTACCGAGGGGCGCCTCGGCGGCCAGGCGCACGTGCCGAACGTCGCCGGCACCTGGAAGGACCTCACCGACAACGTCAACTCCATGGCCAACAACCTCACCGGCCAGGTGCGCAACATCGCGCTGGTGACGACCGCGGTGGCCCGGGGCGACCTGTCGAAGAAGATCGACGTGGACGCCCGCGGCGAGATCCTCGAACTCAAGACGACGATCAACACGATGGTCGACCAGCTGTCCGCGTTCGCCGACGAGGTCACCCGCGTCGCCCGCGAGGTCGGCACCGAAGGACGCCTCGGCGGACAGGCCGAGGTCGAGGGCGTCTCCGGCACCTGGAAGCGCCTCACGGAGAACGTCAACGAACTGGCGGGCAACCTGACCCGTCAGGTCCGCGCCATCGCCGAGGTCACCAGCGCCGTCGCCGAGGGCGACCTGACCCGGTCGATCAACGTGGAGGCGTCCGGCGAGGTCGCCGAACTCAAGGACAACATCAACTCGATGGTGGAGTCCCTGCGCGAGACCACCCGGGCCAACCAGGAGCAGGACTGGCTCAAGACGAACCTCGCCCGGATCTCGAGCCTGATGCAGGGCCACCGCGACCTGCCCGTGGTCGCCGAGCTGATCATGGACGAGCTGGTCCCGCTGGTGTCGGCCCAGTACGGAGCCTTCTACCTCGCCGAGGACGGCGACGACGGGCCCGAACTGCGGCTCGTCGGCTCCTACGGCTACCCGGAGGAGAGCACCAGGCCCGCCCGCATCGCCTTCGGCCGCACCCTGGTCGGACAGGCCGCGCGCAGCCGGCGCACCATCATGGTGGAGGAGCTGCCGGACGGCTACGTCACCATCTCCTCGGGCCTCGGCCAGGTGGTGCCGTCCGCGCTGGTGCTGCTGCCCATCGTGGTGGAGGGCCAGGTCCTCGGCGTCATCGAGCTGGCGTCGGTCACACGCTTCACCCAGATCCACCGGGACTTCCTCGCCCAGCTGATGGAGACCATCGGCGTCAACGTCAACACCATCGTGGCCAACGCCCGCACCGACGAACTGCTGGTCGAGTCGCAGCGCCTCACGGTCGAACTCCAGGCCCGCTCCACGGAGTTGCAGGTGCAGCAGGAGGAACTGCAGCGCTCCAACGCGGAACTGGAGGAGAAGGCCTCGCTGCTGGCGGCGCAGAACCGGGACATCGAGGCGAAGAACCTGCAGATCGAGCAGGCCCGCCAGGAACTGGAGACCCGCGCCCAGCAACTGTCGCTGGCCTCGAAGTACAAGTCGGAGTTCCTGGCCAACATGAGCCACGAACTGCGCACCCCGCTCAACAGCCTGCTCATCCTGGCCCAGTTGCTGGCACAGAACCCGTCCCGCAACCTCACGCCCAAGCAGGTCGAGTACGCGCAGATCATCCACTCCGCCGGTTCCGATCTGCTCCAGCTGATCAACGACATCCTCGACCTGTCGAAGGTCGAGGCCGGAAAGATGGACGTCACACCCGAGCGGGTGACACTGCGGCAGCTCATCGACTACGTCGAGGCCACCTTCCGGCCCATGACGACGCAGAAGAGCCTGGACTTCACGGTGACGACCGCCCCCGGCGCGCCCGCGGACGTGCTCACGGACGACTCCCGGCTGCGTCAGGTGCTGCGCAACCTCCTGTCGAACGCCGTGAAGTTCACCGAGCAGGGCGGCGTGGAGCTGAGCATCGAGCCCGCGTCGGACGACGAGGTGCCCGCGGGCGTGGTCCGGGGCGCCGCCGTGGTCGCCTTCCGCGTCAAGGACACCGGAATCGGCATCCCCGAGCAGCATCTGGAGACGATCTTCGGCGCCTTCCAGCAGGCGGACGGCACGACGAGCCGCAAGTACGGCGGCACCGGCCTGGGCCTGTCCATCACCCGCGAGATCGCCCAACTGCTCGGCGGCGCCGTCACGGTGCACAGCACGCCCGGCCAGGGCAGCACCTTCACCCTCTTCCTGCCCGTGGCCCGCCCCGACTTCGAGGAACTGCTCAGCCACGGCAGAACCCTGGAGCGGGTCCCGGCGGACCCCGTGCCGGAGGGGCTGGCCGGTTCGGTGCCGGTGCCCCAGATCGGGCCCGGCCCCCGGCCCCGGCGCCTGCTCGTCGTGGAGGAGCGCTCGCGCGGTCTGCTGACCCTCGTCGCGGAAAGCGTGGTCGCCGACCTGACACACGGCCGCGCCGACGGTGCTCAGCGGCCCGCGGTCGACATCATCACCGCCGTCGGAGCGCAGGAGGCGGCCGGTGCGCTGGCGTCCGAGCCGTGCCACTGCGTCGTCCTGGAACTGGGCATGCGCGACGACGAGGCGTCCCGCTTCCTCCAGGCCCTGGAGGGCGACTCGGCGCTGACGAGCGTGCCGGTGCTGGTGCACAGCAGCCATCCCACGGACGTGCCCCTGGACGAGACGCTGCGTTCCCGCTCGGCGGACGGTGCGCTGGAGCTGCTGTCCAGCCTCGACGAGCTGCGCGAGCGCATCGCCCTGCACCTGTCCGCCGAGGAGCCCGGCGACGTGCTGTCCCTCGTCCGGACCGAAGGGCCGCAGCATCTGACGCCGCCCTCCGTCGACGACGCTTCGGCCGGCCGCACCGTCCTCGTCGTCGACGACGACGCGCGGAACCTCTTCGCGCTGAGCGGGATCCTGGAGCTGCAGGGCTTCCGGGTCCTGCACGCCGAGAACGGGCGCAGAGGCATCGAGACGCTGGTGAACAATCCGGACATCGCCATCGTGCTGATGGACGTGATGATGCCGGAGATGGACGGCTACACCGCGACGGCCGAGATCCGGCGGATGCCGCAGTACGCGGAACTGCCCATCATCGCCGTCACGGCGAAGGCGATGCCGGGCGACCGGGACAAGAGCCTCGCCTCCGGGGCCAGCGACTACGTCACCAAGCCCGTCGACACGCGCGACCTCATGGCCTGCGTCCGCCGCTGGCTGCCCGCATGAGCACCCCGGCGCCCGGCCCGCCGACCGGCGGACCGGGCGCCCCGCAGCGCCTGTCGTTCCGCGCCCCAGGGCGCTCCAGCCGAGGAGCATCCACACCGTGAGCATGTCCGAGCAGCCGCGCGAACCGGGTCAGGACGGTGAGCCGGAGCGCCACTCGGCCACCGGACCCGGGTCTGCCCCGCCGTCGGTGACGTCCGATGCCGGGCCTCCGGCCACCGACGCCGGGCCTCCGGCCGCCGACGAGGAGCCGAAGACCTCCGACGAGGAGGCGAATGCCGCCGACGCGCGGTCCGAGACCTCCGACGGTGACGTGGCGGCGCCCTACGAGAACGAGGCGGGGCCCGACGGGCTGCCGTGGGCTTCGCCGGGCGAGTCGTGGGCCTCCGACGACCCGCCCGCCGACCTCATCGAGGACCTGTCGTCCGCTTCCCCGGTGGGCCGGCTCGCCGCCACCGTGGAGCGGCTCAGCCGGGAGGTACGGGCCGCCCAGGCGGAGGCCGAAGGGCGTGCCCTGATCGAGCTCGCCAAGGGTGTCCTCGTCGAACGGCTGAAGTGCGGGCCGGCCCAAGCCGCCCGGCAGCTCGCCCAGTTGGCCGAGCAGGCTCAGGTCACCCCCCTGGAACTCGCCGTCGACGTCATCAACCAGGCCGCCCGGGACCGGATGTCGGAGGTGACGGACGCCTTCCTCGCCGCCACCCGGGCCGCCGACGAGGCCGAGACCGAATCGGCCGCCGTACGTCTGCGCGCGGCCGAGAGCGGCGTCCTGGCGGCGGACGACGCCCAGGCCGTCGCCGACGCCCTGCTGGAGCAGGCGCTGCGCCCCCTCGGCGCCGTGGCCGTGGCCATATGGGCCGCGGGCGCCGACGGTTCGCTCACCCTCGCGGGCAGCGCCGGCTTCTCCCCGGCCGAGGCCGCGCGCTGGCGTTACGTCCCGCCGGACGTGGTGACCGTGGCCCGGCGGGGCCTCATCGAGCGCGAGGGGCAGTGGATCACCACCCTCGGCGCGACCGGGCTGCCCACCATCGGCCTGCACCACCATCCGGACGGCGGCCGGGTTGCCCTGCCCGCCGGCACCGGCGGCCGCATCCACGGCGTGCTGGAGATCGCCTGGCCGGACCCGCTCTCGCCCCAGCCCCCGCAGATCGTCCGCCAGGTGGAGGCGCTGGCCGAACTGTGCGCCCACACACTGGAGACGCACACGCCGTCCCAGGGCGCGGCCCACGAGCCGAGAGTCCTGCCGGACGCCGCCGAGCTGATGGACCTGGCCGACGGACTGCACGACCCCGCCCTCGTCCTGGTGCCGCACCTCGACGGCGACGGACACCTGGTGGACTTCCGCATCCAGCACGTCAACAGCCGGTTCCTGGACCCGGCGGGCAGGCCACGGGCGGTCGTGAACGGCGCCCTGCTCCTGGAGGCCTATCCGATGGCCGCCGGGGACAGCGAGCTGTTCCAGCGCGTCGAGCGGGTCTACGCCACCGGTGAGCCCTTCCGGGCCCGCCGCATGAACCTCACCGCCCTCGTCGACCAGGTTCCCCTCTCCGCGGTGGCCGACATCAGCATCAGCCGCCACGGCATGTCCGTGCTCCTCATCTGGCGCATCGAGGACGAGGCGGCGCGACTGGCGAGCCTGCTCCAGCACGCCCAGCGGCTCGGCCGCATCGGCGGGTTCGAGGAGAACGTGCTCACCGGCGAGATCACCTGGAACGGGCAGCTGTTCGACCTCTACGGACGCCCGCAGACGAGCACCCCGGTCCCCCTGGAGGAGCTGCCGGCCCACGCCCACCCGGACGACGGCGTCTCCATCCGCCGCTTCCTGCGCACGCTGCTGCACCATCGGCGGCCGGCGGCCGCCGCTTTCCGGCTCCAGCGGCCGGACGGCGTGACCCGGCACATCCGGATCGTCGCCGAACCGGTGCTCGACACCGACGACCGGCTGCTCCTGGTGCGCGGCGCCTGCCAGGACATCTCGGCCCAGCACTGGACCGAGGTGGCGCTCGCCGCAACCCGTGACCAGCTGGCGCACACCGAGCAGCAGGCCACCGAACGCAACCGGCTGACCCTGCAGCTGCAGCACGCGATCATGCCTCCCACCCAGGCACCGTTGCAGGTGGCCGGGCTCCAGGTCGCCGTCCGCTACCGGCCCGCGGAGACCGAGCAGCTGGTGGGCGGTGACTGGTACGACGCCGTCGTCCTGCCGTCCCGCAAGGTGCTGCTGTGCGTGGGGGACGTGGCCGGGCACGGCATCGAGGCCGCCACCAGCATGGTCGTCCTGCGCAACGCGCTGCGCGGCCTCGCGGTGACCGGCGCCGGGCCGGGCCAGTTGCTGTCCTGGCTGAACATCGTGGCGCACCACCTGACCGGCGCCGTCACCGCGACGGCGGTGTGCGGACTGTACGACCCCGTCCGGCGGACACTGCGCTGGGCCCGCGCGGGACATCTGCCGCCCGTTCTCGTCCGGGACACCGAAGCTGCCCCCCTGCCCCTGGTCAAGGGCCTGCTGCTGGGCGCCGTCCCCGAGGCCGTCTACGAGGAGACCGAACTCCAACTGGAGCCTGAGGACACCCTGTTGATGTACACGGACGGCCTGGTCGAACGCCGTGACCGGCCCGTGGAGGAGTCCCTGACCCACCTCCTGACCACCGCCCGCACGGCCCCCAGCACACTCGACCAGCAACTGGACCGCCTCCTGACCTACAGCAAGTCGGACACCGACGACGACACGTGCATCGTGGGCATCCGGGTCGGATGAGGGACGCGAGTCCCGAAGGAGCGGACGGTCTCCCTCCGCGCGGCGCTCACCCCGGCTGTCACAGATCCGGGCCCCGCCCTGTCTCTCCGGGGGTACGAGGAGTGGCTGAAGCGGAACTGACCCGGTCGGCTAGTGGCGGTCGGTGACCCTGCGGGCCGACCGCCGACGTGAGCCGGGCCGGTGCACTGATGTCCGGGCGGGGACTCATGGGACATGGCCCGGCACCCGGCTCAGGTTCCGGGGAGGATACGGCGCGTTTCGTAGGCCCACATCGCGATCTCGACCCGGTTGCGGGCGCCGAGTTTGGCCATCAGGCTGGCCAGATGCGTCTTCACCGTGCTGAGGCTGATGTGCAGTGCATCGGCGATCTCGGTGTTGGTCAGTCCGCGAGCGACGGCGAGGAGCACCTGCTCCTCGCGGGCGGTGACGGGGGAGACCGGCTGGGCCACGGGCCGGCCGGCGGGCAGGTCCGCAAATGCCTGGAGCAGACGGACGGTGACGCTGGGCGCGATGAGCGCCTCACCGTCGGACGCCGACCGTACGGCCTGGGCCAGAAGGTCTGGTCCCGTGTCTTTGAGGAGGAATCCGCGGGCGCCGGCACGCAGTGAGCCGTAGACGTACTCGTCGAGGTCGAACGTGGTGATGACGACCACGGCCAGTGGGTCGGCGACGCCCGGCCCTGCGATCTGCCGGGTGGCCTCCAGCCCGTCGAGTACGGGCATGCGGATGTCGAACAGGCAGACGTCGGGGCGTAGTTCGCGGGCCAGACGTACCGCTTCCCGGCCGTCGGCGGCCTCGCCGACCACCTCGATGCCGGGCTGGGCGTTCAGCATGATCCGCAACCCGGTGCGGATGATCGTCTGGTCGTCAGCGACGAGGACGCGAATGGACACCGCTCTCGCTCCTCGCTCTCGGCAGTTCGGCTTCGACATGCCAGCCCCGGTCGGTACCCGGGCCGACTCGTAGTGTGCCGCCGAGCAGGGTCGCGCGCTCGCGCAGTCCGGTAAGTCCGTATCCGTCGCGACCCCGGCCGGTGCGCCGGCCGTTGTCGCGCACGCTCACCCGTACCGTGTGCCGTTCCGCGGCGACCCGAACGACGAGCTCGGTCGCGTCGACCGCATGGCGCAGCGCGTTGGTCACCGACTCCTGCACGATCCGGTAGACGGCCGCGTCCACGGCCGGGGGCAGCGCGTCCAGTTCGCCGTCGAGCCCCAGGTCGACCCTGAGGCGAGCACCCGGGGTGCGCACCAGGCGCTCCAGATCCGCGACTCCGGCAGGGGGTGCCAGCTCGGCGCCGACCCCGCGGTCGCGCAGCGCGGCGACCATGGCGCGCATTTCCTCCAGCGTGCGTGCCCCTTCCTCCTCGACCCCCTCCAGCGCCTCGACGGCGGCGGACGGGTCGGTGCCCGCGAGCACCCGGCCCGCCTGGGCGATGATCACCATGGCCGACACGTGGTGGGCCACCGTGTCGTGCAGTTCCCGGGCGAGCTGCTCGCGCTCGCGGGAGCGCACCTGCTCCAACTGCCGCTCGCCGGCAGTCACCCGGAACCGCACGGCAGCCCCGACCACGCCGGGCAGCAGCAGGAAGACGAAGCCGACGACATTTTCGAGGACCGGGGTCTCGTCCGTGACGGAACACAGCGCGCCGGCCGCGAGGATCACCGCGCCGCCCAGCACGATCTCGCGTCCCGATCCCCACCGGAGCAGCGCGTACACCAGCATGAGCACGACCGCGCCGGTGTACAGGCCGACGGGCTCGCGCGGTTCGGCGACGAGCGAGGCCACCTGAAGCAGGATCACCGAGCCGAACGCCAGCGTCACCATCGCCAGCGGGCGGGTCCGGCGCCACAGGAGCAGCAGGCACAGCCATATGGCGAACACCACCGCCACCGGCCGCCACACGACGTTCTCGCGCAGGGTGGCCTCCAGCGCCACCCCGGCAAGGCCCGCGGCGAGCAGCGCCCAGTCCCGCCGCACCCGGGCGGGCGCGTCGGGCGGCCGGGGTTCGGTCCACAGGGTTCGCAGGTCGTCTCGGAGCACGGTTCTCAGCCTAAGGACCGCGGCGTGCCGCGCATCGGCCGAAAGGACGGGTCGTCACTCCGCCCCCGGGCCGACGGATCCGCGGCCCGCGGGCCGATGCCGCGGAGCGCCGTGGCGACGAGCCTCGGCATCGGCGGCCGTACAAGGACGGCCGACGAGGTGGTTGGAGGACCCGATGCTCTCGAAAGCCCTGTTGCGCCTGGGCGCAAGCGCCGCCCGCCATCCCTGGCGGGTGATCGCGGCATGGCTGATCGCCGCCACGCTCGCCGTCCTCGCCGCCATCGCCTTCGGCGGGCGGACCGCGGACTCGATGACCGCTCCGGGACTGGACTCCCAGCGGGCCGCGGAACTGATCGAGCGGGCAGGCACCGGCCAGGAGGGGATGACCGCCCAAGTGGTCGTCACCCCCCTCGACGACGGTACGACCTTCTTCGACGACGACGGCGCGCGCACCGCTCTCACGCGGCTGCGGGCCGAGGTGAAGCGGCTGCCGCACGTGCTCGGCACGAGCGACCCGGCTGGGGCGCTCGACGCGGGCGGGGACACCGCCGTGCGCGACGGCCTCGTCTCGGCCGACGGGCGGATCGCGGTCGTCCGGGTGCAGTACCCCGACCAGAGCCGGCTGTCGGCCGAAGACCTCGACGCCCTCGTCGATCTCGGCGACCGGCTGCGCGCCGAACTGCCCCTGCGCATCGAGATGGGCGGGAACCTCTTCTACGCCTTCTCCGACCCCGACGGCGGCGCGAGCGAGCTGATCGGCCTCCTCGCCGCGGCCGCGATCCTGTTCCTGGCGTTCGGTTCGCTCGTCGCCGCCGCGCTCCCGATCGGCATGGCGGTCTTCGGGCTGACCGTCGGGGTCGCCACGATGACGGTACTGGCGGGGGTGACAGAGGTCCCCACCTTCGCGCCGGTCCTGGGCAGCATGGTCGGGCTCGGAGTGGGCATCGACTACGCGCTGTTCGTGCTCGCCAGGCACCGGGAGTACCTCGCGTGCGGGCTCGATCCGCAGGCGGCGGCCGGACGAGCGGTGGCAACGGCCGGGCGGCCGGTGGTCTTCGCCGGCGGCACCGTCGTCGTGTCGATCCTCGGCCTGGCGGTCGCGAACGTGCCGTTCATGACCGTGGGCGGGCTTGCCGTCTCGATCGTCGTCCTGACCATGGTGCTCGCGTCGGTGACGCTGCTGCCGGCCTTCCTCGGCGCGGCGGGCCCGCGCCTGGCCCGGGCCGGCCGGATCGGCCGGGCTCTGCAGACCAGGAAGCCGGGCCGACTCGCACGGCGGCGGGACCCGGTGGCAGGCGCCGCCCACGCCGCCGGGTGGCGTCGCTGGATCGGGCACGTCAGCCGGCACCCGGTGCCGTACGCGGTCGGCGCGGCGGGGCTGCTGCTGACCGCGACGCTGCCCGTGCTCGGCCTGCGCGTCGGCCTGCCCGACGACGGCTCACTGCCCCCCAGCCGTACCGAGCGCCGGGCCTACGACCTCGTCGCCGAGGGGTTCGGCCCGGGCACCAACGGTCCCCTCGTCATCGCGGCGGACCCCACCGGTGATCCGGGAGTGCTGGACCGACTCGTCGGGGCGGTCGCGGCGGATCCGGGCATCGCATCCGTCGCGCCGACGCACATCGATCGGGCCACCGGCATCGCGACCCTCGTGGTGTTCCCGACCACCAGCCCTCAGGACAAGGCCACGGCCGACACCATCGCCCGGCTGCGCACCGACGTGCTGCCCACGGCGATCGGGCACGGCCCGGCCAGGGCCCACGTCGGCGGCGCCGCCGCGAGCCTGTCCGATGTCGGCCAACGCACCAGCCAACGCCTGCCGGTGTTCGTCGCCGCCGTGCTGGCGATGTCGTTCCTGCTGCTGATGCTGGTCTTCCGCTCGATACTCGTACCGCTCAAGGCGGTACTGCTGAACCTGCTGAGCATCGGCGCGGCCTACGGCATCATGGTCGCGGTCTTCCAGTGGGGCTGGGGAGGAGCACTCATCGGGCTGGAAGCGACGGTTCCGATCGTGTCGTTCATCCCGATGTTCCTCTTCGCCATCCTGTTCGGCCTGTCGATGGACTACGAGGTGTTCCTCCTCTCCCGCGTACGCGAGGAGTACCTGCGCACCGGCGACAACGTCACGGCGATCGTGGAGGGCGTCTCGCGCACCGCCCGGATCATCACCTCGGCCGCCCTCATCATGGTGGCGGTCTTCCTGTCCTTCGCCGTCGCCGACGACCCCTCCACCAAAATGTTCGGGCTCGGCCTGGCCACCGCGATCTTCATCGACGCCACGGTCGTGCGCATGGTGCTGGTACCGGCGACCATGACACTCCTCGGCCGGACCAACTGGTGGCTGCCGAAGTGGCTGGACCGGATGCTTCCCCGCGGCCCGGTCGGCACCGACGCCACCGACGCGGAATCCACGGGTGAAGCCCCGCGTCCACGGCTGGTTGACCGTTGACTCAACTCCTGCCCGCCCATGGCGTCCGGCACCTCAGCGCGCCACCCAGGGCATATCGAGTCATGATCATCGGGTGGTCCTGGTGAGGTCCTTGATCCAGATCATCGAGGCGCGCAGGTGGAGACCGGCTTCGAGCTTGTGCCCGTTTTGCTCTTCGAGCGCCCTAGTCCGCGTAACGCGGCTCCCACTGCGCCCGGGCGACCGCCTCGCGGAGTTCTTCCTCCGTGGCCTGCGGGGCCACCCCGTCCTCGACGGCGGCGAGGGCCGCGGCCAGGGCGATCTCGCGGGCGGACTCCCGCATCCCGGCCAGCGGCGGCAGCAGCGGCACGGGGCCGTCGTCGCCGTCCGCCGCCCGCACGGCGCACCGAGCGACGGCCCGGGCTGCGGCCACGAGCATGCGGTCGGTGACCCGGGCGGCCCGGCTCGCGGTCACCGCGAGGCCCATGGCAGGGAAGACGTACACGTTGTTCGACTGCGCCACCGGCACCTCGTGCCCGTCGACCGTCAACGGCGGGAAGGGCGAGCCGGTGGCGATCAGTGCCCGCCCGTCGGTCCAGCGGGTGAGGTCCGCGGGCTCGGCCTCGGAGTGCGAGGTGGGGTTGGAGAGCGGGAAGACCACGGGCCGTTCGCAGGTCGAGGCCATCTGCCGCACGATCTCCTCGGTGAACGCGCCGTGTGCCGTCGACAGCCCGATGAGCGCCGTCGGCTCCACGCGGCGCACCACTTCGGCGAGACCGGTGCCGTCCCAGTCGGCCACCTCGCCCTCGTCCCGAGCGAACACCCGCTGCTGCGGGGTCAGTTCGGAGCGAGAGGACACCAGCAGGCCGTCGACGTCGAGGATCCAGAACCGGGCCGTGGCCTCGTCCTCCGGCAGGCCTTCGTCGATCATGGCCGTACGGATCATGTCGGCGACGCCGATGGCGGCCGACCCCGCGCCCAGGATCACCACGCGCTGCTCGGGCAGCGGCGTGCCGGCCACGTTCGCCGCGGTGGACAGGGCGCCGAGCGTGACGGCGGCGGTGCCCTGGATGTCGTCGTTGAACGTGAGCAGCCGGTCGCGGTAGCGGGCGAGGATCGGGTGGGCGTGTGCGGTGGCGAAGTCCTCCCACTGCAGCAGTGTCCCGGGCAGCTCCGCCTCGACCGCCGAGACGAACGCCTCGATCATCTCGTCGTATTCGGCGCCGGTCAGCCGCCGGTCGCGCCGGCCCAGGTAGCGGGGGTTGTCGAGCAGCGTCTCGTTGTCGGTGCCGACGTCCAGCAGGATCGGCAGGGTGCGGGCGGGGTGGATGCCGCCGATGGCCGTGTAGAGGCTGAGCTTGCCGATCGGGATGCCCATTCCGCCGACCCCCTGGTCGCCCAGGCCGAGGATGCGCTGCCCGTCGGTGACGACGATGACGTCCACGTCGTGGTCCCGGTGCGGGCGGTTGCGCAGGATGTCCCGGAAGCGGTGCCGGTCCTCCCAGGTCAGGAACAGACCGCGCGGCCGCCGGTAGATCTCGCTGAACTTCTGGCAGGCCTCACCCACCGTCGGCGTGTAGACGACGGGCAGCAGTTCCTCCAGGTACTCGGTGACCAGGCGGTAGAAGAGGACCTCGTTGGTGTCCTGGAGCTGCCGCAGGTAGATGTGCCGGTTGAGGGGCTTGTCGTAGCCGTGGAACGCCTCGTAGGCGCGGGCGACCTGCTCGTCCAGGCTCTCCACGGCGGGCGGCAGCAGCCCGTCGATGCCCAGCTCCTCGCGTTCGCGCCGGCTGAAGGCGGTGCCCCGGTTGACCAGGGGGTCGGCCAGGGTCGTCACGGCGGGGCTGGTGGTGGGGCGGGGGTGATGTGTGGGCTGATCCATGAGGTAACGCCTTCCCGTGACGCGCCGGTTCGTGCGGGTGACGTGTGCCATCCGGATGAATACCGGCCCCCTGGAAACGTCCCCCGGCCACCGATGAGTTCCGCACCGCCGTCCGGTCTACCTCTCCGTACGGCCCACCGCGCCCCAACGCCCCTCAGGAGACAGTGACATGAGTGTGACGACACCTCAGGCCCAGGCCCCGCGGACCCCGTCCGGCCTTCTCTCCACACGCCCCGTGTGGCTGGTCGGCATTCTGGCCACCCTCGCCGGAGCCGTCGTGACGGAGGCGTTCGCGCTCGTCGCGCGGGCCGCCGGTGTCCCGATGGAAGCCGCGAGCCCCGGGGCCACGGAGGCCGCGGAGATCCCGGTCGGCGGCTTCTTCGGCGGGGTGGTGTTCTGGTCGGTCGCCGGAATCGTCCTCGCGGTCGTCCTCGCCCGCTGGGCCAGGCAGCCCGCCCGCACCTTCACCGTGACCACCGTCGCCCTCACCGCACTGTCCCTCGCCGGCCCGGCCGTCGCCCCGCACACCGCCACGTCCACCCAGATCGTCCTCGCCGCGTCCCATGTGGTGGCCGCCGCGGTCGTCGTCCCGCTGCTGGCGCGCAGGCTCTCCTACGTGCGGCGCTGAACACGCCCCACCCCCTCCACGTCACCGACACGGGCCCGTCGCGCCTCGGCGCTGACGGGCCCGTCGCTGTGCTCCCGTCCCGCGCCGTCCCCTGCCCGCCACCCCGAACGGCCCAATCCCACTGCGCCGCAGGAGGCGACCGTCGATGAACGGTGTGACCGTGGTGGAAGGGATGCGTGTGCACCCAGGGACGAGGAGGCGCGATGGCGGCAGCATGGGCCGAGGGCGGCACGAAGAGCGCTGCCCCGAGGGGCGGCACCGGCCCGTCCCCGGGCGTCTTCGAGCAGCTCGGCTCCGTCGCCGACGCCGTCCTCTACGAGGGCTACCTCCTCTATCCCTACCGCCGCTCCTCCACCAAGAACCGCGTCCGCTGGCAGTTCGGCGTGCTGTTCCCCCGGGACTGGGTGGAGGCGGACGGCCCCGTCACGCCCGGCGTCTCCGGCTCCGCCGACTCCTGGTACCAGCAGACCGAGTGCCTGCTGCGGGTGCGGCAGCCTGGCAGCGCCCGCGTCCGGGTACGCGTGCGCCACCTGCAGATGCAGCGCAAGCAGGTGCAGGAAGCAGGCCACCGCCCCGTCGAGTCCCTGCGCACCGGCGACGGCACGGTACATCTGACCTTCGACGAGGCCCTGCCACGCGAGTGCGAGGTGGAGGTTCCGCTCGACGAACTCCTGCGGGGCGGACACACCTTCGCGGTGGGCGCCGCGGCAGGTGAGGACGTCGAGACACTGCCGGAAGGCGCCGGGCGGGTGGTGCGCACCCGCGAGGAGCTCCGGGCCGAGACCACCGTCACCGCCGACCGGCTCTCCGACGACCTCTGCCGGATCCGCGTACGGACCACCAACACCGCGCCCGCCCCGCCACCGCGCACCACCCGCGACGAGGCGCTGCGCCGGGCCCTCATCGCCACCCACACCCTCCTCGGCGGCGACGGGGCGGAGTTCGTCTCGCTGATCGATCCTCCGGCCGGCCTGGAAGCACCCGTGCGCGCGTGCCGCAACGAGTTCACCTTCCCCGTGCTCGGCGGCGAGGCCGGCGACACCGGACCCGTCGTGCTGTCCGCGCCGATCATCCTGCCCGACCACCCCCAGGTCGCCCCCGAAAGCCCGGGCGACCTGCACGACGCCGCGGAGATCGACGAGATCCTCACCCTGCGCACGATGCTGCTGACCGACGAGGAGAAACGCGAGGCGCGGGCCACCGACCCGCGGGCCGCGGCCATCCTCGACCGGGTCGACACCATGCCGCAGGAGGTCTTCGAACGACTGCACGGCGCCGTCCGCTCCCTGACACCGGCCACCCCGACGGCGCGCGCCGGCCGGCTTCCTGATGCCGTCGGCTCTCCGGCACCGGGCACCCTCGCCGCGACGCCCGCGGACCGGCTGTCCGGCGCACCGGTCACCCTCGCCGCGACGCCCGCCGACCGGCTGTCCGGCGCTGCCGGCTCTCCGGCCCCGGCCACCCCCACCGCACCCGCCGACCGCCCCGCCTGGTGGCAGGAGGGTGCCGACGACGGGCTCTCCCCGGCCAGCGACACCGTGCTCGTCGACGGCGTCCCCCTCGGCGGCGGCAGCCGGGTCCGGCTCCGCCCCCGGGGACGTGGCGCCGACGCCCAGGACATGTTCCTGGCCGGGCGCACCGCCGAAGTCGCCGCCGTCTTCCACGACGTGGACGGCAGCGTGCACCTCGCCGTCACCCTCGACGACGACCCGGCCGCCGAACTCAACAACTGGTACGGCCGCTTCCACTACTTCCGGCCCGACGAGCTCGAACCCCTCGGGCCCGCCGGATTCCCGGACGAGCCGTCGGCACCGGCTCCCGCCGCAGCTCCGGCGCGGCACACGTCCGACTCCGAGACCCCCGCAGCGGAGGCCGAGTGACATGACCACCCACAGCAGCACCGCCGAAGTCAGCAAGGAACCCGAACGGTCCGAGGACCGGCAGGGCATAGACGAGATCCACATCCTCTGGATCTCCGAGGGCATGAGCTGTGACGGCGACACCGTCTCGCTCACCGCCGCCGACCAGCCCTCCATCGAGGACCTGGTGCTCGGGCTGATCCCGGGTTTGCCGAAGGTGAACCTGGTCAACAAGGTGCTCTCGCCCAGCCTGGGCGGCGAGGACTTCCTCGCGCCCTACCGGGCGGCCGTACGCGGCGAACTGGGCCCGTTCATCCTCGTCATCGAGGGCTCGATCCCCAACCAGAACATCATCGAGGGCGACGGCTACTGGACGTCCTTCGGCAACGACCCGGAGACCGGCGAGCCGCAGACGCTCAACTGGTGGATCGACCAACTGGCCCCCAAGGCCTGGGCGGTGGTCGCCGCCGGCACCTGCGCCACCTTCGGCGGCATCCACGCCATGTCCGGCAACCCCACGGGCTGCATGGGCCTGGCCGACTACCTGGGCTGGGACTACACCTCCCAGGCCGGCCTGCCCGTCGTCAACGTGCCCGGCTGCCCGATCCAGCCCGAGAACTTCATGGAGACCCTGATCTGGGTTCTCTACCACGCGGCCGGCTCCGCACCCCCGCCGCCGCTCGACCACATGCTCCGCCCGCAGTGGCTGTTCGGGAAGACCGTCCACGAGGGCTGCGACCGCGGCTCGTACTACGAGCAGGCCAACTTCGCCAAGGACTACAACTCGCCCAAGTGCCTGGTCAAGACGGGTTGCTGGGGTCCGGTCGTCAACTGCAACGTGCCCAAACGCGGCTGGATGGCCGGCATCGGCGGCTGCCCCAACGTCGGCGGCATCTGCATCGGCTGCACGATGCCCGGCTTCCCCGACGCGTTCATGCCGTTCATGGACGAGCCCCCGGGCAGCACCCTGTCGTCCCTCGCCGTCAAGCCGTACGGAGCCGTCATCAGCAGGCTGCGCGGCATGACCAACGAACTCGTCAACCACGAGCCCAAGTGGCGCCACAACAAGCGCAAGCTGACCAGCGGTTACGACCCGCGCTGGCGCCCCTGATGAAACCCGCGACCCCACCCACCACCGACAGCGAGGGGCAGTACCGCAGATGACCACCACCGAGGCCCGGCCCACGGACCGCAAGCCGCCACAGCTCGTGGACATGTCCTGGGACCCGATCACCCGGATCATCGGGAACCTGGGCATCTACACGAAGATCGACTTCGCCAACCGGGAAGTCGTCGAATGCCACAGCACCTCGTCGCTCTTCCGCGGCTACTCGGTGTTCATGAAGGGCAAGGACCCGCGCGACGCCGGGTTCATCACGTCCCGGATCTGCGGCATCTGCGGCGACAACCACACCACCTGCTCCGACTACGCCCAGCAGATGGCCTACGGCGTCAAGCCGCCCCCGCTGGCCGAGCACATCGTCAACCTCGGCGAGGCCGCCGAGTACATGTTCGACCACACGATCTTCCAGGACAACCTGGTCTTCGTGGACTTCTGCGAGGCCATGGTCAAGGCCACCAACCCCGGTGTCCTGGCCCGCGCCGAGCGTACCGAGGCACCCCGCGGCGAGATCCACGGCTACCGCACGATCGCCGACATCATGAAGGCCTTCAACCCCTTCGAGGGCGAGGTCTACAAGGAGGCCCTGAAGGTCAGCCGGGTCACCCGCGAGATGTTCTGCCTGATGGAGGGACGGCACGTCCACCCCTCCACGCTGTACCCGGGCGGCGTCGGCACGATGCCGCAGCCGACCGTCTTCACCGACTACCTCAGCCGCCTGATGCGGGTCATCGACTTCGTGAAGAAGGCCGTCGCCATGAACGACGACGTCTTCGACTTCTTCTACGAGGCGCTGCCCGGCTACGAGGAGGTCGGCCGCCGCCGCACCCTGCTGGGCTGCTGGGGCGCCTTCCAGGACCCCAAGGTCGTCGACTACCGCTACGAGACCATGAACACCTGGGGCAAGGCGATGTACGTCACCCCCGGCATCATCGTGGACGGCGAACTGGTCACCAACAACCTCGTCGACATCAACCTCGGCCTGCGCATCATGCTGGGCAGTTCCTACTACGAGGACTGGGTCAACGAGGACCCCTTCGTCACCCACGACCCGCTCGGCAACCCCGTCGACATGCGCCACCCGTGGAACCAGACGACCGTCCCGGTGCCGCAGAAGCGCGACTTCGACGACAAGTACAGCTGGGTGATGAGCCCCCGTTGGCTCGACCAGCGCACCGGCGACCACCTCGCCCTCGACACCGGCGGCGGCCCCCTCGCCCGCCTGTGGTCGACGGCGCTCAGCGGCCTGGTCGACACCCCGTACATCAAGGCCACCGGCCACAGCGTGCGCATCTCCCTGCCCAAGGGCGAGTCGCTGCCGGAGACCACCCTGGAGTGGCGCATCCCGCAGTGGAGCAACACCATCGAACGCGACCGCGCCCGGCCGTACTTCGTCGCCTACGCGGCCGCCATGGCCCTGCAGTTCCTCGAAGAGGCCATGGGCATGGTGCGCGCGGGCGAGACCAAGGTGTTCGAGAACTACGAGGTGCCCGACGAGGCGATCGGCTGCGGCTTCCACGAAGCGGTGCGCGGCGTCCTCTCCCACCACCTGGTGATCAAGGACAAGAAGATCGCCAACTACCACCCGTACCCGCCCACCCCGTGGAACGCCAGCCCCCGCGACATGTACGGCACCCCCGGCCCGTACGAGGACGCCGTCCAGGGCCAGCCCATCTTCGAGGAGAACGGGCCGGACGACTTCAAGGGCGTCGACATCATGCGCACGGTCCGTAGCTTCGACCCCTGTCTGCCGTGCGGTGTGCACATGTACGTCGGCAAGGGCAAGACGCTGACCACGCTGCACTCGCCGACGTACGGGGCGAACCATGGCTGAGGCCCCCGGCGCACGGCTGGCGGACCCGGACGTCGAGGCCCGCCTCGGCCGGCTCGACGAGCTGCTGGAAGGCCTCGAATCCGCGCCCGGCCCCACGACACGCTCCGCGACCGAAGCTGTGGCCCTGCTGACCGAGGTCTACGGCGAGGCCCTGGCGCGCGTCATGGACCACGCGGACGAGCGGGTGGCCGAGCGCCTCGCCGAGGACGAACTGCTCGGGCACCTGCTGGTGCTGCACGACATCCACCCCGAGCCCGCCGAACGGCGGGCGGCACGCGCGGTCGAACGGCTGCGGCCCGCCGTACAGGAACGCGGCGGCGACGTGGAGTGGGCCGGGGTGGAGGGGCAGGTCGCCCGGGTGCGTCTGACCACGGGCGGCGGCGGATGCGGGTCCGGCTGCGGCGGCGGAGGTGACGAGGTTTCCGACGCGGTCCGCGCGGCGGTGCTCGCCGCGGCGCCCGAGCTGACGGCGGTGGAGCCCCTGACCGAGACGGCCCCCGCCTTCGTCCCGCTGACCACGCTGACGCTCCGGAGCGCACCGTGACCACCGACGGGGCACTGGCCCGCCTCATCCGCTCCTCGGCCGACCGCACCGCGGCGGCCCGGACGGAGGTGTGCGACCTGTGCGCCGCACCGGTCGCCGACGAGCACGCCCACCTGTACGACACCGGGCAGGAGGAGGTGCGCTGCGCCTGCGGCCCCTGCTCGGTGCTGTTCGCCGACGCGGCGGCGGGGGACGGCCAGTACCGGCTCGTGCCCCGGCGCCGGCTCCGGCTGGCCAAGGTCGACACGGCCGTCCTGGGCGTACCCGTCGGCCTGGTCTTCTTCGTGCCCCGGGCGGACGGCACCGTCACCGCCGAGGGCCCGAGCCCCGCGGGAGCCATGCGGTGGGAGGTGGAAACGGCGGCCTGGCAGGAGCTGGCCAGGACGTGTCCGCAGCTCGCAACCGTGGAACCCGAGGTGGAGGCCCTCCTGGTGAACACCGTCCACGGCCTCGACGAGCACTGGATCGTGCCGATCGACGACTGCTACCGGATGATCGCCGTCGTGCGCCGGGAGTGGCGCGGCCTGTCCGGCGGCGGCCGGATCTGGCCGGCCGTCGAGCAGTTCTTCGAGGACCTCACCGAGCGGTCATAGCCACGCACTCCGCAGGTCGGAGGCGAGGAAGGAGAACATCCCATGGGCAGCATCAGAGTGGGCCGGCCCCAGGCGAAGCCCGACACCCCCCGGCATGTCGCCGGCATGCACCAGGGCAACAAGGGCCCGCGCGAGCAGCAGAAGGGCCACCACGAGGACGGCACCGCCGACGCGCGCCGCTCCACAGGCATCCACTGGAAGCGGCATGACGCCCTCGCGGAGACCATGCCGAACATCTCGCCGGGATGAACACCGTGATGAGAACGAGCAGGGAGTCACTGCGATGAAACGAGTACGCAGACCCGTCGCGCGCAGGCGGGGCGCAATGAGCGGACAGCGGGTGCTGAAGGCCGAGGCCGTCGTGGTGGGCGGTGTGGCCCTGGCCCTGCTGTGCTGGGAGTGGCCCAGCCTGAGGCGCGAGGTGCGGCTCTGGCGGATGGCCGGCGGATTCCGCGCCGGCAACCGCTACCCGTGAGCCGGCCGTGCACGAACTGTCGATCGCGACCGCGATCATCGAGCGGGCCGACGAACTGGCCCGGGCGGACGGGACGGGCGCCGTCTCGAAGGTGACCGTCCGGGTCGGCGAACTGGCCGGCGTCGTCCCCGACGCCCTGGACTTCGCCTTCGAGGTGGCCCGCGACGGCACCGCCCTCGCCGGGGCCCGGCTCGTCGTCGAGCAGATCCCCGCGCAGGCCTGGTGCGGCCCGTGCGCCGAGGAGTTCCCGGTGGGCATGCCCCCGTTCTTCTGGTGCCCGCGCTGCGACCAGCCCTCCAGCGACCTGCGCAGCGGCCGGGAACTGGAGATCGCCGGGATCGAACCGGTACCGGTGTAGCCAACAGGCGAAGGGCCCCGCCGATCCACCGGCGGGGCCCTTCGTCCTGTCCGGCGGTCAGCAGATGCGCGGCAGCTGCTCCCCGAGCGGCAGGTCCACCACCCGCGTCCCGCCGAGCCCGGTGGCGACCACCACCATCCCCGGGTGCTCGGCGACGCACTCACCGATCAGCGTCGCCCCGGCACCCTGCGGATGGGCCCGCATCGCCGCCAGCACCTCCTCCGCCTCCGACGGCGGCACGAAGGCGACCAGCCGCCCCTCGTTGGCCACGTAGAGCGGATCGAGCCCTAGGAACCCACAGGCGTTCGCCACCGCGTCCGGCACCGGGATCGCCCGCTCCTGCAGCCGGACACCGGTCCCGGAGGCCCGTGCGATCTCGTTGAGGGACGCGCCCAGGCCGCCCCTGGTGGGGTCGCGCAGCACATGCACGTCCGGGGTGACGGCCAGCATCTCCGCCACCAGGCCCGCCAGCGGCGCGGTGTCGCTGGCGACCTCCACCCCGAACTCCAGCCCCTCCCGGACGCTCATGATCGCCACGCCGTGCAGCCCGATCGGGCCGCTGACGATCACCGCGTCACCGGGCCGGGCACGCTGCGGCCGGACGTCCACCCCGGCGGGTACGAGCCCCACACCGGCGGTGGTGACGTACACGCCGTCGCCGTGCCCGGACTCCACCACCTTGGTGTCACCCGTGGCGATCGTGACCCCGGCGGCCTCGGCAGCCGCCCCCATCGAGCGGGCGATCCGCTCGACGACCGACAGCTGCACGCCCTCCTCCAGGACGAAGGCCGCCGAGAGGTACGCGGGCACGGCACCGCTCATCGCGAGGTCGTTGACGGTCCCGTTGACCGCGAGGTCGCCGAGGCAGCCGCCGGGGAAGAACAGCGGCCGGACCACGTAGGAGTCGGTGGAGAAGGCCAGCCGCGCGCCGCCCAGTTCGAGGACGGCGGAGTCGGCGAGCCCGGCCAGGGTGGCGTTGCCGTAGGCCGGGGTGAAGATCTGCTCCATCAGCTCCGCGGACAGCGCACCCCCGCCGCCGTGCCCCATGACCACCACCCCCTGGTCGCGCAGCGGGGCGGGGCAGGTCCAGTTGGCCGGGTCGACCACCTCGGAGAGTCGCTCAGGCAACGGGGGTCACCTCCTGCTGCGCGGTGCCGCCGGCCTGCGGCGCCGGGGCGTTCATCCGGCGGTAGAGGTAGTAGGCCGCGCAGGCGCCCTCGCTGGAGACCATGGTGGCGCCGAGCGGGGTGCGCGGGGTGCAGGTGGTGCCGAACGCGCCGCACTCGGTCGGCTTGATCAGACCCTGCAGCACCTCGCCGGCCCGGCACTCGGCGGGCTCCTCGGTACGGATGCCGCTCACGTCGAAGCGGTGCTCCGCGTCGTACGCGCGGAAGGCGTCGGTCAGCCGCCAGCCGCTGGCCGGGATCCGCCCGATGCCGCGCCAGTTCCGGTCGGTGACCTCGAAGACCTCCTCGATCATGCGCACCGCGGCCGGGTTGCCCTCCTCGCGCACGGCACGCGGGTAGGCGTTCTCCACCCGGTGCTCACCGCGCTCCAGCTGGCGGACCGCCCGGCGGATGCCCTCCAGGATGTCCAGCGGCTCGAAGCCCGTCACCACCATCGGCACCCGGAACCGCTCGGCCAGCTCCGGGTACTCGGCCATCCCCATCACGCTGCACACGTGCCCGGCGGCCAGGAAGCCCTGCACCCGGCACTCGGGCGCCGTCATGATCGCCTCGACGGCTGGGGGGACCCGCACGTGCGACACCAGCAGGCTGAAGTTGGACAGGCCGAGCCTGCGCGCCTGGTGCACGGCCATCGCGTTGGCCGGGGCGGTGGTCTCGAAGCCGATCGCGAAGAACACCACCTCCCGGTCCGGGTTGCGGCGGGCCAGCTCCAGGGCGTCCAGCGGCGAGTACACCACCCGTACGTCGCCGCCCTCGCCCTTGACCCGGAACAGATCGCGGTCGGTGCCCGGCACCCGGAGCATGTCGCCGAAGGAGCAGAAGATCACCCCGGGCCGCGAGGCGATCTCCAGCGCCTTGTCGATGACCTCCAGCGGCGTGACACAGACCGGGCAGCCGGGCCCGTGGATCAACTCGACTTGTTCGGGCAGCAGTTGGTCGATGCCGTGCCGGATGATCGAGTGGGTCTGGCCGCCGCACACCTCCATCAGGGCCCAGGGCCGGGTGGCGGTGGCACGGATCTCGTCCAGCAGCCGCCGCGCCAGCTGGGGGTCGTTGAACTCGTCGATGTACTTCACCGGGCCTCACTCCCGCTGTCCTGGGGCTCCGCCGCCGCACGCTCTGTCGCGAGGGTGTCGCCCGCCTCCTTGGCCGCCTGCTCCCAGGCGTCCCCGAACTCCTCCTCCAGCAGCCCCAGTTCCTCGAAGAGTTTCAGGGAGGCCAGGGCCGACTCCTCGTCCAGACGCTGGAGCGCGAAGCCGACGTGCACGATGACGTACTCACCCACCTTCACGTCGGACACGTACTCCAGGCACGCCTTCTTCTGCACGCCGCCGAAGTCGATCAGCCCGGTGAGCGGTTCGGCACTGTCGTCGATGGCGACGACCTTGCCCGGCACTGCCAAACACATGGGTCACTCCTCCTGTCGTAGGTGCGCCGCGACCACCAGCTGGCCGAGGGCCAGCCCGCCGTCGTTGGGCGGGACTTCGCCGTGCCGGAGCACCGCGAAGCCGTCTTCGGCCAGCAGCCGCGCGCACTCCTCCTCCAGCAGCGCGTTGGCGAACACACCGCCGCTGAGGGCGACGGTGGCCAGACCGGTGTCCTGACGCGCCCGCCGGCAGACCTCCGCCACCGCCCGCGCCACGCCGCGGTGGAAACGGGCCGCGAGCACGGCGGCCGGGGTGCCGCGCCGCAGATCGGTGATGAGGGCGCCGAGCACGGGTGCCGGGTCGAGTCCGCCGGCGAAGGCGTACGCGGCCGTGTCGGCGCCCCACGCCGAAGCGGCCGCCGCCTCCAGCTCCAGCGCGGCCTGCGCCTCGTACCCCGCGCGGTGGCACACGCCGGCCAGCGACGACACGGCGTCGAAGAGGCGGCCCATGCCGGAGGTCGGCACACAGGCCAGACCGCCGGTCAACTGCCTTTGGAGCACGGCCCGTTCGTCCGGCGCGCACGCGGTCACGCACGGCAGGTCCGCGTCCCACGGCAGCCCCGCCGCCCACAGCCGGGCCAGGGCCAGTCGGCACGGGTTGGCGACGCCCGCGTCGCCGCCGGGCAGCGGGGCGGGGGAGAGGCGGGCGTAGCGCCGGAAGCCGGTGTAGCCGGCGAGGAGGACCTCCCCGCCCCAGACCGTGCCGTCGTCGCCGTAGCCCGTGCCGTCGAAGGCGACACCGATCACCGGGGTCGTGCCGTCGAGGCCGTGCTCGGCCATCGCGGAGGCGATGTGCGCGTGGTGGTGCTGCACCAGCACGGGCGCACGTCCGGCCAGCCGGGCGGCCCACCGCGTCGAGTGGTACCCGGGGTGCCGGTCCGCGGCGACCAGTTCGGGGCTCACGCCGGTCAGGCCGCGCAGCCGCGCGTCCGCCCGCCGGGCCGCCTCCAGGGTGGCCAGATCGCCCATGTCGCCGATGTGCGGCCCGAACCAGGCCTGGTCGCCCGCGCCGAGGCACAGGGCGTTCTTGAGGTCGCCGCCCACGGCGAGGGCGGGCCGCACCGGGACCGGCAGTCGCAGCGGGCGGGGCACGTACCCCCGGGACCGGCGCAGCACCTGCTCGGTGCCGTCGGGCCGCACCCGCAGCAGGGAGTCGTCGCAGGGCGAGGCGATGGGCCGGTCGTGGGCGAGCCAGGCGTCGGCCAGCCCGGCGAGCCGGGTCAGCGCCTCGTCGTCGTCCGTGACGATCGGCTCCCCGGAGCGGTTGCCGCTCGTCATGACCAGCATGCGCGGGCCGGGCGGGTCACCGGGCAGGCCGAACAGCAGGGTGTGCACGGGCGTGTAGGGCAGCAGCACGCCGAGGTGCGGGCTGCCGGGGCAGACGCCGGGCGCGAGACCGTTCGCCTCCGGGCGCCGGCGCAGCAGGACGATGGGGCGCCGGGGGCCGGTGAGGGCGGCCAGTTCGGACGGGGAGACCTCGGCGATCCGCCGTACCTCGTCGAGGTCCGCGCACATCACCGCGAACGGCTTGCCGCCGCGTGCCTTGCGGGAGCGCAGGGTGTCGACGGCCCGGGCGTCGGTGGCGTCGCAGGCCAGGTGGTAGCCGCCGAGGCCTTTCACGGCGACGATCCGCCCGGCCGTCAGCAGCAAACGCGCCGATGCCAGCGCCTCGGCGTCCCGCGCCGGGCGCACCCCGCTCCCGGACGCCGGCACCAGACGCAGCCGGGGACCGCACCCGGGGCAGGCCACCGGCTGGGCGTGGAAGCGCCGGTCCAGGGGATCGCCGTACTCCCGGGCGCACTCGCCGCACATCGGGAATCCGGACATGGTCGTGACCGCCCGGTCGTACGGCATGCCCGTGGCGATGGTGAAACGGGGGCCGCAGTGAGTGCAGGTGACGAACGGGTGCCGGTGCCGGCGGTCGGCCGGATCGCCCAGTTCGCGCAGGCAGTCCGCGCAGGCCGCTGTGTCGGGCGGGAGGAGGGTGCTGCCGGGGGAGCAGTCGGTGGCGCGGATGGTGAAGGTGCCGTCGACGCCGGTGACGGGCAGTTCCTCGACCCCGACGCCGGTGACGGAGGCCAGCGGCGGGGCCTCCTCGGCCAGCCGGTCGCAGAAGGTGCCGACGCCGTCCGGCGGACCCTCCACCTCGATGAGGACACCGCTTGCCGTGTTGCTCACGAAGCCCGTGAGCGCGAGGTCGGTGGCGAGACGGTGCACGAAGGGCCGGAAGCCCACGCCCTGCACGGTGCCGCGCACGGTGACGCGGCGGCGCACGGCCCGGGTGACGGGCGCTGTCACGGGACGAGGCCGGCTTCGGCGCCCTCGTGGGTGTGGGTGTGGGTGTGGGTGTGGGGGCGGGGTGCCAGGGGCGGCCGGTGGGCCGGGGCCGCGTCCCGGACGGCCAGCACGCGTTCCAGCAGGGCGTCGACGCCGGCGCCGGTGCGGGCGCAGGAGCGGAGCACCTCCACCCCCGGGTTGACCCGCTGGACGTTCGCCTCGAAAGCCGCCTCGTCGAACCCGGCCGGCCCGGCCAGATCGGTCTTCGTCAGCACCACGAGATGGGCGGAGCCGAAGGCCGTGGGGTACTTCAGCGGCTTGTCCTCGCCCTCCGTCACCGCCATGAGCACGATCCGCAGGCTCTCGCCGAGGTCGTAGGACGCGGGGCAGACGAGATTGCCGACGTTCTCCACGAACAGCAGTGACGTGCCCTCGGGCAGCCAGCTCTCCACATGGCCGCGCAGCTGCCGTGCCTCCAGATGGCACAGGCCGTCCGTCAGCAGCTGCTTCACCGGGGCGCCCGAACGGGCCAGCCGGCCGGCGTCGTTCTCGGTCGCCAGGTCGGCGGTGAGGGCGGCCACCGGAAGACTCCGCTCCACCGCCCTGGCCAGCACCCGCCCGAGCAGTTCCGTCTTGCCGCTGCCCGGGCTGGACAGCAGGTTGACCACGCTCACACCGCGCCGGGCCAACGTCTCACGCAGGTCCGCGGCCAGACCGTCGTTCTTCGCCAGGACGGCCCGGGTGACCTCGTCCACGGAATCGCACATGGGCGCCGCTCCTCGCGGGTCGGTAGGGAAATCGTTCCGCTACCGATCCTCCGCGCCGCCGCTCACCATGCCCGGCAGCCCGGCCGACGACAGGGGTGCGGATTCGTCCGGGCGGCTCAACGGGGGCGTGGCGGCCGGGTCGGCGAGCAGCACCGGCACCATGGTGTGCAGCGCCGCGACCGCCCGACCGACCGCCTCCCGCACCGTCGCGCTGATGCCCGGCGCGATGTCCTCGTCGGCGGGTGCCCGCAGCTCGGGCTCACAGGCCAGGACCAGGACGCGGGGGAGGGGCTCGTCGCCCAGGTGGGCGGCCAGGGCGAGGACCTTCGCCGGGTCCATGCCGTGCGCCTCGGGCGGGGCGCCGGCCGTGGAGCCGTCGGGCAGGTCCGGCTCGATCAGCGACAGTGTGCCCGGCTCGTGCCCCCGCACGGACGCGTCGACCAGGACGGCCGTGTCGTAGCCGTCGAGCAGTTCGTACGCCAGGTCCATGCCGCGGATGCCGAAGTCTCGCACCCGTACCTCCGGCGGCAGCGGGTCCTGGTCCAGGGCGCGGATCACCTCGGGGCCGAAGGCGTCGTCGGCGAGGAAGATGTTGCCGACCCCCGCCACGAGCAGCCGCGCGCTCATCGCACGTCCCCGGTGGCCAGCGGCCGGGCGGAGCCGTTCGGGAGCTTGCGGACGAAGGCGGACCGCAGCGCGTGATAGGGCGCCTCGGGGTCGAAGAAGACGGCCCGCATCTGGGCGAGTTCGGCCCGCCGGTACTCGGCGAGGGGCCGCGTCAGCTCGTCCGCGTGACGGGTCGTGGGCTTGGCGGTGATCCGGCGCGGAAGGTCCGGGTCCGCGGCCAGGTCGGCGGCCAGGCGCTCGACCTCGGGGGCGAACTCCCGGGCCGCGACGGGCAGCAGGCGGTCCACCAGCCCGAGGCGCTCGGCCGTCGCGGAGCTCACCGGCAACGCCTCGGTCGTCAGCCGCTCGGCCGTCTCGGCACCCACCCGGCGGGGCAGCGAGTACGTCCAGTACTCCGATCCGTACAGGCCCATGTTCCGGTAGTGCGGATTGAGGACGCTGCCCGTGCGGCACCAGACCTCGTCGGCGGCCAGGGCGAGCATGACGCCGCCCGCCGCCGCGTTGCCGCCGAGGGCCGACACCACCAGCCGGTCGGTGGTGCGCAGCACCGCCTCGACCAGGTCGTTCATGGCGTTCAGGTTGGACCAGGACTCGCCCGCCGGGTCGCCCGCCGCCTCGATGACGTTGAGGTGGATGCCGTTGGAGAAGAAGTCGCGGGCGCCGCCGAGCACCAGGACCGAGGTGGGGCGGGTGAGGGCGTACCGCCAGGCGGCGAGCAGCCTGCGGCAGTGGGTGGTGCTCATGGCCCCGCCGGGGAACGAGAAGGCGAGGAAGCCGACCTGCCCGCGCTGCCGGTAGCGGATGTCGGTCCAGGTGGTGCGCTCCGGGGGCAGTTCGAGCGGGGCGGCGATCTCGGGCAGCCAGTACGGGCGGTCGTACGAACCCGGCATGCCCGGGCCGCTGCCGGGCGGGGCCGGGAACCCGGCGAGCACCGAGGCCGCCGGGCGGCGGAACGGCGCGGGGTCACCGGAGCTCTTGCGTGGACGCAGCTCCGGGATCCACACCGCGCCGTCCCGGGTGGCCCGGCAGACCGCGCCGGCCCGGGTCGCGAGCAATTCCCCGGGCTCCCCGCGCAGCCGGTCCTCGGGGTGCCCGCCGTGCAGGAACACCTCCTGGCCGCAGATCTCGTCCCGGACGCCGGGCTGCGAGTCGGCTCCGCGCAGCTTGCGCAGCACTGTCGCCGTGCTGTCGTTCTCCCAGTCGATCCGGCGCTGGTCCTGGCGGAAGTAGTCCCGCCACAGAACGTGGGCCCCGGGTTCGCTCTGCGGGCGCGGCTTGTACGATCCCTCGGCGTAGCGCCGCACGGCCAGCAGCACGGCGGCCGTGGCGGCGTCCGCCACCTCGTTGCGGTACATGTCGCTCTTGCCCGTCGGCGGCACCGGGAAGGTGCCGTCCGCCCACACGTCCCCCGCGTCCATGGCCGCCTCGGCCTGGAGCACCGTCACGCCCCACTCGGACGCCTCCTCGGCGATCGCCCAGTCCAGCGACGACGGGCCCCGGTCGCCGGGCGGCCCCGGATGCACGATCAGGCAGGTGTGCTCCCGCCACACGTCCTCCGGCAGGGCCGACTTCAGCATCGGGGCGACGATCAGCTCCGGGCACCCCTCGCGTACGGCGGCCCGGACCGCGTCGGGGCCGTGCGAGGCGAGCACGACGTCCACGTGGTGCCCCTCGTCCGACAGTTCGGCGAACACACGCTGGGTCAGGCTGTTGAACGCGCTGGCGACGAGCAAGATGTCCATGACACGGCATGGTCGCCCGTAGGGGGAGGACAGCGAAGGACCACGGCGGCGTTTCGCGGCCCTCATGCGCTTCCGGCCGAACGGGCACGCGGGTGCTGCGGGCTTCCGGGCTTCGCCGGAGGCCAGGGCCTCGCGCGGCCGGGCCGCGCTGCCTCGCCCGTCGGTTGCGAGGGCCGTGCGGCCCGGCCGGGGGATACACCCTGTCGCCCGTCACCCGGGCCGACGGGGGTCGGCCATGCGCCGAGGCCGGGGCGACGGGGGTCGGCGATGGACCGGGGCCGGGGCGAGGCGCGAGGCCGGGTCGACGGGGGCCGGCTATGGACGGGGCCGGGGCGAGGCGCGAGGCCGGGCCGATGGCGCGAGACCTGGCCGACGACGGCCGGCCACGCACCGAGACCGGGCGCTCGGCCTGGAGATGCCGTCGCCTGCCCCGCCCTGCCCTCAGGGGCCGACGCCCCGGACCGCGCGGACGGCACCCCGGTCGGCCTCGGCGTCCGCGCGTCCACCGCCCTGGGGCGCTCGCCCGGCCCGCTGGGTCCTGACACCCGCGATCGCGCAACCGCGTGTCGCTCCGACGCGCACAGGCGCCCCGGCACGAGGCGCCCCGCTCGCTCCACCCTGTTCCCCTTGCCCGGGCCGTACGCCTGACGCACGCTGTTCGTATGGGTGCGCAAGACGGCCCAACGCTCATCAACTCCGTCCAGCGGGCCATGCGGCTGCTGGAGGCGGTGAGCGCGCACGAGAACGGCGCCCCGGCCAAGCAGCTGGCGCGCGAGACGCGCCTGCCCCTGGCCACGACCTATCACCTGCTGCGGACCCTGGTGCACGACGGGTACGTGCGCAAGCTGGACGACGGTGGCTTCATCCTCGGCGACAAGCTCCAGACCCTGCAGTCCACCGGGCGCGCCCAGGCGCTGCTCAGCCGGGTCCGGCCCACCCTCGCAGCCCTGCGGGACGAACTCGCGACCGCCGCCTACCTCACCTTCTACGAGGAGGGCGAGATCCGGGTCGCGGAGATCGTCGACGGCCCCGGTACCCCGCGTGTCGATCTCTGGGTGGGTTTCGAGGACGCGGGGCACGCCACCGCGCTGGGCAAGTCCGTCCTGCGCGAACTGGACGAGGAGGCCCGCAGGGACTACCTGTCCCGCCACCACCTCGCCGACCTCACCCCGCGGACCATCACCAGCCTCCCGGAACTGCTCCGGCGACTGGAGACCCCGCCGCTGGCCCCGGCCATCACGGACCTGGAGGAGTACTCCCTCGGCACGGTCTGTGTCGCCGTCCCGGTCTACAGCGGGGACACCGTCGGCTCCCTCGGTGTCTCGCTGCCGTCGAACCGGCTCTCCCGGCTGCCGGAGATCCGCGAACGGCTGCTGCCGACCGCGAGCCGCGTGACGAGAGGCCTCTCGCTCACTATCTGAAAATCCGCTCCTTGCCCGCGCCCCGGCCCACCCCGTTCTCTGGATGAAACGGACATTCCGTGGGCGCGCCCCGAGCCTCGCGCCCCGCTCACAGGTGAGGACCCGATAGGAACATGAGCCATGCGCGAGACCTCGGTGGCGGTCGCCGGCCTGCACGGCCGTTCAGTGTCCGAGTGGCCGGTGCCAGGACGTCGGCCCGCAAACGCGTGCTCGCGCAGCTGGCCGCCGGCACTCCGGCCCTGCCCGCGCTGGTCGTCTGCGTCGTCGTGCTCTCCGGCCTCGCCGACGGTGCCGGGATGATCTGGCTGCCCCTGCTCGTGGCCGGTCCCGCTCTGGCGGCGACGACCAACGGGCCGCGGGGTGTCTTCTGGGCCGGTTTCCTCACCGCGCTGCTCGGCGCCCTGCTCGGGGTCCGGGACGGTGTGCCGGGCCGGGAGCTGGCCGCCGTGCTGGCGGCCCTGGTGACGGTCACCCTCGCGAGCGGCCTGGCCAGCGTCCTGCGCGGGCGGCGGGAACGGGTGCTCGCCGCCGTCCGCTCGGTCGCGGAGACCGCCCAGCACGCGCTGCTCAAGCCCGTGCCGGCGAGGGTCGGGCCGTTCCAGGCGGCCGTCCGCTACAGCGCGGCGGCGGCCGAGGCACGGATCGGTGGGGACCTGTACGCACTGATATCCACCCCGCACGGCGTTCGGCTGATCGTCGGCGACGTACGCGGCAAGGGGCTTCCGGCCGTGGGAACCGCGGCGCTGGTGCTCGGTGTCTTCCGGGAAGCCGCCCACGACGAACCCGACCTCCTCGCCGTGGTCGAGCGGATCGAGCGGAGCCTCGCCCGCAACCTCGGCCACGACGACTTCGTCACCGCCGTGGTCGCCGGGTACCCGCGGGACGGGCACCTGGAGGTCGTGAACTGCGGGCACGCGCCCCCGCTGCTGGTCAGCGCGTCAGGGAGCATCAGCGCCGTGGAGCCCCCGCACCCGGCCCCGCCGCTCGGCCTGCGCGCGCTCGCGGGCCACACACCCGGGCTCCAGACGCTGCCCTTCGCCGACGGCGACCAACTGCTGCTCTACACCGACGGCGTCACCGAGGCCCGCGACGGCGGACGGGCCTTCTATCCGCTCGCCGAAGGGCTGGAACGCCACGTCTCCCACGAGCCGGCGCGCACCCTGGACGCCCTGCACGACGAACTGCTGGCCCACGTGGGTGGCCGGCTGCACGACGACGCGGCCCTGCTCCTGATCCGCAAACCGGTCGCCGGCCGGGCGGTGGCACCCGGGGCGGGCCACCCCGGCCCCACCGCCGCCCGGGCGGCCGAGGCGAAGTGCTGCTCCTGAGAACTGCCGCCTGCCGCGGCGGATCACGCCTCGCGCAGGTCCTTCACCCGGCGGATCTTGCCGACGGAGCGTTCCAGGGTCTCCGGTTCGACGGTCGTCACGTCGGCGGTGATGCCGATGCCGTCCTTGACGGCCTTGGCGATCGCCCCGGCCGCGGCTTCGCGCTGCTCGGGGCCGGCGTCGGGGCGGGTCTCGACGAGGACGGTCATGTGGTCCAGGCGACCGCGCCGGGTCAGCCGGATCTGGAAGTGCGGGGCGACGCCGGGCGTGCGCAGCACGATCTCCTCGATCTGGCTGGGAAAGACGTTCACCCCGCGCAGGATGATCATGTCGTCGCAGCGGCCGGTGATCTTCTCGATGCGGCGGAACGCGGGCCGGGCCGTGCCGGGCAGCAGCCGGGTCAGATCACGGGTCCGGTAGCGGACGACAGGCAGGGCCTCCTTGGTCAGGGACGTGAAGACCAGCTCGCCCTCCTCGCCCTCGGGCAGCACCTCACCCGTGATGGGGTCGACGACCTCGGGGTAGAAGTGGTCCTCCCACACGTGCAGCCCGTCCTTGGTCTCCACGCACTCCTGGGCGACACCCGGCCCGATCACCTCGGACAGGCCGTATATGTCGATGGCGTGGATGTCCGTCCGCTCCTCGATCTCGCGGCGCATCTCCTCCGTCCACGGCTCGGCACCGAAGATGCCCACCCGCAGACTGCTCGCGCGCGGGTCGAGGCCCTGGCGCTCGAACTCGTCGAGCAGGGTGAGCATGTAGGACGGGGTGACCATGATGATCTCGGGCCGGAAGTCCTGGATGATCTGCACCTGGCGCGCGGTCATGCCGCCGGAGGCCGGGATCACCAGACAGCCGGCGCGCTCCGCGCCGTAGTGCGCGCCGAGGCCGCCGGTGAACAGCCCGTACCCGTAGGAGATGTGCACCTTGTGGCCCGGGCGCCCGCCGGCGGCGCGGATCGAGCGGGCGACGAGGTCGGCCCACATCGACAGGTCGTTCTCCGTGTAGCCGACCACCGTGGGGCGGCCGGTGGTGCCGCTGGAGGCGTGCACGCGCCGCACCCGGTCCATGGGGACGGCGAACATGCCGAAGGGGTAGGTGTCCCGGAGATCGGCCTTCGTGGTGAAGGGGAACCGGGCGAGGTCCTCCAGCGAGCGGCAGTCGTCGGGAGAGACCCCGGCGGCGTCGAACTTCTTCCGGTACGTCTCCACGTTCTCGTAGGCGTGCCGCAGGCTCCGGCGCAGGCGGTCGAGCTGGAGCTCGCGCAGCTGCTCGCGCGTCAGGCGCTCCGTGTCGTCGAGCAGATCGTGGGGGAGGGGCTCGCCGCGCCGCTGTCCCCCGGGCGCCGTGGCCCCGGAGGCCGTCGTCTCGCTGGTCATCTATGACTCCTCCGGGCTCGTGCTCCTGATGCTCCGGCTGCGGCCCCGGAACTCCGCGATCACCTCGTCGCCCCGCCGGACCGTCACGTCGTAGAGGCCGCTGCGCCCGTAGCGGGTGCGCTCCTCGGCCCGGGCCACGAGTTCGTCACCCTCGTACGCGGGGGCCACGAAGGTGATGTCCGCGCCCGCCGCGACGGTCACCGGGCCGTGGCTGTTGCAGGCGCAGGCGAAGGCGCTGTCGGCGAGCAGGAAGACATAGCCGCCGTGGACGATCCCATGGCCGTTCACCATCGCCGGGGTCACGGTCATCCGCAGCGTGGCGGTCCCCTCACCCTGCTCCCGCAGCTCGATCCCGAGCCCGCGGGAGGCCTCGTCCGCGGCGAACATCGCCTCCGCGGGCGGCCTCGCGTCAACGGTATGGGTCACTTCTCGCACCACCTCACGTACCGACCGAACATTCGGTTAGCTGGCGTTGCCATGTAATCGAGCCGCTTCGAGGCCTGTCAAGGGTCCAGGGCTTCCCCAAGGGGTCTTACCAAGGCGCGCCGACGTGTCCTACGATGGACCGAACGAATGGTCGGTTGGGAAGTGGGACGGATGGATACGACACGCTCCAGCCCTGCGGGGACGGACGGCGCCGAGCCGGATCTCCAGCAGCACTTCGACGGGACGATCGCGCGGGACCAGCGGATCGAGCCGCGCGACTGGATGCCGGAGGGCTACCGGAAGACACTGATCCGGCAGATCGCGCAGCACGCGCACTCGGAGATCATCGGCATGCAGCCGGAGGGCGAGTGGATCACCCGCGCGCCGTCGCTGCGCCGCAAGGCCATTCTGTTCGCCAAGGTCCAGGACGAGGCCGGGCACGGGCTCTACCTCTATTCGGCGGCGGAGACGCTGGGCGCCGACCGCGCGGACCTGACCGAGCGCCTCATCGAGGGCCGCCAGAAGTACTCGTCGATCTTCAACTACCCGACGCTGAGCTTCGCGGACGTCGGCGTGATCGGCTGGTTCGTGGACGGCGCCGCGATCTGCAACCAGGTGCCGCTGTGCCGCTCCTCCTACGGGCCCTACGCGCGCGCCATGGTGCGGATCTGCAAGGAGGAGTCCTTCCACCAGCGGCAGGGCTACGAGCTGCTGATGACGATGATGCGCGGCACCCCGGAGCAGCGCGAGATGGTGCAGGACGCCGTGAACCGCTGGTGGTGGCCGTCGCTGATGATGTTCGGCCCGCCCGACGACGCCTCGCCCAACTCCGCGCAGTCCATGGCCTGGAAGATCAAACGGCACAGCAACGACGAACTGCGCCGGCGCTTCGTCGACATGACCGTCCCGCAGGCCGAGAAGCTCGGCGTGACGCTCCCCGACCCGGAGCTGCGCTGGAACGAGGAGCGGGGCCACCACGACTTCGGCACGCCCGACTGGGACGAGCTGATGCGGGTCATCAAGGGCGACGGCCCGTGCAACGACCAGCGGATGGAACGGCGCCGCACGGCCCACGAGGAGGGCACCTGGGTGCGCGAGGCGGCCACCGCCCACGCCGCCAAGCAGGCGGCCCGCGAGCGGAAGGGAGCGGTGGCATGACCGCCGACAAGCAGGACTGGCCGCTGTACGAGGTGTTCGTACGCCGCAAGCGCGGCCTGAACCACGTTCATGTGGGATCGCTGCACGCCGCCGACGACCGCATGGCCCTCACCCACGCCCGCGACCTGTACACCCGGCGCAACGAGGGCGTCTCGATCTGGGTCGTGCGCTCGGAGCACATCGCCGCCTCCACCCGCGACGAGAAGGACCCGTTCTTCGAGCCCAGCGCCGACAAGGTCTACCGGCACCCGACCTTCTACGACATCCCCGAAGACGTCCCCCACATCTGAAGGACAGGGCATGAGCGACGACCACGTCTACATGACCCTCGCCGAGGGGCATGACGACGACACCCGCTGGGCCTACGGCACCGGCTTCGAGGACCCCCTGCACGGCGTGGACACCACCGTGCCCGACGACGTGGACGCCCTTGAACTGGCCGCCCTCTGCGTCACCTTGGCCGACGACGCCCTGGTCTGCGCCCAGCGGCTCGCCGAGTGGACCACCCGCGCCCCCGAGCTGGAGGAGGAGGTGGCGCTCGCCAACATCGGACTCGACCTGCTCGGCCAGGCCCGCCTGCTCTACTCCCGCGCGGGGCAGGCCGACGGCACCGGCCGTGACGAGGACGCCTTCGCCTACTTCCGCGACGCCGGCGACTTCCGCAACGTACGCCTGGCCGAACTGCCCAACGGCGACTTCGCGTTCTCCATCGTGCGGCTGCTGGTGCTCGCCAGCTGGCGCCTCGCGCACTTCGAGCGGCTCACCGCACACCGTGACCCGGTGCTCGCGGCCATCGCCGCCAAGGGCGTGAAGGAGCTGACCTACCACCGCCAGTACGCGGCCGAGTGGGCCGTGCGTCTGGGGGACGGGACCGAGGAGTCGCACCGGCGGATGCGCAGGGCGCAGGAGCAGGTCGCGCCCTACCTGGGCGAGCTGTTCACGGCGTACGACGTCCGGGACGAGGTCGTCACCGTGCTGCGCCAGGTCACCGAGGCCGCCGGGCTGCCCATGCCGGTCTACCGCCCGCTGCCCGGCTCGGGCCGCACCGGGGAGCACACCGAGCATCTCGCCCCGCTGCTCGCCGAGTTGCAGGGTGTGGCCCGCGCCCACCCGGAGGCGACATGGTGACGGCACTCCTGGACGAGCGACGGGCCCGGCGCATCGCCGAGCAGGTGCCCGACCCCGAACTGCCCATGCTCACCCTGGCCGACCTCGGCGTGCTGCGCGAGGTGAGCCTGACCCCGGACGGCACGGTGGTCGCGAGCCTCACCCCGACCTACTCGGGCTGCCCGGCGATGGCGGAGATGCGCGCCGGCGTCGCCGCCCGGCTGCGCGAGGCGGGGTACGAACGCGTGGAGATCCGCACGGTCCTCCACCCGCCCTGGAGCAGCGACTGGATCACGGCGCACGGCCGGCGCAAGCTCGCCGAGCACGGCATCGCCCCGCCCGGCGCCGCGCCCGCGCGCGCCGCCGGCCCGGTCCCGCTCGTGCTGTCGCCGACCCGCCGCTCCGTGCCCTGCCCCCGCTGCGGTCACCCCGACACCGAGGAGACCTCCCGCTTCGGCGCCACGTCCTGCAAGTCCCTGTGGCGCTGCCTCGCCTGCCGCGAGCCGTTCGAGTACGTCAAGGAGATCTGATGGAGGACCTGATGGAGCCGGCCCCCGCCCCGGCGGCACGCGCACGTGCCCGCCGACGTCCGGTCTTCCACCCCCTGCGGATCGCCGCCGTGCAGCCGCTGTGCGAGGACGCGGCAGCCGTCAGCTTCGACATCCCGGCCGAGCTGGCCGAGGAGTTCACCTTCGCGCCCGGCCAGTCCCTCACCCTGCGCCGCGACATCGACGGCCGGGACGAGCGCCGCTCCTACTCGATCTGCGCCCCCGCCGGCACGGCACCGCGCATCGGCGTCCGCGTGGTGCCGGGCGGCCTGTTCTCCTCCTGGCTGGTGCACGACGTACGCCCCGGCGACACCGTCGAGGTGATGGCGCCCACCGGTGCCTTCACTCCCGACCTCACCACCCACGGCCACCACGTCCTGATCGCCGCCGGCTCCGGCATCACCCCCATGGTCTCCATCGCCGAGTCCGTCCTGGCCGCCGACTCCCGCTCGCGCGTCACCCTCCTCTACGGCAACCGCCGCACTGGCACCGTGATGTTCGCCGACGAACTCGCCGACCTGAAGGACCTCTACCCGACGCGGTTCCAGCTCGCCCACGTCCTGTCCCGCGAGCCCCGCGAGGCCGAGGTGCTCTCCGGCCGTCTCGACGCCGAACGGCTCTCCGCCCTCGTCGACGCCCTGGTCGACGTGGACTCCGCCGACCACTGGTGGCTGTGCGGCCCGCACGGCATGGTCCGTGCCGCCCAGGAGGTCCTCACCGGCCTCGGCGTACCCGCCGACCGCGTCCACCAGGAGCTCTTCTACGCCGACGACGAACCCGTCCGCGAGGTCCACCACGCCGAGACCGGCCCCACCGGCCCGGTCAGCCAGGTCACCGTCACCCTCGACGGCCGCTCCACCACCTCCCCCCTGCCCCGCGACCGCACCCTCCTGGAAGGGGCCCAACAGACCCGCCCCGACCTGCCCTTCGCCTGCAAGGGCGGTGTCTGCGGCACCTGCCGTGCCCTGGTCACCGACGGCAAGGCCGACATGCGCCGCAACTTCGCCCTCGAACCGTCCGAGGTCGACGCGGGCTACGTCCTCACGTGCCAGACGTTCCCGGTGTCCGAGGCGTTGACGGTGGACTTCGACACCTGAGTCTCGCCTCCTCACCGCTCCTGACCGGCGCGCAGGACCCGCAACACCGTGAGGGCCACGTGGAGTTCGGTGCGGCGCTCGCCGGATTCGAGGTCGGTGTCGAGGAGGCGTTCGACGGTGCGCAGCCGCTGGTACAGGGTCTCCCTGGACAGGCCGCCGCGTCGGGCCGCCGTGGTCTTGTTGCCGGCGGCGTCGAGGTAGTGGCCCAGGGTGGCCAGCAGGTCGGTGCCGTGCCGGGTGTCGTGGTCGATGAGCCGGCCCAGCCGGCGCTCCGTGTAGTCCTGGATGCGGGTGTCCTCGCGCAGCGCGTACAGCAGCCGGCGCAGGCCGATGTCCGGCAGCTCGTGGAAGGAACGGTCCGCGGGGAGGGGCTGGCCGGGCGGGGTGGCCTCTATGACCCGGGCCGCCTCCCGGAACGAGCGTGCGCTGTCGGCGAGATCCGCCACCTCCGAGCCCACGCCGACGATCGCCTCCGGCGTCAGCGCCAGCGCGGTGCGGCTGAGGCGTTCGGCCACGGGCCGCCAGGGCTGGGCGGGCCGCAGGGCCAGCAGGACGCCGAGGCGGTGGGGGGACAGTTCGCCGACCAGGGCCGGGACCCCGGCCGACCTCAGCTCCCGGTGCAGCCGGGTCTCCGGCTCGGCGCCCGCCCCTCCGGATCCCAGGTCCACGAGGACGGCCAGGAAGACACCGGCCTCCGTGGGCAGTCCCAGCGCGGCGCAGCGGGCCCGGACGTCCTCGGCGGAGTGGTGGCGCTGCTCCGCCAGCTCGCGCAGGGCGTTGCGGTGGGCCGTGTGCTCCCACGGCGTGGAGTGGATGAGCCGGGCCACGGTCAGGGCCATCGCCGTCCGCTCCAGGACGGTGACGTGCTCCGGACCGAAAACCGGCCCGTCGGCGGGCAGCATGGCCAGTCGCCCCCAGCGTTCGCCCTGGTAGGAGACGGGCGCGGTGAGCCAGCCCTCCGGGCCGCCCACCCCGGTGTGGTCGCCCGGCCCGGCCGCCCGGGAGCGCTGCTCCCAGTCCCCGAGCGCCTGCTCCACCGTGCTCCCCGAGGGCTCGCAGATCAGCGCCTGGTGCACCAGGTTCTCCAGCACGACCGTCCGGCCGCTCATCTCCGCCGCCGCGCGCACCACGTCCTCCGGCCCCGCCCCGCGCAACGTCAGAGCCGTGAACGCCTCGTGGATCCGCTGCGTCCGCCGCATCGCGTCGGCCTGGTTGCCGAGGATCAGCGCGTGCACGACCTGCGTGACCTCCAGGAAGTTGACGTCCCGGGCGAGGGTGACCAGAGGCAGCCCCCGGGCCCGGCACGCCTGCACGAGGGCGTCGGGCGGCCGGTGGTAGCGGCGTACGAGTTCGATGACCAGGGCGGCCGCCCCCACGTCGGCGAGTTCGTCGACGTAGCGGCGGACGCCCGCGGCGTCCTCGGGCAGCGGCATGCCCGTCGTCAGGACCAGCTCGCCGCCCTTGAGGAAGGAGGCCGGGTCCGTCAGCTCGGTGATGTGCACCCAGCGCACCGGCCGGTCCAGCTCGGTCAGGCCCGTCACGACCTGGGGCTGTCCGGCGGCCAGGACCGGCAGGGCGAGGACGTCCGCCAGAGTCGGAGCGCGACCGGCCGGGGCGGAGTCACGGCCGGCCGGCGGGGGGTGAACGGTCACGGGGCCTCCCTGCGTGCCCGGTCACTCTGACAAGCCGGGCTGACCTGCGCAAGAGCTGTCCACGGGAGGGACAGACGGGGCCCGGGGGGACCGCCGGTTGACACAACGTCCGAACAACGGGTTCGGGCTGGACAGATCACGCGTTGTCACCCTTCGCGGCGGCTTGGATGCTCGGACCGGAGCTGAGCCAAGCAACCAGACCTCGTCGTACGGCCGGGAGACACCATGACCGCACTGTCGCCGCACCTTCGCCAGGCCACGCCCGTCGTGGCGGCCCGGGGCGAGGGCGTCCACCTCTACGGTGAGGACGGCCGCCGCTACCTCGATTTCACCGCCGGTATCGGCGTCACCAGCACCGGGCACTGCCACCCCAAGGTCGTGGCGGCGGCGCAGGAGCAGGTGGGCACGCTGATCCACGGCCAGTACACGACCGTCATGCACCAGCCGCTGCGCCGCCTGGTCGACAAGCTGGGTGAGGTACTGCCGGCCGGCCTGGACAGCCTGTTCTTCACCAACTCCGGCAGCGAGGCCGTCGAGGCGGCGCTGCGGCTGGCCCGCCAGGCCACCGGAAGGCCGAACGTCATCGTCTGCCACGGAGGCTTCCACGGCCGTACGGTCGCCGCCGCCTCCATGACCACCTCCGGCATCCGCTTCCGGTCCGGGTTCTCGCCGCTGATGAGCGGCGTGGTCGTCACTCCGTTCCCGACGGCCTTCCGGTACGGCTGGGACGAGGAGACCGCCACCCGCTTCGCCCTGAAGGAACTCGACTACACCCTCCAGACGATCTCCTCGCCCGCCGACACGGCAGCGATCATCGTCGAGCCGGTCCTCGGCGAGGGCGGCTACGTCCCCGCGAACCGCGCCTTCCTGGAAGGCCTGCGCGAGCGGGCGGACCGGCACGGCTTCCTGCTGATCCTCGACGAGGTGCAGACCGGAGTCGGCCGCACCGGCCGCTTCTGGGGCCACGACCACTTCGGCGTCACCCCCGACATCCTCGTCACCGCAAAGGGCCTGGCCAGCGGCTTCCCCCTCTCCGGCATCGCCGCCTCCGAGGAACTGATGACCAAGGCGTGGCCCGGCTCGCAGGGCGGCACGTACGGCGCCAACGCCGTCGCCTGCGCCGCCGCCTGCGCGACGCTCGACGTCGTACGCGACGAGAAGCTCGTCGAGAACGCGGAAGCCATGGGCAAGCGGCTCCGCCAGGGGCTGGAGGCCGTGGCCGACCGGACCCCGGGCATCGGCGACGTCCGCGGCCTCGGCCTCATGCTCGCCACCGAGTTCGTCACCGAGGACGGCAGCCCCGACTCCGAGACCGCCGCCCGCGTGCAGCGCGCCGCGATCGACGAGGGCCTGCTCCTGCTGCTGTGCGGCGCCTCGAACCAGGTCGTCCGTATGATCCCGGCCCTCGTGATCGACGAGGCGGGCGTCGACGAGGGCCTTCAGGCCTGGGCGAACGCGGTCGAGGCCGGTACGTCGGGAGCTGGAGAGCGATGACCACCGCCACCCGCGACCTGGCGGGTCTGACGGCCCGGCTCGCCGAGCTGGCGCCCGGTCTGCGGGTGGAGACCGGGCCGGGGGCCACCGGCCCGTATGCCTATGACGCCTCCAACTACCGTGTGCCGCCGCGGGCGGTGGTCTTCCCGCGCACCGCCGACGACGTGGTCGCGGTGCTGCGGGCCTGCCGGGAGGCGGGAGTGCCGGTCACGGCCCGGGGCGGCGGCACCAGCATGGCCGGCAATGCGGTCGGTCCGGGTGTGGTCCTGGACTTCTCCCGGTACATGAACCGGATCCTGGACATCGACGTCGAGGCGCGCACCGCGCGGGTCGAGGCCGGTGTGGTCCTTGACGCGCTGCGCAGCGCGACCGCCCTGCACGGGCTGGACTTCGGTCCGGATCCGTCCTCGCACAGCCGCTGCACGCTGGGCGGCATGATCGGCAACGACGCGTGCGGGAACCGGTCGGTGCGCGACGGGCGGACCAGCGGGCACGTCGAGGCCCTGGAGATCGTGACGGCGGACGGCGTGCGGGCCGTCGCCGACCGCTCCGGGCTGCGGGCCGCCGAGCCGGGCGACGCGGAGGCTGTGCGGCGCGTCGCCCGGCTCGAAGCGGATCTCAGACGGCTGGTGGAAGAGCGTCTGGCATTGATCCGTACCGAGCTGGGCCGGATCCCGCGTCAGGTGTCCGGCTTCCAGTTGCATCACCTGCTGCCGGAGAACGGGTTCGACATGGCCCGTGCCCTGGTGGGCACCGAGGGCACCTGTGCGGTCGTCACCGCCGCGACGGTCCGCCTGGTGGCGACCGCACAGGCCTCGACGCTGCTGACGCTCGGCTACGAGGACGTGGTCGCGGCGGCCGAGGACGTGCCGGAGATCCTGCGCTGGTCGCCCAGCGCGGTGGAGGGCATGGACGAGGCGATCGTCGCCACCATGCGGGCCCGCCGCGGCGCTGATTCGGTGACGGGGCTGCCCGAGGGGCGGGCCTGGCTGTACGTCGAGCTCGAAGGCGACGACCAGGCCGCGGTCGACGCCCGGGCCGCCGAGCTGCTGGATGTGCTCAAGGCCCGGGGGCGGATGACCGGCGGCCGGGTCGTGGAGACCCCGGCCGAGCGGCGTTCGCTGTGGCGGGTGCGTGAGGACGGGGCGGGGCTGGCGGCCCGGCTCGTGGACGGCGGGGAGTCGTGGCCCGGCTGGGAGGACGCGGCCGTCGCGCCCGAGAGCCTGGCCGCCTATCTGCGCGGCTTCCGCAAGCTGCTGGCCTCGCACGAGCTGACGGGTGTGCTGTACGGGCACTTCGGCGCCGGCTGTGTGCATGTGCGGATCGACTTCGACCCGGCGACGGAGACGGGCCGGACGGTGATGCGCCGGTTCGTGACCGAGGCGGCGGCACTGGTCGTGGAGCACGGCGGCACCCTGTCCGGTGAACACGGTGACGGACGCTCCCGCAGTGAGCTGCTGGAGGTCATGTACAGCCACCGCATGATCGCCGCGTTCGCCGCGTTCAAGAAGGTCTTCGACCCCGATGGCCTGCTCAACCCTGGCGTGATCGTTGACCCTGCCCCGTTGGATGCGGACCTCGCTCTGCGTGAACTGCCGCTGGTGGAAACATCGTTCGGCTTTCCGCATGACGAGGACGGTTTCGCGGGCGCGGTGCGCAGGTGCGTCGGTGTCGGCCGGTGCCGCAGTGACGCGGGCGGAGTGATGTGCCCCAGCTACCGGGCCACGGGCGAGGAGAACGCCTCCACCCGCGGCCGGGCCCGGATGCTGCAGGAGATGGTGCGCGGCGAAGCGATCGAGGACGGCTGGCGCTCGACCGAGGTCAAGGACGCCCTCGATCTGTGTCTGTCGTGCAAGGCCTGCTCCAGCGACTGCCCGGTCGGTGTCGACATGGCCACCTACAAGGCGGAGTTCCTGCACCAGCACTACAAGGGACGTCTGCGCCCCCGCTCCCACTACTCACTGGGCTGGCTGCCGCGGACCTCCGCCCTGGCCGGATACGCCGCCCGACCGGTCAACGCCCTGTTGCGCGGACCGCTCGGCAAACTCCTGGCCCGTGTCGGTGGCGTGACCACGAAGCGCCGGATCCCGGCCTTCGCCTCCCGGCGGGCCCTGCGCAAGACCCTGCGCACAGCCAAGGCGGCAGAGCCGACGAAGGCCGTGTTGTTCGTGGACAGCTTCACCCGCGCCTTCCGCCCCGAGATCGCCGGAGCCGCCGGCCGTGTGCTCGCCGACGCGGGCGTTCCCTGCACGCCCCAGGACGGCCTGTGCTGCGGACTGACCTGGGTCAGCACCGGACAGCTGAACGTCGCCCGCAAGATCATGGCCCGTACGGTCGCCGCGCTCGACAACGGTGACGACCGGCCGATCATCGTGGCCGAACCCAGCTGCGCCGCCGCGTTGAAGCGTGACGTGCCCGAACTGCTGGGCAGCGAGGCCGCCCGGCGCGTCGCCGACCGCGTCCACACCTTCACCGGGGCCCTCACCGAGCTCGCCGATGAGGGCTGGAGCCCGCCGCCGCTGCCCGAGGACGTCGTGCTCCAGACCCACTGCCACGAGTACGCCACCTTCAAGGGCCGCCGCCCCGCCGACCTCCTGCGCCGCCTCGGCGTGCGCGGCGTCGACGAGGCCGAGGGCTGCTGCGGACTCGCGGGCAACTTCGGATTCGAGGCAGAGCACTACGACACCTCGATGGCCGTCGCCGACCTCGCCCTCAAGCCCCGCATCGACCACCTCGACGGACGCCCCGTCGTGGCGGACGGCTTCAGCTGCGCCACCCAGATCGACCACCTCGCCGGTGACCGGGGCGTCCGCGCCCTGCACCTCGCCGAACTCCTCGACCCCGCCGCCGATCACACAGGAGAGACACCATGACCGAGGTACTGACCCAGTTGTTCATCGGCGGTGCCTGGGTGGACGCCGCGGACGGCGCCACCATGCCCGTCGACGACCCCGCGACCGGCGAGATCCTCTGCCACGTCGCCGACGCCGGCCCCAAGGACGCCCGGCTCGCCGAGGAGGCCGCCGTCCAGGCCCAGGCCGAGTGGGCGCGCACGGCACCCCGGGCCCGCAGTGAGATCCTGCGCCGCGCCCACGAGATCATCCTTGAGCGCACCGACGAACTCGCCCACCTGATGACCTCCGAGATGGGCAAGCCGCTCGCCGAGGCCAGGGGAGAGGTTGCCTACGCGGCGGAGTTCTTCCGCTGGTTCTCCGAGGAGGCCGTCCGCATCGACGGCGGTTGCGGCACCCTGCCCGACGGCCGTAACCGCATGCTGCTCTCCCGCCGCCCGGTCGGCCCCTGCCTGCTGATCACGCCGTGGAACTTCCCGCTGGCCATGGGCACCCGCAAGATCGGCCCGGCCATCGCGGCGGGCTGCACGATGATCCTCAAGCCCGCCCCGCAGACCCCGCTCTCCAGCCTCGCGCTGGCCGGGATCCTCAAGGAGGCCGGTCTGCCGGACGGTGTGCTGAACGTCGTCACCACCTCCCGGGCCGGCGAGGTGTGCGAGCCGCTGCTGCGCGGCGGCCGGATCCGCAAGCTGTCCTTCACCGGCTCCACCGCCGTCGGCCGGCTGCTCCTCGCGCAGTGCGCCGACACCGTCGTACGGACCTCGATGGAGCTGGGCGGCAACGCGCCGTTCATCGTCTTCGACGACGCCGACCTGGACGTGGCCGTGGACGGGGCGATGGTCGCCAAGATGCGCAACATGGGCGAGGCCTGCACCGCCGCCAACCGCTTCTTCGTCCACCGGTCGGTCGCCGGCGAGTTCGGCCGGCGGCTCGCCGAGCGGATGGGCGCGCTCGTGGTGGGGCCCGGCACCCGGGGCGGCGTGGACGTCGGCCCGCTGATCGACGCCAACGGACGCGCCAAGGTGGAGGAGCTCGTCGCCGACGCGGTGGAGCGCGGCGCCGAGGTGCTCGTCGGCGGTCGGAGGCCGGAAGGGCCCGGCAACTTCTACCCGCCGACCGTGCTCGCCGGCGTCGACCCCGCAAGCCGTCTGATGGACACGGAGATCTTCGGCCCGGTCGCCGCGATCCTCACCTTCGACGACGAGGACGAGGTCCTGCGCCGCGCCAACGACACGCCTTGGGGTCTCGTCGGTTACGTCTTCACCCAGGGGCTGGACCGGGGCCTGCGCGTCAGCGAAGGTCTGGAGGTCGGCATGGTCGGCCTGAACACCGGCCTCGTCTCCAACCCGGCGGCCCCGTTCGGCGGGGTCAAGCAGTCCGGGCTCGGACGCGAGGGCGGCCGGGTCGGGATCGACGAGTTCCTGGAGTACCAGTACGTGGCCGTGCCCGTGCGGTGAGGACCTCCGCCTCGCCCGCCCACACAGCCCATTGGGTGATCTCGGTCGCCGTGTCGGCGACCATGCGGCCCCACTCGGGCAGCCGGCTCTCGTCGTAGCGCGACTCCGGCATCGAGACCGCCACGGAGGCGAGTGGTGTGCCGTCGGCGTCGAGGACGGCGCGGCGATCGCGCACACGCCGGGGCGGAACTGGTTGCGGTTGACCGCGTAGCCCTCGGCGCGCACGCGGGCGAGTTCCGTGCGCAGCCGCGCCGCGTCGACCGGCGTGGACGCGCTGTAGCTCTTCAGCCCGCGTGTGATGACCGCGTCGAGGTCGTCCCCGGAGAGGTGGGCGAGCACTCGGTGCCCGGTCGCGGTGGCGTGCAGGGGTGAGATGTCGCCGGTGGCGTGGAAGGTCCGTACGACGTGGTCGCAGTCGACGCGGTGGTCGGCTTCTCCTGGGACCGCCTCCCGCACGCGGGCGAGGCCAACGGCCTCTACTACGCCATGGGTTACTGCGGCCACGGCGTCCAGATGGCCACCTACATGGGCCGCGCGGTCGCCGAGATGATGGACGGCCGCCCCGAGGCCAACCCCCTGCGCGGCCTCGGCTTCCCCAAGGTCCCGGTCCCTTTCTACAACGGCACCGCCTGGTTCCTGCCGTTCGGCGGCGCCTACTACCAGGCCAAGGACAAGCTGCGCTGAGTCCCGGCATCACGGACAGGGAATGAAGACATGAATCAGTCTTCATGTGTTCCTGTATGGTGAGAGGCGCCGACGCGCCCCCGCCAGAAGGACCCCTGATGACCTCCACCCTCACGCCGCAGCCGGTCGAACGGACCAAGCCCGAGCGCCCCGGCGCGGTGGCCCGGCGGCGTACCCGCGTCCTCGCCCTCCCCGAGGCACGCTGGGCCGCCGCGGCCACCGTCTGCTTCCTGCTCGCCCTGCCCTTGCAGCTGACCGGCGCCCCGGCCTGGACCTGGGGCCCGCTGTACGCACTGTCGTACGTCACGGGCGGCTGGGAGCCGGGGTGGGAAGGGCTCAAGGCGCTGAAGGAGCGCACCCTCGACGTCGACCTGCTGATGGTCGTCGCCGCCCTGGGCGCCGCCTCCATCGGGCAGGTCATGGACGGCGCCCTGCTCATCGTCATCTTCGCCACCTCGGGTGCGCTGGAGGCCCTGGCCACGGCCCGCACCGCGGACTCCGTGCGCGGTCTGCTCGACCTGGCCCCCGCCACGGCCACCCGGCTGAGCCCCGACGGCGGTGAACAGGCGGTGTCCGTCGAGGAGCTGGCAGTCGGCGACACCGTCCTGGTACGCCCCGGCGAGCGTGTCGGAGCCGACGGCCGGGTGCTGGACGGGGCGAGCGAGGTGGACCAGGCGACCATCACCGGCGAGCCGCTGCCCGTGCCGAAGGAGCGGGGCGACGAGGTCTTCGCGGGCACCCTCAACGGCACCGGCGCACTGCGGATCCGGGTGGAGCGCGACGCCTCCGACTCGGTGATCGCCCGGATCGTGCGCATGGTGCAGGAGGCGTCCGAGACCAAGGCGCCCACGCAGCTGTTCATCGAGAAGGTCGAACAGCGCTACTCGCTGGGCATGGTGGCCGCGACCCTGGCCGTCTTCCTGGTCCCGCTCGCCTTCGGTGAACAGCTCACCGACGCACTGCTGCGCGCCATGACCTTCATGATCGTCGCCTCGCCGTGCGCGGTCGTGCTGGCCACCATGCCGCCGCTGCTGTCGGCCATCGCCAACGCCGGACGGCACGGCGTGCTCGTGAAGTCGGCCGTGGTGATGGAGCGGCTCGGTCAGGTGGACGCGGTCGCGCTGGACAAGACCGGCACGCTCACCGAGGGCAGCCCCCGCGTCACCGATGTGCGGCCGCTGCCCGGATCCGGGCTGGAAGAGGACGAGGTGCTGACGCTGGCGGCCGCCGCCGAGCGGCCCAGTGAGCATCCGCTGGCCCGGGCGGTGGTGGACGCCGCCCGCGAGCGCGGCCTCGGCCTGCCCGACGCGGCGGACTTCACCTCCGCGCCCGGCCTGGGAGTCACCGCCGTCGTCGGCGGCCGCACGGTCACCGTGGGCGCACCGGCCCGGCTGCTGGACGTCACCCCCGGCGCCGCTGCGGAACTGGAGGAGTCCGGCCGTACCGCCGTCCTGGTCGTCGTCGACGGCACCCCCGCCGGGCTGCTCGGCATCGCCGACCGGCTGCGCCCGGACGCCGCCGCCACGGTCGCCTCCCTCGCCACGCTCACCGGCACCGCCCCGGTGCTCCTCACCGGCGACAACCCCCGGGCCGCCGCGCACCTCGCCGCCGAGGCCGGCATCGACGACGTGCGCGCCGGGCTGCTGCCGCAGGACAAACTGGCCGCCGTCCAGGAGATGGAGCGTGCGGGCCGCAAGGTGCTGGTCGTCGGGGACGGCGTCAACGACGCACCCGCCCTGGCCGCCGCGCACACCGGGATCGCCATGGGCCGGGCCGGGTCCGACCTGGCCCTGGAGACCGCGGACGCCGTCATCGTGCGCGACGAACTCGCCGCGGTCCCCGCCACCGTCGCCCTGTCCCGCCGCGCCCGCAGGCTGGTCGTGCAGAACCTCGTCATCGCGGGGGTGTTCATCGCCGGACTCGTCGTCTGGGACCTGGCCGGTGACCTGCCGCTGCCGCTGGGCGTCGCGGGCCACGAGGGCTCCACGGTCCTGGTCGGCCTGAACGGGCTGCGGCTGCTGAGGGAAGGGGCCTGGCAGCGCGCCGCCGCCGGGGGAAACGGCTGACGAACGTCCCTCAGCGCACCGGTGGGGGCCCGCTGCTGGCGCGCACCACCAGGTCCACGGGCACCAGGGTGTCGACGCGGGGCCGGTCGCCCGCGCCGTCGATGCGGTCCAGGAGGAGCCGCAGCGAACGGGTGCCGATCTCCGCGAAGTCGGTGCGGACGGTGGTCAGCGGCGGCAGGAAGTGCGCCGCCTCCGGGACGTCGTCGTAGCCGACGACGCTGACGTCCCCGGGGACGGACCGCCCGGCCTCGTGCAGGGCGTGCAGCAGGCCGAGCGCCATCTGGTCGTTGGAGGCGAACACCGCCGTCACGTCGGGGCGCCGGGCCAGCGAACGCCCCAGGTCGTAGCCGGAGTCGGCGCTCCAGTCCCCGACGAGAGGGGCCGGCACGGCGACACCCGCGGCCCGGAGTGTCGACTGCCAGCTCGCCAGCCGGTGGTCGGCCGAGGTCCAGCCGGTCGGGCCCGCGATGTGCCACACGGTCGCGTGCCCGAGGCCGAGGAGGTGCTCGGTGGCCTTGCGGGCGCCGGTGCGCGAATCGCCGGTGACCAGGGGAGTCTCCTCGTCGAGCGCGCTCTCCAGCACCACCAGGGGAGTGCCCAGGCCGGTCGTCTCGGCCAGCGCCCGGCCCACCCACAGCTGCGGCGCGATCGCGATCACGCCGTCCGCGCCCTCGGCCGACAGCCGGTCGACGGCCTCGACGACGGTGTCGTGGTCGGCCGTGTCCAGGGCGATGGAGCTGACGAGGTAACCGGCCTCCTGGGCGGCCGTGTTGATCGCGGTCAGGATCGAGGCGGGCCCGTAGCGGGCGGCGTCGAAGGAGATGACTCCGAGCATCCGGGTCCTGCCACTGGCCAGGGACCGCGCACTGCGGCTGGGCCGGTAGCCGAGCGTGCGCATGGCCTGTGAGACCGCCTCGCGCGTCTCGGGACGGACGGCCGGATGGTCGTTGAGCACCCGCGACACGGTCTGCTTGGAGACGCCGGCCATCCGGGCCACGTCGGCCATCACCGGGCGCGCCCCCGCGAAGTTGCGCCTGCTGCGGCCCTTGGGCACAGGGCCGTCGGGGGCGCTCGGTGTCATGGCGGATGATTCCTCGACGTCGGTACGGCGGTCCTGAACCCGCCCGGCAGGAGCACAGCATAGGCCGGACACCAGGTCCGGAACGTCTTCAGCCGGTCCGGACCGTCCAGCGGCGCGTGACCACCCACGCGGCGTCCAGGACCCGCGCCTCCCGCCAGGCGCGGTCCGGCCGCCCCGGCACCTGCACGGGCGCGTCCGGGGCGAGCGGCAGCACCTTCAGCCGCAGGCCCTCCGTGCGCAGCGCCCCGCCCGGCAGCCGGTCCAGCCCGATGTCCCAGTCCCGCCCCGACCAGAACTGGTCGGCGACCAGAGTGTCTCCCACGCAGGCCCGTGCCAGGTCCCCCGTCCAGCGCAGCCGCAGCAGCACACCGGAGGGGTTCTGAAGCAGGTCCTCCGGTACGTCGACCCGGTACTCGGCGGCCGCCGCGTCCATGTCCTTCTCGCCCGGCACACTCGCCCGGCCCTGCACGCCGGTCACCGGCCCGGGCGCCGGGCCTCCGGGCCTGACGGAGGTGACGGTCGCGACGGTGCCCGCCGGCGGCCCGGCGTCGACCGTGTAGCGCGTGAACACGCCGTCGGCCGCCTCCCGGACACCGGCCCCGTCCGCCACCAGGGCGGAGTCCGGTGCGGGCAGCACCGCGAACGTCGGCTCGGCTGACGGGCTGTGCAGCCGCACCTCGCTTCGGTGCTCGTCGAAGACGACACCGTCCCCGCACAGCACCAGCCGTTCGGCCCCCCACGCCCGGCCGCGGTAGACCGTGCGGGCCGTCGCCGCGTCCAGGACCAGCAGGCCGACGCGCGAACCGTCGGCGGTCTCCACCTCGACCAGGGCATCGGTGCCGGGCCGCACGCCGCTGACCAGGATGCGACCGGCGACCGGCGTGATCTCCCCGGACGGTACGGCGACGGACGCCACCGTGTCGGCGTCCAGGGCGAGTTCGGGCGCGATGCCGTCCGTCGCGGACAGCACCAGGACCGTACGGCCGTCCGCCTCGACGGTGCACACGGGCTGCGCCGTGGCCCACTCCAGCCGCAGCCCGGCCACGTCCAGCCGGAGCGGCCAGCAGAAGTACGCGCCGGAGGGCACGGTGACGGGAGCGCTCGGCAGCGTCAGCGGGGACGTGTGCGGGAAGTCGACCGTGAAGGCCGTGCCCGGGTGGTCCGGCAGCGGCTCGTGCGGCTGGTGGTTGGTCACGAAGAGGAAGCCCGAGGTGCCGTCGGTCCGCACGGCCCAGCGCAGGGTCTCTCGGTCGTCCTGCCCGGCCGGTGATCGCTCGGGCAGCACGGACCGCATGGGGGCGATCCGGTGCCCGAAGTCGGCCAGCAGCAGGTGCTGGAGGCGCAGTTCGTGGTAGGAGGGCCGCACCTGCCCGTACTCGCCGAGCGGGGCCTGGAAGTCGTAGGTCAGGACGGGCAGGTCGTTGGGGTAGCCGGTGGCGTGCGACTCCTGCAGGGAGGTCAGCTCGCCGGCCGGGTTCGTGCCGCCGTGGAACATGTAGTAGCCCTGCCACACCGACCCGCAGCCGATCTTGGTCAGCGCGAGGGCACCGACGTCCTCGGCCTCCACCCTCGGCCGCCGGTGATAGGCCACCGCCATGCCGCCGCCCAATTCGCAGGTGGCCCAGGGGAACCGGTCCGCCGGAGCCGGGTCCGCCCCGCGTACGGTCGTGGGCCGCAGGTCGGCGCCGATGCCCTCGTCGTCGCGCTCGTGGGTGAAGAAGAAGTGCTTGCGGCAGGTGTCGGGCCAGCCGCCGTCGGCCTCCGTCCAGAACGCCTCCGAGTAGCCGCCGTACAGCGGGAACAGGTCCTCGCCCGGCAGCCTGACCCCGCCCCAGGCGGTCGACGTCCACAGCGGCGCGCTGAGCCCGGCCTCCTGGGCGAGGCGCTTGAGCGTGCGCAGATGGCCCGGTCGGTCGTAGAGCTCGTTCTCGATCTGGATCGCGATGATCGGGCCCCCGTTCGCCCGTTCCCACCCCCTCAGCCGGCCGGCGATCTCCGTGAACCAGGTGCGGACGGGCTCCAGGTAGGCCGGGTCATCGGTGCGCGGTGCGCTCGTCCGTGCCAGGAGCCAGTCGGGCAGGCCGCCGTTGCGTACCTCGGCGTGCGACCAGGGGCCGATCCGGGGGATGAAGTCCAGGCCGTGGCGGGCGCAGAGTCCGGCGAAGCGCCCGAGGTCGCGGTCGCCGTCGAAGCGGACGCGGCCCTCGGCCTCCTCGTGGTGGATCCAGATCACGTAGGAGGCCACGGCGGTCACCCCGCCCGCCTTCATCTTCAGCAGCTCCTCCTCCCACTGCCCGTGCGGGTAGCGGGAGTAGTGGAACTCGCCGGAGACCGGGAACCAGGGGCGGCCGCCCCTGGTCAGCCAGCGGCTGGTGACCTCGATCGGGTCGGGCACGCCCGGCGCGTCCGAGAAGGGCAGGTGGCCGGTCAGCGGGGGAGGGGCGGGCGGGGGCACATGCAGGAGATGGGTCACCAGGTGTTCTCCGGGCCGAGGTCGGGGGTGTCGGTGAGCAGGGCACGGGTGGCGGTGCAGCCGTGCAGCTCCAGCAGGACGAGTTCGTTCGGGCCCGGGCGCAGCACCGGCGCGGGGACGTACAGCGTGCGCTGCGGGCCGCGGTTCCAGTAGCGGCCGAGGTGGAAGCCGTTGACCCAGGCCTGGCCCTTCGTCCAGCCGGGCAGGGCGAGGAAGGCGTCCGCCGGGGCGCCGACCTCGAAGGTGCCGCGGTGGAACGCCGGCACGGTGACCGGCGCGTCACCCGCCGGGGCGAACGGCAGCGCGTCCGGGACCGGCGGCAGCGGGCGGCAGTCCCAGCCCGTGAGGTCCGTGCCGTTGAAGGAGACGGGTCCGAGCAGCCCCTTGGGCGCGCCGATGCGAGGGCCGTAGTTGACGCCGCCCATGTTTTCGACGAGGACCTCCAGCGTCGCACCGGGACGCGGCACCCGCACGGGCAGCGACGTGTCGTGGCGTTCGCTCTCCAGCACGCCGACGGGCGCGCCGTCGACGAAGACCTGGGCACGGTCGCCCACCCCGCGGGTGAAGTGCAGCAGCCCGTCGCCGTCGGCCGGGAGGGTCGTGCGGTAGAGGGCGTAGCCGGTGCGCCCGCCGAGCTCGTCCATGGTCACGGGCATATCGGTGCGCACGGCCGCGGCGAGCGAGCCGGCCAGGGGCAGGAGCGCCGCACGGCTGCTCAACTCGACCGGCGTGGGCGGGAGTTTGGGGCCCGGCGCCGGGACGGGTTCGTCCGGCACGGTGGCATGGCGGGCGATGACCTCGCGGAAGGCGTGGTACTTCGGGCCCGGGTCGCCGCACTCGGTGAGGGCGGCGTCGTAGTCGTAGGACGTGACGGTGGGGGTGTAGGCGTGTTTGTGGTTGGCGCCGTTGGTGAAGCCGAAGTTGGTACCGCCGTGGAACATGTAGATGTTGACGGAGGCCCCGGCGGACAGCAGCCGGTCCAGGTCGGCGGCGGCGTCGGCCGCGTCCCGCACATGGTGCGGACCGCCCCAGTGGTCGAACCAGCCGATCCAGAACTCGGCACAGAACAGCGGGCCTTCGGGCCGGTGTTCGCGCAGTCGTGCCAGGGATTGCTCGACGCGGCTGCCGAAGGTCCCGGTGACCAGGACGCCGGGCAGGCTTCCGGTGGCGAGATGCTCCGGGTCGGCCTGGTCGCAGGTGAACAGCAGCTCCTCGACGCCGCGGGCGCGGAAGGCGTCGGCGAGGTGCTTCAGATAGGCGGAGTCGTCGCCGTAGGCCCCGTACTCGTTCTCCACCTGCACGCCGATGACGGGACCGCCCGCGGCGGCCAGGTGTGGCCGCAGCGCGGGCAGCAGCAGGTCGAGGTAGCGGTCGACGGCACCGGTGAAGCGGGGGTCGCTGGTGCGCAGCCGGATGTCCGGGTCGGAGGTCAGCCAGTCGGGCAGGCCGCCGCCGTCCCACTCGGCGCAGATGAACGGCCCGGGACGCAGCAGCACCCGCAGTCCCTCGTCCTGGGCGAGCCGGAGGAACCGGGGCAGGTCGAGGAAGCCGTCGAGGAGCAGGGGGCCTTCGGGGTCGGGCTGGTGGTGATTCCAGGGGATGTACGTCTCGACCGTGTTGAGGCCCATCAGCCGCGCCTTGCGCAGCCGGTCGGACCACAGTCCGGGGTGGACGCGGAAGTAGTGCAGCGCGCCGGAGATGATCCGGAACGGCTCGCCGTGCAGCAGGAATCCGTCGGACGTCGTGGTCAGGGCGGGCATGCGGAAGCTTCCCTTCGGGACAGAGGAGTGGAGTCAGCGGGAGCGGGTGGCACGGATGAGCCAGAGCGTGGCGGCCAGGCAGAGCGCCGAGACGCCGCACAGCAGGAGCGGCACGGCGCGGACCCCGGACCACTCGATGGCCTTGCCCAGCGCCGGCCCCGCGGCGACACCGCCGGCCATGGAGGCCGCGATGACCAGGGCACCGGCCCGCCGGGCCCGCGGGGCGGCGCGGTTCAGCCACGGCAGCCCGGTGGGGAAGATCGGCGCGATGAACAGACCGACACCGGCATACGCGTAGGGCGCGAGGACCGGGACGGTCGCGGCCAGCAGGCACACCGTCATGCCCGCGCAGGAGACGGTGATGATGGTCTGGGGGGAGAAGCGCAGCGCGAGCGGGGCGACCAGGAAGCGGCCGACGGTCATCATCAGCCAGTACACGGAGGTGGCGGTCGCGGCGACGCCCGCGCCGTAGCCGACGGTCTCCAGATGCGTGGGCTCCCAGCCGCCCACACCGGCCTCGATGCCGACGTGCAGCACGTAGAGGACGACGAAGACGGCGATCACGGAGCCGAGGCTCCGCCCGAGCACGCCTCCGCCGGGGCCCGGCTCTCGGGCCGCGACGGGCGCCCGGCTCCGCACGCCCCTCAGGCACAGCAGCAGCGGCAGGTTGGCAAGGGCGAAGACGAGGAAGACGGCCGGGTAGTGCTCCGAGCCGACCGCGCCGATCACGGCGGGGCCGAGGATGGCGCCGATGCCGAAGTGGGCGTGGAGGATGTTGAGCATCGCGGTCGAACGGTCGCCGAAGCCCACGGCGAACAACTGGTTGAGGCCGTAGTCGATACCGCCGAAGCCCACCCCGGCGACCAGGGCAGCCGCCAGGGCGGCGGGCCAGGCGGGCGCCAGCGCGAAGCCGGCCGCGCCGACGCCCATCAGCAGATACGAACCGCCGAGGATGTGCCGGTTGCCGATCCGCCCGTAGAGCCGGTCGGACAGCAGCACCCCGGCCACACCGCCGACGAAATGCGCGCTCAGCCCCAGCCCCGCGGCGGAGGGCGCCAGCCCGAACTCCGCGCGGAAGGCCGGGATCGCCGGCCCGTACAAGGCCTGCAACACCCCCATGAGGACGAAGCCCACGCAGGAGGCGACCACGGCGGTCCTGCTGAACAGCGGACCGGGCTGGGCGGGGGAGAGACGGGCAACGCGCTCTTCGATCACGCGGACTCCGAAGGACGGGCCACCGGGTGGTGGGCGGAGGGCACAGGCGCGTACGTCTGGATCAGGGAGTGATGTTACCGGTAACATGCGTCGGGTCAACAGCCCCCGGCGGCCTGGGCGTCCTTCGCCGGCCCTTCATCCCCCGGGTCGCCACGAGATCTCCCCGGACCTCCCACCAACCCCGGAGATCGAGCAGGGTTGCCCCGGTCCCGTTCGGGTACGCGAGCAGGACCGTTCCCGGGGCGGATCATGCCCGGGGCGGGCCGCACGACCGCCGCTACCAGGGAATCTGCCATGGAGACACCCGCAAACGACCCCACGCCCACGCCCGCCCAGCGGGCTCTGGACGTCCTCTCCGAGAACACCGAGGACACGGCGGCTCTCGACGCGCTCGCCAACAGCGACGTGCTCATCCCCGTGCCCGACGACGCCAACGACTCGGACGCCGCCAACCCCTCCGCGGTGGCGCTGCCGGTGCTGGAGCAGCCGGGCGGCGAACCGGTGGTGCCCGTGTTCACCTCCGAGGTGGAGATGGCCGGGCTGCTGCCGTTCGTCTCCCGCTACCGCCTGGTGCCCCTCGGGGCGCTCGCCGCGCAGTGGCCGGCCGACGACCTGTCGCTCACCATCGACGGCAGCTCGGAGCACCGCCTGACGCTGACCTCGGAGGGAGTGCGCACCCTGCTGGCCCGCTAGGAAGCGACGCAGGCCCGCTGGGAAAGCGTCGCCGGCCTGCTAGGAGGGCGACGCCGGCCCGCTAGACAAGCGACCGGCGCGATCCGGGCCTGGGCGGCTCCTCGCCCAGCGCCCGGGTCAGTGCTGCCCGCTGCAGCGGGAGCACCTCGGCGTGCAGGTCACGGCCCTTGGCCGTCAGTGCGACCCACACGCCCCGGCGGTCCTCCACGCACACCGACCGGGCCACCAGCCCGTCCTTCTCCAGCCGGGCGATCAGCCGCGACAGCGCGCTCTGACTGAGGTGGACCCGCCCCACGAGGTTCTGCACGCGGCACTGCTCGCCCTCCTCGGGCGCCGCGGTCGCGAGTATGTCCAGGACCTCGAAGTCGGACGCGCCGAGGCCGTGCGGGTGCAGCGCCCGGTCGATCTCGCACATCGTCCGCGCGTGCGCCGACAGGATGTCCCGCCACCGATCCTCAAGCTGCCCGCCAGCCGTCTTCGCCGCCATATGGGAACGGTAACACCGGAGCACGGTTCCATGACCGTGCATGCAGACGGGCGCCCGGCCCGTACGCAGGGCCTTTAGGTCGACTCCCGCTTCACCAGCTCCGTCGGCAGGATCACCGCCGCCGGATCCTCGCCCCCGATCTGCGCGAGCAGCACCCGCACCATCTCGCTGCTGATGCGGTCCCAGGGCTGCCGGATCGTCGTCAGCTCGGGCCCCGCGGCCACCGCGGCCGGTGAATCGTCGAAACCGCCGACGGCCACGTCCTGCGGCACCCGCCGCCCCGCCCGGTGCAGGGCCGTGAGCACTCCCTGCGCCATGAGGTCCGAGGCGACGAACACCGCGTCGACGTCCGGCGCCCGCGCCAGCAGCCGCTCGGCGCCCGCCTCACCGCTCGCCCGGCTGTAGTCGCCGGAGACGACCAGCCGCTCGTCGAACTCCAGGCCCGCCTCCGCCAGCACCTCTTGGTAACCGGCGAGGCGCTCGACACCGCCGGGTGTGTCCAGCGGGCCGGTCACCGTGCCCACCCGGCGCCGCCCGAGCGACAGCAGATGGCGCACCATGTCGCGAGCGCCGTCACGGTCGTCGGCGGCCACGTAACTGACCTTGGAGGCCAGCCCGATCGGCTTCCCGCACGCGACCAGCGGCACCCCCGCCTCGCGCAGCCGCTCGGCGACGGGATCACCGGAGTGGCTGGAGACCAGCAGCACCCCGTCGACGTGCCCGGCGGTGATGTAGCGCGTGATGCGCCGCCGTTCGTCCTCGGTGCCCGCCAGCATCAGCAGCAGCGGAATGTCGTGCGCGGCGAGCGCCTGGGTGCAGCCGCGCAGCAGGACGTTGAAGTTGGGGTCCTCGAAGAACCTCTCCTGCGGCTCCGTGAGCAGGAAACCGATCGAGTCGGACCGCCCGGTGATCAGAGAGCGGGCGTGCCGGTTGACCACGTAACCCGTTCTGCGGATGGCCGCGTTGACCGCCTCCTGGGCGGCCGGACTGACGTAGTGCCCGCCGTTGAGGACGCGCGAGACGGTGCCGCGCGAGACACCGGCCTCGCGGGCCACGTCATGGATCGTGGGCGGCCTGCGCCTGCCTCCCGTAGCGTTCACGGTCACGACTTTACGGCTCCGGAGAGCAGATCCAGACTCCAGAACCGCTGGATGACCAGGAAGAGGGCGACCAGCGGGAACACCGCGAGCAAGGCCCCGGTGATCACCAGGGTGTACAGCGCCGGGGTGTTGGCGCCCTGCTCCAGCAACGTGAACAGGCCGAGCGTGATCGGGAACTTCTCGTCGTCGCTGAGCATGATGTACGGCAGCAGGAAGTTGTTCCAGATCGCCACGAACTGGAAAAGGAAGACCGTCACCATGCCGGGGACCATCATGGGCAGGGCGATCCGCGTGAAGATCCGCCACTCGCTCGCCCCGTCCATGCGCCCCGCCTCGATCACGTCGGCGGGCACCGCGGCGGCGGCGTAGATCCGCGCGAGGTAGACGCCGTACGGGAAGAGGATCTGCGGCAGCAGGACGGACAGGTACGAGTCGGTGAGGTCGGCCTTCGCCAGCAGCAGGTACTGGGGGACGGCCAGGATCACGGGCGGCATCAGCACCCCCGCGAGCAGCAGGTTGAAGAGCGTCTCACGGCCGCGGAAACGGTAGACCGCGAGCGCGTAGCCGCTGATCGCCGACACACATGTCGACAGCAGAGCCCCGAGGCCGGCGTACAGCGCGGAGTTGGCCATCCACTGCCAGTAGACGCCGTCGCGGTAGGCGTTGAGATCCCGGATGTTGCCGGCGAAGCCCGTGCCCGGCAGGAACGTGAACGTGGAGAACAGCTCCCGCCCGGACTTGGTGGCGGCGATGACCACCCAGGCGACCGGGAGCAGGCAGTAGAGCGAGCCCAGCAGCAGGGTGGCCGTGGGGATCAGGGCGATCCGGCGGCGCAGCGGCGGGCGGCCCTGGGCGGTGCCGGGCGTGCTGCCCGCCACCGGCTCGGTCTGGGGGACGGCGAGGGAGCTCATCGGGCTGCCTCCTGCTTCTGGCGACGGTTCGCGGCCCGCAGGAAGCCGAAGGAGAGGAGGAGGGTGGCGAAGGCGATGATCACGGCCTGCGCCGCTGCCCCGTAGATGTCACCCTCACCGAAGGCGTCCCGGTGCACCTTCATCAGCGGGCTCCACGTCGTGGACACCGAGTTGGTGAGCGGCTTGAGGGTGGTCGGTTCGTTGAACACCTGGAGCGTCGCGATGATCGAGAAGAAGAAGGTCAGCACCAGCGAGGGCGACACCATCGGGATCTTGATCCGCAGCGCGATCTGCAGCGGGGTGGCGCCGTCGAGCTTCGCCGCCTCGTACACCTCCGCCGGGATCGCCTGGAGCGAGGTGTAGATGACGATCATGTTGAAGCCGGTGCCGCCCCAGACCGCGATGTTCGACAGGGCCAGGAACAGCGGCCCGCCGTCCAGCAGGTCCGGCTGCGGCATCCCGAGCCTGTCGAGCACGAAGTAGAAGGGGCTGACGTCCGGCAGGTAGAGGAAGCCCCACAGCAGGGCCGCCACCACACCGGGGATGGCGTACGGCAGGAAGATCGCGAGCCGGGTGACGGGTGCGAGCCGCACCTTCTCCGAGTCGAGCATCAGCGCGAACAGCAGGGCCAGGCCGAGCATGACGGGCACGACGATGCACCCGTAGCCGAGCACGCGCAGGGTGCCGTGCAGCAGTTCGCTGTCGGAGAGGGCGTCGGTGTAGTTCTCCAGGCCGGCCCAGATCTCCTTGCGGGCGCCGGAGCCGAGGCCGAGGCCCGACACCTTCACCTTGCGGAAGCTGAGCCAGACCGCGTAGCCGATGGGCAGCGCGAAGAACAGCGCGAAGAGCAGTACCGCTGGGAGGAGGAAAAGATAGGGGGCGCTTCGCGCTCGTTCGAGGGTGGTGGTGGGAGACGGGTGGGCGTACGGGGCCCCCTCGGCCCCGTACGACCGCCGGCGTGCCGTGCTTTTCACTCCGCGACCTCGAAGCCCTGCTTCTTCATGTCGGCGACGGTGTCGGCCTGCATCTCGTCCAGCGCGGCGCCGAAGTCCGACGTGCTCTTCGCCGCGGCGCCGAAGGCGTCCTTGAACGTGGTGTACGCGACGTTCACGTTCGGGCCCCAGGCGGAGGGCGCGGTGGTCTCCGCGATGTCGGCGGCCTTGGTGTAGAAGTCGGCCTGGTTGGCGAAGTAGGCCGGCGGCTTGAGGAAGGCGCCGCTGGTCTGGGCGTTGGTGGCGGCCGGGTAGATGCCGCTCTCCTTCGCCAGCGCGTTCAGGGCCTCGCTGTCGGTGTTCAGCCAGGCGGCGAACTTCGCGGCGGCGGCACGGTGTTCGGAGTCGGTGGTCACGGCGGTGGAGGAGCCGCCCCAGCTGCCGGTGCTGTTGTCGCTCGCGGACCACTGAGGGAGCGGGGCCATGGCCCACTTGCCCTTGGTGTCGGGCGCGGCCGTGGTCAGGGTGCCGGGCGCCCACACGGCGCTGACCCAGGCGATCTGCTTGCCGGTGTTGAGCGCCTTGTTCCAGGCGGGCGTGTACATCGGCTGGTTGTCGATGGCGCCCTCCTTCACCAGGCCGCCCCAGAACTTCGCGACCTTCCGCGTCGCCGCGTCGTTGATGGAGACCTTCCACTGGTCGCCGGACGTCGTCCACCACTTGGCGCCCGCCTGCTGGGCGAGGCCCGCGAAGAGGCCCGAGTCGTTGGCGGAGAAGGTGGTGAGGTCCTTGTCCGGAGCCGCCTTCTTCAGCTTGCGGGCGGTCTCGGCGAACTCGTCCCAGGTCGTCGGCACGGTGAGGCCGTACTCCTTGAACAGGTCCTCGCGGTAGTAGAACATCATCGGCCCGATGTCCTGCGGGACCGCGTAGACCGCGTCCGTGCCGAGCGTGGTCTGCTGCCAGACGCCGCCGGCGAACTTGTCCTCGGCCTCGCCGACGTTCTTCGAGATGTCGGCGAGCGCGTCGTTGCTGACGAGGGTGGGCAGCGCCTGGTACTCCGCCTGCACCAGGTCGGGCGCCTTGCCGGCCTTGTGCGCGGTGAGGATCTTGGTGACGAGCGTGTCACCGGACGCCTGCTTCTTCACCGTGACGGTGATCTGGTCCCTCTTGCCCGGCCCCTTGTTCCACAGGTCCACGACCTTGTCCATGCCGGGCGTCCACGTCCAGTACGTCAGCGAGGCCGGCCCCGACTCGGTCTCGCTGTCCGCGGATTCCGAGCCGCAGGCGGCGAGGGTGGTGGCGCCGAGGGCGATGGCGACGGCGGTTCTCACGAGGCGGCGGCGCTTCGTGTACGGCATGGATCTCTCCCCTGACCTGGGGTCCTCGCCTGCTGCGAGGACCTGCCATGCTTCTGTGAGCGTTCACAGTAGAGAAACATCCCGGACACTTGTCAATGGTTGTTGCTGTGCGGTTATGTTGGGCTCCGCACTGCGAAGTTGTGTGTGCACGTTCCCAATCCGTCGATCGACCGGGAGACCTTCCATGCCGGAGACCACCCCCAGGGGCCTCACCAGGCTCGCCTTCGGTGGGGACTACAACCCCGAGCAGTGGCCGGAAAGCGTCTGGCAGGAGGACGTCCGGCTGATGCGGGAGGCCGGCGTCACGATGGTGAGTGTCGGGATCTTCTCCTGGGCGCTGCTGGAGCCCTCACCCGGCCGTTACGACTTCGGCTGGCTGGACCGGCTCCTGGACCTGCTGCACGAGCACGGCATCCGCGTCGACCTCGGCACGCCCACCGTCGTCCCGCCCGTCTGGTTCTACCGGGCCCACCCCGAAGCACTGCCCGTCACCGCCGAGGGCGTGCGCTACGAGTTCGGCTCCCGCGCGGCCATCTGCCACAGCAACGCGGACTACCGCTCCGCCGCCGCGGCCATCACCACCAAGCTCGCCGAGCGCTACGGCGACCATCCGGCCCTGGCGATGTGGCACGTCCACAACGAGTACGGCGTCCCCGTCTCCGCCTGCTACTGCGCGTCCTGCGCCGCCCACTTCCGCCGCTGGCTGGCGACCACGTACGGCACGGTCGACGCGGTCAACGAGGCCTGGGGCACGGCCTTCTGGGGCCAGCGCTACGGCGGCTTCGAGGACATCAACCCGCCCCGGCTCACCCCCGCGGCCGTCAACCCCGGCCAGGCGCTGGACTACAAGCGGTTCGCCGACGCCACCATGCGCGAGAACTTCCGGATGGAGCGGGACATCCTGCACCGCCTCTCACCCGGCGTCCCGGTCACCACCAACTTCATGACGGCGCTGAGCCAGTGCGACTCCGTCGACTACTGGGCCTGGGGCCGTGAGGTCGACCTCGTCACCAACGACCACTACCTGATCACCGACGGCCGCCGCACCCACGTCAATCTGGCGATGGCCGCCGACCTCACCCGGTCCGTCGCGGGCGGCGCCCCCTGGCTGCTGCTGGAGCACTCGACCTCGGGCGTCAACTGGCAGCTGCGCAACCCCGCCAAGGCCCCCGGCCAGATGGCCCGCAACTCCCTCGCCCATGTGGCGCGTGGCTCCGAGGGCGCCCTGTTCTTCCAGTGGCGCCAGTCCCGGCGCGGTGCCGAGAAGTTCCACTCGGCGATGGTCCCGCACGGCGGCACCGACACCCGCGTGTGGCGCGAGGTCGTCGAACTCGGCGCGAGCATGGAGGTGTTGAGCGAGATCCGCGGCACCCGCACCGAGGCCGACGTGGCCGTGCTCTGGGACTGGCACTCGTGGTGGGCGCAGACCCTCGACTGGCGCCCCAGCGTCGACCACGATGCCCGCGAGCGCGCCGACGCCTTCTACGAGGCCCTCTACGACCGCCACCTCACCGTCGACTTCGCCCACCCGGAAGCCGACTTGTCGAGGTATCCCCTTGTCGTCGTACCGGCCCTGTACCTGATGACGGAGGCGGCCGGGCGCAACCTCAAGGCCTACGTCGAGCAGGGCGGTACGCTGGTCGTCTCCTTCTTCTCCGGCATCGTCGACCAGCACGATGCCGTCCACGAGGGCGCCTACCCGGGCCCCCTGCGGGACGTCCTCGGCCTCACCGTCGAGGAGTTCTCCCCGCTGCTGCCCGGCGAACGGGTGCGCGTCACCGGCCCCGACGGGACAGAGCTGTCCGCCGACGTGTGGACGGAGTTCGTCGTGCCGCGCGGCGCCGAGACCGTCTCGGCCTACGCCGACGGCCCGGCCGCCGGGCTGCCCGCCGTCACCCGGCACCGCCTGGGCGAGGGCACCGCCTGGTACGTCTCCACCCGGCTCGGCGCCGACGGTCTCGACGCGCTGCTCGGCCGGGCGGGCGAGGACGCCGGGCTCGCCCCGCGCACCGATCTGCCCCGGGACGTCGAGGTGGTCCGCCGCACCGGCGCATCGGGCACCTACCTCTTCGCCGTCAACCACACCGGCTCCGACGCCAAGGTGCCGCTGGAGGCCGCCGGCACCGAGCTGCTGACCGGTGACCGCGCCGCCGGCCGCCTCGCGGTCCCGGCCGGAGCCGTCCGGATCGTCCGGCTCGACGGCTGAACCGACTCCCTCCGCCCGCGCGAGCCACGAGCCGCGGGCGGAGGGATCCTCACCCGCCTCCGCGTGAGAGGCACTCCGCCTCCACCTGAGAGGTACTCCCCAACACCCCCACGTCGAAGGGACGACGGACGACGATGTTCCATCCCAGACGCACCCTCAGGGCCCTGCTGCTCCCGCTCGCCGCGGGCCTCGCCCTCACCGCCCTGCCCGCCGGCCCGGTCCACGCCGCGAGCACGCTGACCAACGTCGGCTTCGAAGCCGACGGAGCGGGCGCCGCGACCCCGAACGGCTGGTCCGAGTACGGCGACACCGGCGCCTCGTTCACCGAGTCCGGCGGCCACGGCGGCAGTCACCGCCTCAGCCACTGGTCCTCCTCGGCCTACAAGGTGGAGACCTACCAGTACCTGTCCGGACTCACCAACGGGAACTACAAGCTCACCGCCTGGGTGCGTTCCGGCGGCGGGCAGAAGTCCGCGTACCTGGCGCTGAAGAACTGCGGTGGCGCCGAGCAGCGCACCGACCTGCCGGTCTCGTCCAGTGGGTGGATCCGGATCGTCGTGCCGGTCACGGTGACCGGCAACCAGTGCACGATCAGCGTCAACAGTGACGCGAACGCGGGCAATTGGATCAATGTCGACGACCTGACCTTCACGTCCGGCACGACCGGTACGTCGATCAAGGGCGCCGACATCTCGTCGCTGGCCAAGAGCGAGGCCAAGGGCGGCGTCTACCGCAACAGCTCGGGCACCGCCGCCGACCCCCTCTCCGTCCTCAAGGCGTCCGGGATGAACTACGCCCGCCTCAAGGTCTGGGTGAACCCGGCCGACGGCTACAACAACAAGGCCCGCGTCCTGGCCACGGCCAAGCGCGTCAAGGCCCAGGGCATGAGGCTGCTGGTCGACTTCCACTACTCGGACTTCTGGGCCGACCCCGGACGCCAGGACAAGCCCGCCGCCTGGACCGGACACTCCTACGGGCAGCTGAAGACGGACGTGTACAACCACACGTACGACGTGCTGAACGCCCTGAAGGCGCAGGGCACCACCGCCGACATGGTCCAGGTCGGCAACGAGATCAACGGCGGCATGCTGTGGAACGAGGGATCCACCTCCGACTGGACGCGGCTGGCCGGTCTGCTCAACTCCGGCTACGACGCGGTCAAGGCGGTCAACCCCTCCACCACCGTGGCGCTGCACCTCGCCGAGGGCGGCGACCTGGAGGGCACCCGCTGGTGGTTCGACAGCGCGCGCTCCAACGGCGTGAAGTTCGACGCGATCGGCCTGTCGTTCTACGGCTACTGGCACGGCACCCTGGCCGACTTCCAGACCACCCTCGACGACGCGGCCGCCCGCTACGGCAAGCCGGTCTTCGTCGCCGAGACCGCCTACCCGTTCCGCCTCGACAGCGAGGACGCCCACGAGAACATCATCGACACCAGCGCCGAACTGGTCCCCGGCTACCCGGCGAGCGTGACCGGCCAGACCCGGTGGATGAACGACATGATGAGCATCGTGGAGGCCGTCCCGAACGGCCGCGGCCTGGGCGTCTTCTACTGGGAGGCGACCTGGACCGCGGTGAACGGCAACGGCTGGGACCCGACCGACGCGGCCTCCGGCAACGCCTGGGAGAACCAGGCGCTGTTCGGCTACGACGACCGGGCGCTCTCGTCGATGTCCTGGTTCCGGCACCGCTGAGGGCGCGGGGGAGGGGCCCGGCTTCCGGGCCCCCTTCTCTCTTGACGCGCCCCTGCCGAACTCCGTCTTTCCGTATGGCAGTTCGGTATCGGTCAACGATGCCGAACCCCGGACGCGGCGGCATCGGCTGCGAGACAGTGGGAAGACGCGGTGAGAGGGCGAAGCCGCGAGGCAGGGGCACGACATGCTGAGGACTCCCACGGGCGAGACGCGGCTGCGCATCCTGGCCTGGCTGAAGGAACCCCCGGCCGCGGCGGACGGTGTCACCGCGGACGCCGTCGCCGAGCGGTTCTCGCTGCCACGCCCGGTCGCCATCACCCATCTCCGGCTGCTGGAGGCCACCGGCATGCTGCGCACCAGCAGATCCGCGGGCCGCGTGTGCTACCACCGCGACGACATGCGGATCGCGGAGGTCGCCCGGATGTTTGAGAAGGGCTGGTAGGCGACCCGGTATGGCGGTATCGCCCCCGACGGTGAAGGACACGCGCGCGATGGATCGTCCCACGGCACTCGTCCCACGCCACTACGTCGAAGTGGGCCCCGGCCCCGAGGACGTGGTCGCCGACCCGCGCGGCCGGGTCCTCACCGGCGTCGCGGACGGCCGCATCCTGCGGCTCGACGCCCTCGCCGACCCGGTCGCGGCCCGCGTCGAGGTGATCGCCGAGACGGGCGGCAGGCCACTCGGGCTCGAACTCCTCCCGGACGGCGACCTGCTGGTGTGCGACGCCGAACGCGGACTCCTGCGCGTCGGCACCGGCGACGGCACGGTCCGGGTCCTGGCCGACTCGGTGGCGGGCGAGCCGCTGCGCTTCTGCAGCAACGCCGTCTCCCTCTCCGACGGCAGCGTCTACTTCACCGTGTCCAGCCGCCGGTACCCGCTGGAGCACTGGATCGGCGACATCGTCGAACACACCGGAACGGGACGTCTGCTGCGGCTCGCCCCCGGCGGTGACACACCCGAGGTGGTGCTGGACGGCCTGCAGTTCGCCAACGGGGTCGCCGCCGGCGCCGACGAGTCCTTCCTCGTCGTCGCCGAGACCGGCGCCTGCCGGCTCCTGCGCCACTGGCTCACCGGGCCGAAGGCCGGACGGAGCGAGCCCTTCGCCGAGAACCTCCCCGGCATGCCCGACAACCTCTGGCGCGACGCACCCGACGGACCGATCTGGGTCGCGCTCGCCGGGCCCCGCGTACGGGCCCTCGACCTGCTCCACCGCGCCGCGCCCGGCGTCCGTGCCGCCGCCGCGCGTCTGGCCGTGCGCGCGCCCTTCCGCCCCACGGGCACGGTCGGCGTCATGGCCTTCGACGACCAGGGCCGCGTCGTCCACCACCTGGCCCGCCGCCACTCCGGCTACCGCATGGCCACCAGCGTGTGCGCGGCGGCCGGGCACCTCGTCCTGGGCAGCGTCCGGGAACGGGGCGTGGCGGTCTGCGAGGCACCCGCCCCGACATGACCCCGCTCCGCTCCCGGGGTTAACCTGAACGCGGCCGCGGGCATCCACCGCGGCGCGGCGGTGGGGCCCGCCGTACCCGAACCGCGGCAGTGACGCCGCCAACGGTCCCTACTTGCGACGGCACGCGCCCGCACGACCCGGGCCCCGGCGAGTAGGAGACGTACCACCATGACGGCCCCCGAAAAGCGCCTCCGCCTTCCGGTCCGGCGACCGCCCTCCTGGCGCGCCCAGGCGCCCGTCGTCGCGGCCGTGTCGCTCGGGGGAGCGGTGGGCGCGACCGCCCGCTACGCGGCCTCCCTCTGGTGGACCACGCCCCCGAAGGGCTTCCCCTGGACGACCCTCGGGGTCAACATCGCCGGCTGCGCCGTGATCGGTGTGTTCATGGTGGTCATCACCGAGATCCGGCCCGCCCACCCCCTCGTCCGCCCCTTCTTCGGCACCGGCGTCCTGGGCGGCTTCACCACCTTCTCGACCTACGCCGTCGACATCCGCAGACTCATCGACGGCGGCCAGGCCGGCACCGGCCTGGCCTACCTCGCCGCGACCCCGCTCGCGGCGCTCACAGCGGTGTGGCTCGCGGCCGCGACGACCCGCCGCGCCCTGAAAGGGAGGCAGCCATGACGAGACTCACCGGCAGCGCCCTGCGCCTGACCGTCCTCATCGGCGAGAGCGACACCTGGCACCACAGGCCCCTCTACTCGGAGATCGTCCACCGGGCCCACGCGGCGGGCCTCGCGGGCGCCAGCGTCTTCCGCGGCATCGAGGGCTTCGGCGCGTCCTCCCTCATCCACACCTCACGGCTGCTGTCCCTGAGCGAGGACCTGCCGATCGCGGTCGTGATCATCGACACCGCGCCGCGCGTCCGCGCGTTCCTCCCGCAACTCGACGACATCGTCACCGAAGGGCTCGTGACCCTGGAGGACTGCGAGGTGATCCGGTACGCCGGACGCGGGGACGATCCCGGCACAGCGGACAGGAAGGGTAAGAGGTCGTTGTGAACTGGCTGCTGGTCGTCTGCGGCGCGATGGTCGGCGCCCCGCTGCGCTACCTCACCGACCGAGCGGTCCAGTCCCGGCACGATTCCGTCTTCCCCTGGGGCACCTTCACGGTGAACGTGGCCGGCTGCCTGGTCCTCGGTCTCCTCACCGGAGCCGCCACCCACCTCCAGTTGCTGCTCGGCACCGGCCTGTGCGGGGCCCTGACGACCTACTCGACGTTCTCCTACGAGACGCTGCGGCTGGCGGAGTCCGGGGCGCGTCTGCAGGCCGCCCTCAACGTCGCGGTCAGTGTGACGGCCGGTGTCGCCGCGGCCTTCGCGGGGGCGGCACTGACGCGTATGTGAGGCGCGTCCATGAGATCCGTTCTCGTACGGGTGTAGTAGGACGGTCCCCTCCGCTCCAGCCCCCGAGCAGAACTGGATCCCATGAGCGTCATCAGCGTCGGTCAGGCCGTCGTCCTCGGAGCCGTCGAGGGGGTGACCGAGTTCCTGCCCGTCTCCTCGACCGGCCATCTGAAGATCGTCGAGGGGCTGATGGGCATCCCCGTCGACGACGACGCCGTGGTCGGGTTCTCGGCCGTCATCCAGGTGGGCGCGATCGCCGCGGTGCTCGTGTACTTCTTCAAGGACATCGTGCGGATCGTCTCCGCCTGGGGGAGGGGCCTGCGCGACCGCGAGGAGCGGTACCACCACGACTACAAGTTCGCGTGGTGGGTCATCTGTGCGACGATCCCGATCGTCGCCGTCGGGCTCGCCGCCAAGCCGCTCATCGAGGGGCCGCTCGCCTCGCTGTGGGTGGTCGCCGGCTCGCTGATCGTCGGCAGCGGCGTGATGTGGGCGGCTGACCAGATGGGCCGGCACAAGCGCGGCGAGGACGACACCTCGTTCAAGGACGCGATGCTGGTCGGCAGCTCCCAGATCCTCGCCCTGCTCTTCCCCGGCTTCTCGCGCTCCGGCGCCACCATGTCCACCGCGCTCATCCTCGACCTGGACCGCGTGGCCGCCACCCGGCTCTCCTTCTTCCTCGGCATACCCGCCCTGACGGGCGCCGGCCTCTACGAGCTCAAGGACGCCCTGGGCACCGGGGTGGGGGCGGCGCCGCTCGCCGTCGGCACGGCCGTCTCCTTCGTCGTGGCGTACGCCTCCATCGCCTGGCTGCTGAAGTTCGTCGCCAAGCACTCGTTCAACGCGTTCGTGATCTACCGGATTGCGGTGGGCGTGCTGCTGTTCGGGCTGCTCGGAGCGGGTGCCCTGCACAGTTGAGTGGTCTGCCGGGAGGCGCCGTCGGCTGTCTGCGGCGCCATCGTGGCTCGTCGCGCAGTTCCCGTGCCCCTTTGGGGCGCCCCCTTGACAGGGGCCTCCCGTCGCCCGGAGTATCTCCCCCGTGAACCTGTCAGACAGCCGGACAGCCGGACAGCCTGTGCGACGCGTGAGTGCCATGGAAGCGGTGCTGGCGCACCTGCGCGGTGCCATCGAACGTGGCGAGTACGCCATCGGCGACAAGCTCCCCTCCGAGGCGGAGCTGTGCCGGGCCCTGGAGGTCTCCCGGCCGGTGCTGCGCGAGGCGTTGCGGGCGCTGCAGACCATGGGTCTGACCGTGTCCCGGACCGGCAAGGGCACCTTCGTCGTGGCCAGTACCGTCGAGGACCCCACCTTCGGCGACTACGCGGCCAGCGACCTGCTGGAGGTGCGCCGCCACGTCGAGATCCCGGTCGCCGGGTACGCGGCCCGGCGCCGCACCCCGGAGAACCTCGACCACCTGGCCCACCTGCTGGACCGGATGGAGCGGGAGACGGACACCACCGCGTGGGTCGCCATGGACACGCTGTTCCATCTCGCCGTGGCCGAGGCGGCCCAGAACCCGGTCTTCCGCCGGGTCATCGAGGAGATCCGGGACGCGCTGGCCCGCCAGTCGGCCTTCCTCAACGAGCTGGGCGGCCGCCGCGAGCAGTCCAACCGCGAGCACCGGGCGATCGTCGAGGCGCTGATCGACGGTTCCGAGAACGACGCGGTGGAGGCCATGGCACACCACCTCGACCGCGTAGAGACGACCCTCACCGACATCGTGCGTCCATCGCGCACGGACACCCCCATGGAAGGCGGACCCGAGGCGTGAGCGAGCAGTCCCTGCACAATGAGGTGCAGAAACGTTCCGTCCATGTCGATGCCGGAGACGAGGGCTACAGCAAGTCCCTGAAGTCCCGGCACGTCAACATGATCGCCATCGGCGGAGCGATCGGCACCGGCCTCTTCCTCGGCGCGGGCGGACGCCTCGCCGACGCCGGCCCCTCCCTCTTCATCGCGTACGCGGTCTGCGGCCTCTTCGCCTTCCTCGTCGTGCGCGCCCTCGGCGAACTCGTGCTGTACCGGCCCTCCTCCGGCGCCTTCGTCTCCTACGCACGCGAGTTCATGGGGGAGAAGGGCGCCTACACCGCCGGCTGGATGTACTTCCTCAACTGGGCGACCACCGGCATCGCCGACATCACCGCCGTCGCCACCTACACCCACTACTGGGGCATGTTCTCCGACATACCCCAGTGGGTGATCGCGCTGATCGCCCTGGCGGTCGTCCTCACCGTCAACCTGATCTCGGTGAAGATCTTCGGCGAGCTGGAGTTCTGGTTCGCGATCGTCAAGGTCGGCGCACTGGTCGTCTTCATGTGCATCGGCATCTTCCTGCTGGTCACCCAGCACCCCGTCGACGGCCACACCCCCGGCCCGTCCCTGATCGGCGACAGCGGCGGTGTCTTCCCGCACGGCCTGCTGCCCATGCTGCTGATCATCCAGGGCGTCGTCTTCGCCTACGCCTCCGTCGAACTGGTCGGCGTCGCCGCCGGCGAGACCGAGAACCCCGAGAAGATCATGCCCAAGGCGATCAACTCGATCATGTGGCGCGTCGGCGTCTTCTACGTCGGCTCGGTCGTGCTGCTGTCGATGCTGCTGCCCTGGAACAAGTACACCGCCGGGGAGAGCCCCTTCGTGACGGTGCTCTCCAACATCGGCGTGCCGGCGGCCGGCGGCGTGATGAACCTCGTCGTCCTCACCGCCGCCATGTCCTCCCTCAACTCCGGCCTGTACTCCACCGGCCGCATCCTGCGCTCCATGGCCATGTCCGGATCCGCGCCCAGGTTCACCTCGGTGATGAGCCGCAGCCAGGTCCCCTACGGCGGCATCCTGCTCACCAGCGGCATCTGCGTGCTCGGCGTCGGACTCAACTTCGTCGTGCCCGCCGAGGCGTTCGAGATCGTGCTGAACTTCGCCGCGATCGGCATCCTCGCCACCTGGGGCATGATCATGATCTGCCACCTCCTCTTCTGGCAGAAGACCCAGAGGGGCGAACTGACCCGCCCGGGCTACCGGCTGCCGGGCTCCCCCTGGACCGAGATCGTGACGCTGGCGTTCCTCGCCTCCGTCCTGGTCCTCATGTACGCCGACGGCGGCGCGGGACGCACCACCGTGCTGTGCCTGCCGCTGATCGTCGGGGCACTGGTCGCCGGATGGTTCGCCATCCGCGGCCGTATCGCGCGCAAGTCCACCACCGGAGCCGGCGCGTGAGGAACGCGCCGCTCCCAGAGAAGCAGGCAGTGATGTTCAGCAGTTCCCTCGCGGACGCACCCCTTGTCCGTGAACCCGTCCACGCCCCCGTCGCCCACCTCATACGCGGCGGAATCGTCGAAGGCATCCACTACGGCTCCGTCGTCGTCCTCGACGCCGACGGAGGGGTCGCGCTCCAGATCGGAGACATCGAGGCCGCCTTCTACCCCCGTTCCGCGATCAAGCCCGTCCAGGCCGTGGCCATGGCCCGGGCGGGGCTGCCGCTCGACGGCGAGCTCCTGTCCCTGACGGCGGCCAGCCACTCCGGAGAGGAACGCCACCTCGCCGGTGCCCGGCGCATCCTCGACCTCGCCGGGCTCACCGAGGACCATCTGCGCAACGTCACGGACATGCCGTTCGACCCGGTCGTCCGGGACGCCTGGGTGCGCGAGGGCCGGCTGCCCTCGCGGCTCGCGCAGAACTGCTCCGGCAAGCATGCCGCCATGCTCTACACCTGCATGCTCAACGGCTGGCCCCTGGAGAACTACCTCGACCCCGGCCACCCGCTCCAGCAGGCCATCGCCGAGATCGTCGAGGACCTCACCGGTCAGCGCATCGCCCGGGTCACCGTCGACGGCTGCGGCGCACCCCTGTACTCCATCTCCCTGCACGGCCTCGCCCGCGCCACCGCCCGGATCGTCACCGCCGCGCCGGGCACCCCCGAGGCCCGGGTGGCCGACGCCATGCGCGAGCACGCGGAGATGGCCTCCGGCTCCGGACGGGACGTCGCCGCGCTGATGCGGGCCGTGCCGGGGCTGTTGTCCAAGGACGGCTTCGAGGGCGTGCAGGTCGCTGCGCTGGCTGATGGGCGGGCCGTTGCGGTGAAGATCGCGGACGGGGCGAACCGGGCGCGGGTCCCCGTGACCGCCGCCGCGTTGGCCCGGGCCGGTGTCGACCCGGCGCTGCTCGCCGAGTTCGCGGGTGAACCCCTGCTCGGGGGCGGGGAGCCGGTGGGGTCGGTGCGGGTGGTGCGTGCCCTGGATCCTCTTCCGGCGACGGCTCACCGGTAGCACTGGGCCGCATCCCGACGGGGCACTGCCCGTCGTCGACGGTCCGACGGCCGTCCGTGGTGGTTCGCGCAGTTCCCCGCGCCCCTGAAGGGCGTGTATCCCACCCTCAGTTTCACGCAGAAAGAGGACCCTCACCGTCATGACCGCCACCACCCGCTCCGAGCACGATCTGCTCGGCGACCGTGACGTTCCCGCCGAGGCGTACTGGGGTGTGCACACCCTGCGGGCCACGGAGAACTTTCCGATCACGGGGATGCCCATCTCCGCCTACCCGCACCTGATCGACGCGCTCGCCGCCGTCAAGGAGGCCGCCGCCCTCGCCAACGAGGAACTCGGCCTGCTGGACTCCAAGAAGGCCGCCGCCATCGTCGAGGCCTGCCGTGAGATCCGGGACGGAAGGCTGCACGACCAGTTCGTCGTGGACGTCGTCCAGGGCGGTGCCGGCACCTCCACCAACATGAACGCCAACGAGGTCGTGGCGAACCGGGCGCTGGAACTGCTGGGCCACGCCAAGGGCGAGTACGGCTTCCTGCACCCCAACGAGGACGTCAACCTCGGCCAGTCCACCAACGACGTATACCCGACCGCCGTCAAGATCGCGACGGTGTTCGCGGTGCGCGGGCTGCTCGACGCGATGTCCGTCCTGCAGGACACGTTCGCCCTCAAGGCCGTCGAGTTCCGCGACGTCCTCAAGATGGGCCGCACCCAGTTGCAGGACGCGGTACCCATGACCCTGGGGCAGGAGTTCTCCGCGTACGCCGTCATGCTGGACGAGGACCGGGCCCGGCTCGCCGAGGCCGTCCAGCTGATCCATGAGATCAACCTGGGCGCGACCGCGATCGGCACCGGCCTCAACGCGCCCGCCGGATACGCCGAGGCGGCCCGCCGCCACCTCGCGGCCATCACCGGACTGCCCCTGGTGACCGCGGCCAACCTCGTCGAGGCGACCCAGGACTGTGGCGCGTTCGTGCAGATGTCCGGCGTGCTCAAGCGCATCGCGGTCAAGCTCTCCAAGAGCTGCAACGACCTGCGGCTGCTGTCCTCCGGCCCGCGCGCCGGCCTCGGCGAGATCAACCTGCCGCCGGTGCAGGCCGGTTCGTCGATCATGCCCGGCAAGGTCAACCCGGTGATACCCGAGGTCGTCAACCAGGTCGCCTTCGAGGTCATCGGCAACGACGTCACCATCACCATGGCCGCCGAGGCCGGACAGCTCCAGCTCAACGCCTTCGAGCCGATCATCCTGCACTCCCTGTCGGAGTCCATCACGCATCTGCAGAGCGCGTGCCTGACCCTGGCCGAGCGCTGCGTGGCCGGCATCACCGCCAACACCGAGGCGCTGCGCACGAGCGTCGAGAACTCCATCGGTCTGGTCACCGCCCTCAACCCGCACATCGGCTACACCGCCGCCACGGACATCGCCAAGGAGGCTCTCGCCACCGGCCGTGGCGTGGCCGAACTCGTCCTGGAGAAGGGCCTGCTCCCCGCCGAGACCCTCGCCGCCCTGCTGCGCCCCGAGGTCCTGGCAGGCAGTGGCCACAGCCCGGCCTGACCCGCACGAGCGCACCCGGACCGGCGGAGGGACAATGGCGATCATGACATCGTCGTCGACCTTCCAGCCGGTCCTGGAGCGCATCGCCGAGGAGATCGAGCGGACCCCCGGCAGAGGCCGGCCCGCCGACTACATCCCGGCGCTCGCCGCCTGCGACCCGCGCAGCTTCGGCATGGCCGTCGCCGACCTCGACGGCGCGGTGTACGGCGTGGGGGAGTGGCGCCGTCCGTTCTCCGCGCAGTCCCTCACCAAGGTCTTCACCCTCGCCCTCGACCTGGCCCGTGAGGGCGACGTCCTGTGGGAGCACGTGGGCCGCGAGCCCTCGGGCAACCCCTTCAACTCCCTCGTCCAGCTGGAGTACGAGAACGGCATTCCCCGCAACCCGTTCATCAACGCGGGCGCCCTCGTCGTCACCGACCGGCTGCACACCCGTACCGGCGACGCCTCGGGCGAACTGCTGTCCTTCCTGCGGACGGAGAGCGGCAACCCCGGCCTGACCTTCGACCAGGAGGTCGCCGCCTCCGAGTCCGCCCACGGCGACCGCAACGCCGCGCTCGGCCACTTCATGGCGTCCTACGGCAACATCGACAACCCCGTGCCGACGCTCCTGGAGCAGTACTTCCGGCAGTGCTCGATCGCCGCGTCCTGCGCCGACCTCGCGCTCGCCACGAGCTTCCTGGCCCGGCACGGCATCCGCGCCGACGGCACCCGCCTGCTCACCCGCAGCCAGGCCAAGCAGATCAACGCGATCATGCTGACCTGCGGCACCTACGACGCCGCGGGCGACTTCGCGTACCGCGTGGGCCTGCCCGGCAAGAGCGGGGTCGGCGGCGGCATCATCGCGGTCGTGCCCGGGCGCTGCACTCTGTGCGTGTGGAGCCCGGGCCTGGACGAGCGGGGCAACTCGGTGGCGGGCGTGGCGGCGCTCGACCGCTTCACGACCCTGACCGGCGTGTCGGTCTTCTGACCACCTTCCGCCCCCCGGGGCGCCGGTGTGGCAGGACCCTGGCCGCGTCGGACAGACTTCGGCCGGTGATCACCGGCCGGTCACACACGGGACGCCCGCCGGAGAGGGGAGCGTCCCCTCCCGGTCATGCGCCGTTGACACGCTGCCCGAGTGTTGGCCATGGCTTCCCCCGTCGATCTCCGCCGCTGCCAGGTACTCGGCCTGGCCGGTACCGCCTGCCTCGCCCTGGGCGGTGAGACGGCCGGCGCCCTGCCCGTGGCGGATCTCCTCCACCCGGCATCCGCCCGCGCCGCCCTCGGCCTGGTCGGCGTGTACTTCGGCGTCGTCCTGCTGATCGCGGCCTGGCTGCTGCTGGGCCGGCTGGTCCGCGGCCCGAGACCACCCGCTCCCCGGGACCTGCTGCTCGTCCTCGCCGTCTGGGCGGCCCCGCTGCTGATCGCCCCGCCGCTGTTCAGCCGCGACGTCTACAGCTACCTCGCCCAGGGCGCGATGGTCGAGGCGCACATGGACGTGTACGCGCACGGGCCGTCCCGGCTCGGCGGCCCGCTCGCCGACGAGGTCGCCCCGATCTGGCGGCACACCGGCGCCCCGTACGGCCCGGTGTTCCTCGCCGTCGCGGCGGCCCTGTCCGGTCTGACCCGGGGTGAACTGCCCGCCGGACTGTTCGGGATGCGGCTCGTCGCCCTCGCCGGCGTGGCCCTGATGGCGGCCGCGCTGCCCCGTCTCGCCCGCCACAGCGGCGCCGACCCGTCCGCCGCGCTGTGGCTCGGTGCCCTCAACCCGCTGGTGCTGCTGCACCTGGTCGCGGGCGCCCACAACGACGCCGTCATGCTCGGCCTGCTCGGCATCGGCCTGGTGGCGGCACTGGGCCGGTGGCCGGTCCTCGGCGCCGTCCTCGTCACCCTCGCCGCCCTGGTCAAGGCGCCCGCCGTGCTCGGTCTCGCCGCCGTCGTCGTCCTCCAGACCCGCGCGGGGCGCAGCCCGTTGAAGGCCCTGGTGCCGACCACCGTCGCAGCCGCCGCGACCACCGTCGCCGCGACGGGCGTGGCCGGCACCGGATACGGCTGGGTCGGCGCCCTGAACACCCCCGTCTCACCCCAGAACTGGGCCCTGACCACCCTCCTGGGGCGCGCCACCCGCGCCCTGCTGGAGCACCTCGGCAGCGGTCTCGCGCCGCTGGCGGTCCCCGCCTGGCACGCGCTGGGCATCGTGACCGCGGTGACCGCGATCGTGCTGATCTGGCTGCGGCTGCGCCCCCGGCCCGTGTACGCGCTCGGCCTGTCCCTGGCGGCGGTGGCCGCGCTCGGCCCGGCGATCCGCCCCTGGTACGCCCTGTGGGGCCTGTTCCTCATCGCCGCCGCCGCACCCAGTACGTCCGTACGCCACCGCACGGCGGCGGTGACCGGCGTGCTCGCGCTGTGCGTCCTGCCCAGCGGCGGCCCCGCGGACCCGGGACAACTCGTGCTGGCCCTCTCCGGCGGGGCACTCGCGGTCGTCGTGCTGTTGCAGGCCCGCCAGGCCGAACTCGCCCCGGCGCCGGGAAGCGCGGCATGACCCCGGCCCTGCCGCGCACCGACCGGGGCCGGCTGCTGCTGGTGCTCGCCCTCGCCACGCTGGTGACGCTCTTCACCGCGACCGTGCCGCTGCTGCGCGACTGGTTCGACCTGCGCGTCTACTACGGCAGCATCGACTCCTGGGCCCACCACGGCGGCCGCGTCTACGACTACCGGGTGCCCGGCACGCCGTACGGCTTCACCTACCCGCCGTTCGCCGCCGTCGCCATGCTGCCCATGGCCCTGCTGGGTCTGCACGCCGCGATCGCCGTCGCCCTGCTGCTCAACCTGGCCGCCCTGGCCGTGGTCCTGCGCCTGCTCGCCGGGCCGGACTGGCGACGCCACGGCTGGTACGGCTGGGCCCTGACCGCCTGTCTGCTCGCCCTGTTCGAACCACTCCGCGACACCTTCAGCTTCGGGCAGGTCAACCTCCTGCTGCTGGCGCTCGTGCTCGCCGACGCGACGCTGCTCGCCACCGGACGCGGGCGCCTGGCGGGCGTCGGTATCGGTCTCGCGGCCGCGATCAAGCTCACGCCCGCGCTGTTCATCGGTCTGCTGCTGCTGGCCGGACGCCGGCGCGCGGCGGCGGTCGCCACGGCCGTCGCCGCGGGGGCCACAGCCCTCGCGGCCGGGGTGGACCCGGACGCCTCGCGGTTCTACTGGACCGAGGCGCTGTGGGACACCGACCGCGTGGGGCGCCTCGGTTACGTCTCGAACCAGTCCGTGCAGGGCGTCCTGGCGCGGCTCGGCGAACCGGACCGCGCGGTGTGGGCGGTGGCGGTCCTGCTGATCCTCGGTGTGTGGGCGCTGCGGACGCGCCGGGCGGCCGCAGCGGGGGACTGGGCGGCCGCGTTCGCCCTGACCGGTCTCGCCGCCTGCCTCGTCAGCCCGATCACGTGGGTGCACCATCTCGTCTGGCTGCTCCCGTCCTTCGCCGTGCTGGTCCGCGCGGGGCGCCCCCGGGTGGCGGGCGCCCTGTACGCGGTGCTGTGCACGAGCGTGGTGTGGCTGTGGTTCGACGACGCGTCCGGCGTCGCCGGGTTCCTGGGGAGCAACACCTACGCCTGGATCACTCTGGGCCTGCTGCTGTGGCTGCCGGCCGGTCAGCTCCGGCCGGGCCTGCGGACCGGAAGCCGCAGCACCAGCACCACGACCGCCGCGCCCGTACCGACGGCGCCCGCGATCAGCCCCGCCTCCGTCCAGACGGACCCCTGTACGGCCGCCGCGACCGCGGGCGGGGTCGTCACCGCGGGTCGCGCGGGCGCGGGCGGCGCGCCGAGCGAGCCCACCGCCTCGACCTTGCCGGCCGATCCGAAGCCCCAGTCGAGCAGCGAGCGCGCCTCCTCGTACACGGCGGACCCGTCGCCCTCCTGAGGGTTCATCACCGTCACGACCAGGGTGCGCCCGTCGCGCCGCGCAGCCGCGACGAGCGTGCTGCCGGCCTCGCTGGTGTAGCCGTTCTTGATCCCGATCAGCCCCCGGTACGGCTTCACGCCCTTGGCGCCGCTGAGCAGCCGGTTGGTGTTGAGGATCGGGTACGACCCGCTGCCGCCACCGGGGAACTTGGCCTCGACCGTGGCGCAGTACCGGGCGAAGTCGGGGTTGCGCAGCCCCGCCCGCCCGAACACGGCCAGGTCGTACGCCGACGACACCTGGCCCGGTGCGTCGTAGCCGTCGGGCGACACCACGCGGGTGTCATGGGCGCCGAGGGCCCGTGCCTTGGCCTGCATCCGCTCGGCCGTGAGCCGCCAGCCGCCGTTGAGCTCGGCCAGGACGTGCACGGCGTCGTTGCCCGAGTTGAGGAAGACGCCGCGCCACAGGTCGGCGATCCGGTACGTATGGCCCTCGGCGACCCCGACCAGGCTGCTGCCGGCCCCGATGCCCTTCAGCTCCCGTGCGCGGACCGTGTGCCGGATGCCCGACGGCAATCCGGGCAGCACGGTGAGGGCGAACAGGGTCTTCAGGGTGCTGGCCGGGGGCAGCTTGCGGTGCGCGTTGTGCGCGGCGAGCACCTCGCCGGTGCGGGCGTCGGCCACCACCCAGGACAGCGCGGAGACCTTCGGGACGCGAGACGCCCCGGCGCCCAGGCGGACCTGGGTGCCGGGGCGGTACAGCAGAGAGGGGTGCGGAGCCGCGGCTCTCGGCCCGCCCGGCGGGGTGGGCTCCGCCCCGCCGGGGTCGGCCGTGGCCGCGGTGGGCGTCAACGCCATGAGCCCCGCGAGGCAGAGGACACCCGCCGACACGGTCACGCGGGAAGGGAATCCGATGGTCATATGAGCAACGTAGAAACGGGTGTGTGCCGCACGGCGACGACGGGGCCGCACACCGCGCTCCGGCACCCGAATGGATGAGCGCTGCGCGTCAGCCCGAGGGCAGGGTCGGCTGGATGCGCCGCAGGAACGTCGCGTTGTCCGGTGTCTCGCGCATCCGCCCCAGGAGCGTCTCCAGAGCGTCCTGCCCGTCCCGGCCCTGCAGCACGCGCCGCAGACCGTGGACGGCCGCCAATTCGGCGTGCGGCAGGAGGAGTTCCTCGCGGCGGGAGCCCGAGGAGATGATGTCGACGGCCGGGAACACACGGCGGGACGCCGGGTCCCGGCTCAGGCGCAGCTCCATGTTGCCGGTGCTCTTCAGCTCCTCGAAGTAGAAGTTGTCGGCCCGGGAGCCGGTCTCCACCAGGGCCGTCGCGAGGATCGTGAGGGAACCGCCCTCCTCGGCCGACCGGGCGGCCCCGAAGAACCGCTTCGGGCCGGTCAGCGCGGAGGCGTCGACGCCCCCGGTGAGGATGCGGCCGCCGGATGCGGCCGCGTTGTTGTGCGCCCGGCACAGCCGGGTCAGCGAGTCGAGGAGGATGACGACGTCCTCGCCGGCCTCGACGAGCCGCTTGGCGCGCTCGAGCACGAGGTCGGCGAGCGCGATGTGCTGCTTGGCGCTGCGGTCGAACGTCGAGGCGTACACCTCGCCCCGCACGCAGCGCCGCATGTCGGTGACCTCCTCGGGCCGCTCGTCGAGCAGCAGCATCATCAGCCGGCACTCGGGATGGTTGCCGGTGACGGCGGCCGCGAGCTGCTGGAGGAGGACGGTCTTGCCGGTCTTGGGCGGGGCCACGATGAGCCCGCGCTGGCCCTTGCCGACCGGCGCGATCAGGTCGACGACGCGTCCGGCCAGTCCGGCGGCCGGGTGCTCCAGCCGCAGCCGCTCGTGCGGATGCAGCGGTGTCAGGTCCCGGAAGCCGCGCCGGTCGCGCAGGTTCCCGGCGGTACGGCCCTCGATCCGTACGACGCCGGTGAGGCCGTGCCGGTCGCCGAGTACGCCCTCGACGAGGTCGCCCTTGCGCAGGCCGTGCCGGCGGATCAGCGCGGGGGAGACCGCGGCGTCGGCCGGCGTTGGCAGGCAGCTTTCGCCGCGCAGGTGCCCCTTCCCGCTCGCGTCGACGTCGAGGACGCCGGTCACGGTCCGGTCCGGGGACTGCTGCTGTACGGGTGGGTTGTCCAGTGTGGTGGTCATGGTGGTGTGTGTCCTTTCACGGACGGCAGGCATGGGACATGCGAGGGGAGGGGGAGAGGGCCGCGAGGGAAGGGCCTGGGGCACGCTTCAGGGCGGCGGAGGAACAGCACCTCGAATACGACGGAAGACGTCGTGGTGCTGGAAAGGATGAAGAGAGAGAAGAACTGGCACCGGCGCCCACAAAGAGGGGCGTGCACGAGTGCTCTTCACACTGTACCACCGAAAGAGGTGGTACAGGGCGGGGTTGTCTCAGTGCGTGGCCAGCAGCCCGTACAGCAACGGGATCCGCGGCTCGGGCAGGCGCCACCAGCCGGACTCCGTACGGGCCATCTGCGGCCAGCGCGGCCAGGGAAGTTCGTCACCTTCCCGCAGCCGCCGCACGGCGAGTCCCGCCCCCGTCAACGCGGTGAGGACCTCGCCCATTCCGTGCATCCACTCGTAACTGTCCGTGGCGCCCTCGACGGCCGGGCCGTCCGTGTAGGTGTGGGTCCCGTCGCGGTGCACCGGTCCGGCGCCGCCCAGATAGTCGTGGCGCAGGAGCAGTTCGGGTCCCTCACCCGGAGCGGGCTTCGGCCCGAGCGAGTTGAGCAGGGGATGGAACTCGACGACGTACAACCGGCCCCCGGGCCGCAGGAGTCGGTGAATCGTCTCCGCCCACCGGTCCAGGTCGGGGAGGTAGCAGAGGGCTCCCTTGCCGGTGTACACGACGTCGAACCGCCGCCCGTCCAGGGCCTCGACGGCGTCGTACACGTTCGCCCGGACGTAACTCACGTCGGCGCCGGCGCTCGCCGCGATGTCCTGGGCGGCCGCCACGGACGCCTCGGAGAAGTCGAGGCCGACGGCCCGGGCGCCGCGCCGTGCGAAGGCGATGGTCTCCGTGCCGAGATGGCACTGGAGATGCAGTACGTCACGCCCGGCCAGCTCGCCGAGGTCCTCCCACTCGAACGGGGCGAACCAGCGCTCGGGGTCGAGGTCCTCGTCGAGACCGTAGAACCGGCTGGCGAGATGGACGGGCGTGCGGGCGTCCCAGTTCGCCTGGTTGGCCCGCATCAGCCGGTCGTGCTCGGCGGACGTCATGGGGACATCCAACCGTGAACCGGCCGCGGGTGCCGGGAGAACGCGGGAAACGGATCGGTGGACGTGTCGCTCAGACCGAGCGGGCGCGCGCCTCCTCGGCGATCCGCTCGAACTGCTCGCCCATGGCCGCCGCGAGGGCCTGCGCCCCCGACAACGGGCGCACCATCACCGTGAATTCGTCGATGAGCCCGTTCTCGTCGAGATGGATGAAGTCGCAGCCGTTGATCTCCCGGTCGCCCACGCGCGCGGTGAAGACCAGGGCGTGGTCGCGGCCGTTCACGTCGTTGATCTCCCGCACGTAGCGGAAGTCCTGGAAGACCACGGAGACGGCGCGCAGGATCGCGGCCGTGATCGCCTTCCCGGCGTAGGGCTTGAACACGACCGGGCTGGTGAAGACCACGTCCGGCGCCAGCAGCGCCTCGGCGGCGTCGAGGTCGAGCTTCTCGACGGCCTCTCGGAATGCACGCATCGAATCCGCCTTAGTCAATTTGTTGAGTAGGTGCGGAGTAGATTAGTCAACCGTTGATACGGTGTCCACATGTCTCTCAAGTACGCGGTTCTCGCCGCGCTCCTGGAGGGCGAGGCCTCGGGGTACGAGCTGTCGAAGGTCTTCGACGTGTCGCTGGCCAACTTCTGGGCCTCGACCCCGCAGCAGCTCTACCGAGAACTGGAGCGCCTCGCGCAGGACGGACTGATCGAGGCCAGGGTGGTGCGCCAGGAACGGCGGCCCGACAAGCGCATGTTCACGCTGACCGAGGCCGGCCGTGAGGACCTGCGCACGTTCGCCGCCGCACCGCCCCGGCGTCCCACCGCCATCCGCGACGAGCTCCTCATCAAGATCCAGGCGATGGACGGCGCTGATCCCGGGGCGACCCGCGCGCTCGTCGAGGAGCGCGAGGCGTGGGCCCGCGGCAAGCTCGCCCGGTACCGGCGCGTGCGCGAGCGCCTCCTGGCCGGCCGCAGCGAGGAGGAGTACCTCAGGGAGGCCGACCGCGTCGGCCCGTACCTCACCCTGATGGGAGGCATCGGCTTCGAGGAGGAGAACCTCCGCTGGTGCGAGCGCGTGCTCACCGTGCTGAAGCGGCGGGCCCCCCTGGAAGGGGCTCCTGACGCGTCTGCGCGGCATCGCGCCCTAGGCTGAGCCGATGTTCAGCCCCGAAGGCCCCAGCCTGCGCGAGCTCGCCGTCCAGGCACTGTCGTCCGTCGAGCGCGGCTACGACCTGCTCGCGCCGAAGTTCGACCACACGCCGTTCCGGACACCCGACGCGGTCCTCGACGCCGTCGGCTCGCTGCTGCGGCGGACCGGGCCCTACGACGCCGGGCTCGACCTGTGCTGCGGCACCGGAGCGGGCGCCGGGGTCCTCGCACAGGTGTGCCGCGAGCGGGTCATCGGCGTCGACTTCAGCGCGGGCATGCTCGACGTCGCACGGAAGCAGGCCGGGCCGACGGGCCCGCCGGTCTCCTGGGTCCGGGCCGACGCCCGTGCCCTGCCCTTCGCGCCCTCCTTCGACCTGGTGGTGAGCTTCGGGGCCTTCGGGCACTTCCTGCCCGGCGAACTGCCCTGGCTGTTCGCGCAGGTCCGGTCCGTCCTGCGGCCGGGCGGCGCCTTCGCGTTCCCGCTGGTCGCCCCGCCCCGCCCGGGCTCGCCCGGCTACTGGACGCTGCTCGGCTTCGACACCGTGATGCGGGTGCGCAACGCGCTCTGGCGGCCTCCGTTCGTCATGTACTACCGCGCGTTCCGCCTGGGGGACGTGCGGCGCGAACTCACGGAGGCCGGCTTCCGGGTGGAGCTCCACGCACTGCCCGAGTTCGGCCGGCGACCGGACGGCAGCCCCCGGGTACGGCTCGTCATGGCCCGGCTGCCGGAACCGCCCCGGAGCCCCCGGTAGTCCGCGTCAGCCGCGCAGGAAGTTCAGCAGGTCGTCGTCGAACGCCTTCTCGAAGTCGCCGACCAGGCCGTGCGGCGCGCCCGGGTACACCTTCAGCGTCGCGTCCTTGACGAGCTGGGAGGTCCGGTGGGCCGAGGCGGCGATCGGCACGATCTGGTCGTCGTCCCCGTGCGCGACGAGCGTCGGCACGTCGATGCGCCCGAGGTCCTCGGTGAAGTCGGTTTCCGAGAACTGCGCGACGCAGTCGTAGGCGCCCTTCAGCCCGGCCTGCATGCTCCACATCCAGAACGCCCGCCGCACGCCCTCCGACACGGCGGCGCCGGGCCGGTTGAAGCCGTAGAAGCTCTCGCTCAGCTCCCAGTAGAACCGCGACCGGTCCGCCGCGACGCCGGCCCGGATCCCGTCGAAGACCTCCTTCGGCGTGCCCTCCGGATTGGCCTCCGTCCGCAGCATCAGCGGCGGCACCGCGCCCAGCAGCACCACCTTGGCGACCCGCGCTGTCCCGTGCCGCCCGATGTAACGGGCCACCTCGCCGCCGCCGGTCGAATGCCCCACCAGGACCGCGTCGCGGAGGTCCAGCGCCTCGATCAGCTCGGCGAGGTCGTCGGCGTAGCGGTCCATGTGGTTGCCCTGCCAGGGCTGCCCGGAGCGGCCGTGCCCGCGGCGGTCGTGTGCGATCGCCCGGAAGCCGTGCTCGGCGACCTTCCGGGCCTGTCCGTCCCAGGCGTCCGCGTTGAGGGGCCAGCCGTGGCTGAACACCACCGGCTGCCCCTCGCCCCAGTCCTTGTAGTAGAGCTCGGTTCCGTCGGAGGTCGTGAACGTGGCCATGGGGATCCTCTCGAAAGTTGCCTGGGGGAGCCGTGCGGGGAAGCCGTGCCGTGTTCCGATGATCTCCGTCATCTCCGGTGACCGGTGCCGGCGGTCCGCCGAACGGGTGACCGCCGCTCGTCCGCCGGGGCCTGTACCGCCCGGCCCGGCAGTGTGAACTCGTAGACCAGTGCGTCCCGTTGGGCGTCCACCACGAGGTCGGTGATCTCCAGCGGGCGCGCGTACTGGTCGTGCACCCGTCGCGTGACCCGTACCGACGGCGTGCTCGCGAGGGGCGTGATGGCATCGCGGTGGTGCAGGGTCAGACCGGCCCGGCGCATCCAGTCGTAGGCCCGCCGCAGCTGCGCGGCGGCGGTGCCGTCGGCGCGGTCGCGATAACGCGCCAGCTCCTCCACCTCCGCGAGCGCCACGGCGGAGAACGAGGTGACGGCGGTCCGCAGGCCCTGTCCGTCGGCGGTCGCGTACCGGTAGCGGTGGACCAGGGTCGGGCGGCCGGGGGCCAGCTCCAGGGCCTCGGCGTGGTCCGCCGGGGGCGGCTCCCAGGTGACCGTGGCGCGGGCGACGCCGCCCGGGGCCGCCGTCCGGGCCCCGACCGGGAAGGTGAGCGACGCCGGGGTCTCGACCGGCAGGCCGGGCAGGGTGGCGTGACTGCCGCGCCGGTCGGTGGCGACGAGGCCGTCGCGGCGCAGCAGCTCCAGCGCCTGCCGTACGGTCTCCCGGCTGACCCCGAAGTGACCGGCCAGCCGCCTCTCCCCGGGCAGTCGTTCACCCGGCGGGACGATGCCGTCACGCATCTCGCCGAGCAACTCCGTCGCGATCCGGCTGTACAAGGGCTCTCCCTCGGCCGGCGGGGGGTCGTGCGGGGTGGTGCGGGCCATGCCGCCCCTCCTGTGGGTGACGTTCGGTAGCCGTGCGGGCTCGGTGCGCCACCACATCTAGCATTGGTCTAAACCAGCTGGGAAGGGTGGCCGGGCGGTTCGGCCGAAACCGGCCCGCCCGCACCCGCCCTCACAGTGCGCCGTACAACGCCTCGACCAACGCCGTCTTCCGCGGGTCGTTGGCGATACGGGGTCCCATCCGGTTCATCACATAGCCCAGGGACACTCCTGCCTCCGGGTCGGCGAGTCCGCAGGAACCGCCGAAGCCGTCGTGTCCGAAAGCGCGCGGGTTGGGCCCGTACGAGCCGTCGGGGCCGCTGAGCCAGAGCCCGAGGCCGACCTCCGTCTCGTGCTCGAACCCGGCGCCGAGTACCAGGTCCCGGCAGCTGCCCTGCCCCTCGCGCACCCGCTCCGCCGTCTGAGGGGACAGGATGCGGCGGCCCCCGTACGAGCCGCGCCCCGCGAAGACGCCGTACAGCCCGGCAACGGCACGCGCGGTGCCGTGCCCGTTCGCCGCCGGGATCTCGGCGGCCCGCCACCCTGGGGTGCCGGTCGCGACGGCGGACACCGCCGGGTTGGTCAGCGCCGCGACGGCCGCGGGCGCCAACTGGGCGAAGACGGCCGCCTGTTCGGTGTTCGCCGTGACCGCAGGCGCGACCAGCTCGGCCGCCCGGCCGGCATCCAGCTCCGGCAGTCCGATGCGGAAGTCGATGCCGAGCGGCCCCGTCACCTCCCGCGCCAGGAAGGCCCCAGGCCGCAGCCCCGACACCCGCCGTACGACCTCGCCGACCAGGTGGCCGTAGGTCAGCGCGTGGTAGCCGGACCGGGTGCCCGGCTCCCACCAGGGCTCGGCCGCCGCCAGCCGCTGGGTGGTCAGTTCCCAGTCGTAGAGCTGCTCCAGCGTGTGCGGCTCGCGCAGGCCGGCCAGGCCGGCCCGGTGGGACAACAGGTGCCGGACGAGGACCTTCTCCTTGCCCGCCGCCGCGAACTCGGGCCAGTACACGGCCACCGGCGCGTCCAGGTCCAGCAGACCCCGGTCGGCGAGGATGTGCGCGCACAACGCCACCGGCCCCTTGGTCGTGGACCACACGTTGACCAGGGTGTCCCGCTCCCAGGGGCGGGAGCGGGCCGCGTCCGCCCAGCCACCCCACAGATCCACCACGGTCTCGCCGTCGACGGTGACGGCCACCGCGGCGCCCAGCTCGTCCCGCTCCCGGAAGTTCTCCTCGAACGCCCTGCGTACCGCCGTGAACCGCGCGTCGCAGTGACCGTGCACCTGTATCCCGTTCCCGGACATGAGCCCCCTCCGCCGGCCGTTACCGGCCCGGGCCGCCGCGTCGCGGCCCGGGCGCGATGAACGTACCGACTGGTCGGATCGGGTGGAAGGCCGTCGGGGGTGAACGGCCGGATCAGATGTACGAGCGCATCCAGCGCAGCTTGAGCGCCTGCTGGAACGGACCGCCGCCCTCGTGGTCGTTGAAGTCGTAGACCTCGATCGTCTTGTCCTCGTGGCTCCAGGCGTTGAACGCCGCGAAGACGGTCGAGGGCGGGCAGGTCTGGTCCTCCAGGGCGGCGGAGAAGAGCGCCGGTGCCCGGCCGCGGGCGGCGAAGTGGACGCCGTCGAAGTAGGACAGCGTACGCAGGGCGTCCTCGGTGCGGCCGCGGTGGGTCTTGAGGAAGAGGCCGATCTCCCGGTACGGGTGCCGGTCCGTGATCGTCGCCGCGCGCGGGAAATCGCACAGGAACGGCACGTCCGGCGCGATGCCCGCCAGGTCCGGGACCAGGCCGCCGACCGCGATCGTGATGCCGCCGCCCTGGCTGGAACCGACGGCCACCGTGCGCGCCGGGTCGGTGAGGGGGTGCGAGCGGGCCGCCTCCACGGCACGCACGGCGTCCGTGTAGACCCGGCGGTAGTAGTAGTTCTCCGGGGCGTCCATGCCGCGCGTCATGAAGCCGGGGTACGCGGGCGCACCGCCCACCGGGTCCGCCGTGCCGCCGCCCCCACCCCAGGCGCTGCCCTGCCCGCGGGTGTCCATCACGAAGTGCGCCCGGCCCGAGGACGCCCACAGCAGATGCTCGTGGGGCAGCCCGCGCCCGCCGCCGTAGCCGATGAACTCCACGACCAGTGGCAGCGGGCCCTCCGCCCCGGCCGGGAGCGTCAGCCAGCCCTTGACCGGGTGACCGCCGAAACCGGCGAACGTCACGTCGAACACCTGCACGGTGGACAGGCCCGTGTCGACCGGTTCGAAGCGGGCGTCCAGGTCGTGCCCCCGCGCCTCCTGGAGGGTCTTGGACCAGAACGCGTCGAAGTCCTCCGGTTCGGTGGCCGCGCTGCGGTACTCGCGGAGTTCGTCGAGCGGAAGGTCGAACAGGGCCATGTAGGACCGCCTTGGATGAGGACCAGCTACGAGGGCAGTGCGGATGATCACACTACGTGAGTGATCGGAGGACTGACCAGGGTGTCGTTCCGGCCTCACTCCGGGGCGCCGGCCACCGGCGTGGAGGTCCGCCGCCGCCTCTCACGCGTCGCGGTGCGTCCACTGCGGTTCCGTACGGGCCCAGGCCCGGTCCCACTCGGCCAGCCGGTGGCGCAGCGCCACCCGGCGCACGAGGAAGTGGCCGAAGAGCACCACGAGCACCGCACCGCCCGCCGCGCAGGTACCGATGGTGAGGGTGTGCTGCCACACCGCCGCTCCGTCCACCGGCGGCAGTACGTTCCGGCCCCGGTCGTCGAACCAGACGTCCACGGTCTCGCCCTGCCGGGTGTCCGCGGGAACCCGGGCCGTCGCGGTGCGCGTGCCTTCGCCCGGCTCGGTCCAGCGCACGGTCGCCCGGTAGGCGTGCTGTCCGCCCGCCTGCACCGAGGGCAGCGAGTCGTCGTTCCTGTCGACCACCTCGGCCCGGACGCGGTGCCGCTCGGCCCGTTGTTCCGCCGACACCGACCGCGCCTCGCCGTGTGCCCACCAGGCGGCGGCCGTTCCCGCCAGTGGCGCGCCCACGAGGATGAGGACGGCGACCACCAGTACCGTCCACGCTTCCACGACATCCGACCGGCGCCGCAGCGGACTGCTCCGCCAACGCCAGCCGCGCACCCGTGTTCGCATGTACACCTCCTCGCCGTCACCCCGCGGCCGGAGGCCCGGACCGGCCGTGCGCCGCCGCTCCCTCCGCATCACGCCACGCGTGCGAGTGCCCTCACGGACGGAGTACCCCTCCGGCGCCCGCCGATCGCCACGGGTTCGTGGGCACAGCGGAGCGGCCCGCGGTGGCCCTCCGGCTGGGTGCCCGGCGCGACCGCGGCAAAACACCGGGGTCAGCCGAAACGCTCGATGCGGATCCGGTCCACCGGCTGACCGGCCGTCACGAGCAGCCGGGAGGCATGCTCGGCGAAGGAGTTGGAGCCGCACACATAGGCCTCCCACCCACCGGCAGGCTGCTCGGCCAGGAGCGGCGCCACATGTGCGGCCGCCATACGTCCCACCGCCACACCCTCTGGCGCGCTCCGGGTGAAGACGGCGGTCGTCTCCGCGCCCAGCTCCCGGGCGTAGACCAGCTCCTCGGGGCTGCGCGCGGACACCACCAGCCGCAGCGGCACGGTCAGGTTCCGGGCCCGGTGGTGCCGGATCATCGACATCAGCGGTACGACGCCGGAGCCGGCCCCGATGAGCAGCGCGGGCCGGTCGCCCGGCCAGGCGAAGAAGCCGCTCACCGGCCCCCGCACCTCGACCCGGTCGCCGGGCCGGGCGACGGTGTGGAACCAGCCCGACACCTCGCCGCCCTCGACGTGATCCAGGGTCAGCTCGATGTGTCCGGAGTCGTCCGGAGCGGACGCGATCGAGTAGTGCCGCTGAGCCGCGTAACCGTCCTCGGCGGTCAGCCGCACCATGAGGTGCTGGCCGGGCAGATGCCCCGGCCAGTGCGGCACCGCGAGCCGGAAGGTGGTCACCCGCGGGGTCTCGCGGCGGATCCCGGTGACGGTGGCGGTCTGCCACTCGGACGCGGCCTGCTCGCTCACGGCGATGCGCCCGGGCACGGCGAACCGCGTGGGGGGCACGAAGGTCTCAGTCACCGGCGTACCTCTGCTCCTCCCAGGGGTTGCCCCGTTCGTGGTAGCCGTTGCGCTCCCAGAAGCCCGGCTCGTCGTGGTCGAGGATCCGCAGGCCCGCGATCCACTTGGCGCTCTTCCAGAAGTACAGGTGCGGCACCAGCAGCCGTGCCGGGCCGCCGTGCTCGGGGGCGAGGGGCTTCCCGTCGTACTCCCAGGCGATCCAGGCGCGTCCGCCGGTCAGGTCGGCGAGCGGGAGGTTCGCGGTGTAGCCGGTGTGCGAGTAGGCGACCGCATGGGTGGCCGACGCGTGGGGCCGGGCCGTGTCCAGGAACGCGTCCAGGGACACACCGGCGAACCGCACCCCGAACTTCGACCAGCTCGTCACGCAGTGGATGGCGCCCTCGTACGCCGACGGCGGCATCCGGTGCGCCTCCTCCCAGTCCCAGGTGCGGGGCTCGGCCACCAGTCCGTCGATGCGGAAGGTCCAGTCGGCGGACGCCAGCTCGGGGGTGACCTCGGCCGACAGCACGGGCCAGTCGTCGCCCGCGTCGTACTGGCCGGGTGGCAGGCCGGGGTCGGCGACGCGCGGTCGCCCGGTGAAGCCTCGGGTGATGTGCATGCGGTGGTGCCTCCGGGCCGGGCCGGCGGTGCCCCGCCGTACCGGTGTGCTCGGTGTGTGCGTCCTCAACCGTACGTGCAGGCCGTCCTGGCCCCGGCGGCCGGGACCGGGCCTACGCGTTGTAGCGCACGAGGTACTCCGCGAACCGGCTCAGGTCCTCCGCCGGCCAGCCGGCCAGGCGCTCCCGGAAGGCCGCCCGGCGGCTCTCGGTGACCTGGGCCAGGATGTGCCGCCCGGAGCGTGTCAGGTGCAGCACCTGGACACGCTGGTCCGCCGGGTCGGGGCCGCGCTCGATGAGGCCGGCGCGCTCCAGCCCCGCCACCTGGCGGCTGACGGTGGACTTGTCGAGGGCGTAGTGGGCGGCCAGGTCGGTGGCCCGGCATCCGCCGCTCTCCTCCAGGTGGCCCAGCAGCGTGTACGACACCAGGGACAGCTCGGGGTGCATCCGGCCCGCGGCGGACCGGGCCCGGCGGGCGAAGACCGTCATCTCCCGCTGGATGGTCTCCACGGCGTCGGCGCTGTGCACGGGACCTCCCTCATCACGGTGCTGCACGGCTTCTTCCATGGTTGCACAACCCAACCACTTGACCGGACGGCGTCACGATCGCCGTACGGGGCGGCCGGTGCGTCGGGTAGGGTTGCCGTCCGGCCGGGGAGGGACCCGGTCGTCGGAAGCCGGGGAGGTGAGACCCATTACCGCTGTGTCAGCTCGGGTGCTCTCCCCTCGACGTCGCGCGGATCGCCGGTCGTAGGCGATCTCCGGAGCGCCCTTCGGTTCCCGAAAGGCTCTGGGCTTCCATGCCGTCTGTGTCTTCCTCCGTCCCCCCTTCCGTGCCGCCGTCCCGTGACGCGCTGGTCACCGCCCTGCGTACCGCGGGGTGCGTCTTCGCCGAGGACGAGGCCGGGTTGATCCTCGCCACCGCGCGCACCCCGGCCGAGGCCGCCGCCATGGTCGAGCGCCGCGTCGCCGGTCTGCCGCTCGAACTCGTCGTCGGCTGGGCCGAGTTCCGGGGACTGCGCATCGCCGTCGCCCCCGGTGTCTTCGTGCCGCGCCGGCGCACCGAGTTCCTGGTGGAGCAGGCCCTGGAGCGGGCGCCCCGGGCCGCCGTCGTCGTGGATCTGTGCTGCGGCTCGGGTGCCGTGGGAGCGGCCTTGGCCCACGCGCTCGGCGATGTCGAACTGCACGCCTCCGACATCGACCCGGCCGCCGTGCGATGCGCCCGCGGCAACGTCGCCGCCGTCGGCGGCCAGGTCCACCAGGGCGATCTGTTCGAGGCGCTGCCCGTCGCGCTGCGCGGCCGCGTCGGCATCCTCGCGGCCAACGTGCCGTACGTGCCGAGCGACGAGATCGGCCTGCTGCCGCAGGAGGCCCGTGACCACGAGCCGCTGGTCGCCCTCGACGGCGGCACGGACGGCCTCGACGTGCTGCGCAGGGTCGCGGCCGAGGCGCCCCGCTGGCTCGCCCCCGGCGGCTGCGTCCTGGTGGAGACGAGCCGGCACCAGGTCCCGGCCGCCGTCGAGGCCTTCGCGCGCACCGGCCTGGCGGCACGGCTGGCGGTGTCGGAGGAGCGTTACGCCCACGTGGTGACCGGCGTCAGGCAGTAGAGCCCACAGGCCCTTGGTCCGGCGGGGTCGCCCGCGCGATGAGCAGCGCCACGTCGTCGAAGTTGTCCGGCTCGTGCAGGGTGCGCAGCAGCAGGTCGCAGACCTCTTCCAGCGGCCGGTCGGGCCCGTCGAGCAGGGACAGCAGGGTGCCGAGCCGTTCGTCGAGCGGGTCGCGCCGGGTCTCGACGAGGCCGTCGGTGTAGAACACCAGCCGGTCGCCGGGTTCGAGGTCGACGGTGGTGGTGGAGAAGGCGACACCGCCCACGCCGAGCGGCACGCCGGTCGGCAGGTCGAGCAGCTCCGGGGGCAGGCCCGGCCGGACGCGCACCGGCGGCAGATGTCCGGCGTTGGCGATCCGGCACTGCCGCAGATGCGGGTCGTGAACGGCGTAGACGCAGGTGGCGATGGTCTGTTCGAGACCGGCGGTGATCTTGTCGAGGTGCTCCAGGAGCACGTTCGGGTCGAGGTCGAGGGAGGCGAGGGTGTTGGTCGCCGTGCGCAGCCGCCCCATGGCCGCCGCCGCGGGGATGCCGCTGCCCATCACATCGCCCACGACGAGCGCCGTCTTCCCGGCGTCGAGCGGGATCACGTCGAACCAGTCGCCGCCGACCTCGCTCGTGGCCCCGGCCGGCTGGTAGCGGGAGGCGACCTCCAGCCCGCCGGTGACCGGCGGATGGCTGGGCAGCAGGCTGCGCTGCAGGGTGAGCGCGGTCTCGCGGGCGCTCTGGTACCAGCGGGCGTTGTCGATCTGCACGGCGGCCCGTGCGGCCAGCTCGCGCGCCAGCAGCAGGTCGTCCTCGCTGAACGGCAGCGGATTGCGAGTGCGCTTGAGGTCCAGGGCCCCCAGCACCTCGCCCCGCGCGATCAGCGGCACCGCGAGATACGAGTGCACCCCCGCCCGGCCCAGCAGCTCGGCCGCCTCGGAGGAACGGGCGATGCGGTCCAGGTCCTCGTCCTTGACCTCCGGCAGCATCACGGGGCTCGCCGTGCGCACGCACTGGGTGACGAGCCGGTCGGGGGCGTACCGGGCCACCTGCCCGGGCGGGTCGGCCGCCTCCAGCGCCTCGGCGGAGTCGTACCCCTGCACCGCCAGCGCGCGGATCACGGCCGACTCGGCGGGGCCCAGGCTGGTGCGCCGGCCCTGCACCACCGCGTCCAGCAGGTCGACGGCCGCGATGTCGGCCAGCTCCGGCACGGCCACCTCGGCCAGCTCGCCGGCCGTGCGGTCCAGGTCCAGCGTGGTGCCGATCCGGCCCGAGGCGTCGGCGATCAGAGCCAGCCGCCGGCGGGCGGCCTCGGCCTCGATGCCCGCCCGGTACTGCTCGGTGACGTCGACGATCGAGACGGCCACGCCCAGCACGGTCCCGAAGGCGTTCTCCAGCCGGTACAGCGAGATCGACCAGGCGTGGTCCTGGTGGGGGTCGGCCGGGGTGCGGCCGATCGTGGACTGGTCGACGACCGGTGTGCCCGTCTCCAGGACCCGGCGGGTCGCCTCCTCCAGGGCGTCGACGTCCATCCGGGGCACGACCTCCCGGGGCGTGCGGCCCAGGTGGTCCTCGGCCGGCACACCGTTGATCTCCTCCAGTGCCCTGTTGACCGAGACGTACCGCAGCTCGGTGTCCAGCACGGCCAGCCCGATCGGGGACTGCGCGATCATCCGCGTCGACAGCGCCACCTCCCGCTCCAGCCGGTGCACGGTCGTCTGGTCGGCGCACAGCCCGAGCGCGTAGACGTCGCCCTGGTCGTCCAGCAGGCGCATGTTGCGGAACTCCACCAGCCGGGTGCTGCCGTCCTTGCGTCGGATCGGGAAGGCCCCCGCCCAGCTCTGCCCGGTGCCCATGACATCGGCGAACAGCTTGACCACGAGGTCGACGTGCTGTTCGTGGACCATGATCCGGGCGGCGTACTGCCCGAGCGCCTCCCGCGCCTCGTACCCGAACAACTCCTCGGCCTGCGGGCTCCACAGCACGATGCGGCCCTCGGCGTCCAGGACCACCGAGGCCACGCGCAGCACGTCGAGCAGCCCGCTCGGGCGCGCCGACCCGCGCACCGGACCGTCACCCTCGGACTCGGGAGACCCGGCTGCACTCATCCCACGCCCCGCCTTCGCCGTCCTCGCGGCACGCCGTCATGTGCCGACACCCCATGTTCTACCGCGCGGAGCCGCTTCCCGAAGGCCCCTTCCGTCACCTTCCACCATCTCCCAACGCGGCGCGGGCCGCCCCGCAAACCCGTCACCGGAAGCGGTGCACCGCCGGTAGTGCTCACCGGAAGGTGGTGCTTTGCTGGGGTAGGGGCGGATACGGCATCCGGTGGCCACGAGAGGAGCGATCACGATGGCGATGGACCATGAGCGACCGCACCCCCACTCCGTCTCGGTGGAGATCAGCGGGTGCAGCAAGCACGACGCCCGGATCGTGTTCGACGCGCTGTGCTCCTGCTTCGAGTCCGACCGGTGCGCCGACGACGTGCCCGAGGAACTGCACGAGACCCGCCCGACCGTGTGGCTCGGCACCTTCGACGTCGCCGACGAACACGAGGGCGCGCAGCCGGTTCACCTGTCGTCCTCCGTGGAGGCCGACCTGCACGGCGGCTACTGGGCGATCGAACGGTTCCGCACGACCCTGGACTCGCTGTTCGACGTGCACGATCTGAGCACGGTCTCCGGCGACCAGGAGAAGGAACTCCACGTGCGTCTGCAGAGCCGGTGACCGCTCCCCACCGAACCGGCCGCCTTCCGGCGCGACCGGGAATGCCCTGACGCCCCGTAGGGCCCCTGGTCAGGGTCCTCCTGTGCCCTCCATCACCTTGTGCAACTAGTTGCACAAACCTGCGGTAGTCCTCTACAACTACAGGCACGACACCGCGCACGGAGGGCCCCATGAGCCGTTACCCGCACCTGCTGACCCCCCTCGATCTGGGCTTCACGACCCTGCCCAACCGGGTCCTCATGGGCTCCATGCACGTCGGCCTGGAGGAGGCCGAGGGCGGCTTCGCGCGCATGGCCGCCTTCTACGCCGCCCGCGCCCGCGGGGGAGTGGGCCTGATCGTCACCGGCGGCATCGCCCCGAACGACGAGGGGCGCCCCTACGAGGGCGGCGCGAAGCTCACCACCGAGGCGGAGGCGGAGCAGCACCGGGTCATCACCGAGGCCGTGCACCGCGAGGGCGGGCGGATCGCGATGCAGATCCTGCACTTCGGCCGGTACGCCTACCACAAGGACCTCGTTGCGCCGAGCCCCGTCCAGGCGCCGATCAGCCCCTTCCCGCCCCGCGAGCTCACCGACGCCGACATCGAGCGGACGATCGGGGACTACGTCCGAGCCGCCCGCCTCGCCCGGCAGGCCGGCTACGACGGCGTCGAGATCATGGGCTCCGAGGGCTACCTCATCAACGAGTTCATCGCCCTGCAGACCAATCAGCGCGCCGACCGCTGGGGCGGCGCGTACGAGAACCGGACACGCTTCCCGCTGGAGATCGTGCGCCGGGTGCGCGAGGCGGTCGGCGAGGACTTCATCGTCATCTACCGGCTGTCCATGCTCGACCTCGTCCCGGGCGGCTCGACGCTCGACGAGGTGATCACGCTCGCCAAGGCCGTGGAGGCCGCCGGGGCGACGATCATCAACACCGGCATCGGCTGGCACGAGGCCCGCATCCCCACCATCGCGACGTCCGTGCCGCGCGGCGCGTACACCTGGGTGACCAAGCGGCTGATGGGCGAGGTGTCCGTCCCGCTCGTCACGACCAACCGCATCAACACCCCCGAACTGGCCGAGGAACTGCTCGCCGAGGGCGCCGCCGACATGGTGTCGATGGCCCGTCCGATGCTCGCCGACCCCGACTTCGTCACCAAGGCGGAGGCCGGCCGGCCCGAGGCGATCAACACCTGCATCGGCTGCAACCAGGCCTGCCTCGACCACACCTTCAGCGGCCTGATCACCTCCTGCCTGGTCAATCCCCGCGCCTGCCACGAGACCGAGCTCGTGCTCTCCCCGACCCGGCTGCGCAAGCGCGTCGCGGTCGTCGGCGCCGGCCCGGCCGGGCTGGCCTGCGCGGTCTCCGCCGCCGAGCGCGGGCACGACGTGACGCTGTTCGACGCGGCGAGCGAGATCGGCGGCCAGCTCAACGTCGCCCGCAAGGTTCCGGGCAAGCAGGAGTTCGACGAGACGCTCCGCTACTTCCGCACCCAGCTCGACTGGCACGGCGTCGACGTCCGGCTGAACACGCCCGTCACGGTCGCGGACGTCGACGGCTACGACGAGGTCGTCGTCGCCACCGGCGTCACCCCGCGCACCCCGGAGATCCCCGGCGTCGACCATCCGAGCGTGGTCGGCTACCTCGACGTCCTGCGCGACGCTGCCCCCGTCGGCGACCGGGTCGCGATCCTCGGCGCGGGCGGCATCGGCTTCGACGTCGCCGAGTTCCTCACCGACGGCGGCGACAAGGCCCACGAGGACCCGGCCACCTACTTCCGCCAGTGGGGCGTCGACATGGACTACAGCGGCCCCGGAGGCCTCGCCGCGCCCGAGCGGCCCGCCCCGCCGCGCACCGTCCACCTGCTCCAGCGCAAGACCTCCAAGGTCGGCGCCGGTCTCGGCAAGACCACCGGCTGGATCCACCGCGCCGAACTCAAGCACCGCGGCGTCACCATGGTCCCGGGCGTGCGCTACGACCGGATCGACGACGCCGGAGTGCACATCACCGTGGGCGAGGAGAGCACGGTGCTGGAGGTCGACACGGTCGTGCTCTGCACGGGACAGGAGCCGCGCCGCGCCCTGTACGAGGAGCTGCTCGCCGCCGGGTGCAGCGCGCACCTCATCGGCGGCGCCGACGTGGCCGCCGAGCTGGACGCCAAGCGCGCCATCAAGCAGGGCACCGAGCTCGCGGCCGCCCTGTAGTGCGGTGACCCGTCCCTAGGATGAGGCCATGTCACTCCCGCACGCGATCCTCACCGCCCTGCTCGAGAAGCCGTCGTCCGGGCTGGAGCTGACCCGCAGGTTCGACCGGTCGATCGGCTACTTCTGGTCGGCGACGCACCAGCAGATCTATCGCGAGCTCGGGAAACTGGAGGCCGACGGCCTCATCAGGGCCCTGCCCTCACAGCAGCCGGCCCGCGGGCAGAAGAAGAGCTACGAGGTCCTGCCCGCGGGCCGCGCCGAACTGGCCCGCTGGACCTCCGCCTCCCAGGACCCCAAGCCGCACCGCGACACCCTGCTGCTGCGGCTCAGGGCGGCGGCCGTGGTCGGCACGGCGGGCCTGGAGACCGATCTGCGACGCCATCTGGAGCTGCACGAAAGGCAGCTGGCGGAGTACGAGGAGATCGAGCGGCGCGACTTCCTGCCCGGCCGCGACGGCACCGAGGACCGGCTGCGGCATCTGGTGCTGCGGGCCGGCATCGACCTGGAGACCTTCTGGACCCAGTGGCTGCGGCGCGCCCTGGCGGACTTCGCCGAACTCCCGGACGGCGAGCCGACCTGAGCGTCCCGGCCGTCCTCGCCACGACATGACGTCGGCCCGCCCGACCGGAGCGCTTCGGAAGGGGCGGGCCGCCGTTCGCACCGGGTCAGAGCCGGTGCGGCTTGTTGCGCCGGCGCAGGTACCAGGCCGTCCCGAGCAGACCCGATGCGACCAGCGTGCCGCCCGCCACCAGCGTGACGGTGCCGTAGTCCGTCGAGGACCCGCCGACCCCGCCCATGACGCCGCCGGACGGCGAGGCCGAGGGGGTCACGGACCGCGAGGGGGAGGGGGCGGTGGACACCACGACGGACTGGGTGCCGGCGGTGGTGCCGTCCGAGCAGATGACGATCACGGTGTACGTGCCCGGGGTGACGCTCGACCAGGCGGCGGACTGGCTCGTGGACGTCCCCGACAGCGTCACCTGGCGGCCCTGGGCGAAGCTGCCCTGGCTGCTGGTGAGGAGCGAGGCGGTGCCCCAGCTGCCGTTGATCTGCGTGCACGAGCTGGTCGTGACCGACACCGTGGACCCCGTGGTGCTCACGGAGATACCCGGGCCCGCGACAGCGGCCGAGGCCAGGGCGAGGGGCAGCGCGGCGGCGACTGCCACGGTCAGGCCGGAGCGGAGAACTGGCGATGAGTTGCGCATGTGGACTGCCCTCCGGCGGCACGGTTGGCGGTACATCCCTTGCGCCGCCGAGGGTCGGGGAACGCCCGTGCTGCCTCGGGGCCAGCCAATGCGCCCCGGGCCTCCGCCGCACTCCGAGCGCCCCCGAGCAGGTGACGGGTTCCCGCACCCGGCCGAGCCGGGGGGTACGTCAGCGCCCCGCGCCCGTCGTCACCGCCCGCTCCGCCGAGAAGCCTCCCCAGGTGCCGTCCGGCAGCATCGCCCGGATGCGGACCCGGTGGGTGACACCGGGCTTCCGTCCCACGTAGAAGCTGTACGCAGCCCGGTCGCGCGGTGCACCGCCGCCGTACACCAGGGACGTGGCGGGCCGGCCGTCCAGCTGGATCTGGTACTCGGCGACCTCACCGTCCACGCGGGGCGGCACCCAGCTCAGATCGACGTGGTACGCCCCGTCCTCGCGGTGGCTCGTCGCCCGGAAGCCCGTGGGGGCCGTGGCGCGTCCGTCGTCCGTGCCCGGGGTGGTGAGGCGGACGGTGGGACTGACGGGGGAGACGTTGCCCGCCGCGTCCCGGGCCCGGACGGTGAAGGCGTAGTGCGTGCCGGGCCGCAGCCCCGTCAGCACGGTGGCCGTGTGGCCCCCGCCCACACTGTGGATCTTCGTATCTCCCTGGTGGATGTCGTACGAGACCACGCCCCGGTCGTCCGCCGAGGCGGACCAGGACAGCCGGACGGCCCGGCTTCCGGCCGCCCGGCCTTCGGGCTCCGCCGGGCGGGTCGGCGCGGAGCGGTCGTCGGCGACGGCCGCGGGTGTCCTCGCCCGCACCGGGCGGCTCGGCGGGCCGAGCCGCCCGGCGGCGTCGCGCGCCCGTACGGAGAAGGCGTACTGCGTCGAGGGCCGCAGCCTGGTGACGTCCACCATGTGCTTCGAACCCGGCACCTCGGTGACCTTCGTGGTGCCGCGAAACACCTCGTAGGCCTCCGCCCCGGCGATCACGTTCCACATGACGTGCACACTCGTCGCGCTGCCCGCCGCGGCGGTGACACCCGTGGGCGCACCGGGCACGGCACCGCCGCCCCCTTCCTCCGCTCCGGCCCAGCCGCAGGAGGCGACCAGCACGAGGGCGCCGCAGAGCGCCAGGTGGCGCAGCAAGGACGTCAGGGCTGTGGAACGGCTTCGCACGGCACTGCCTCCCGGGGGTGACGCACGTAAATGGTCCGGACCAATATGACGCTGTTGGCGCGATCACATCAAGAGGGCGTCGCCCGTGGCGCGGAAGCCGCCTCCGGGAGGGAGCGTCACCCCCCGCCGGGCGCGACCACCCGGGAGAGTTACGTATGCTGAAGTCCTCACGGCCGAACTCCTGGCGGACACCGAGGAGTTCGGGCCTGTCGCGCGGACAGCTGTCGTCGTAGATCCCGCGCCGGCGCAGGCGGCCGGGCGGCCGGAGTCTCACACGGACTCAGGCCCCCGGCCCTTGTCGGGGGTTGGGGACGTGCACCGTCTGGCCCCCCAACGGTGGCCGGGTGATCGCCCCGGGCCCAGATTGGGCTGAGTGCCCGTCAGGTCCCCCACGAGAGGCTCCCGTATCGTGCGTGTCCAGTCGCTCACCCTGGCCGCGGCCAGCGCCGCCCTGCTCGCCACGACGACACCGCCCGCCGCACAGATCCCCCCCACGGTAAGGCGCGAGAGCACCGTCAGTGCCGCCGAACTGCTCGCCAAGGTGCGGGACTGCGCTCCCATCTCGCACGGCCGCTACCGCAGCGACAACGGCGCTCCCGCGAACATCCCGGTCTGCGGCACCCGCGAAGCGGTGTTCTGGAAGGCCGACATGGACATCGACTGCGACGGCCGCCCCGGACCCCGCTGCAACAGCCGCACCGACCCGTACTTCGCCGCGAGCACGGCCTACGCCCAGTCCGACGGCCGCCCGCTGAGCGCCGAACGTCTGCCCTTCATCGTCGTCCCCGCGCCGAGCAGCCTCTGGGACTACCGGGATCACGGCATCGGCGGCGGTTCGGTGGTGGCGGTCGTCCACCGAGACCGGGTGCGGTACGCGGTCGTCGGCGACACCGGCCCGCAAGGCATCATCGGGGAGGCGTCCTACGCGACCGCCAAGGCCCTCGGTATCCGCGCCGACCCGCACGGCGGCGGTGCCCCCTCCGGCGTCACCTACATCGTCTTCAAGAACACCAAGGTGTCGCCCATCGAGGACCACGCGGAGGCCGTGACGGAGGGGGAGCGGTTGGCGAGGCGGTTCGCCCACTGGACCCGGGCCGAAGCGGAGTGAGCGGCTGACGAGGTGTCACGGCGCGGACGGGCTGCGGCCGGAGGGGCCCGGCCGCAGCCGTCGCTCACACCTTCCGGTAGGTGTACGCCTCCGTGGCGGCCGCCTCCACCGCCGCCAGGTCCGCCCCGGTTGACGCCGTGACGACCGCGGCGACGGCACCCTCCACGAAGGGCGCGTCCACCAGGCGCGTGCGCTCCGGGAGTTCGTCGCCCTCCGCGAGCAGCGCCTTCACCGTGAGCACAGCGCTGCCCAGGTCGGTCAGGACGGCGACCCCGGCGCCGCGGTCGACGGACGCGGCCGCCGCGGCGATCAGTTCCGAACTCGTACCCAGCCCGCCGCCCTCGTTGCCGCCCGCCGGAGCGACGGGCACCACCGGGCCACCGCCGGCGAGACCCTTCGCCAGCTCCGCGACCGACGCGGCCACCTCCGCGCTGTGCGACACCAGCACGATTCCCACCAGCTGCTCGTCACTCACCTGCGGCCTCCACGAGTCCGGCGATCAGCAGCGCCGACGACGTGGCGCCCGGGTCCTGGTGGCCGATGCTGCGCTCGCCCAGATAACTGGCCCTGCCCTTGCGGGCCTGCAGGGGTGTCGTCGCCACGGCGCCCTCCTCCGCGGCGGTCCGGGCCGCGGCGAACGAGTCGCCGAGCGCGTCCACCGCGGGCACCAGCGCGTCGATCATGGTCTTGTCGCCCGGGGCGGCGCCGCCCAGCGTCATGACCGCGTCCACCCCCGCCCGGAAAGCCTCGGCCAGCTGCTCCGCGCTGACCTCACCGGCATCGCCCAGAGCCTTGCCGGTACGGCGCAGCAGCGTCCCGTACAGCGGCCCCGAGGCGCCGCCGACCGTCGAGATCAGCTGGCGTCCGGCCAGTGTCAGAACCCCGCCCGGCGTGCCCGGGGCCTCCTTCTCCAGGGCGGCCACGACGGCCGTGAACCCGCGCTGGAGGTTGCTGCCGTGATCGGCGTCCCCGATGGGGGAGTCGAGGGCGGTGAGCCGTTCCGCCTCACGGTCGACGGACGCGGCGGTGGCCGTCATCCAACGGCGGAAGAAATCGGCGTCGAGCACTGGATCTCCTTGCCTGGTAGGTATGTGGTGATCCTCTACCTCCTGTGTGTCACACGCCCCAGCGCAGACCCGGGGTCTTCACCGGCGCGTCGTACAGCCGCAGCAGCTCCTCGTCGACCTGGCACAGGGTGAGCGAGGCGCCCGCCATGTCCAGGGAGGTGACGTAGTTGCCCACGAGGACGCGGGCCACGGGGACACCGCGCTGGGCGAGCACCCGGTGCACCTCGGCGTTGAAGCCGTACAGCTCCAGCAGCGGCGTCGCACCCATGCCGTTGACCAGGACCAGCACCGGATTGCGCGGCTGCAGGTCCTCCACCACCGCCTCGACGGCCGCCTCGGCGATCTCGCCGGAGGTCATCATGGCGCGCCGCTCCCGGCCCGGCTCGCCGTGGATGCCGATCCCCAACTCCAGCTCACCCGGCGGCAGATCGAAGGTCGGGCTGCCCTTGGCCGGGGTGCTGCAGGCGCTCAGCGCGATCCCGAAACTGCGGGAGCTCTCGTTCACCTGCCGGGCGATGGCCTCGACCCGCTCCAGCGGCATGCCCTCGGCGGCGGCGGCGCCCGCGATCTTCTCCACGAACAGGGTCGCGCCCGTCCCGCGCCGCCCGGCCGTGTACAGGCTGTCGGTCACCGCCACGTCGTCGTTGACCAGCACCTTCGCGACCTGGATGCCCTCGTCCTCGGCCATCTCGGCGGCCATGTCGAAGTTGAGCACGTCACCGGTGTAGTTCTTCACGATGAACAGCACGCCGGCCCCGCCGTCCACGGCGGCGGCCGCGCGCAGCATCTGGTCGGGCACGGGGGAGGTGAACACCTCGCCCGGACAGGCCGCCGACAGCATGCCGGGACCCACGAATCCACCGTGCAACGGCTCGTGCCCCGAGCCTCCGCCCGAGATCAGCCCCACCTGTCCGGCGACGGGGGCGTCCCGCCGTACGATCACCCGGTTCTCCACGTCCACGGTCAGCTCCGGGTGGGCAGCCGCCAGACCGCGCAGCGCGTCCGCGACCACGGTCTCCGGGACGTTGATCAGCATCTTCACGGGAACCTCCTAGACAACCTAGTAGATGAGCCCTTGAACTCCAGCTTCGCAGGCCACATTACGTTTGACCAGTTGTCGATCTTGGCGTCAGCCGACCGCGGTTACGAACCGTCAGGTACGGGATGGCGGCGCTTGGGCGCACCAGATCGTCTTGCCGTTGCCGGTGTGCCGGGTGCCCCATCCCTGGGTGAGCTGGGCGACCAGCAACAGGCCCCGGCCGCCCTCGTCGAAGGCGCGGGCCCGGCGCAGGTGCGGGGCGGTGTTGCTGGCGTCGGAGACCTCGCAGATCAGCGAGGAGTCGCGGATCAGTCGCAGTCTGATCGGCGGCTCGCCGTACCGGATGGCGTTGGTGACCAGCTCGCTGACGACCAGTTCGGTGACGAACGCCGCCTCCTCCAGGCCCCAGGCGTCCACCTGGTCGACGGCGAACTTCCTGGCGTGCGGCACCTGCGCGGTGTCGGGCTCGACGTCCCAGTCCGCGACGTGGTGGGGATCCAGCGCGCGCGTGCGAGCGAGCAGCAGGGCGGCGTCGTCGGTCCGGCTGTCCAGGAGCATGTCGTCCATCACCGTGTCGCACAGGTCCTCCAGTGAGGTGGTCGAGTGGTGCAGGACCCGCTGCAGTTCGGTGATCCCTTCCTCGACATCGCGCTCGTGGCTCCTCACCAGCCCGTCGGTGTAGAGGGCCAGCAGGCTGCCCTCGGGAAGTTCCAGCTCGGCGGCCTCGAACGGCAGTCCGCCGACGCCGAGCGGCGGACCCGGATGGGCGGGTACCGGGGGCCGGGTGCCGTCCGGGGCGATGATCAGCGGCAGCGGATGGCCGGCGCTCGCGAACGAGAGGCGGCGGGAGACGGGATCGTAGACGGTGTACAGACAGGTGGCGCCGGACTCGCCGGCCGGCTGGAAGTGGCCGTCGGGCCGGTGGTCGCCGGCGAGGTGCAGGACCAGATCATCCAGGTGGGTCAGCAGCTCGTCGGGCGGCAGGTCGACGTCGGCGAGAGTGCGCACCGCCGTGCGCAGCCTGCCCATGCTGGCCGAGGCGTGCAGACCGTGGCCGACGACATCGCCGACGACCAGGGCGACCCGGGCACCGGACAGCGGAATGACGTCGAACCAGTCACCGCCCACTTCCGCGCCGGTCCCGCCGGGCAGGTAGCGGGATGCCACCTCGACCGCCTCCTGGTTCGGCAGCACCTGCGGCAGCAGGCTGCGTTGCAGGGTCAGCGCGGTGGTGCGCTCGCGCGAGTACCTGCGGGCGTTGTCGATGGCGACGGCCGCCTTTGCGGCCAGCTCCTCGGCGAGGATCAGGTCGTCGGCGGTGAACGCCTCGGGCCGGTCGAGGCGGGAGAAGGACACGACCCCGAGCAGCGCGCCGCGCGCCCGGAGCGGCACGGTGATCCGCCCGGTCAGCCCGTCGTCGGCGATGGACCCGTCGATCACCGGGTTGCCCGGTGGCCAGTGGGCCGGGTCGGCGGCGAGTCCGGGCCCGAAGGCCCATTCACCGCCCTCGCCGGGCTCAGCGGTGAGCTCGACCGCGGACCTGCCGGTGGCCATGCAGCGGGCGGCGACCGAACCGGGTGCGTGGGTGACCGGTGCCATGGCCTCCGGAGCCTGGTCGGCGTCCACCTTCGTGCTGTGCTGGGCGGCACGGCTGAGCCTGATCGTCTCGCCGGGGTCGAACGCGGACACGGAAGGCGGTTCCTCACCGCGCAGCACCTCCTCGAAGAGATCCACGCTGACGCGGTCGACGAATCCCGGCACCGGGGTCCTGGCCAGTTCCTGGGCGGTGCCGATCACGTCGAGTGTCCGGCCGATGCCGCCGCTGGCCTCGTTGAGGATCAGCAGCCGTTGCCGGGCCCAGTACTCGGCGCTCATGTCGAAACCCCAGTTGGCGATCGCGCAGACCCGGCCCGCGGCATCCCGGACGGGCCAGATGCTGGTGGCCCAGGCATTGGCGTAGTCACTGCCGCGAGGACGGAAGACGGTGATGAGACGCGCGGGCTCGCCCGTCCTCGCCACTTCGGAGAGCTTGTCGGTGTAGGGCTTGTCGTCCCTTTCGGGAAACAGCGTGCGGTCGAATTCGGGAAGCACCTCGCGGTACTTCTTGCCGAGCACCTGCTCCTCGGAGTGCGCTATCACCCGGCCCGAGGAGGCGTTGATCCACAGGAAGCGCAGCTCAGGGTCGTAGACGCCCAGAGCGAAGGGACACTGCTCGAAGGCCCGGTCGGCGACCACCGGGCGGCGTCCCCAGCACTGGACGGTCACCGCGTGTCCCATCGACCGCCCGTCGGGGCCGAACAGCGGGTGAGCGGTCAGCACGGCGTCCACCGTGGAACCGTCCCGGTGCCGCAGGGCTGTGAACCCGGTGGGGTCGGGGCCGGCGCCATAGCCCTCGGGGAAGCCGCGGGGCGGGGGATCGACCAGCAGGTCGGCCACGGGGCGGCCGACGGTCTCCTGCGCGGTCCAGCCCAGCAGCAGCCGGCCCCCTTCGCTCCAGCCGCTCACCATGCCGTCCGGGTCGACCTCGACAACGGCAGTGGGCGCGTCCTGCTTGCCGGCCATCTCCACGCGGCACGCCTCCGTCCGGACAGCGGTCCCCTCAGGGCTCGTTTCCAGCGGCCGCTTCCAGCCTAGGTCCGCCGCGGCGTCACGGCGCCCCGGGACCGGAATGCCGGGGCGGTGCGGGGCGACCGAGTATCGTCGAAGCGCTTCGACGATACTCGGTCGTCAGCCGCGACGCCGCAGCCGACGGTCGGGCGCCGGGTGGGCCGAGCAGGGAAATCCAAGGCGCTCCCGAGCGCCCCGGATCAGTAGCCGTAGATCATCTTGTAAGCGACCTCCGGGAGGAACTGTCCCGCCGAGGAGCCGCTTCCCACGCCGCAGTTGCCGTCGGACTCTCCCGGCACCTTGATCCACAGGAGCATTTCGGCACTCCCACCCAGCTGGGTGGGAGTGCCGATACGGCGGCCTGAAGGGTTGCACCACTGGCCGTTGGAGCCGTTGCCGTTGCGGCTGGTGTCCACGACGAACGGCTTGGTGTAGCCGTACCGGGCGCCGAGTTCCCTGTTGACGGCGTTGCCGTACGCGGTGTTCTCGGCCGTGGTCAGGTAGTTGGAGACGTTGAGCGAGAACCCGCGGGCTTGCCGGACACCCGCTTCGTGAAGACGCTGGGCCATGGTCGCCGCGCTCGCCCAGGCCGGGTTGCCGGCGTCGAGGTAGACCCAGGTGTTGGGGGCCTGGCGGTTGAACTCGGCGAGCGCTCCGGTCAGCATGCTCTCGCGTTCGTCGATCTGGGCCTGGGTCATGCAGCCGTAGTCCCCCAGGGAGTCCGGTTCGAGGACGACGACGGCCGGGCGGCCGGCTATCCCGCCCGCGAACTGGGCGATCCAGTTCCTGTAGGCGGACGGCGAGGAGGCTCCGCCCGCGGAGTGTCCGCCGCAGTAGTCGCGGTTGTAGATGTTGTAGGCGACGAGGACGGGCAGTTTGTCCCGGGCGTCAGCGGCGCCCGTGTACGCGCCGGTGGCGGTGCCGATGGTGCCGCTCCAGGAGCCGAACCAGCGGGCCGTCGGGGTGTTGGCGATGGCGGCGTTGACCGCGGACGCCCGGCCGTCACCGGGGTTGGCGGCGACCCACCGCTTCGCGCTGGAGTCGGGGTCCACGTAGAACCCGTTGGTCATGGTCGTCGGGTCCGCCGCGTGGGCGGCCGGGGCGGCGGCGAGCGCCAGCGGCAGGGCGGAAAGCGCTGCCACCAGGGCGGGGAGGATGCGGCGCATGGCGGGTACCTCGGCTTTCTGGCAGGGGTACGTTCGAAGGTCGGCGGTGAGCGGAGGGGGGAGCGCTCCCGCCGGGAGGGCTCCCCCTCGGCACGTCGGTCAGCAGGTCGGGTTGGTCTGGGTCAGGAGGCCGAGCCGCCACGGGAGAAGGTTGTAGTCGCCACCCGCGTTGGGGTTCATGCCCTGGTAGAGGTACTGGAGCCGGCAGGCCGGAATGGTCAGTGTCTGGTCGTAGCCGGCCCGGATCATCTCGCCGTGACTGATGTCCCGCGTCCAGGCGCCCGAGGGGAAGGAGACGTTGTTGGCCCGTGCGAACGGGTTGCTCTCGGACGCGGCCAGCTGTGTCCAGGAACCGGCCAGGCTGCCCGAGGTCCACGAGCGGAAGTAGCGCCGGCCGTCCGATCCGATGGCCTCGACGAGCAGCAGGTACTGGTTACTGCCCTGCACCTTGTACACGTTGCTCGCCTCGAACATCGCGTACTTCGAGTCCCGGGCCGCGATGACGGTGTTGGTGAAGCCGTTCGGGAACTGGCCGACGGTCGTCTGCGAGCGGTACAGATGCCCGTTGTCGTCGGAGGAGAACAGGTAGCAGTTGCCGCTGTCGCAGATCACCCACATGTCGACCCAGTGACCGTTGCCGATGTTCTGCCGGATGATGTCCGGCATCGACGCGTAGAAGTGGCGCGGCGCGCTCCAGCCGTTCGGGTTGCTGATGTCGGGGTTGGTGGAGTACGAGGCGTTGCCCGTCTGGTACACGAGGTACCACAGGCGTTGCGGCGCGTAGTAGAAGACCTGCGGCGCGGCCCGGTACCCCTTCCCGATGGCGCTGCGGTCCAGGTAGTGGTGCGTGGCGGAACCGGCCTGGGACCAGTCGCTGAAGTTCAGGTACACCAGGTTGTAGCCGGACGAGCCCGCGGTGCTCGCGAACACGTGGTACTTGCCGTTGTACTGGACGACCGTCGGGTCCTTGATCCCGGCGATGTTGTGGGTCGCGTCCGGCTTCGGCGCGATCAGCGGGCCACTGGAGCTCCACGAGTAACGGTTGGGCAGAGCAGCGGTGTTGGTGGCTCCGCGTGAGTCGGCGGACGTGGTGCGGGTGGCGGCCGGTGTGCCGCTGGTGAGGGCCGGTGTGCGGCTGGTGACGGTGGACGTGGCGCGGGTGGCGGCCGGCGTGCCGCCCATCGCCGTCAGCGTCGCGCTGTACGCCGGCTTCTTGTTGCCGTTGCGGTCGAACAGCAGCGGGTTCTCGCCACTGCGCCAGGAGTCGCTGTCTCGGATGCCCCAGACGGTGATCCCGGTGCAGCGCGCGACGTTCATGCAGGCCCTGACCGTGTTCGCGTAGGCAGTCGGCGGCGCCTGCGCGATGTCCAGCTCCGTGATCTGGACGTCCACCCCGAGGGCGGCGAAGCTCGACAGCGTCGTCTGGAAGCTGCCGGGCGGGCCGCCGGCGCCGAAGTGGGCCTGGAGGCCGACGCAGTCGATGGGCACCCCGCGCGACTTGAAGTCACGCACCATGCGGTAGACGCCCTGGGTCTTGGCGTCGCTCCAGTTCTCGATGTTGTAGTCGTTGTAGCAGAGCTTGGCCGCCGGGTCGGCCGATCGGGCCGTGCGGAACGCCTGCTCGATGAAGCCGGTGCCCAGCACGTCCCGGAAGACCGAGCTGCGCATCTGGCCGCTGCCGCCGTCCGCGAAGGCCTCGTTGACCACGTCCCAGGAGTGGATCCGGCCCTTGTAGCGGTTCATGACGGTGGTGATGTGGTTGTTCATCACGCCGCGCAGCGTGTTCGCGTCCCTGATGGAGCCGACCCAGCCCGGCAGTTGGGAATGCCAGACCAGGGTGTGGCCGCGCAGGCGCTGACCGCGGGCCTGGGCGCGGTTGGCGATCTGGTCCGCGCGGCTGAAGGTGAACGAGCCCCGGGTCGGCTCGGTCGCGTCCCACTTCATCTCGTTCTCGGCCGTGACCGAGTTGAACTCACGGTCCAGGATGCCGGTGTACGTGCCGTCGCCCAGCCGTCCGGCCGACACGGCGGTTCCGAAGTACCGTCCGGACTGGGCGGCCTGGGCGCCCAGGGTGGAGGCCTGCACGGCGTCGGGCGCGCCGGTCGCCGTCCCGGGTGTTACCAGGACGGTCGCGGCCAGCAGGCCGAGGACCGAAGCCCGGCGACAGCCGAGCCGTTTCAGCAGGTTCATGGGTCTCCTCGTGAGGGTCGTGGGGGGTTGCGTGGGGCGATCGGCGGGCCGGGCGCGGCGTGAAGAAGAGTCGCCCGCAGGACGGCACTTGATGGAGTCATGACATATCCATGCGTGGCGTTCGCGCCTTGCCGCGTACGAGAGGAGCGCTGCATCAGGTTCGAGATGTCGAACGTGCATCGATTTGTCGAGCATTCTGGATGATAGAAGGGCCGTGGGTCTCGTCAATCCTTCTCGCAGGATTCGATTTCCACATCGAAACATTCGCAACCAACGGGCCATATCGCGGCAGGTCAGGCGCCTGCTCGACAGGGACGGCCGTAGTGTCGACATGGTCGAGCCTGTGACGGTCATCCTTGGCGTTATGAGTTTCCGAATGGCATGCGAAATTTCGAACCCCTGTAGGGCGTCGCTGATGCCGAGACGATCAGTCGGACGACTGCTCCGTGACGCACACCTATAGACATCCGATCTATTTCACAGCGACGATGTTCGCGCCGCCGACAGATGTCGATGTGGCGTCACTTTCCTGCGAAAGAGCCGATGAATAGGTCGGGAGATCTCACCGTGAGCGATGGAACCCAGCCGCAGCGACGCAGCGTTCTCAAGTTCGGCGGTGGCCTCGCCTTCGCGCCTCTGCTCGCTCAACTCACCGGCGGATCACCCGCACCGCAGGCCGTCGCCGCAGGGGGCCCCGACTCGGCGGCCGTCCCGTGGCCCACTCTGTCGCGCGAGGCGCTGACCTACTCGGTGCCCGCCGCGGACTGGCAGTCACAGGCCCTGCCCATCGGCAACGGCCGGCTCGGGGCCATGCTCTTCGCCGATCCCCACGAAGAGCGCATCCAGTTCAACGAACAGAGCCTCTGGGGCGGTGTCAACAACTACGACAACGCCCTGGCGGGCAAGCCGGACAGCGACTTCGACACCGGCATGACGGGCTTCGGCTCGTACCGGAACTTCGGCGACCTCGTCGTCACCTTCGCTCCCCGTGCGACTCCGAAGGTCACGGCTCCCGGAGGACCGGGCAGCAGCAGCTCGTCGGAGGGCGTCGACAAGACGTACGACGGTGACGCGAACACCAAGTGGTGTATCGAGGGGCCGGGTTCCGAGGTGCGGTGGCAGGTCGAGCTCCCCGCCCCGGCCACGGTGGCGAGCTACCGGCTGACGAGCGCCAACGACGTACCGCAGCGCGACCCGCAGGAGTGGACGTTCTCCGGTTCCACCGACGGCACCGCCTGGACCACGCTCGACAGGCGCACGCTGGACGCCCCCTTCGAAAAGCGTTTCCAGACACGGGAGTTCACCTGCGCCGACACCGCGGCCTACCGCTTCTACCGGTTCGACTTCGTCCCGAAGGCAGGCGTCAGTCACTTCCAGGTGAGCGAGATCGGTCTGGCCGGAGTCGACCTCGGCGCGGGCGGCACGATGTACCTGTCGTCGCCGAGCGGGCACTCCGAGGGGTCCGGGGCCGGGTCCCGGCCCACGGACATATCGCGTTCGGTGGACCGCGATCCGGCCACGGTCTGGCGGGTCGGCGCGGCCGCACCGGCGGTCGTCTGGCAGGCGGACCTGCCCCGCGCGGTCGCCGTCACGTCCTACTCACTGACCTCGGCCCCGGACCGTCCGAAGGACGACCCCGCGCGGTGGCGGTTCGAGGCGTCGCAGGACGGGCGCACCTGGACGACCCTCGACACGCAGAACCCCTCCACACCCTTCGCCGGCCGCGGTGAGACCCGGACCTTCCGGTTCGCCAACAGCACGGCCTACCGCGCCTACCGCCTCACCCTGACCCCCCGCGCCTCCTCCACCGGTCTGCAGATCGCGGAGATCGCGCTGGAAGGCAAGGGCTTCGACACGCGCACCCAGCGCGCGGTCGTCGACTACCGGCGCTCCCTCGACTTCGTGAACGGCGTCCACGTCACCCGCTTCGGAGCGCCGGGACGACGCGTCCTGCGTGAGGCGTTCGCCGGCCGGTCCGCGGACGTCATGGTCTTCCGGTACACATCGGAGCGCGCCCGGGAACTCTCCGGGGCGATCTCGCTGACGTCCGGACAGGACGAGGCCCCGACCACCGTCGACGCGGCCGCCGGGCGCATCGGCTTCAGCGGCGTCATGGGCAACGGCCTCCAGCACGCGTGCACCGTCCAGGCCGTGCACACCGACGGCGACCTCCGCTCCGACGGTGCGACGCTCCGGTTCAGCGGCTGCACGACGCTGACCCTCTTCCTCGACGCCCGCACCGACTACAAGCTCGACGCCGCCGCCGGATGGCGCGGAGCCGACCCGGCGCCGGTCGTCGCCAGGACGCTCCGCAGGGCAGCCGCCCGGTCCTACGGCGCGCTGCGCGACGAGCACACCGCCGAGACGCGTGCCCTGATGAA